>NZ_JAIVFS010000089.1 GCF_020829645.1 Nostoc mirabile CHAB5784 | reverse complement strand
TATATTTGATTACTTCTCAATATTTCCGACATAGCAGCGCCTGTATTGTTCACAGTCTTCAAGGAATTTCAAAAATCTCAGCAAATCAGAGCATTTTTCTCTCACCAGAGACATAAAAGAGCGCTAGCCGCGATCGCTTTTAGAGAGTGAACAGCAAGCGAATATTTGCGATCGCCTACGGCGGGCGCTTGCGCCATCGCATTCTGATTTTGTTGAAACAGCAAAACCTTTGCCCTGAGACTTTTGTCCGTAGTCTATTCAATTAAGAACCGCTATGTTATATGCTTAAATAAATCACCTTAACTCTATAAAAATAGATATTTTAAGTAACTTTGATAACGGAACTAGAAGACTTTGCAATAAATAAATATGCTTTGGCACTACATACTACCACACCAGAATTAGGTTTGGCAATTAGTAACTTTGCTGGTGAAAATCGCTCTAAAATTTGGAATTTGGGGCGTGATTTATCTAGCTTAGTGCATCAATATTTAATTGAATTTATCAAACCGCAAACTTGGGCAGATTTGTCCTTTATCGCAGTTGCAAAAGGGCCTGGCGGCTTTACGGGAACTCGGATTGGCGTTGTAACTGCTCGCACTTTAGGGCAACAGTTAGATATTCCTGTATTTGCGATTTCAACTTTGGCTGCGGTAGCTTGGTCAGAAGCAGGCAAAAGTCAAAATCCCAAAACTATTGCTGTGGAAATGCCAGCACAACGAGGTCAAATTTTTGCTGCTATTTATCAGTTTGAGCCAGATGTTTCTAAACTAAGAGTGTGTTTGTCAGATAGAGTGTTGACACCAGAAGCATGGCAGGAAACCTTAGCGAATTGGAACACTAATTATCAGTTGATTCAAGCTCAATCTGGTTTAGCAGCAACGGTGACAAGTATTTTGGAATTAGCTAATCTCGATTGGCAAGAGGGCAAATTTCCTAATTGGTCAGAGGCTTTGCCATATTATGGGCAGCATCCAGTACAGGATGCACAGCCATCATGAACGTGGAAAAGCCACCAAAAACCTAACTCCTTAACCCCCTTCCCTCCGTTCGCGTAGCGGCACGAAGTGCGGGAAGAGGGAAAATTCAAAGTCTCTCTCCTCTTAGGAGAGAGATTTAGAGAGAGGTTTTCCAGATACCGTGAAAAGTCAGAAGCCAAATAACTCGTTGAGCAATATTCACAGATATTGCATCAGGCTAAATTTATCGAACTTGCCATCACCACTGTCTATGCGCTCGTTAATTATCCTAGTAGCCAAGTAAAACTTTAGTAATCTCATACGAAAAACTAATTAATTTACTTGCATCTCAAAATATTGCATTACTCAATCACACTGTAGTAAAGTTACTGATTCTAATACTAGGAGTATGGATAGTTTTAATAATTAAAACTAAAAACCATAAATTAGGAATACTTTCTCTAATTTCGTCAGGTTTATTAGCAATCCTCGCTACAAATTTACCAATCAATCAACCCATGTTTGTAGTAACTTCCTGTATGTTTTCTAGTAATTTACTAAAAACATTTACAGAAAAAGAAGTATATATTAAAAAGCCTCAAATTAATACATTTCATAATGGGGTAGAAATAGCCCAAGGATTCTTTGCAGGATGTTTATCTTCAATTATGTGGGGTTTGCCTACATCTGTAGTATGCAAAGCTATAGAAGAAGATTATGATAAACCCCACACTATCATTAGCAGAAAAGCGTTTGCTGATGGAGTAAGGGGAGTATTAGGATTAACAATATTTCTAACCATTCAAGGTAGCAAAAGTGCATTAGCTAGCAATCTAACTTCATTAAATGTTAAGTTTAATGATGTAGAAAACATAGGGATTATTGGGGTTAGCTTTAGTTTATCTTTAATAGCATACTTAATATTCAATTCTATTATGGATATTTATATTGCTGTATACAATGTAATGCCCTCTTTATTCAACAAAGGAATATTAATAATCACATTCATTACTTTAATATATATGAGTGACGGATGGTGCATACCTTTGTTATTTGCTAGTCTTTTGTTGAATAAGATAATTAAATTAGCTGATGCTCCAAAAGAACTTAACTTAGGAGCAATAAGTATTTTACCAATGATGGCATTATTTTAAAATAGCCACAGCCAAAGTGGGAGAGTAAGCAGCAATAGTATAGCCCCAGCAGCTAAGGCAGTAACTGCCAGATCGCGATCAAGATTGAATGCCTCAGCAATTACGAGTGTGGCAAAAGCTGGAGGCATGGCCATTTGTAAGACAATTACCTTTGCGATCGCCCCAGTTATTCCAAACAGTGGTAACATGCTACCCAATATCAAGGGAACTAGCAGCATTTTGATTCCTAAGCTCATCCCTACTTGTGGTAGGCTACGCCAAGATTTGAGCAGCGCCAGTCGCATTCCAATTAACACCAGGGATAAAGCTACACCACTCCAAGCAAATTTCTCTAACCAGAATTCCGCAACTGTGGGAATTGTCACCTGCCGAAACAGCAAGCCAAATCCGAAACCCCATAGCGCAGGATTAATTAAGATGGCCCTAACAGTCTGCCAATGATTCTGGACACCACCGCCAAAACGCGCTGCTAGTAACACACCCAAGCCATAAGTTCCTGGGAATGAACCTAGCAAATCGTAGAATAGCGCCCAAGCAAAGTGTTCCTTGCCTACCATTGCTAAGGTAATGGGAAAGCCAAGATAACCTGTGTTACCCAACATTGCTGCTAATATCAAGCTAGCCTGAGCTGGTGGTTGAGGGACGGTATTTTTAAAATAGCCTTGTGCTTTAATCCCCACCCAAGCTAAAAATGCTCCTAGTAAAATGGCGAGGTAAGCGATGGCAGGTGCAATCCAAATTTGCCCCGACAAGCTAGATTGACGCAAAAACGATACTATGCTTATGGGTACTCCCACCCAAAAAAGAAACTGTCCCAAACGTGTAGGAACTGTCACAGGAAGTTTGCGTCCGAGAATAAAACCTACCAGGACTAATCCTCCCAGCTTGACGTATAGTTCTAAAAGGTTTGTCAAGATTGCGCCTAAGAACCACAGATGTAAAATGCTACCTGTTACGTTTACTTTTGTCCAGTGCAAAATCTGTTATGGTTATCCCACAAAAACAGGAGTTTCCCCTTGAATAAGGCTGGGTTTTCTGGAAAACCGCAAAACTCATCGAATGACCTTGGTGATGATATTCCAGTGGCTGTACGCGATACTCCTGATGCAACACCTAAAATTTGGTTGCAACCCCGAATTGTGCTGATTGGGGGAGTAGCGGGATTTGTCTTGCTGGGTTTAATTAGCGGTTTTTTGTTTTTCGCCACTGCACCCAAAAAAACCGCCGATTCTCAACCCTTGGTCACTAGTTCTACACCCACACCAACTACAGAATCTGGTAATTTCAACACTCTGTTAGGGCATCTGGCATACCCAGAAGCCCCTGAATCAGAACTAGTAACCATCTTTGCAAATAGGGGCATTAGAATGCGAAAAGCTGCTGCCCAAAAGTTTGAGGAGATGGTAGCAGCAGCGCGGCGTTCAGGTGTAATTTTAGTACCAATTTCTGGCTTTCGCTCAGTCAAAGACCAGGAGCCATTGTTTTTTGGTGTCGGTGCCCAGCGAAATCAGACGCCAGCAGAACGAGCTGCCCTCAGCGCTCCTCCTGGTCATAGCGAACATCACACAGGGTATGCTGTGGATATTGGAGACGGATCAGTACCAGCAACTAATCTCCAAACTAACTTTGACAATACCAAAGCTTATCGGTGGCTGCAAGCAAATGCAGCGCGTTTTGGCTTTGAAATGTCATTTCCTAAAGATAATGTTCAAGGTGTGAGTTATGAGCCGTGGCACTGGCGTTTTGTAGGCGATCGCGACAGTTTGGAAATGTTCTACAAAGCCAGAAATTTGAAACCCGCTAAAATATCGCCATAAAAGTTGAGCTAGAAATTACTATCTTTTTATAAAGGAGTTGGTTGACGATATCCTTTGAGTACTATAGTATTCAAAAATGATATATAAGATTATTGACTTATTTGCTGGTGCTGGTGGTTTGACAAAAGGCTTTCACATGGCGGGCTTTGAATCTCTGTGTGCGATCGATGTAAATGCAAAAGCCCTGGCGACTTACAAGCACAATTACCCAAAAACTAAAATCATTCATCAGGACATACGTAAGGTTAGTCCTGATGAATTACGATTAGCGTTGGGCTTACGGCGAGAAGCACCAATACTGTTGATTGGCGGCCCCCCGTGTCAGGGATTTTCGAGAAATATTCCTGCCGGTTATCGTTACCTCAATGATTCCCGTAACTTGCTATATCAAACGTTTTTGGAATTCGTAGAGGAGTTTAGACCCCTTTATGTCGTAATGGAGAACGTGCCTGAAATCTTGAAAGCTTACAATGGCGTAATTAGAGAAGAAATAACAGAAAAACTTGAATCATTGGGCTATAAAGTTGTCTCTTCATCATTAAATGCTGCCCATTATGGAATACCACAAACGAGAGCCAGAGCTTTTTTTGTAGCTAGTCTAGATCACTCCCCTCTTTTTCCTGAACCAACACATTTTGGTGATATTAGGAGCGACTATAGAAGTACGAAATCTTGTAATCAGCTTAATTTGTTAGAGGCAAATATTTCTCCACTGGTCACAGTCAGAGATGCGATTGGAGACTTACCACCACTAGATGCAGGACAAGACTATGACGTTGAAGTTTATCCTTCTGCTCCACAAACTACATATCAAGCGATGATGCGTTATCAAAGCATAAAAATTGTTAATCATGTGGCTCGTGCTTTGAGTCCAATTCAATTTTCGAGAGTTCGCGCTCTTTCTGAAGGACAAGATGCGAGGGATTTACCTTCTGAATTAGCTCCCAAGAAACACTACAGCGGCGCATACGGGAGACTTTACTGGGATAAACCAGCGAGAACTATCACCAGATGGGTCTTCCATCCAGGATCGGGTAGGTTTTTTCATCCTACTCAAGATCGAACAATTACAATACGCGAAGCTGCAAGATTACACTCTTATCCAGATGATTTTCACTTTTTGGGAACATATACTGATATGGCTTCTCAAATTGGTGAATCTGTACCTCCCCTACTAGGTAAAGCGATCGCCTCATCTATTCTTCAAGCTTATCCTCAGAAAATTGGGTATTGATTTGATCTTGCAAAGCAGAGAGAACTGTCTCCACATATCGATCAAGCGTCAGACGAGTTCTTTCAACTGTAATCCGAACCGCTTGTGTAGGAATAGTTCTAGCTCGAAAAAGTTGTTTCTGATTTTTATACCAAACTAATTCTATTTTGCCTGCAACGCTTCCCTGTAGTCCAGCCCCTAATCCCCCAGTAGTTCTATCTACCGTCCAAGCCCAAGAAAAGGTATTTGGGTCAAGAGGATTGAGTGGAAACTCGCAGTAAATATACTCGTAGCCTTTGATAGTTTTCAGTAATATGCCTTCATAACTATTTACAACGCTTTGTGCTGCCTGACTCAAAATAATCTTCTCGTTCCAATGTTGGACAATTGCTGATCCAAGCTCATTAGGCAAAGATTGCTCAGTCAGACCAGGAAAACCCAGTTGGACAGCCTTCTTGATGACATCTGCTCTTTGAATGACAAACAAAAATGGATTTGTAAAGTTAAGGCTATTCAATTGGAGGGATTTGAGTGACCAACCAGTTTTAGTCACCAAGTCAACAGCATCATAGAGAAGCTTGCTACGTCCCAAAGCGGGATCTGATAAAGGAATGTCTTTAACATAATGAAAAATTGCTTCCCACGTATAATCTTCTATCGAGCCGATGACTGGAGATGCAACGGTAGCAATAATGGCTTGGCTTAATCTTTCAATCTCATTGTCCGTCAACACCGAGGGATTCCTCTACAGCTTGTAAAAACTTGCTCATTGTCATACCTAAAGCATTGGTAATATGGCTGAGAACTCTAACAGATGGACTTTTTAGCCCTCGCTCAAGCTGGCTAATGTAAGTCCTGTGCAGACCTGTCACTTCTGCAAGATACTCCTGTGACCAACCTTTTTCTGTGCGATGACGCTGTAGTTCTAGTCCTAAAATTTGGTCTAGTTTACTGGGCTGCATGAAGAAAAAGCCTAGTATTTTGAATACGAAAGTTCTACAGACTAAAGTATTCAAAATATGCAACACAGATGTTTGGCAAAAATGCGAAGGTTACTTACCGCTGCTCAAATCGACTGTTATTCAACTCCGACGGCTGTTTTCTGGACTCTTAGGCGCTGGTTTTTGATACTTACCTGGATATTTGCGCTGAAAATATTCTTCCATAATTTGTAAGATCATCGGCGCAGCAATGCTACCACCACCGCCGCCGGAATGTTCAGCAAATGCCACAATTAGAACTTCTGGCTGTTGGGCAGGTGCATAGGCTCCAAACCAAGCGTGATTTTGCTTAACACGCCCCTTCCACGCTTCAGCAGTGCCACTCTTACCAGCGACTGCGGGAACTGTTGGCTGCTTTAAAGCCTTACCCGTACCTTCAGCTACTACTTTCCGTAGTCCCTGACGGAGAATACTTATGGTTGTCGGCTTCATATTTAAAGATTCTCGCCAGCTTTTTGCTTCTTCATTGTCTTTAAGCAAATGTGGCTGGACTCTGTAGCCACCATTAGCAGGCACGGCAAACATGATGGCGACTTGCAACGGTGTAGTTTGTAAAGCACCTTGACCAATTGACATATTAATGCTATCGCCTATAGTCCAAGGTATCTTCCAAGCTTTCTGCTTCCATGCTTCATCTGGCACTAAACCTTTTGCCTCTTCGTTGGCAAACTCAAAGCCGGTTTTTTTACCAAATCCATACTTGCGAGTCCATTCAATTAAAGTTGGGCCGCCGACTCCGCGACCAATTTGATAGAAGAAGGTATCACTACTCCACTGTAATGCGCCGACAAAACCCAATGGCCCAAATCCGGCGTGATTCCATTCACCAAATCGCGTACCGCCAAAGTTTAAGGAACCGTAGGTTTGCAAGACTGTGCTAGGAGAAAATTTACCTGATTCTAACCCGGCTGTGGTGGTGACAATTTTGAAGGTGCTAGCAGGTGGAAAAGCGCTGAGGGCGCGATTAACCAAGGGATGATCTGCACCTTGTACAGTTTCCCAATCTTTTTGGGTGAGTTTCTGCTTCGAGAAAATATTTGGGTTAAAGGTGGGGTGAGATACCATTGCTAAAACTGCACCGTTCTTTGGGTCAAGTGCCACGATCGCCCCGTCGCGATCGCCCAAAGCTTTTTCTGCTGTCTTTTGCATATTTAAATCTACGGTCAAGTGCAAATCGTTACCAGCCTTTGCCTGTTTCACCCCCAAAACCCGGAGCGGCCGACCTGCACCATCCACTTCTACTTGCTGTCCGCCCCATTCGCCCCGCAGACTTTTCTCATAAGCTTTTTCAACTCCCATTTGACCAATCACATCACCCAATCTGTAGCCTTCCTGCTTCTTTTCTTTTAACTGCTCGGCGGTCAGTTCTCGCGTATAGCCTAATACATGTGCTAATTCCTTGCCGTGGGGGTAGTAACGAACGGCTTCTGTAGAAATTTCTACATCTTTAAGTTCGCTTTGATACTCCTTTAATGCTGTGATTTGTGCTTCGTTCAAGTCACGAGCAATCCGTATGAGTGAAGAAGAGTTAGCGCCTGCCTCTTCTAGTTTCTTTTCAATCTCTTCTTGGGGAACGTCGAGAATTTGAGATAGACGCGCTCCCACAACTGACCATGCTGGCTTGGTATGTGCCATCGGCCACAAATATACAGAGCGAGGATAGCGAGTACTGGCTAAAAGTTTGCCGTTGCGGTCAAAAATGTTACCCCTTTCTGGTTGTTTAGGAATCATCCGAATTCGATTTGACTCGGCTCGTTTGCGGTGATTTGCGCCTTCTGTAATTTGCAAATATGCTAAACGAACGCTGATTCCCGTCACCATCAATAGAGTAAATATAATTAAAAATATCGGCTGGAAACTCTGTCCAACTGTACGTCTATTTTGTTTTCCAGCAAGTGGAGATGCTTTAAATATGGTCATAAGACAAAGATGATTTCAATATTAAGATTATGTGTAAATAATTCTGCTAAATTCTTAGCAGGTATTTAACTGCAAACTAATCGGCAGTGATTAATTGTTTTCAATTGATACCATGAGATCATCTCTTCCATTACGTCGCCCAAGCACTAGTTCCGTAAGAACTGGACAGTAGTATTCAGCAATTTTCTTAGCGATCGCATCTGGTCGGGAAATTTTATCTAGATTGCAAAGTAAAATCACGGTAATTTTGTCATCAATAAAGCGAGTAATGTTACTTGCGAATCCTAAAATTGAACCATTATGACCAACTACTCGGCGATCGCCATAATTGAATACCCACCAACCTAAACCTGCAACATATCTCAACTTTTCCCAATCATCGCCCTGATTGGGAAAATGAGGAGTCCACATTAAATCAAGGGTTGATTGCTTTAACAAAGTTGCACCACAAAGCGCCTGTTCCCACTTCACCATATCTTCTACACTGGAAAGTTGACCTCCAGCAGAATAGGTAACAGAAGGACTGTAGTAAGGTTTGTTAACGAGTTTGCTGTTTGGCAACCGATAGCCAGCAGCCCGGTGTGGCACTATGTCTTTAGGATCATTCATCAGGGTTGCTTTCATTTCCAAAGGAGCAAAAATGCGCTCTTGCAACAAATCTCCATAAGATTGTCCAGTTACCTTTTCTAGGATCAAACCCAGTAGATAGTAGCCTGTGTTGTCATAGGCGCTAAACTCACCCGGTTGGAACTTGAGGGGTAGGTGAGTAACTAGAGCCAAAATTTCAGATTTAGATAATTCAAGATGGGTAATTTCCCAGTAGTTTGGGGCATCGGTGTAGTTGGGAATTCCAGACTGATGAGACAGAATATGTTGAATTGTGACATTTTGCCACGCTAGGGGTAGATGATCGAGATAATCTGCGATCGCATCATCTAGCGAAATTACCCCTTGTTCCACCAGCATCATTACGGCTGTAGCGGTGAAAGTTTTACTGACAGACGCAATTTCATAAACTGTATGTTCAGTAGCTGGAACAGAGTGTTCAACATTCGCCAGTCCATAGCCCTTAACTAAAACAGGTTCACCTTCCTGCACCACTGCAACAGAAAGTCCAGGAATCTGATTTTGAGTCATTATGGCTCGAATATAGTCGTCAATCATATATTATTATTGACCTGATTTTTGTTTGGTGATGGGGAGATGAAGGAGATGAAGGGCACAGGAGCAGAGAATAATCAATACCCCCTGCCTCTTCGTTGAATTTTAAACTTTGCACACTAGTACAGAACAGGTCGGCGGAAATAAACCTACATTTCATTACAGCCAATTGATGGGAATAAAGACATAAGACAAATAATGATTCCAATAGCGGTATTATCTGTATACAATTACCCTAACTTATGCCCGGTACTGGGTATAAAAGAATCAGCCGAGTATATTCTTGAACAATTGTTTTTGGCGGATACAATAAACCAAAGTGTCAAATCTAGTCTGCCCAATAGACTACTGACAAAATCACGTAAGATCACGGCATTCTACTGAGGATTATGGCTCAAATTGTCATGCAGAATCAAAGGGGGATAACAACTTTTCAGCCACTTGATGTTGAACTGCGTAATGTATTCAAGTTTTTTAACCAAGAACCAGCAGTACATGGAATAGATTTGGATGTCAGACAGGGAGAATTTTTTAGTATTTTAGGCCCCTCCGGTTGTGGTAAAACAACAACACTGCGCTTAATTGCTGGGTTTGAAATCGCTGACGCTGGCAAGGTGTTGATTCAGGGTAAATCTATGACTAATGTGCCGCCTTACCGCCGACCGGTCAATACTGTATTCCAAAGTTATGCTTTATTTAACCACCTGAATGTCTGGAATAACATCGCCTTTGGACTGCGGTTAAAAAAAATCCCCAAATTGAAAATTGAAGCTAGAGTCGAAGAAGCTTTAAGAAGAGTGAAAATGGAAAGTTTGCAGCAGCGCTTTCCCAATCAACTTTCTGGTGGTCAACAGCAACGTGTCGCCTTAGCAAGGGCCCTAGTCAATCACCCCACCGTCGTATTACTCGATGAACCTTTAGGGGCGTTAGATTTAAAACTACGTAAAGAAATGCAGGTGGAGTTATCAAATTTACACAAAGACTTGGGATTGACCTTTGTGATGGTGACACACGACCAAGAAGAAGCATTGTCTTTGAGCGATCGCATTGCCGTGATGAACCAAGGCAAAATTGAACAAGTTGGCACTCCCAGCCAAATTTACGAACGTCCTTGCACATCCTTTGTTGCTGATTTTATTGGCGATACTAATTTATTCAGTGGTGAAATCGTAGCGGTAGACTCCTCTAATATTAAAATTTCCACAAAAACGGGACTCTCAATTGTCATTAGCCGCGCTGAAGATACACCATCTGAATTATCACAAGCGGTGGTAGTGAGTGTGCGGCCTGAAAAAATACAGCTTTCGCTTTATCCACCCAATTTGCCAACTAACTGCTTTGAAGGACGGCTTATCAATGTTATGTATTTGGGCACACACGTTAATTATGTTGTGGAATTAACAAATGGCATTAGCATAAATGTGTTGCAACCTAATACTTTTGGCGTTTTAGCAGACCGCGACACGCCGATCTACGCTTGGTGGGCAGAAAATGATTGTTTAGCTATTAGTCAATAGTTATAAGAATCTGCATTATATAAGATTCAATAATGGAATAAGACCTTGACCTAAGAGGCAGGGGAGCAGGGGGAAGGGATCATACTGTAATTCACCTGCCACAAGGGTTTCAGCAGCCCTAAATTTATTTCTGCCCAAAAGTAAAAATATTTGTTTCGAGATGTGTAACACGAGAAATAATACGTCCAAACTTTCAGCAGCCCTAAATTTATGAGGATTTCCCCCCAAGCTTTGAACTCCCTGCCCCTTTTCCTCTTGTTGACCCTGTACTAGGAGTATTAACCCATGTCAATTTTGAAAAGAGTTCCTTGGGTGTCCCTGGCGCTAGTAATGCTTAGTTACAGTACTTTGGGCTGGGTAATATCTGAAACACGCGCTCCTCTGTTTGTGTGGCTAGCGACTGTGGTTGCTATCTTGCTTTTAATAGTAACGTTGACCATTCCTTGGCTAAAAATGACATATTATTTGAATGTTTTGCTTAAATCAAATACTAGGTCTTTCGGCGTTGCTATTTTAGGAGCTTTCTTATTCTTTATTATGATTGCCTGGTTTCGGGTATTTCTTGATACTTTGCTGATCATTTCGGCAACTATATTAGTCAGGATAGACTTTCAAATGGCAGGTCTTAGGGAAGGGCTAGCCTTTTGGACTGCCTCTACCTTTTCATTAGCAGGTTTGGCCTTAGGTGCGCTAATCTACAAGTTAATATATTCCCAAATTTCGCTAACGTTTTGAAGTATACCCAAAAAAACTAGTGATGCCTGCGGTGGTCATTGAGCGGCTGGTGAGCGGCTTGCCCTGACTTGTACTGAGCGTAGCCGAAGTAGCGTAGCCGTTCGCGTAGCGTCCCGTAGGGAAGGGAGTTGAACCATGCCAAAGTGCGGCCTGCGCCAAGGCTTGAGAACCAGTATCGCTTACCCACAACTTGCTTTTTGACTCAGGTTCCCAACTTCTTAAAAAAGTCGGGAATCTTGTTCTTCAATACTTGGGTAGGACTTACGCATTGACAAGAAATGCCAAATATAGAGATGTTTAAAAATCACATCTTTCGTAAGAGCACAGCATTGCTCATACGTGTTAACAAAAGTCTAGAAATAGCTTAACTGTTGGCTCCCTCACCCGCCTAGAACTAAATTTCAATGGTTTCAAAATGCAGGCTGTTCAAAAAGCAGTAGAGAGAGGAAAAAATCCATGATAAAAATTGATCCCCAACTAGGAACCACTGCTTTTGTTACCGATTCTCCTACTTCCTTTGCTCCAAGATTGCTCAAAATTTGTTTTTATTCGCAATTTTATCGTCCTTAAGACTGACTAATTGTTGCACATATCTTATATCAATTCTCCAAAATAAGACTAATAAGACTACAGATACAAAAAGGGGAAACCCAACCAGATGTAATTTAACTTTCTCAATTACGTAGAGTATTACGAATTGGTATTTTGGTGTAGAAATTGATTTCATTAAATAAATCCTTGGGTTAATATCGTTCCTGCAAGAGGAAATGATATTAACCCAAGGATGTGAATAAAAATAAAATGTTTTGACTTTGACTATTCCCGAAGTACATAGCCCACACCACGTACCGTATGAATCAAGCGTTTTTCATTATTTTCCTCTAGTTTTAGGCGCAAGTAGCGGATGTATACTTCGATGATATTGGAATTACCCATAAAGTCGTAACCCCAAACTTTTTGTAGAATTTGGTCTTTAGTAAATACCTGACGGGGATGTGAGAGAATATATTCTAACAAGTCAAACTCTTTAGCCGTTAACTCAATTGCCCGCTTACCCCGGTAAACTTGGCGAGTCCGGTGATTTAAACTCAAGTCTTCAAACTGAAAAATATCCTGATCTGTTTCTTGAGTGCGGCGTAGATGAGCGCGGATTCTAGCTAGCAGTTCCTCTATACTAAATGGTTTAACTACATAATCATCAGCTCCTGCATCCAAACCTGCGACGCGATCGTTAACTTCATCTTTTGCTGTCAGCAAAATTACTGGTATGGAGATACCAGTTGCCCGCAACCGACGACAGATTTCTAAGCCTGACAGCCCTGGAAGCATCCAATCAAGAATGACTAAATCTGGCGATAACTCCCGTGCTAATGTTAAACCAGCGATGCCATCATGTGCCACGTTTATATTGTAACCTTCGCTACTTAGTTCTAATTCAACAAATCGCGCCAGTTTAACTTCATCTTCAACTAAAAGGATATTTGCTGCCATATTTGTAATTTTAAAGCGGATAGGGTGACAATCAAAGTGCTACTTTAACCTGACTTTAACTAGCTATGTAAGTAGAGTGATGGTAAACACACTCCCTTCTCCTAATTTTGATTGCACAGATACACTACCACCCATACCCTGTACAAGTGTCTTAACAATGGATAAACCCAAACCACAACCGCCAGTAGCATGAGAGCGGGATTCATCTACGCGGTAAAATCGCTCGAAAATACGTGTTTGGTGTTGTAAAGGAATACCATAACCTTGGTCACAAACTTGAATAATCGCTTTGTTATGAAACTGATTTAACTTTAAAATTATAGGCGTACTAGCTTCAGAATAATTAATAGCATTATTAATTAAATTGAGCAATATTTGTTTAAAACGGCTGTAGTCTACTTTCACTCCAATAGGATAATTTTTTGACTCAATTGTAATTAAACGATCGCTATATTTTTGCGCCATCACCACGACTTCTTCAACTAAGTCATTCAAGACATAAGATTTCATCTGAAAATTCAAATAGCCACTATCTGCTCGTGCTAAATCAAGTAAATCTTGTAGCAAGCGAATGGTACGTTCGGCTTCTGAGGAAGCAGTTTCTAAAGCTTCTTGTTGAATTTCGGTTAAGTTATTCTGCCGTCGCAACACGCTTTGTAAGTAACCATGTACAATCGTCAATGGTGTACGTAATTCGTGAGAAACATTACTCACAAATTCTCGTTCTTGCTCCCAAGATTGTGAGAGGCGCGATAACAACATGGTTAAAGTTTGAGCTAATTCTTTGACTTCACTAGGTGCATTATCAACATATAGTTGTGCTTTTCCTAAGTCTTCTATAGAAATGACAGAAGTCATCTGACTTAGCTGGCGCAGTGGTTGCAGAGAACGGCTAATATAAAATGCGCTTATAGTTATTATTACAATAATTGCCAAAATACAGCTAATATTCAAACTTTGTAGCATTGCCATAAACATTGTCTGTTCACGAGTAATGTCATGTACTACAAATAGCTTACCCAGATACTTACCCTGCACTTGCAAAAAACCACTACTTATAACAAAGTACCTTTGATTAACTTTGTAAATTTGTGGTTTAATCTGCATATTGCTAAGGGACATTAACTCAGTAACCGTAGAGTTAGATAACAAATCCAAAGTAGCAGATTTTATCAAAATTTTATTATCAGGACTTTTTAACCATAAAAATAAGTTGGTATTTGCTAAGTTATTAATAGCTTTTTGTAATCCAGTTTCCGGTTGCATCATTTCACTGTAAAGTTGCACATCGCGCGGCAAGCGCTCAGTGATTTCTTCTATATTATGCTTACGACTATCAATCAAAATTTGCTGCATTTTCCAACTAGTCCATGCAGCAAAACTACCTAATATTAAAGTTGAAAATGTAGCAATACCAATGGTTAGGCGTAATTGCAATGAAAAAGGGTCAAGATTTATCCAAATCTTTCTGGGTTGCTTCACTTTTAGTTTTGTCTAGGGAATTGAAAATATTGTTAGTTCTATTCATTATTGATTTTTAGGTAGAGATAGTGGCTGGATTGTACAAGATTTAGTATCACATTTTTGTTCATAGAGCATATTAACATAGCGTTCTTGCCAAGTGAGTGGAACTTCTAACAATGAGCGCGTTCCTGTTATGCCCTGCCCGATAAATAGTAAGAGAGCGAGGCAACTAACAATAATGTGAACGTTGCGCCAGCGATTGGTCTTATCTTTATAAATGTCTGGCAAAATGGAGAGTGAAAAAATCATCAGCAGAGCAGAGGTTAGCCCATAATAATAGTGGGAGATATACCATTGGTCAGTTTTGCGGTAGATACCATCTTGACATCCAAGCACTACTAATGCAATTCCTGTGAGGGTTGCAAATATGGCACGCCAGTTTTTCTGCTTTGCCTGATAGAGTAAATACAGAGAAGCGATCGCAGCCACAAACAATAACCCGATAAATACTACCTGAAATGGTGCTTTAATCCAAACTTGATTATCTAAAATATTACCAAAAATATCGTAGGCAAACGCTATTAATACAATACCTACAACTGCTCCCGTTAGCCAGCGACCCAATTGAGTATGCTCTTGCCCTACAGTGGCGGGAATTTTACTCTTACCTATGGCTAAAGTTTGCAATCGGCGTTGACGAACTTGTAATGCGCGGTTGACAATGACGCCAATTAAAGGAAATACTACGAGTACAGCGATCGCTGGATGTAACAACAAGATAGCATCTCTAAATTCCATATCTGACCTTTCATCAAAAGTTACAAATTTGCTTTTATCGAACAGAATTCAGGAGTCAGGAGCAAAGCCAAAGACGCTCCTGAATTCTTCTTCAATTATTTATGTCTACCTACTTACAACTAAGAATTACTTGACCTCATCAGCTTCAAACTTTGTTACTTTACCTTTTTTAACCGCAACTACTACATCAAAGGTAGAACAGTAAGAAAAGGTCACATTATTGGCTTTATTGTAAAGATTAACCACCATACCAGCACCACCGGGTTGAATACCTAGCGGTTCAAGATCGCCAAAAAAGAAACGACGTAGTTCATCACCACCACCAAACTGACCCTTATGCTTGGTGACCAAATCAATCTTTTGTTGAGTAGTTAAACCTGTAGCATCTTTCTTTTCTGCGGCTGATGCTTGCACCAGTGAAGGACTCACAATTTTAAGTGGAACATCCCAAACTGTTAGCATACCAACAAGAGCAACACCTGTAAGCAGAGAAGAAGCAATTTTCATTTGTTTTTCCTTGTTTTTAAGTTTCCCGATGAACTAAAGCATCTCATCTGCTACTGAAGCTCAAGTGAAACTAATCTACTAATTGTCTGAATTTATTCCTTATAAAAATTTAGTTTAGACTCAGCAGATTCTCAGGAAACTGTGATATTTTCAATCTCAGCCTGCTTTAAGTGTTTTCTCAGATTTATCTCACCTTAAATTACCCAAGTCAGCTGAGTATAGTAAAGAGTATTTTTTACAGCAGTATTATTATGAGCAGACCAAGAAGATGGCATCCTTTTATCTATAAAATTCCCGGTCAAACCTATCTCTGGCTAGCAATTTTGATTTTTGGAGCTTCGAGTGCAGTTACCCGCAAGTTGACACAAATTGGCGCTCAACATTTCATGGATGGTCGAAATCCGATTTCTTTATGTAATGTTTTATTCGTTGGTAATTTATGTGCCTTGATAGTTATGTTACCTATTTATCGGCGACAGTGGAACAAAAAGGCTTTGCAACAACTGTCAAAGAAAGATTGGTTGGCGCTGATAGCGATCGCTATTTTATCAGGAGCGCTTGTCCCTGGCTTAATTTTCCAGGCATTAGCATTAACAGGGGTCAACAATATTATTTTGATTGGACGCTTGGAACCACCTCTAGCTATGGCTTTATCAGTCTGGTTGCTGAGGGAACGGGTAAATCGTTGGGAAGTTTTAGGAGCGATCGCTGCATTTGTCGGGGTTGCCCTAACTATTCTCCTGCAACCCTCAGAGACGACTACGATCAACATGGGTGTTTTAAGATTAGGTATTGGGGAATTATTGGCAGCGATCGCAGCCGTGGCTTCAGTAGTTTCAACGATTATTCTTAAAGAATGGCTTTCCGATATCCCAGTGGGAATCTTGAGTATCTTTCGTACTGCTCTAGGAACTGTAATATTTTTCTTTAGTGCTTTAGTTCTCTATGGCAGCGACCACTTTATGGATGTATTTTCACCTTTCTTGTGGCAGTGGATGCTTGTTTATGCTGCTGTGATTGTGGTTTTAGGTCAATCATTTTGGCTCAAGGGCTTGAGAGCTTCTACCGTGTCTGCGGCTTCCTTAGCTGGCTCTTTTACTCCAATTGTGGGAATTTTGGCAGCTTATTTGGTACTGGGTGAAGTCCCTACCTTCGCTCAATATATCGGTGGTAGCTTGATTTTAGTTGGTATATTCCTGGGCCAAGTTGGTGTTCGCCTTCAGATTTCTCGTAAAGTTGCAGCTCAAGTAGAACAAGGTATGGGATTTAAAGGGATCTGAAAAGTGCTGAGTTAGGAGTTATTTCTCATTTCTCCCTCATCTTCCTTGTCTCCTTTGTCCCGAATGGCACTTTGAGCAAAAAGATACTGGTGAGATGATATGCAGCTTTTTTAATTCTTCTCGGTGGAAAACACGCGCCAGATAATAAAGACCGTAAAACCTAGATAGGTGAATACTGTCAGCCATTCTTGCCAGCTACCAAATTCATTATTCATCAGCAAAAGCCGGAAAATTAATATTTTTAGATCCTACACGCTGAAGTTGCCAGTCGCTTGCTGTATTTTGGGGCAAAAAGGCTACTCAAAAATTTTTAGCGAATTTTCCGGAATCGATAACAGCAAAGTGGTATCACTTATCAGAGCATCGATATTATACTGAACCTCTATAACTAACCTTCGGGGAATATAGCCCCATTGTTTCTCCTCAAAAGCCTGGTCTTCATGACCGGGCTTTTGATGTTTATCAAAAAAATTGGGTTTAATACCAATTCTCTAAAATCCGGCAACACATTCAAACCCCGAAACCCAACCAATATCTGACTTTCTTAATTACGAATTACGAATTACGAATTACGAATTGGTATAAAACCTCCCCCTTCTAGGGGGACTTTACTTTTAACTGTTGACTGATGACTGATGACTGATGACTGTCAACCCTCAACCGTCAACCGTTAACGTGAAATCCCATCCCCTTTTAGGGGTAGGATGAGCTTAACAGTAATTTTTTCAATATTTTTATCTAAACTTCATATTTTGACTAAATTCAATAAGCAAAATCCGCAATTACTTACTCAAAAGAAGCTTTGACTTACTCAAACCCCAGTTTGCTTTCTGATTTTGGTGTTTTCCGCAAGTAAAAGAAGCTTTGACTTACTCAAACTTCAGTTTGCTTTCTGATTTTGGTGTTTTCCGCAAGTAAAAGAAGCTTTGACTTACTCAAACCCCAGTTTGCTTTCTGATTTTGGTGTTTTCCGCAAGTAAAATCCGCAATTGCTTTCTCAAAATGCCATTTGACTTACTCAAACCCCAGTTTGCTTTCTGATACCAATTTGAAAAAAGAATGCGACAGATATACACTCTCTCAAACCCTTGTGATATCTAGTTTTCTTCCTAACAGAATTTTGAATGCGTGAATTTTGAATGACTTGTGTGTACACTGTAGCCTCTTACCAAGGGGAGGGGAGACAAAGCGTAGCTTTGGCGGGGGTGGGGTTCTTCGGGTTTAATAAACAATCAAGCGGACATGATATAAGTCAAGATCAGAGCGATGCCTACGGCTGACTACGCCTACGCAGCATTTATTTAAACTGTCAGCGTATCAAATAAAACTTTTTTCCAGAAACTTTTAAGAGTTTTTATCAGTCTGGTTTTCCAAATTCTGCAAAAATCAACCAATGTCATCTTCTGCTCAAGGTATTCCCGGATTACCCGATTTGACGCATCCGATTGAGCTTGTCCAATTTGGAACCCAGGCGCTCAAAGCTTCACTGTTATTAGTATTTTTGGTCGTAGCTTTGGGAGTTGCAATCGCACTGATCAGTTTTTCTCTCCGTCGAAGCCAGCCGGAACAAGTTATATTCATCGGCGAATGGGCTGTTGGTTATTCTCAACTATTGCGGGGATTACAACATTTAACTCTAGTATTAATTCTGTTAGTACCGGGATTTTTCCTCTGTTCAACTTTAAGCAATCGCTACCACCACTGGGAACAAGGAAAAGTAGCTCAAGTGGCTCAAACTGTTGCAGGTGAAAGGCTCGAACAATTTGCGCCGCAAGTGCGCTACTCTATTCAAGAGCCGTACTCATATAACACTCAAATCAATGGCAAGATTGTTAAGGTAAACCAGACGCGAGAGATTACCCGTTTCTTAATGCTGGCTGGTTCGCAAATTCAAGTCAAGCTTGACCAAAGCGTAGATGTTCCAGGTCGTAGCTCGATTTATCAGGCAAATTATACTGCCGATTATAAAGTAATTAACCAACTCAAGGATATTAATAATTTTTTCTTTGAAGCACCGCCACCCAACGGCTATACACTGCTTGCTAGCTATAAAGTTGAGCGTGATGGGACTAGGCTACAACCAACCAACGCGGGTAATTATAGTTTTCCCTTCCGCTTACAACCAGGAGAAGAAACCACCTTTCGAGTTACTTATCAGGCTCAAGGAGGGCCGCGCTGGGTTTATAGTGCAACGGGACAGTTGCTTTCCAACTTCCGCCTCACAGCAATTGCTAACTTTGCTCCGGCTGATTTTGCTAGTGGTATTGTACCTAATGAAATTAAAGTTGACGGACGGAGTACGCAATTTACTTGGAAGTTTGACGATAATGTTTCAGTCAAAAATCCATTTGGAGTGTTTACCAACACTGAACCTATTCGTCATACGGGCGTAATTCCGCGTCTTTTATTGCTAGCACCAGCAATATTTTTGTGGTGGATATTATTGTTATATTTGTCACTGCCAATGAGTTTCAAAAATATTGCGATCGCTGCTAGTATTTTCTTTGCTTGTCTGTTGACTCTGACTTATCTAGCTCGCGTCATCAATGCTCAGTTGGCTTGGACTTTAATTTCGATCATCTTACTGTTTCTGACATGGGGATTGGGGGCAAGTCGCAGTGCTTCCCTTGCTGCTATTATCTGCACTATTGCTGGAGCAGTATTACCCATCTTTGGCTTATTAATACCGTTCAGTGGACTAACCCTCAGCCTCGCGGGTTTGCTTTCAGCCGTCTGGCTAGCAGTTCGTCACTGGTATGGTTGGTACAGTTTGCATCCAAAAGACCAAAGATTGTAAGGTTGTAGAAAAATGCTAAAGATTAAGTGATTCCGCTATGATTAGCGAAGTTTTAGCAAATAGCACTTATGGATAACGATTTACTGGCTTTTTTTGTCGGTGCTGGCTTACTCGTTCTCTATCTCATCTTTTCTGCATTGACTGAAATGGGAACTAAACTACCTTGGAAGAAATAAGCAGATGGGGGGATGAATCAAGGGATTAACAGTTATTAAAATCAAAAAAATGTAAATTTAATCCACTAGCCTGCTTAAAAAATTTACATTTTTAAACCTAATTGGGCTTGGAAAAAGGAATAAACATCCTTTATGCTCAGTTAATATACTTATTGTTAGAGGGAGTGCCAAATGCGCGATCCACAGAATAACCAGATTAAAATCGAGCCGGCAACCCTCGTATTAATTGTGTCCCTACTAATACTCTTGCCTCTACTATTTGTTGGTTTTTTATCGCAGTGAGTTAATAAAATCGGCGGGAATCCCATCTCTTCAACGGGTGTCCGGGGTAGCCGCCCGCCGATTTAGTCATTAGTCATTTGTCCTTAATCATTAGTAGCAATACTCAGGACTTCGATTTAACCACGGCAATTCAAGAAAACCAGCGAACACGGGAGCGTGTCGGAAAGACTTGCGATGTTTTCGTGGCTGTGAGATGAGTTAACAGATATATTATCCTGACGTTTTTCACAAAATGTGAACGAGTCGCACTTTGTATTGGCGTGCCATCTTAACTCAATTTCCTGAATTGTTAATGCATCGGTCTGCAATGCGATTGTATCGCCTGACAATGCGATTGTATCGCCTGACAATGCGATTGTGTCGCCTGACAATGCCATTGTGTCGCCTAACAATGCCATTGTGTCGCTTGACAATGCGATTGCATCGACTAACAATGCGATTGATCGGACTGCAAAAATTAACTTGCCCTTTCTTTAATCCTTAGGATAAGTAAAAAAAGCAAGTAAGTGTGAAGTATCAGTTTTGCTTTAATTCTCAAACAATGTTAGCTCAGAACTTGCACCAGTCCCTACAACCGCCTCAGAATGAATTCTGAGGCTGATAGCTAAAGTCTTCTAAAGAAGACTGAGTAAGGTTTGTAGTCCACTTGAGTGGACTTGCGCTATTAGCCTGAGAATTTATTCTCTGGCGGTTGTAGGGATTGGTGCAAGATATAACTTAGCGCGATGCCTACGGCGGGCTACGCCTACGCCTTTTCTATCAGGTGCGTTAAGCTACTGTTAACGCACCATTTTCACCCGAAAACTACTTAGGCAAAACCTGCCGTAGTGCTGCTAAAAGTTGGTCAACACTTTCCTTTCGACTATTAAAGCCCATCAATCCGACGCGCCAAACAAGACCCGCTAGTTCGCCAAGACCACCGCCAATTTCAATATTATGCTCATTCAGTAACTGCCGAGCGATCGCTTTCCCATCTACCCCTGCTGGAATGCAGACAGTAGTCAGCGTTGGCAGTCTATACTCTTGCTCAACGTGCATACTCAGTCCTAAGTTTTCCAATCCTTCCCAGAGATATTCTACGTTTTTCTGATGCCGTTGCCAGGAGTTTGCTAATCCCTCTTCTGCAAGCAAACGTAGTGCTTCCCGCAATGCATAATATAAATTAATCGGTGCTGTATGGTGATAAGTGCGTTCAGCGCCCCAATACTTACCCAGTAACAACATATCCAAATACCAGTTTGCAACCTTTGTTTGACGCTGTTGCAATTTCTCAACGGCACGCGGACTCATTGTAAAAGGCGAAGCACCAGGCGGGCAACCCAACCCTTTTTGGCTACAACTATAGGCTAAGTCAACTCCCCAAGCATCTAAAAACAAGGGGACACCACCTAAACTCGTGACTGAATCAACTAACAACAAAGTGCCAAATTCACGACACAAATCAGCGACACCTTCCAATGGTTGACGTGCGCCGGTGGATGTTTCAGCATGAACTAGAGCTAAAATAGTTGGACGATGAGTTTTTAATGCTGTTTGGAGTTCATCCAGGTTGAACACTTGTCCCCAAGGTTTGGTAATGGTTCGCACATCCGCGCCATAACGTCCAGCCATATCCACAAGGCGATTACCGAAGTAACCAGCTACACCAATCAAAACCACATCACCGGGTTCTACAGCATTGGCAATGGTTGCTTCCATTGCGGCTGTTCCCGTACCACTGACTGCAATGGTGAGTGGATTTTCTGTTTGCCATACGTAGCGTAGCAACGATTGAATTTCATCCATGAGTGCGAGAAAAGCTGGGTCAAGATGCCCAACGGGTGAGGTATTCATCGCCTGGAGAACTGTGGGATGGGCATTGGAGGGCCCAGGCCCCAACAGCAAACGGGATGGAATTTCTAACGGTGTGAGTTGCAAGCGCCCAGAGTCGTTGATTGAAATTGTTTGCGTCATAATCTGTCTTCGCTTAGACGATACTTACCGGATCATAGAGCGATGGCTTCGCCAACGCCAGAGGCGAACGCATCACCGATGTTTTAGTGAATCTGTCATTTGCCAGAAGATGTGATCGCGGCAAAGTGTGACAGTATACTTATTCACTTACCTGGAGACATAATTATGGTTTTTGCTGGCAAACGACCAAATAATTTAGGTATTAGCAACGGTAAATTAGCACCCTGCCCTAATTCTCCTAACTGCGTTTCTAGTCAGAGTGCAGATGCAGTTCACAAAATTGCACCACTGACTTTTACATCTACTCCAGAAGAAGCGATTAGTAATCTTAAACAGATTATTGAGTCCTTACCAAGAACTAAAATAATTACCGAAAGCCAAGATTATTTATATGCAGAATTTAAAAGTGCTTTACTGGGATTTGTGGATGATGTAGAATTCTATTTAGACCGGAATGCTAATGTTATCCAAGTACGTTCAGCCTCACGCTTAGGTCAAAGCGATTTGGGTGTTAATCGTCAACGAATAGAAACGATTAGAGCCAAGTTAAAATAATTCGTAATTCGTAATTCGTAATTCGTAATTGAATTAGTTAAAAATTTACACCACAACAAGTAAGCTAATGCACTCCAAGTTGTGTAGTTAAAATCGTTAAAAAGATGGGGGACGCGGATACGCAAAGATGCAATTTGAATGACGATTAGCTTAAAGAACACCAATTTTACAATTTGATGTGGTGTTTTCCCAAAGTTACGTAGCTTGCTTCTCGCCGGAGGCGAGTATTACGAATTAGTTAAACTTTGCGATCGCAACATTTGTGAAACTTAATTTATTTAAAAACTTTGACCACCGACCCCGACTGATCGTTGCTGTCGGAATTGCTGTATTAGTTTCAATAATTCTTCCGTCTTGGCTGCACTTACCTACTCGCATTCTCTGCGCTTGGAACTCCGGTGCTGACTTTTTCTTAGCCGTAACCTGGTGGAAGATGATCAAAGCTACCCCAGAAAAAATTCGCCGTTATGCTGAGAATGAATATGAAGGACATTTAGCTATATTTATGCTGGTGATAGCTGCGGCTTGTGCTAGTGTTTTAGCGATCGGGTTTTTACTAAATGATAAAAAAGGATTGTCAACAACTCTGCTTACCTTACATGTCATACTTTCAATTATGACCATTGTCGGTTCCTGGTTACTAGTGCATACGATGTTTGCAGTGCAATATGCACACAGCTATTACAAATATAATAGTCGTAATAATAGAGAAGAAATCACCAGAGGTTTAGATTTTCCTAATAACGACTATCCAGACTATTGGGAGTTTTTATATTATTCATTTGTAATTGGCATGACTAGTCAAGTTTCAGATGTGGAGACGAGATCACGCGATATGAGGCGCTTGACTCTGTTACATAGCATATTATCCTTCTTTTTCAATACCACGATCTTAGCTATGAGTATCAATATCATTGCATCGCTGATTTAAAAAGTATAGCTAGAAAAATATACACAGTAAATGCTAATTGAACAACATGAAATTGCTATTCGTCTAATGCAAGATGAAATATATGATTATGAGTTGATGGCAAAATGGTTAACTGATGAACAAGTTTTGAAATTTTATGAAGGAAGAGATAATCCTTTTGATTTAGAAAGAATTATAGAAACGTACAAACCTATGATCAAGGGAGATGACCCGGTTGTTCCGTGTCTGTTCTACTATCAAAATATTCCCATTGGTTATTTGCAGTATTGTGCGCTCAATGACTTATCTCAAACCGATAGACAATTGTATCGTCTCGATCAAACTGATTATGTCTACGGAATTGACTTGTTCATAGGCGAAACCGACTATTGGAACAAGGGAATTGGGACAAAAATTCTGTCAGCAGTTATCAGTTATCTTTTTGAACAGCGACAAGCTCATAAAATTGTCATAGATCCTCATGTTGACAATCCTCGCGCTATCCGTTGCTATGAAAAATGTGGTTTTGTCAAAGTAAAGCTATTGCCCGCGCATGAGCTACATGAAGGGGAATACTCAGATTGTTGGCTCATGGCAATAGACCGAAAGAATCCATAAAAAAATTAACTTTGACAAAGAGTTAAGCCTTAACTTCCAAGTACAAAGGCTCAACTGCCGAGTTCAAAGGCTCAACTTCCGAGTAAAAAGGCTCAACTTCCGAGTAAAAAGGCTCAACTGCCGAGTAAAAAGGCTCAACTTCCGAGTAAAAAGGCTCAACTTCCGAGTAAAAAGGCTCAACTTCCGAGTAAAAAGGCTCAACTGCCGAGTTCAAAGGCTCAACTGCCGAGTAAAAAGGCTCATAACCCAATACGCTTGGGTTAAGGAAAATTGTAGGTTGGGTTAAGCAAAGCGCAACCCAACAAAGCCCCGGAAATGTTGGGTTTCCTTCCTCAACCCAACCTACACAATTTAAGGTTTTTGGCGCTAACTGAACTGTATTGGCTCATAACCGCGTCTACACAGGCAAAACCCACCTCCGTAGGTTATAAAACATCCTTAAAAGTTTTACTCACACTTGTTTGGTCATTACTCCTAAATTCATCACACATTCAGGAAATTGGCGCTTTAATGCTGGAAAAACCGGACAAGGCGCTTGTTCTTGTAAATTGTCCGGTTTACTCCAAGTAAATGGGGCTTTCTGCGCTGCTGACATCCACACCAGACGCTTTGCTCGTGTCATCGCAACGTATAGTAAACGGTACTCCTCAGATATTTTCAAGTGCTTTGCTTGTTCCCATGCTTGTGTAACATCTGGTATGGTAGATTCTCCGTGGAGAGCAGCACGAATTTGGGCGCGGGCTACTTCTGATAAGGTAAAATCCCCTAAGAACTGGCTTTGGGGAGGAACCCAAAATCTCCCAGGAATCAAGTTTTCGTGGAGAAAGGGAAGAAACACATAGTCCCAATCTAGCCCTTTGGCTTTGTGCATAGTAATAATAGTCAGTTGACCGCGACGAGTGTAACGTTCTTCCGAATCTTCGGTTTCTACTGGTTCAAACCGTTCGGAACTGACGATTTCACTTAAAGCTGACAGCATTCCACCCATCGAACTATTGCCAGCTATCTGCTGGTTAACCCGTTCTGCGAGTTTGTCAGCAGTTGCCAATTCTGCCTGGTCGTAATTTAAGGTCAAGGCAAGAAAGGAAATTAGCTGGTACAGGGGCAATTCCAAGCGGGCGCGAAGTAAATTGCGACACAAACGAGCAGCTTTTTGGACTGTTTCTGGCTGGGGTGCTGCTAGGGGGCCAGGATACAAAAACTCTTCTGGGAGACTAGCAAGGGCGTTGAGGTCTTGAGTAGGAATTAACTGGCGCTGTACTAATGCTTCTAGTGCGGCTTTGAGGTAATCGGGGGAGTGGGGGCGATCGCAAAATTGCAGCAATGCTAAAATCTCTTGGGGAACATGGGAACGGCGATCGCGTTCTCCCACATCGTACAGTGTAATATTATGCTCTTTGCACACAGGTGTTAGAGCTTCTGCTAACCATCGTCCTTGGCGATTTTCTCGCACTAAAATCGCTGCACTATTTTGTGTTGAGTCTTCACCAAATAACTCAATCACCCTTTGAGATAACAAGTCAACGGTGTGATGAATGTCACGCGGAGTATAAAGTTCCAATCCTCGTCCTACTGGTGCTGGGTTGGCGTTATCTTGCGGATCACCAACTTCAACAGGGCGAATTGTCTGCAAGCGAAATGGTACTTGTCGGTTGTCAGGAGTCTTTTGTCCGTTATTCGTTGTTGCTGACGACTGTTTATTGATCCATTTGAGGGCAAAGTTAGCAGCTTCAATGATAATTCTAGTACTGCGACCAGCTTGATCCATCGTTGCCAATCGTTCAATGCGATCGCACTCTTCGCAAAATTGCCGAAAATAAATCGGATCGGCTGGGGTGAAAGTAGAGTTAATCGCTTGGTTCGGGTCACCAACTCGGACTAAGTTGAGTGGGGAGTGCGTAGAGACGCGATAAATCGCGTCTGTATTAATCGCGTCTGTACTGAGTGAGGAATTAAGAGTTAGGAGTGAAGAGTTCTCTCCCTCATATTCCCCATCACTTGCCAAAATTTCTAACAACTGCGTTTGTAGGGGGCTAGAATCTTGGGCTTCGTCTTCAAAGACGGCAAATACTTGGTTTTGCTCGATGCGACGGGCACTGTCGTTTTCTAAAACGCGCAGTGCGGCTAAAATCATATCGTCGTAGTCGATGAAATCACGCGATCGCATTAAGTTTTGATATTGCTCATACAATCCCGCCGCTACGCTCAAAATTGTATATTCGTCTGTGGTTTGCTTACTCCACTCCCGCAATAATTCTGGCGATATCCCAGAACTTTTTGCTTCATGAATTACCGTATTAGCCAATTCCGGCAATACTTCTGTTCGCAGCACCGATTGGCGACGCAACCTTTCTGTCTCTTCTCCGTCAAATTGATGACCTTCTAATAACCGCAAATATATTCCTGGATTATTCGCAATCCATTGCTCTACAGCTGTTCGGATAAAACGGTGACTTTGAGTTGGTGTAATTAATGTGACATTTTCTAACTGCAAACCTGATAAATCAGAATGGCGACTGGCAATGTTCAATGCTAGACCATGTAGGGTATAGACAAAAAAGCCAGTCTGAGGTAAAGATAAATCATCTCGTAAGAATTTGCGAATCTTCGCTTTAATATTGGCAGCAGCAGAGCGAGTAAAGGTGACAACTACTAATTGACGGCGGGAGGATGAACGTTCATACTGACGTGCGATCGCGATCGCTGCCGCCGCTGCCATTCCAGTAGATTTGCCTGCACCAGGAACCGCAGAAATAGCCAAAGGGCCAGATTGCCAGTCAGCCATTTGCTGTTGTCCTGGGCGCAGATTGTTGCGGATGCGTGCTATGGCTTCTGCCCGTAGGGATGATACGGGCGATCGTTCAGACAATTCTGAGTGGAGTAATTCTTGAGCCAGAGAAGCAGTAAATTTAGAGTCTGACATACCAAATTTTATATATTGAATATATGTTATATGTTGAATGTAATTTCCAAACCGCAGATATCAATAATCTTCGGTGATTCTTAATCCTAAATTACTAGATTGCTGATAGTAGTCTATCAAGTTTTATTTAATAGGTTCATAAGTAAGTGTATTATTTGATAATCGGAACCTGGAACAACATAATAATCCCCCGACAAAACAAATTTCGCTTGGCTCATTTGTTCTTTTAGTCGGAGGATTATTAAGAAATCTCAAAACGAAATCTCAAGCGATGCCTAGGTTGGGCTGCGCCTACGCAACTTCATCTGATATCATGTCCGGTTAATTACTTGTAATATGTCATTGCGAATGTAACGAAGTGGAATGAAGCAATCGCAAGGCTTTGGGATTGCTTCGCTTCGCTCGCAATGACAAGTGTTAAACCGGACATGATATGAGAGATTGATTATAAGCACAAAGCAGCTCCAACTATTGCCGCTTTTGATCAACTGCGATAAAAAGCGGCAATAGTTGAAAATGACTTTTAGACTAGCTCTTTGACATTTTGCCGTTCGTCCACAGTTGATTCACTAAAGACGGCTATATACAACCATCCTGCTAAAATAGCCCCCAAAATCGGAGCTATCCAGAACAGCCAGACTTGCGAAAAGAGTTCTACACCTGCAAATAGAGCAACTCCAGTACTACGCGCAGGATTGACCGAGGTATTGGTTACAGGAATGCTAATCAGGTGAATCAAGGTGAGTCCAAAACCAATTGCCAGTGGTGCAAATCCTTTAGGAGCACGGCTATCAGTCACACCCAGAATAATCAGCAGAAACATGAAAGTCATCACAACTTCACTAATGAAGCAAGCAAACAGCGTGTAAGCACCTGGAGAGTGAGTCCCGTAGCCGTTAGTAGCCAATGGGTTAGAGCCAGTCAGGGCAAATCCAGTTTTGCCGCTAGCAATCAGGTAGATAATGCCCGCACCAACAACTGCACCGATTACTTGAGAGACGATGTAAGGTAGTAAGTCAGACCCCGGAAAGCGCTTACCTGCCCACAGTCCAAAGGAAACAGCTGGATTGAAATGGCCACCAGAAATATGACCAAAAGCATAAGCCCCTGTGAGGACGGTAAGCCCGAATGCCAAAGATACACCTACTAATCCAATACCCAATGGAAAAGAAGTATTCTCGCTGATTTTGGCAGCATCTGCTGTGTAGGCTGCGGCTAGAACAGCACTACCACAACCACCTAAGACAAGCCACAATGTACCAATAAATTCGGCCAAGCAACGTTTAGTTAGAGACATTTTTGGAAAACTCCTTGTTCAGCTACAAACGAGTGATAGCGATGTTGGACAATCCTTGAGTCATTTATATCAACAGAAATCCATTGGGTTTGTTTTCTTCCCATTAAATTTCCAATTAGTGACAGTTCTGAATCCCTCAGTAATGAATTCTGACTTCTGAATTCTTCAAGAAACTAAATCAAAAAAATAGGGATTTGTTTTTTACTCAATAATTGTGGTAATAAAAGAAGATACCGGAAAAGATAAAATAACCAAGAAAATACTTAATTTCTTAAGCATCTTGCTCAGAATGATACATTTGTTGAGATTCTTGCTCCAGTGAGTTCTATTAAAAATGGTTTGAAAATTTATTTAAAGAATCAGAGTTTTGGGATTTGAGATCGCACCTCTGGGTCGCACTTGAGGCTCAAGCCGACCCTTTTCAAACATGCTCTAAGAGACTTAAAGCAACTGGCGGCATTGGCTAAATAGATTTGTCAATAAAGCCCCAAAATCGTTAAACAGTCCGAGAATTACATTTCCCCATGTCACTGTGCTGATACTGACGGTTCCTGGATTTGCTAAATAAAATGTAAAAAAGTCAAAATCGGCATTGCCTCCCGATTAAATTGTTGCTAACTGGGCTGAAAGATTAACTTTTCTATCTACACTTTACGATCGCTATGCCAAAATTATCCACGCGATCGCTTTTGTGAACTAGCTCCTGTTTATGCCCTGAATGTGTTAAGTGAACCAGAGCAAAAATGGGTTGAGCAGCAATTAGCAGAGTGTCCAGAATTAGCCGAAGAGTTAGCAGAGTATCAATCTGCGGTGACTGCAATTCCTTACACTACCCCCACTGTCCCAATGAGCAGACTTGAAAAATCGCTTGTTTGACCGCCTAGAGTTAGATAGTCCGCCTCCTTTACTTCTTAGCGCTCCCGTTGTACCATCCTCGTACTTCGCAGTGCGATCGCAAGACTTAAATTGGCAACCACATGAAGTAAGCGGTGTTTCTATTTCGTAATGACGCTCGTTCCGACGCTCGATTACTCGCTCTAAGCGAAGCCATGCCGTTCGCGCAGCGTCTCGAAGAGAAGGCTTTACGCCAATACGCTTGGGTTAAGCCCAAAAAATAAAAATGTGTAGGTTGGGTTGAGGGACGAAACCCAACATTTTCGGCCATTTGTTGGGTAACACTAAAGTTCAACCCAACCTACTTAGTACAACTTTGCGTAAAATCGTAGCGTTTTTAATGCAAGGAGACGCATTAGTATTGTTACCCGATGCATTGGCATTGTCAGCCGATGCATTGGCATTGTTACCCGATGCATTGGCATTGTCAGCCGATGCACTGGTATTGTCAGCCGATGCGTTGGCATTGCAGGGTATTGCCAAATTTAATTCGCTACGAATTTAGGACTTACGCAAAAACCCTCTCAAACTCTCCTCCTTATTCCTCTGTGTTCTCTGTGTCTGGAGTGGTTCGTTTATTTGGATAATTTATTTCTTGGAAGTCCCTAACTCAAGTTCTATGGAACAGAAATGTTTGTTGATATTTTTGTGACGGGCAATTGGGAGCAAAACAGACATAGAAAAAGAAGTCCGAGCTAAGAAAGCCTTAGCTCGGACTTTCAGCCAAATATAAAATTAAATTTATTCGTCAATCTGCCAGGAATCCTTAGTTAATTCTTCATCCAAAATTTTCTTAGGACGCACAATGATAATAATTTGTCCTAGTAAGGGAATTTCTGGCTCAGTTTCAAACCACTGAAAATCTAATTCACCACCATTTTCAACGACAAAGTAGCTGGAGGCATCCCATTCTCGTTGGGCACGATCTACCACAACGACGATAGGCCCCGTTTGGCTTTGGGTTTGGATGGGGAAGCGATCGCTATTCGCTAAAATTACTACTGGATCTTCTGCTGCCAACAACACTTGCCAACCTGGTAATGGTATCCAAGCTTGCTCTCCAGAAAACTTGACCATCCGAAATGGTTCAATTTCTGTCAGTATGGGCACAGCTTGCAAGTCTTGTCGTGACAAAGGCAACTCGCCTACTACGGGCAAGATTCGGGGTAATTGTTCTTCAAATTCCAGGCGGTAAAAGGGTAAAATTGGCGCTGGACGCTGGGGAACGGTAGTAAAATCAGTCAGTAGTTGTTCGATTTTTTGCCTTGCTGCTGGCGTGTGAGCAAAGCGTAAACCTTTGGCTATCAGGCGCGATCGCTGTTGTAAATCTGCATTTTGGCGTGCCAGTTTCCAAACTTGATGAGCAACAGCATCCCCAGGATGGGCAGAAAACCCTTCTGGTAAAGTGCGGTAATAAGAGAACTCTTTAAGTGCTTTTGCTATTTCTCGTGCCTCATCGGCATCAACATTGTGGACGAAGATTAGTTCGGCGGCGGCGGCGCGTTCTTCTTGGGTAAGCAAACGCAGTTCGTATAAAACATCACTGCCGCGTGTAGCATAGTGCGATCGCGTTGCTTCCGATACTCCAAACTTTTCCAAAGAATTGTAAACTTGAGAACCAACAACCACCTGATTTTGTTGAATCGGCTCAAATCCAGTCGCCTCAAAAATGTCTTGGGGGTTGTAACCGGTTTTTAGCAACGAGGCGATCGCCGTTCCCCATTCCACCCAGTTGCCTTGTTTTTGCCTCAGCCTTCGCAGTAATTCTTGTGCTACATCGTTGGTAGCATTTTCTTCGGGATTCTGAGCGTTGGGTGGTAGATCAGTCATAATCGGAGTGCGAGCTTCAACTTGAGAGGTTGATTAATACCTCATGAGCAAGTCTTATTCTAATCTATGAACCACTCATAGTTATATCTTGCACCTGCCCACTTTCTTGCCAAGAAATAAATTTCACAGGCTTTTAGTGCAAGTCCACGCTTAGTGGACTCTAATCCTTATTGAGTCTTCTTTAGAAGAATGCAAGCTAATAGCCTCAGAATGAATTTTGAGGTGGTTGTTGGGGCTGGTGCAAGTTCTGAGTATAACTACTGCCTTGCGTTCTGTAGAAACTTATCTAGTTAATTCTTCTTGTGGAATTTTTTCTTGCTTCAGATATTTGGGCAGGCAAATATCCTCTGTGACACTCACAGTTGCCGTATTTAAACATGCAAGCTAACTCCGTAAAAACCCTTGATAAATTTGAGCTATTCTCAACTAAGCTTGGTATGGAATATAACAAGATAGTGAATATTTAAAGGAAATATCTTATGGATAAGCCCAGTCTCGAAATTGATAAACTCCAATATCAAGTGATGACTCTCCAACAACCAAAAAAGCTGAAAATCCTGGTAGTTGACGATGAGCCAGATAATCTCGATCTGCTTTATCGCACCTTTCGACGCGACTTTAATGTTCTGAAAGCTGATAGTGGGGTGAACGCCCTAGAAGTTTTGGCAGCAGAAGGGGAGGTAGCGGTGATTATCTCCGATCAACGGATGCCAGAAATGAAAGGAACTGAGTTTCTCAGCAAGACTGTACCTCAGTTTCCCGATACAGTTAGGATAATTCTCACCGGATTTACTGATATTGAAGACTTGGTAGAGGCGATTAATGCAGGGCAAGTCTACAAATATATCACCAAGCCTTGGGACCCAGGCGAACTGAAGGCAGTGGTGCAAAGAGCAGCAGAAACCTACGACTTGCTCAAGCAACGTACAGAAGAATTACGCCGTTCTCATGCTCAAATAGCGCTGCTGAGTGTTTTGGTACAGGTAACTCAAGCAACTTCTAGTTTAGAAGAAACTCTCGCTCCAATTGCTAGGGCTGTGAGTGAGACTTTTGGAACAGACGGGTGTATTCTACAACTGACAAATGGAAATACTCTGATTGCGACTCAAGGAACTTACAGCGATACAGGTACAATAGAGAATTGGCTATCTCTTGATCCATTAACAAAGGAAGTGATCGCCACCGGGCAAATGCAAGTTTCCTCAAATATACTTAAAGACACAAAATTAGTTGATGCTATTCACTACAAAAATACGGGTGTGCAAGCACATTTAGTTATCCCAATTAGCTACCGTCATCAACTTTTGGGCGTATTATCCTTACAGTGGAAACAACCCTGCACTTTACGGGAAGATGAATTAATGCTAATTAATTTATCAGCCCAACTGATAGCGATCGCTCTTACTAGTTGTCATTAGTCATTAGTCATTAGTCATTAGTCAAAAACCAATGTCCAATACTTCGACTTACCTCGGCAACGCTTAACACAAGTCGCTCAGTACAAGTGCCCAATACTTCGGCTCCTTTCGACTTTGCCCTTACTTCGACTGCGCTCAGTACAAGTCGGCTACGCTCTCCCAAGGCTCAAGGCAAGTCGCTCAGTACAAGTGCCCAATACCCAATACCCAATGACTAACGAAATTCAATCCATTTTTAACCGTATTGCTCCGGTTTATGACCAGTTGAACGATTGGTTGAGTCTGGGACAGCATCGAATATGGAAGGAAATGGCAGTGAAGTGGAGTGCAGCTAAATCGGGTGATACTGCATTAGATTTGTGTTGCGGTAGTGGTGATTTAGCCTTACGTCTGGCACGGCGGACAGGAGCAACAGGGAAGGTGTACGGAGTGGATTTTTCCCCCAACCTGCTAGAAAAAGCTAAAGAACGCTCACATTGGCAGTACCCCCAACCTGCGATCGCCTGGGTAGAAGCCGACGTGCTAAATTTACCCTTTGACGATAACCAATTTGATGCCGCAACAATGGGCTATGGTTTAAGAAATGTTAAAGATATTTCCCGCAGTCTCCAAGAGTTATACCGGGTTTTGAAGCCAGGTGCTAAAGCCGCAATATTAGACTTTCATCGACCGAGTAATCCTCAGCTACGTGCCCTTCAGCAGTTGTATCTGGACAGTTTTGTGGTGCCAGTTGCCAGTTATTTAGGGTTAAAAGAAGAATATGCTTATATCAGCCCTAGCTTAGACCGCTTTCCCATCGGGAGAGAGCAAATAGAGTTAGCGCGGCAAGTTGGTTTTGCTGTTGCCACACACTACCCCATTGTGAACGGTATGATGGGAGTGCTAGTGCTTAGTAAATTAGGAGTTATTAGTTAAAAGTTATGAATTATGAGTAGTGATAAATTCTCATTTAAAATTTATCATTCCTAACTCCTAACTCTTGTACAGACGCGATTAATCGCGTCTCCTAACTCTAAGCTCTAAACTCCTAACTTTTTTAATTCTTCCCTTGGACTGGTCTCATCTTTGGCTTTATGTGTCTCCCCCGGTACTGGGTGGAATTATTGGCTATTTCACAAATGATATAGCCATCAAAATGTTGTTCCGTCCTTACCGAGCAATTTACATTGCTGGACGAAGAGTACCCTTCACCCCTGGATTGATTCCCCGCAACCAGGAACGTTTGGCTCTGAACATTTCTAAGACAATCATGGGGTCACTTTTGACACCACAAGAATTGCAAAATCTGGCGCGGCGTTTGTTGCAAACAGAACGCGTGCAATCAGCAATTCTCTGGTTGTTGCAGATGGCGATTGAACAAATCAAAACAAATAAAAACGAGAAAAGTGCCAAAATTGTGGCGGGAATTTTGCGGGATTTACTAGGGGAATCCTTGCCACGATTACTCAAGGTTTTAGCGCGACGTGAAGACTTTTTGGAAGCGCAGATCAATCAAATTTTTGACCAGATATTGCTGGAATTTCAATTGAGTGAAGAACAAGCTACGCGGCTTGCTGATTGGTTATTGCAAGTAGTTTTACCGCCAGATGTGTTGCGGCAGACGATAGTTGATTTTTTGACCGATCGCACAATTCAAATTATTGATGAAGGCTTCCGCGAAAAAACCAGTGGGACTTATTGGGTAGTAGCAAATTTGTTTGGCTTACGTAATACTCTCACGCGACTACGAACTTTTTGTTTGGATGAAAAAGAGGCTGCTAATACTCGCTTGCAGGAATTGACTAAAGATTTGCAAATCCGCGATCGCATTCGGAAATTACTGCAAAATTTATCATTACAAAACTTGCCAATTGGGACAGTGCGCCAACTCCGAAAGACCACCCGCGAAAGTGTGCGTCATTACCTACAAAACAGTGGCAGCGATTTTTTACAAGGATTAACTGATTCTGTTGATTGGGAAAATATTGCTGTAGTCCTGCTAAATCGTCTTAGTACTTCACCTGTTGTCAGTACTTCTTTAGAAGTCATGAGTCAAGAGTTGGCTTTAATATTAGATAAGTATTTGGAAAAAGATTTAGAAGTAATTGTAGCGCAGGTGATTCCGATTTTGTCGATAGATCAAGTGATAGTTGACCGGGTAAAATCAACTTCACCGGCTGATTTAGAAGCTGCAATCGAGGGAATTGTGAAAAATGAATTGCAAGCTATTGTAACTCTAGGTGGTGTTTTGGGTTTTATCATCGGGTTATTGCAGACAGTGTTTTTAATATTTAGTCAATATTGATTTTGTGTTTTTGACTGTAAATTTTTCTCAAATTAGAGTTGCAACTTGCCCAGATTGTGAAATGAGTGAAATTGAGCGATCGCCTTTTGAGAAGAGGTGCGAGTAAAAAGCGTAGGCGTAGCCCGTCGTAGACATTGCTCTCGTTTTTATTCAGAGCCACCCGGATTCATCCACAGCATAATAATTACGAATTAACGTGAGTTCGACGGTTAGAAAACGGCAGGAGGTAGTGCAGGTAAATCTTTTGGGTAAATATCAATCGACGGTTTTTTTGGTAAATAGGTGTAAGCAGCCAAACCAGCCATCAGATTGACCAAA
>NZ_JAIVFS010000088.1 GCF_020829645.1 Nostoc mirabile CHAB5784 | reverse complement strand
TGAAAAGTGTTGGGCGACTTTAAAAAGCAGAATTCGCAAGCTATTACTTAAATCTGATAATTTACGTGATGCTATGGAAATCGTTCTCAAGCAAGCTGCGTCCTAATTAAAATGGCTACGGCTATAAAAGCCAAAGAACTTTAGTTCTAGGCGGGTGAGTCAAGTCGAAAGTTTTGCTATTTTTAGCTTAAGTTGACACTAATGAACAATGTTGTGCCCTTACAAATAATTGATGTGTCGCAAACATTATTTGAATTGGTATCAAAAGTCAAAAGTTAACACTGAGCGAAGTCGAAGTGTCAAAAGTTTTGTATATCAAGGCTTTTGCTTGTTTAAAACCGCGCTGTACTAGTACGAGCTGCGCTGACGCATCTGCAATTCTTGAGATATAAGTTTAAGTAATAATTCTTGCTGTGAATGGATAAAAAAGTGGTCACTGTTGAACTCATGTAATGAGAAAGCAGCAATCGTCTGCTCTCGCCATGCTTGCAATGCCTCATGACTAACTTCTTGGTCTTGCAAACCACCAAAAACAGTAATAGGACACTCCAGAGGCTGTTTTTGAGTGTAAATATAAGTTTCCAGAACGGCAAAATCTGCCCGCAAAATGGGGAGGAACATCTGCATCAGTTCCATGCTTTCTAGTACTGCTTTGGGTGTACCGTTAAGACTGCGTAGCTCATTGAGCAAATCAGGGTCTGATAGGATATGGAGGGGTGGTTTTGTGGGCGGGATTTGCGGGGCGCGACGAGCAGATATGAACAGGTGAAAGGGAGCAAGACTATACTGACGAAGTAGATGGGTCAACTCAAAGCTAACTAATCCGCCCATACTGTGACCGAAGAAGGCGAATGGTTTGTCTAAGTATGGCATGAGAACTGGAGCGATCGCTTCAACAAGAGATTCTAATCGCGTCAATGGTGCTGACTTAATCTGTCTTCCCCGTCCCGGATATTCCACAGCGCAGACTTCGACATTACTAGGAAGATTATTAGGCCATGTGCGAAAAATCGCCGAGTTCCCACCAGCGTAGGGGAAGCAGAATAAACGCAAGTTAGCTTGAGGATTTGGTTGGGGACAGATAACCCAGGAATTGAAGCTTGGTGTAGTTGTCATAATAGACCCGGAATTAGCTGTTTCACCTTTTGTAGCTTATAGAACCTGCTTCATATCATACCAAATCACTGCACAAGGGCAGGTATTTATTACTATGAAAACTGTAAAAAATGTAATAGTCTATTCGTGAAGCAGACATCTTGCTTATTTTATAATAAGGAGTCTTTGATGAGCGTTTACATTATTCGACCCAAAGCAACATCATTAGCGCGATCGCTAAAACTTGGATTTAGAAAATTTACACCGGAAAGTCGTAAGGCGCAAGTTGCAGAAGTTGTAAATTTTTGGCAAGAAGATCCAGTACACCAAGAAATTGAAGACTGGTTGGAGGATGCACAAAAGGACACAAGCGAAGTAGCAAAGTATCCAGATTACTCAGGGATTACTGGTGCAAGTGTTGTAGAAATGCCGGATGAAGAAGCCCAGAGGATTCGTGAGGAGTTACCCAATGTCTTAATTTTACGCGATCAGCCGATTGAGTTGATTCAGCCGCAACGGAATGCAGATACTAAAGATGAACTCACCAAAAATGAATTGTGGCATTTAGATGCGATCGCTCTCAACATAGCACGTCAAAATGGATTTACAGGCACTGGGAAAAACATCACCATTGCTGTCCTCGACACAGGTATCGACTCAACCCACCCAGAATTGCAAGGCAAGGTAACTGAATCTTATAGTTTTAATGATAGAAGTAAGCAAATCCAGTTAACAATTTCTCAAGATACTGATGGTCATGGTACTCACGTAGCTGGACTAATTTGTGGTAAGCAGGTTGGCGTTGCGCCAGAAACTAAATTAATCGACGGCGTACTTATCCCAAGAGGTACTGGTAACTTATCAAACTTTGTGATGTGGCTGGACTGGCTAGCACTTCGAGTAGACGTGAATATTGCCAATATCTCAGCTGGTCTTCCTACTTATGCTTATGAAATGAGCGATGTCATTGATACTCTACTGGCAGTTGGTATACTCCCTGTTTGTGCTGTTGGTAACAATGGACGTAACAATACTAGAACACCAGCAAACTGTCGGAGTTCAGTTTCAGTAGGTGCGACAAACTTTAATAGTAAAGTTGCCGGTTTTAGCGGCAGTGGCAGGATATCTGTTAATAATCATTCTTATGATGTTCCCTCTTTGGTTGCGCCTGGAGAAGGAGTTTATTCATCAGTTCAAGGTGGTGGTTACGAAGCTTGGGACGGAACTTCAATGGCAACCCCAATCGTTTCTGGTGTAGCAGCGTTAATCTTAGAGAAGTATAGTAAGCAAATTCCGGTATTGGATTTAATTGACGGACTGCTCACAAGTTGTCAAGATTTGGGACATGACAGAGAACGCCAAGGTAAAGGTTTAATTCAGGTAACGGCAGCTCTATGAAACTTAACGAAAGTCAAATTGCTAAAATTGACCCTCTGCTTCAGGAAGTTTTGACGGGGGCTAAGGGGAATGAGGTAATTCGGGCAATTATGAGTTTGGGGGACGAAAATCAAATCAGATTAAATGCTAGCAATTCATCGCTGAAACCTCAGCAATTTACATCATCTGAGGCTTATCGACAGGCATTAATTGATCAGCGCAAAAGCCAACTTACCGAAGTGCTGGGTGATACTATCGAAGAACTCCAGCAACTTTCTTTGAAACCTGTTGGAGGTGGACTCAGCCGCGTTGTGGTTGTTGAAGGTTCGGCTGATGCGATTTTGCGCTCATTAGCACTATCTGGAGTTAATCATGTCACTTTAGATCAGCTGATTGCACTGCCGGAAGTTGCACCAGATGCAGCAGTGAAAGATTTTGCTGACATTTATATAAACACACTTAAAGGGAGCATCCCATTACGGCAAATACATCTTTTAAAGTGGGCGGTAAAATCAGGGTTACACAGCTTAATGAGGTATTTTTTTTCCAATGTGGGATGCTTTCCGCTTGACCCCTCTCCCCCTTTAGATGAGAAAACCACAAAATTAATTTATCAAGCATCTGAGCAATATATTATTAACTACCACAAGCGCCATAACAAGTTGCAAATATTGGGAATGCAACAGCCTGTAGATTTGGATTCAATTTACATATCTGTGCAATGTTTGCGGCCAGATGATACCTATAAACCACTTGAATCTTTAGAGAATTCTTTCAGGAAAAGTGGAAAACGTGGGTTTCAACTTGAAAATGCCGGAAAGCAAGAAGGTATTGAGGTTGCCAATCAGAAGCAATATTTGATGGTACTTGGCGCACCGGGTGCTGGTAAGTCTACATTTTTGCGGAAGATAGGATTAGAAGCACTCAAGGGCAAATCTGGTGAATTGCAATATGTATGTATTCCGGTTTTTATTGAATTAAAACTATTTACCAAGAGTGAAATCAATATTGAAGAAGTTGTTAGAGAATCATTCCGCTCGCATCAGTTCCCATTCTCTGAAGAATTTATTACTAAAGCTTTAGAACAAGGCAACTTATTAATTTTGCTGGATGGTTTAGATGAAGCGCGAACAAAAAAGCCCGATTTACCAATTAAGCAAATTCAAAGCTTTGTTGATAAATACAAAGATAATCAGTTTATTATCTCTTGTAGGACTGCTGCCTATAAATCGCAGTTTATAAATTTCAGGGAGATTACGATCGCAGATTTTGATGATGCTCAAATTCAGCAGTTTATTCAAAATTGGTTTTCATCAGAGGTAGATAGACTAGCCGGAACTGGTGACAAGTGCTGGGAGTTAATCAAAAACCAAAAACCAACTAAAGAATTAGCTAGAACTCCTGTATTGTTAACTTTTCTCTGTTTAGTGTATGACGCATCTCAAGACTTACCTAAAAACCGAGCTACGCTTTACAAAGATGCTCTTGATATATTACTCAAAAAATGGGCTGCTGAAAAACGCATTCAAAGCGATCCAATTTATAGTCAGCTTGGCATCGATTTAGAGAACATTATGCTAGCTGAAATTGCATATCACAGCTTTAAATCACAACGGCTATTCTTATCTCATGAAGAGCTTGTAAACCAAATTAAAGAGTTTCTGCAAAATAACGACAATGCACCAAAGGATTTAGACGCTGAGGCAGTTTTAAATGCTATAGCTATTCAGCAAGGAATTTTAGTAGAACGAACAAGGGATATTTATTCATTTTCTCATCTGACACTACAAGAATATTTAACAGCACAATATATAATAAATAAGCATAATCAAGATATAAATAAGCATCGTCAAGTTAATAAATTAGTTACCGAACATCTTGTAGATGACCGATGGACGGAAGTGTTTTTGTTAATAGCTGGTTTAATTGGCGGTGCAGATGAGTTGCTGTCGTTGATGGAAAAAGAAGCACAAAAATACATTCAAAACAATAAACGGCAAAGTTTTTTTCGCTCATCTAATAAGTTGCAAGCTTTACTCGAATGGGCAGAAAAAATAACAGTTGGATCTGAAGGAAATTATAAACCTGTGGGTAAACGTGCAGTTGCGATTGCGATCGCCATCGCCTACGCCAACGCCATCGCCAACACCAAGCCCATCGCCAACGCCATCGCCAACACCAAGCCCATTGACAACGCCATCGCCAACGCCATCGCCAACACCAAGCCCATTGACAACGCCATCGCCATCGCCAACACCAAGCCCATTGACAACGCTTACACCAACGCTATTACCATCGTCATCGCCATCAGCAACGCTTACACCAACCCCATCCCCATCGACAATACCCACGCTTACAACAACGCTTATGCCAATGCCATAGCCGAGGCTATTAAGTACACTGACAAACTTCAAGAATTAAAAATCTTCAATAACGCTAATTTTACTAAACAGATTGACCATTTAAAAGGACTGAAAGCTCAGATTTCTGATGCTCGCCCATCACGGGAAGTACGTCAGGCATGTGCTAAGGGTGTCCAAAAAACCTTACTCAATGCTTTTGATCTCAGATCAGAAATGGTCAACTTATCTGAGGAAGAAGCGAAAGCACTGGAAAATTATCTCTACGCCAATTACCTCATCATCCAATGCAAACAAGCAGCAGTGCGGGTGTCACCCCAAACCTGGGAAGCTATTGAGGCGCGGATGTTGTTGGTTCCAGATAGTTAAGCAACAATAGAAAAATGAAAAGATAGCCAGATAAACGCTCCATGAGTTCATTACAACAGGCTAAAGATACAAAAACTCGAACCTTTACAGCAATCTTGCATTGGGAAGAGGATGTTTATGTAGCTGAATGTCCAGAGGTGGGAACCGCCAGCCAAGGAGAGACGATAGAAGAAGCGATCAAAATTATACAGAACTTACGCATTGAAAACCTGAAACCTCGATCCCCCCTAACCCCCCTTAAATAAGCTACGGTGTATACACAAGTCTGAAATAGCTTACTCACTTGGTTTTTCGCGTCATTTTTACCCCACCCTAACCCTCCCCTTGGAAAGGGGAGGGAACAAGATTTCTTATTTCCCCCCTTTATAAGGGGGGATTAAGGGGGGTAATTCGACTTGTGTATACACGGTAGCTTAAATAAGGGGGGATCTTAAGAGCCAACTTTTTAAGGGGGTTGGGGGATCTCTCGTGCGTAAGTCCTATTATATTTAGAAGAGTTCCCGCTTGCTGAAGTCGCTACGCTAAAAGCTTTCATTAGCAGAATTTAAGTTGTTGTAACAAACGCTCAAGCTGTAGTTACTACAACTCCAATTATTATAAGTAAAATTGAAGCTGTTGTTAATACAACTTAAGCTGTTGTTATGAATGCTCAAGCTGTAGTTACTACAACTCCAGTTATTATAAGTAAAGTTGAAGCTGTTGTTAATACAACTTAAGCTGTTGTTATGAATGCTTAAGCTGTAGTTAGAAACGTTGAAGTTGTTGTAACAAACACTCAAGCTGTAGTTATAAACGTTGAAGTTGTCATAACAAACCCTCAAGCTGTTGTTATGACACTAAGTCTTATCGTTAGGAATGCACAAGCTGTGGTTTTTTCTCTTCATCTATATATATGTCATGTTCTCTATGAATGAAAACCTGAGATAATGCCTCATAAGCTTCAGTCCAAGCTGCCATTACTTCTTGTGTCGCTGCTTCCCCTAAAACATCTTTCATCGCTTGCAGTAAACTTTCTCCAACAATAGGATATTGCTCTGGTGTAACATGGGTTTGCACATGACGATGGGCAATCTTTTCCACCATCGATTTTAAAGCAGGCAAATTATCAATCTGGGCAGCATAGCCATAAACTGCTGTAGCCAACCTCGCCGGCTGAGAACCATTTGCTTGAGCAGACATATCAAATTGTTTTCTGATTTCTGGATGGTTTTGAAACATAATTTCATACATCCGAGTTGTAATTCGCTGGCCGTTCTTTTTCAAAACAGGTGCTGTAGATTTGACGATATCTATTGTTTGTTGGCTAATCATAGTATCTTGAACCACTTGGAATGTTGATTGACTTCAATTTAGTGGTTATTCCTATTGGTTACTATGAGCTAGCTCAGTTAACGAGTAATATCATGTCCGCTTGATTGCTTATTAAACCTGAAGAACCCCACCCCTTAATCCCCTCCCCGCAAGCGGCTACGGTGTACACACAAGTGTTGTCCACATAGGTTTCAACTCTTTTACCCACATTTTTGTCAGAGTTAAATTGTCACATTCACCGACATACCGCCCTGAACTAAAGTTCAAGGCTAATAGCTGAAGTCCACTTAAGTGGACTAAACGATCAATTTAGTCCACTTAAGTGGACTTCAGCTATGAGACTCGGAATTCATTCCGAGGCGGGATAGAAACGCAGTGCGAAATTTATTAATAAAGATATGGCTGCGACGAGACTTGTGTGTACACCGTAGCCGCTTGCGGGGAGGGGAGACAAAGCGTAGCTTTGGCGGGGTGGGGTGCAATGACTGTGGGAATCATAACTAATTATGCGGACATGATATAACATCATGTCAAAGCCTCTATACATCTACAGCCAGAGGCATTGTTAAAAAATTGCAACAAAAATTAAAATCTAAGAATGCAACTATGTACATCGATAATTTATCAAGCAAAACTCTTACATGCATACCATCGAGAAAAAGTCAATAAAAAAAGCTTGGGCAGGTGCAATCGCCAAACCAGCTACAGAATTCCCCCCTACCCAACTGCCAATTCTTTCAGGCAAAATTCCCGATGGCTTGCGTGGCACACTTTACCGCAATGGCCCCGCACGGCTAGAACGCGGTGGCATTCGCATGGGACACTGGTTTGATGGAGATGGAGCAATTCTGGCTGTAAATTTTACCGATGCAGTTGCAACCGGGGTTTATCGCTACGTGCAAACCTCTGGCTATCAAGAAGAAGCCGCAGCAGGTAAACTACTCTACGGCAATTATGGTATGACTGCACCAGGGCCAATTTGGAATCAATGGCAAAAGCCCATCAAGAATGCTGCCAACACTTCAGTGCTAGCACTTCCAGATAAACTTTTGGCACTGTGGGAAGCTGGTAAACCCCATGCCCTCGATTTACAAACCTTAGAAACTTCCGGCGAAGATGATTTAGGGGGGTTAACTAAAGGATTAAACTATTCCGCACATTATAAGCGTGACAAGCAAACAGGGGAGATTTTTAACTTTGGCATCAGCCCTGGACTAAATGCGACGCTTAATATTTACAAAAGCGATTCGACTGGCCGGATTATCCAACAAGCCGCATACCAGCTAGATGGTATACCATTGGTGCATGATTTTGTTTTAGCAGGGCAGTATCTTGTATTTTTCCTTCCGCCAGTGCGGGTGAATGTCTTACCCCTGTTGATAGGGATAAACAACTATAGTGATTCGCTAGAGTGGCAACCTAGATTAGGAACTCAGATTTTAGTTATTGATCGAGAAACCCTATCTTTTGTGAGTCGTGGAGAAACCGAACCTTGGTTCCAATGGCATTTTGGTAACGGTTATGTAGATGCTAGCGGCTCAGTGATTGTGGATATCGCCTGTTATGAAGATTTTCAAACTAACCAATATCTCAAGGAAGTAGCTACAGGTGAGACTCACACCCTAGCTAAAAGTATACTAACGCGAGTTCATCTGCATCCCCAAACTGGCAAAGTTACGTCAATTCAGCAACTATTAAACAGATATTGTGAATTTCCCAATGTACCACAGCAAAACGTAGGACAACCTTCTCGATACACATATATGTCAACATTCCGTTCAGGAACAGATATTAGCCAAGAACTAGTAAATGCCATCGCCCGCTTCGACTACAAAACCGAAACCCTCAGCGAAGCAGACTTTGGAGAAAACCGTTATCCTTCAGAACCCATCCACGCCCAAAACACCCAAAACCCTTTACAAAGTTGGGTACTAACCGTTGTCTACGATGCCAATTCTCATACTAGCGAAGTTTGGATATTTGATAGCGATCGCCTGGATGCCGAACCCGTTTGCAAACTAGGATTACCCAGCGTCATCCCCCACAGCTTCCACGGCACTTGGAACCCAGTATCAAAAGTAAACCTAAGATAGAGGTGAAAGTTCCTAAGAAATAATTTTTTAAACCGCTTATTTAAACCTAAGAAAGAAGCAAATATTAAGCAAATACAAATATATTAACTATAGTTTAGACAACAGACAAGATTTCAAATAAAAAAGAAAAAGCAATGGCAAAGATTGTAGTGTTGGACTTAGACAATTTAAACTTATTTGTTGATTTAGACAATCAACAGGAAGAACAAGTGAGCGGAGGCGGTGTTGGTTTGGTTGGTGGTGCTGTTGAGGGTGTTGTTGGTGGACTTATAGATGGTAAAAGAGGAAGTGATTTAGCAAAGGAAACAGCTAAAGGTGCAGCTACTGGAGCTGCTGGGGGTGCAGTCACTGGAGCTATTACTGGTGCTCTTGCTGGTGGCGTTGGTGCAGGTCCTGGTGCTCTAATTGGTGCAGCGCTTGTTTAGCCACTCTTGAACCATAACACTTAGTTGAACCGCAACGCCTACTAGCTACAGCGACTAGCAGGGGTTGCGGCTCAAGTTTGCGGTTAGACTACTAAAATATCGGTGGGGGCAAGTTAGAGGTTGTTTTAAAAGTGTTTGGCTGTAATTTTAGGTACTTATTGATCCCCCCTAACCCCCCTTTTTAAGGGGGGAACTGGAATCAAAGTCCCCCTTTTTAAGGGGGATTTAGAGGGATCTAGAACTTTTTATACCGACAAGGGGACTTTTAAAACATCCTCTTAGAAAGTTGTTAGCCTTTAACAGATTGCAGGAGACAGTATGAGTAGTGAATTAAAGATTGTAGGATCGCAACAGTTTTATATCTGGGAGTCGGAAGCAAAGGTGTTTCTAAATCAGAATCAAATAGGTCAGATATCAAGCAGAGATACTAAATCTTTCCATATCTCAGCTGGGCAGCACAGAATGTACGTTGAATTCCGGGTATTAGGAATTCTCAGGAAAAGCAACACGCTTGAATTCAGAGTGAATGATGGTGAAAACGTTACCGTGCGCTATAGCGGAAATCAAATAACTGGCGGGCTAAAACTCGAAAGATTAACTTAATAATTAAAGGATTAAGGGTTGAAGTTGAAATAAACTTCAATTTTTATGCTTAATCGAGTCAACCTACTGAGCTTTTTTCTGCTAAGTAGCTAGGCAAAATTAAATATAAAATGTTCTAAGACATATCCACCTTTAATACTTCGGGCTTCCATACCGTTAATAATTGCCATAGCTAAATCATATTTGTTATCAAACATCTGTCCCGCAAGTTCATGAGCTTTGAATTGATGCCATTGCTCCTGAATTGGGTTGATTTCAAAATAATAAGCTGGCAACAAGAAGATAAACAATCCTTAATGGAGCAGGCATTCAGTTAAACTTTAAATCTGAAAGTCCTCTGTTTATCTTATATTTATTTACAACTAGCTACTTAACTTGATTGTTCAAGTTTGATTTAAATTAATTTTTCTTACTACTAACCTTCTGAGTAGACTATGGCTGGAAAAGTTACAACTATGGGCGATCGCGTTATCCGTTCAGATATTGCGCGAAAGCTTTTTAATGTTGATGGATCTGGAATAAAAGTAGGAATTATCTCTACCAGCTTTAATGCTTTATCCGATTTAGAAGCTGATATAAAAAGTGGCGATTTACCAGGAAAAGAAAATCCTTTCGGAAAAACTACCCCCGTAACTATTCTCAAAGACATTACCAACATATCTTCTTCGGCTAATGATGAGGGAAGAGCAGTAGCACAAATAGTGCACGATATTGCCCCAGGAGCAGAAATATTTTTTCATACAATCTTTGAAGGTGAGGGACTAACTATTTCTGAAGTCAACGAAGAGAGCTTTGCCAAAGCCGTTTCCGCTCTCTCAGCCAAAGACGTAGATATTATTATCGATGATACTCCTGTACCTGCCCCCTTTTTTCAGGACGGAGTGGCAGCCCAAGCGGTACAAAAGGCAACAGATAAGGGAATAACTCTTATTTCTGCTGCGGGCAATAATGGAAACATTTCTTATGAAAGTGAATTTCGCCCTGAAGACACCTTTTCCTTAGCAGATATTACCTTTGAAGCCCACGATTTCGATGCGGGAGAAAATATAGATATTTTTCAAGATATAGAGGTAACAAAAGATGGGACATTCATTCGTCCCCTTTTAAGTTGGGATGAGCCAATCGCTAATGTAAGTTCAAAGTATGAAATGTTTTTGCTTAATAGCCCAACGCTTCCGAACGAAAACAATACAATAAGCATTTCTACCATTCCCTCCTTTTCTGCTATTGACACTCCGTTAAGAACCCTTTTATATCAACCGAAAAAAGATGAAACTCTTTATCTTCTTATTGCAAGGGAGGATACTGATTCTGATCAATCAAGCATTATCAAGTGGGTTAGTTTTGCTAATGGAGCAGATCGCACTACCAACTATGAATATATAGACGAGGATTCTCTGAATCGTACAGTACTTGGTCAGGCAAATGCCCCCGCATCAATTGCAGTAGGAGCCACAGATGTCGAAAATTTTCAAGATGTAAGAACCTACACAAGTAGAGGAGGCTCTCCAATTCTTTTTGATACAGAGGGAACTAGACTTTCTACACCTATTCTTAGAAAAAAACCTGAAATTTTTGCTCCTGACGGAGTAGAAACTACGTTTAATTTAGGTACTCCATTTAATCCTTTTAATGGTACATCTGCTTCAGCTCCTCATGTAGCGGGTTTAGCAGCGCTAATGCTAGACCGAGCTGATGGAAATCTTACTCCTGAAGAGATTCGTACTAAAATCCAAGATACTGCCCTTTCTATAGAAGAAAGTTCAGGGCTTGTACAAGCAGATCGAGCTGTTGTAGAAGCATTCGTTTCAGAAGAGATAGGGTCTGACTTTACGGATTTTCTCTATGGAACGAATTCTGCCGACAATATTTATGGAAATAAAGGCGCTGATCTTTTAATTGGACGTGGGGGGCAAGACTATTTAGTAGGAGGAGACGGGATAGACATTTTATTAGGAGGCAAGGGCAATGACGTCCTTGATAGCGGTGTAGACAACGATATCCTTATCGGTGGTAAGGGAACTGATCAGTTTGTGCTGCGATCGGGAGATGGACAAGACAAAATACTTGATTATCGTGATGGAGAAGACTTCTTCATCTTGGAGGGGCTGACATTTGAGCAGATCACAATTACGCAAGGCAGTTTTAGCACCTTAATTGAGATTACAGATACACAAGAAAGACTAGCGGAGCTTATTAGATCACAAGCTGACATGATTGGGGCAGAAAACTTTATAACGTTGGCATAGTAAGAGGGCTGGATTAATTCGCATGATGGATTGGCTTTGCAGTTTTGGCTTGCTATAGCAATCCTACTAAATGAGTTGTGAAAAAATACACCTCTTGCATAATTATTTTGTGGTAAGATGCACACTCTATCTTCTGCACGAGGGACAACGACTGTTGCCAGCTAAAGTGACTTATTTTCGTGATTTTATTTGCGATCGCTTTGCTGCAATGAGTTAATGAAAATTGCCAAATTTCACTAACTTCGGGATTTTACTTGCGATCGCTAATTGCAGAATCCAAACGTTCTGGACTGCGTTATGCGCCTTAAGAGCGTTATAGAATGGAAATAAACCTTATATACAACATCACCCTAATTAAGCAGAATTGCCCATGACCATTTCTAAACGCCACTACCATATCACTACCTTCGGTTGTCAGATGAATAAAGCTGACTCAGAGCGCATGGCTGGCGTTTTGGAAGACATGGGCTTTGAATGGTCAGAAGATCCGAATAATGCAGATGTGATTCTCTACAATACCTGCACAATTCGGGATAATGCCGAGCAAAAGGTATATTCTTACCTCGGCAGACAAGCGAAGCGCAAACATGAGCAGCCTGATTTAACCCTCATCGTTGCAGGTTGTGTTGCCCAGCAAGAAGGTGAAGCGCTATTGCGGCGAGTGCCAGAATTAGACTTGGTAATGGGGCCACAACATGCCAACCGCCTCAAAGATTTGCTGGAGTCAGTCTTCGACGGCAACCAAGTTGTTGCAACCGAGTCTGTTCATATTATTGAAGATATCACCCAGCCGCGACGGGATAGTAAAGTAACAGCTTGGGTAAATGTAATTTACGGCTGTAATGAACGCTGCACCTATTGCGTGGTTCCCAATGTGCGCGGTGTTGAACAATCGCGCACACCGTCAGCTATCCGGGCTGAAATAGAAGAATTAGGACGGCAAGGTTACAAGGAAATTACTCTACTCGGTCAAAATATTGACGCTTACGGTAGAGATTTACCAGGAACAACAGCAGAAGGACGGCATCTGCACAACTTCACAGATTTACTTTATTACGTCCATGATGTACCAGGGATTGAAAGGTTAAGATTTGCTACTAGTCATCCCCGTTATTTTACAGAGAGATTAATTAAGGCTTGTGCTGAGTTGCCCAAAGTCTGCAAACACTTCCACATTCCCTTTCAATCTGGGGATAATGAACTTTTAAAGGCGATGGCACGGGGTTATACCCATGAGAAATATCGCCGGATTATCGATACGATTCGGCGGTATATGCCAGATGCTTCCATTAGTGCTGATGCGATTGCCGGTTTTCCTGGGGAGACAGAAGCACAGTTTGAAAATACCCTGAAACTGGTGGAAGATATTGGCTTTGACATGTTGAATACAGCAGCATATTCACCGCGTCCAGGGACACCTGCCGCTTTGTGGGACAATCAGCTAAGTGAAGAAATTAAAAGCGATCGCCTCCAAAGGCTCAATCATTTAGGAAACTTGAAAGTAGCCGAGCGATCGCAACGTTACTTTGGACGCATCGAAGAAGTTTTAGTAGAAGACCAAAATCCCAAAGTTCAAACTCAGGTGATGGGACGAACTGGCGGTAATCGTTTGACATTCTTCAGTGGCGACATCAAAGAGTTGAAAGGGCAGTTAGTGAAAGTAAAAATTACCGAAGTTCGCCCTTTTAGCTTGACAGGTGAACCAGTTGAAGTTAGGCAAGCTTTATCTGTCTGAGAAAATAGACATAGGAGTGAAATTAAATATGCGTTATCCATAACCCTTGTAGAGACGTAGCACTGCTACGTCAAAACAATTGTTTTTCACTCTTATATCTGTGCAAAAATCGGAAAACCCTCTTTCCCCCTGCCCCCTGCCCCCTGCCCCCTTCCCCCTTCCCCCTTCCCCTATTTCACCCTGGCGCGGAAGCGAACAAAGCCATAAGAATTAGCTGGAGTCCCAGATCCATTTGCTGGAGGTAGATTTGACAAATCTGGACTCCGCGTGATATTCACTACCACAGCCCCATTAGTGTTACTACCACACGATGATGGTATGCCTGATTCGTTAGCTGTATAAAAATGTCCGCGATCGCCATCCTGTGCATTGGTAAGATAAGCCGTAGGAGTGCTAGAACCAAGCCCAAGGGCAATACCTTTATCTGCTCCTGGTAAACCGCCATCATTAGGAGTCATACCATTAAAAGCAGTAGGAAGAAAAGTAGTATTGGTAGGTACTAAGTCACAGATTTGCACACTAGTAACATCACCCTGGCCATTAGAAAGGAAATAGATGGTGTATTCTAACTCATCTCCTGGCTTGACTGTCCCACCGTTAATCATTCCGCGCAAGTAACCACTAGGCCATGCGTTACTGCTATCATCATCAACGTCATTAGGAGAGGCTACGTAGTTGGTAGCGTTAGTAGAAACGTCGCTGCGACCATCCACAATATTGGTTAAGTCCTGGTTATTAATGCGGGTAATCCGTTTAACTAAAACTAGCTTAGGTTGGCCTGTTAACGTCACTGGGTAATCTTCCACCTCTCCAGCTCCTCCTGAACCCGTTGGGCTGGGTGTTGGAACTGTAGTAGTCGTAAACCGGAAACGAGCAAAGCTACCACCAACGGTTGTATTGCTGGGTACGGTAAACGTTAAAGTATTGTCTCCGGCATTGAGTGGAACATTATTAACCGTTGCAGCCGTTGCATTCGTGACGTTGGTCAAATTTAGCTGTTCGCCACTATCAAAGACCCCATTTTTATTAAAATCGATCCAAGAATTGAGATATCCTGCTGTCGAAGCGTTGACGGTAATTGTTGCAGACTTTCCTACACTTAGTCCTGAAGGTAAAGTCACGCCATCATCTCCAGTATCGCCATTCGCACTCGCGCTGTAGGGCTGACTATATTCTCCAGTCACAGTCGCCCCAAGGGAGGGATTACTACAGCCTAATGAGTGTGCAGCTTCAAGGTAACTGCTTGGTGCATCGCCGAAGTCAGAGACAAAATCAGTAGTCACCTTAAAGCCACCAGTATTACCATAGTTCGAGAGGCGAATCTCAATAATATCGCCAGCATTGACAGAAACTGTTGATACGCTGCTTGCTGGTAGGCTGGTAGTAAAAGTTAGAACTGGATTCCCCACCCGCACTCCATTAATATAAACTTCCATTGAATCATCAATGTAAGCTCCTGCTTGCCCCAAGGTAACTCGACCTTTGGCGAGTGCCTGCCGCTTAAACACGATAGCCCAGTTGGGTTGATCGCTACCATTTCCTGGTGAAGTGTAGTCTCCGTCAATAGGAACATAACCCTCAGTTGGAAAGCTGCCGTTGATAATTGTTTTCAATGGATGGGCAGTTTCACTTATAGATTGATCGTTAAAAGTAAATGCGGAACTTGCCGCTCCAAATTTCGCAGTGCCACGGAGCGTTGGTAATCCACCTATACCATAGAGACCAACAGATCCAATATCTTTTACATCTGATGCACCGGGAATAGGGAAATGACCACTGTAGATTTGAGCGTCCCATTCACAGCTAGAAGCAGGATAGAAGCCAAAATCTTGTCCGGTGATATTGGTAGTGTTAACCGTAACTGGCAAATTATCAGGAGTACCAAGCGTGTACCCTACAGGCACATCTGTATCAGCAATGTCTACTTTGATTTTGTAAGTTCCAGCAGCGACGTTGGTAAATTGATAACTACCATCAGCGAGAGTTGTTACTTCCTGGACTTTTTCACTAGTAGTAAGTTCACCATTGTTATCGTTATCTTTGTAGAGAACCACACGCACATTCCCAATCCCCGGTTCACCATTATTCGTACTACTGCGATCGCTATCCCGGTAAAGCGTCCCGGAAATACTGACAGTGTTAGAAGCCGTCGCGGTCTGGATTGCACTGGCTTCCTGGCGGTGATTTGTCGCATCTCCATTAATCGGTACGCCTGCCGATTCACCGGAAATGTTATCGGCGTTATCAACAGTGTATAAATCCTTGCTTCCAGTTCCATTTGCACCCAGAATATATGGAGTGTTACTATTGCTGGGTTGTCCACTAGTATTACCTAGTGTCACACTTACAGTTTGTCCACCAGCTGCCGTCACTGTCACTGGAACCCGTACAACAATCGAACCGCCTGCGAGAATCGAACCGTTATTAGCAGAGGCGATCGCACTTAACAATGTCCCCGTATTTTCACCACCATTAGGAATAGTAATATTGTTGGCAGTAAGGTCAACTGCTGCTGCTGGCCCACTACCATCTGGATCATAGGCAACAATTTGCAGAGTGCCAGCTGTACCCCCACTAATCGCCGAAGGTGTATCGGGAATAAAGAACTGTGTCGGGTCATTACCAACGTTAGTTATTGTAAAATTAAAGTTGACAGCACTGCCAGTTGTTGCGCTGGGTGTATTCGCTGGTGTAATTGTAATCCCTGCAACTTCTGCCACAGTTACTTTAACTATATTTGATTCGACTTGTTTTTCAGTATTATCTGTAGAATCAGTAAAACTACCAGTTACTTGGTTATCAATTACAGTACCAGGTGTCGGACTAGCAGCCAATGCTGGAAAGACTTGTAGTAAAGTACCGCTTAAAAATAAATATAACAGTATAATTACGCAGGAGTAGGATTTACCCTTTCGGTCTTTTTGGCATTGATGATTAGGCTTTTTCTGGATAAATTGATGTTCTAACATAAGTAGTTTTGCTTTTTCAATACTGAAAAAATTTAAATTCTTTCCTAGATTGTAGAGACGGGATATATCGCGTCTCTACAACGTAGGGGTTAGTTAAAGTTAGGGTTTGACCTTCGTCACAAAGCGGATATTCCCATAGGAATCATTAGGTGAAGCCTGCCCTGTTGACCCTGGCATAGTAGTTAAATTTGGGACTCCAGTATTACCAGTCACATCAATAACTAAAGTGCCATTATTATTAGCTGCCTTCAGATAACAATTAGCAGGAACACTACTACCAGCGCTAATCAATTGGGTGCGATCGCCTGCGTCCGACGCACTAGTTAAATCAAGTACTGTACTCGTTCCTAGCTGCAATTGCACATCTTTGCTAGTACCATAAGCACTCCCCTTAAAATCAAGGCTAGCACTAAGGCGATCGCACACTCTCACAGTATTGGCATTACTACTACCCGCATTCAGGAAATAGATTGTATATTCAATCTCGTCTCCTGGCAAAACTAAGCCAGCATCAATTGCCCCTAACAGATAATTAGACTTCCAATTAGGGCTGTTATCGTCGGCTTGACGAGTCGAGGTGGTATCGTCAACGAAGGCATTTAGCGGTGTGTTGTCATTGGGGTTTTTGGTGCGATCGCCATTAATTGCGGTAATCCGTTTGACTAAGAGAACATTCGGGTTAGTACAAACCTGAGTCGTAGTGGCTTGAACGGCCAGAAAGAAACCAACTCGATCCGGGCCAGAATCGACGACGACTTCAATAGTGTTCACCCCAGCCTGCCAACCGTTAGTGATGTTAACGTTTTTTGTTGTCCCATAGTCAGCAGCTATGGGATTTGCCGTTGGAGTTGGCACGAGATTTTCCACCCCATTGACTTTAATGCTGACAAATTGATTATCAATGGCCACGCCAACGGGTAAAGAAATTGAGATCGTATTGGCATTACTGGGCAAAGTCAGCTGCGAGGTGAATTTCAGTCGCACATCATCAGAGGTTCCAGGGCCAGAGAAGCCACTATTACCTTCCCCATTAATTCCATCTAAATCAGCATTATCATGATAGCCATTGCTATTTACTGACAATCGGAACGGATAGCTAATCCAGCGAACATTGGCTGGCTCATTTATCCAAGCACCAGGGGCGAGGTTGCCAACCACCACCGCAGGCATTGTCCCGACCGGGCGCGGCGGTGCATAAGGGGTTCCCGGGCCACTGGCGGGGCCAGCAATCCATTCAGCAGTCCAGTTTAAGTCATTTGCTCCAGTTGCTAACTGCCCACCAGCAGCAGTAATCCCTGTGTTCAAGGCAGTTCTGTAATCTGGGTTACAGATTGTCGGGGCGGGGTCAGCAGTGATAGTGTAGGCTTGGCGAATGCCAAAGTTTTGATTGGTGAGATTGCTTGTAGTAGTGGTCAGGGCAATATTACCTAATGTGGCGATCGTGCCATCGACTGTGCCATTTTTGTTTTCGCCCGTATAATACCAACCACCGGGAATGCTAGAGGCTGTGGGTGCGGTTGCCCCAATTGCCACAGTCGAGTCATTAGAAAGCCGCAGCGTCACACTGGTATTTGCCGGGACTTTGGTGAAACTGTAAGTACCATTAGCTGCGACAGTGGCTTTATCTAGTACTTTGCCAGCAGTATCGACGGCATAAATTGTTAGGTTTGCTGATCCAGCATTTGTTCCCGCATCGCTGCCGTTGATCGTCACGTCTGCATCAGCATCGCTAAACACCGTCCCGGAAATATTGACAAACAATTGCTTAATCCCAAAGTCCTTGCCGGTGATATTATTTGTTGTGCCAGTGGTGAAAGTAGCCGTCGTCAGTGGACTAGTATTTGTCCAGCTGGCAGGAAGTGAGGGCGTAGGGGCAGCAGCACCTACGCTTCCAGTAGTCGTACTCAAAATAATCTTAACGTTGCTTTGATTGTTTGCAATATTGTTAAGCCTGTAAGTGCCATCTGCATTAACGGGAGTGGTCGCAATCACATTACCACTACCATTTACCAGAATCGCATTTAATCCACCTGCATTAGTACCCGTTTCTGTTCCAGTATTGATGTTGGTAAAAGTATTATTAGCACTACTGTCTACATCATTCCACACCGTACCGCTAACGTAATCATCATCGGAAATTGTATATGTGGATTTCACCGTTGCCGTAGCACCACAGGTAATTGTAGAACTTTGGATAAAACTCGATGCTGGTTGTATGGTAAATTCGATTGTCTCGCCACCTTCAGAAGTCCCGTCATTAACTATCGTCACTGGAATTTTAAAAATACTGCTGGTTGATCCATCGTAGTTACCCGCAGGAATGGTGATGCTAAAGTTGGGTGTACCTGTGGATGTAGTATAGTCTGTGCCCAATGTTGCTGTACCACCAGTGACAGAAATGGGAACAGTAATACCCCCGGATGGAACCAAACCAACTATCCGGATTTGTGGAGGATTCGTAATAGGCGTGGTTTCGGATTCAAAACTACCGCCCGAACTTGCAGTAAACTCAATAACTGGAAGACCTGCAAATTGGACTTCATCAAGGAAATTACCTTGAGTGGCTCCACCCGCAGCAGAAACGGCTGCAAATCCTACATCTTGAGTGCCAGTAGTACCAGAATAATTTACAGTTCCAGAGTAACGCACCCAACCATTTCCCGCAGATGATTGAGAAATCGCACTTGCACCAGTACCCGCGACAGGTGTCGTTGTAGCTCCATTGCTAGTTGTTGAAAAAGTACCAAAAATAGTTGTACCAATTAAAAATTGAGCAACATCTCGTGTTGTTGGACTATTGCGCCCTCGATGTAATAGCAAATATTGAATACTCTCACCTTGAATTAAGCATAAACGCTGATACAATTTGGAATTTTGTTCAGCATTTAACTCAGCAAATTGATTTCCTGCACTAGTTGGTGTTGAAGATGTATTAACGCTACTAAATCCTGTTGTCCAAATCTCAATTAGCGGTGCTGTTCCTGGAGATGTATAAGGAGTACAATTACCTGTTCCCGGCTTTACTGGGCCATGAGTAGTTTCCCAACCAGGGATAATACCTGGCGACACTTGAACATAACATTTTTGCCCACCAGAGCCAAATATAGGTTCCTCAAAGCCGGGATTTAAAAACGATCGCTGGATCTGGGCTTGAGCTAGTGTAGGTTGAAGTACTAATGTCGCACTTATCAGCCCCCAGCCCAACGCCTTAAAATTTTGCCTTAAGTTTTTCATTAGTAAATCACCATAAAATAACCTTTAAAAGATGCTGATTACCCTAACCCTAATCATCAATGAAGGCTGATTAACCTCAAAAAACTCTCCAGTCTTTAGCTTGCCCAAAGGCTGGCAAAATCTAACAGTTGCATTTACATTTAGTGCGGCGATCGCTTTTAAAAGTCAAAGAAATATTTCATTTTAAATTTAATAAATCCTGGGCTATAAATTGACGATTTGTAGAGACGTAGCAGTGCTACGTCTCTACCAATAACCGTTTTATATTTCACGCTTTTGCATCGCCGTTGTTGCCGCCTTGAGTTTATTCACCAAAGTTTTCATTGCAGATTCCTGTGGCTGGCGTGGCGGAATCTTTTGTTGCCCAAAACCGTCAAACAATTCGTTGAGCTTGACTGTTATACCCAAATATGCACCTCCCGCAGAACGTGTGCCAGAAAAATCTCGATCGTCAACTTTACCAAATACATATCCAGCCGAAAGGCGCAGGTTAGGCGTGAGGTAGTAGCCTGTTTCTACAACAAACCCTGTTTCGCTGTAGTTAGGCTGACTAATTACACGAGCCTCACCCACCAAATCCCAGCTATATCCCAAACGATAGGTAGCCCGTAATTGCGCCAGATTTACTGTGCTAGTACCAGCTAAATCGCTAGCTATATAAGAAGTACTGTTACGCAAAGCATACTTACCATAGAATTCCCATTGCCAGTTAGGAGCGTAAATAGCTTCTAAAGCAAAAGTATGGTCTTGGGAACCTGTACCACTTCCTAACAGGATGGTGTCAGGGATGGTTGATGGATTTTGGCGATATTCATAACGCAATAAGGCATTAAATTTATCGCTATTGGGGTCGCGGTAAGCTAAACCCAACTTCAAGTTAGCAGTATCTCCCAATCCTGAAAGCTTTTGATTGGAAGAACCAGCTTGTTGATAACGTACCAAAGCTGTGAGAGCCGGAGAAATTTTACCCGTAACACCTGCGGTAATTACTGTATTGCTACCACTAGAAGAGGAACGATGTTCATAACGGGCACTGGCTTGAAACTGCGGATTATCAGAGTATTCCAGCCCTACACTGTAGCTATCGCCACCATCAAATCCGATCGCAGATGCTGATTGACCAAAAGCGAAGGGTTGGGCATATTGTTGGCCTGCTCCAGTCCGTCCGAAGAAGTTGCCAAATACGTGTTCGTAAGCAACGTTCAGCCGCAATCCCGAAGCAATAGTCCAGCGATTATTTAGACCAATTGCTCCTTGAGTAGTCATTTCATTAGCACCACCCAAAATTGAGTAACGACCGGTCAAAGTAGTATCTGATCCGAGTTTGTGTTCACCGTTGACACTCAAACTGGTGATGGAATTACCCGAATATTGACCGCTAGTGTAAAACTGTTGGGCTAGACTGATATTCACACCAGGAATAGCTGCCCAATTCAACCCGAAGATGGTACGGTCTGGGTAAACAGTATCTTTTTGGGAAGATAAACTTAGTTCATTTTGCGCCTGAAAAGTCAGGTTCTTCGCAATGGGAACTGAAAAACGCGAACGCAGTTGATCAGAAGTACTACTTAGGGCGCTGTCGGGGATGCGGTCTTCCCGATGACGATGAATCCAATCTACATCAATAGTAGCTTTACCCAGGCGTTGTTGAATCCCGGCGGAAATCGTCGTCAACGAATTATCAACTTTGCTCCCAGGTATCGCCTCATTACGCGGTGCAAACAGTTCTTCAAAGGTGTCTAGGGGTTGGGGAGCAATCCCAAAATTGTCTTCGTGGTCATATTGCACTCTGACGTTAGTGGTTGAGGCCAGTTTAGCTGTAACCTGCGCTCCATAACGGGTTTGTCCTGGGACAAAGCTGATAGTGGCATTATTGGCAAAACCTGTATCAGCAAAGCGATAATAGGCACGACCTTGAATCCCGTTAGCAATTTGTCCCTCAGCTTCCAGCCGGTAAGCGTCACCGCTAACCTTTCCCACAACATCAGAATCATTAGTGGAATGGGCATATTCTGCGATCAACCTACCCCGATCGCCCAAAGAAATCAGTGCATCTGCACCGTAGAGTTGAAAGTCACGCACTCCCTGATTTTCTTGGACGTAAGTTGCTCCGATCCAGCTTTCGGAGTTAAGTTTGCGGGAAAGGTTATATTGCAAACGACCAGCATAGATATTACTATCAGAATCTTCGCTGTCGTATTGATAGCTAACAACAATCCGGCGTACCAATACTTGTCCGGTTTGATCAATATCGGTGCGGAGGATGGGTTCGCGGAATAATAAGGTACCGCGATCGTAGTCGATTTCGTAGTCTGGGCCTCGGTTAAGCTGTTTGCGTTCTAGTACAGTCCCAGGACGATTGAGTTCTTCTAACTCGATAAAGACATTTTCGCTACCTGGTTGTAGTATTCTGCGAGAGAGGAAGTAATAACCACTAGTGCCATCAGGAGCAATGGTATCGCGTTGAAACCCTTCTAAGTGGTTGCCATACAAACCTGTAATTTGTAGGTTCCCTAAGTTGTAGTTAGCCTTAAAACCGTGGAGTTGACGGGTGATAGAAGTAAATTGCTGCGATCGCCGCGCAAATTCTTCTGTGTTGTAGTCACCCCACATGGCATAATCAGGGGAAGATCCGGGGATACCAGTTGAGCGCTCAAAACGCAGATATACGCTGTCAATGGAAGGAGCGACGACATCAACTTTCGAGCTATCACCGTAGACAGGATAATTTTGCTCACTGAATTGGTAAGTTCTAAATAGGCGATTATCGCAGTTGCAATCTTCATTGAGGCTACGAGAACTATTGTATGCGCCTGTAAACAACCACTCCCCGATCGCACCAGTTGCAAATACTGCTGAACGGAAATCTAATTGCGTCCCGTTGTCTTTGTCAGGAGGGAGGAAATCACGGAAACTGCCGTAATAATTTGTACCTCTAGCGCCCAAACGTAAATCTACTACCCCTGTCACCAAACTCGGACGCAGCGCCGTTTCAAATTGTAGTTGAGTAAAGGCTTCTAAATCATTAGCGATCGCCCGAATTCGGACAGTTTCGGCTTTGAGTTGCGATCGCAAAATCCCTGTAAATTGTCCCCCTTTCGCCTCCACTTGAAATCCGGGTTCATCGGGAAAGAAGTCTTTTCCGACAAACTCCCCAGCAGTGGCTATCAAAGTGACAACAGCATCACGATTAGAGCGATTGCCACTTGCATCAATGAGTTGACCCCGAATTGTCGCTGTGGAACGTCCATCTGCCGGGATACGAGACTCAACAGTTTCTAAAGTTAGTTGCTGTGGCGCTCCCCGGACTGCGACTTGCACCGTGACGGGGGGTTCTGTCCCTCCAACTACTTGTGCAGAGATGGTATTTTTACCTTCTTTTAACGAGACACCATACCATGTCTGCGTTAATAAGTTGGTTGTGGCATCACTTTCTGTCCGTCCCACCAAAGAAGAATCTACCAACACGCCATTCACCCGCAATTCCACCTGGCTGCCAACGGTAAATTGCACAGTGACTGTGGTAGCTGGTACATCTACAACGCTGTCAGGTGTTGGAGTCAGGATTTTAATTACTGTGGAAATGGCGGGAGTGGGGGACACGGGAAGATTTTCATTCACCCCTTGCCCGTTCTCTACTCCTGCTATTTTGCTTAAACCTCTAGGTAAACCTACGGAACTTGCTGGTTGAAATGGTTGTATTTGCCTTGGAGAAGCTTGCAACTGTGTTTCGGTGTCTTTACCTCCATCATTCTTGTTCTCGATTCCTGCTATTTTGCGTAAGCCTCTGGGTAAACCTACGGAGATTGCTGGTTGAAATGGTTGTATTTCCGTTTCACTTGCCTGGACATCTGGAATTGAAGTATCAGTAGTTGGTGAGGAAGGAAATTTGTGAGGTGGAACCTGCTGCTCGGAACTTTTCACGTTATCTGGAAAAACCAAAGCGGAACCTAACCCCCTAGCACCCTTCCCTACAAGAGAAGGAGGAGAATTCAAAGCCTCTCCCCTTGTAGGGGAGAGGAATGGAAGTGAGTTTTCCAGATCCGGTGAAAAGTCAGGATCTTCAACACCCTTATCTGCTTGCGAAGGGGAATCGGGTAAAAAGATATCTTCATTGACGGGTTCTGCTTTGACTATTGCAGGGTACAAAATAAGGCTGAGAGCTACTACCGGCATCGCCCCCATCAACCTCAGGTTAAATGTATTTACATAGTCCAGTCTAGGTTTCATTTCTTGACTGGCTCCTGAAAGGCGGGGGTAACTGCGAAATTCATGCGTACCAAGCCACCAGGCTCTAAACGCACTAGACGAGATTGGCTATTTCGTTCACGGAATTTTTCGTTGGGAGCTAAGGTGTAACCGGTTACACTACTGAGGTCTAGTACACCCGTATGGTTTCCTGGTAAGGCATTGGCTAATGAAAACAAACCATTCGGATCTGTTGTGATGCGGTTTCCATCCTCCAGAAAAATCACCGCATTTGGAACTCCAGGCTCACCACGCTGTTGTTCACCGTCAAAGTTTTTGTCAACAAACACGCGACCGATGATTGTGCCACAATCAGAAACGATTCCTGGACGAATTTTTAACTGGTGGGTTGCTGGCCCATCCTTAGTGCTAAAACCGTTGTCAGATCGTCGGGCATTAGCGATCGCACTATTACGACCTGTTCCCCGCAAAGCATCGGCTGTTAGTTGAGCCGCGTAAGCAATATTCAAGATTTTCTCTGTAGGAATTGTTACATCTGTGCGGAATGTCACCGTGTTTCCATTGCGTTCTGAGGTGATAGCGATCGCTTGACCATCCAACTCTCCCCGCACAGATTTAGGCAAGAACTGGAATCCTAAAGGTAAGTTGTCGGTAACAACTAAATTATTCAAACCAGCATCAGCGAGATTTTTTACTGAGAGACGGTAGATTACTGTATCTCCAGGTTCAGCAGTAGCGCGATCGCTTGTTTTGATAATCTGCATCTGATTGGGTTGACACATATTTGTACTGAATTCAAAAGCAAATAACTTCAGTGCTTGGGTTTCAGCATTGTTAACTAAAACAACCGTATCCTCGACCCTTGTCTCGCCTATAAGACTAATTGGCTGACCATCTAAAGAAGTAGCGACATACCGCACGAGATTATTACCTTCACTGCCAGTGCTAGCAATGATTTCAATCTTGATGCGTCGTTGTTTATAGATGGAATTTGCTGGTGGATTGACTACAAAAATGTAGCTTCTACCTGGATCAGTTTGACCCTTGTTGGGATCGAGGAGGAAATTGTAGACACCCGCAGGGTTATTCGTAATAAAATAGGGATTACTATTCTCGATATTTGGCGATTTGCCACCGGAAACGTTGTTATTAGGAATATCAGGTAACTCTGTTCGAGTTAGAGGAACTAAGCTTCCCAATTCTGTCCCTGTTGGATCGCTGGAATTAGGTTCGTATACCCCAACTGAAAAACCTGTATAGTCAGGTAAAAGTTGTCCAGCGCAACCTAAAATCCGCCCTAATGGGTCAACTAATGGGTTAAGACTAACATTAAGCTGACTAGAACTTCCTTGATATTTATAATTACTAGCAGAGTCTGTATAAGTATAAGTAGCTTGATTTATTAATACCAAAGACGCACTCAGATTGTTAGTCGGTTGCGCGATCGCTGGTAGAGGTATAGTAGTATGCAAAACACTTGCCAGAAGAACAGTAGCCGTTAACCTTTGATACCAGCTACTGCTAGAAGTAATTTGGTTTCGGTTTTGAGGACAGCTCACTGAACATATCTCCTCTGGAATGCCACTTTTTTTGTTAATAAAATCACTTGTTTATCTATCGAAGATCCCTCCGATTCTCCTTATAAAGCAGGGCTGTTTCATTCCCTTTACCCCCTTAAAAAGGGGGTCGCCACAGGTGGGGGGATCTTATCCGTATAGGCGTGAATCAGCGCACTTGGGTTTGATAAGTCGCCTTAACTGTTGTCTTTGCTGCAACTAACGGAACTTGCAAACGGATGTGGGTGTAAACATTTGCTGGCGCTGGTTTTGTTTCCACTTTGCCGTTAGGAAGAGTAACTTTTACAGTAGGATTTTCGACAAAGCTGCGCCCGCCATCAATGCTGTAAATAACTTTAGTACCATTAGTTGCAGATACAGATTTCAGTACGTACACCATTCCTTTAGGAATAGGTTGATTTAGAACTAAATTCTTCACTGGGCGATCGCTCTTATTCTCGCTATTTAAGGTATAACGCAACACATCTCCTGGTTGCACCACAGCTTGACCTTTCAACGGTTGCCATTTCTTACTTTGCTTACCTTGTTGATCCTGTGCCACTACTTGCTTTTCTGCCTCTAAGCGCAACTGTAACTGCCCTTGAGGTTTGACATTTTGAGCGATGGCTCCGCCGACGCCCTCAGCGTACGCGCTTGTAGAATGCCATAGAGAAGCCACTCCCGGCACTTGACTGACAAATGGAACGGTAGCAATGAGTGCGATGGCTCCGCCAACGCCAAAGGCGAACGCTCCTAAACCTGCAAAAGAAAGACGCTTCATATCAATAACCTCAAAAAATTTTCACAATGTCGATTGCTGATTTATCTTTCCCTGTTTTCGTTGGGAAATAATCAGTTTGTAGTTGGCGATTTAGGACTAAAGCGCTAACTACAAACACAGATGTGCTATCACACCCCTCTTTATTTGCAAAGAGGGGTGAAATCAAGCTATCTAGTTAACCTTGCGTTGGAAGGTAAATGTTCTTTGAACACCAGGTGCAATCTGTCCAGTAGCAGTATTTACATACTTTGTGACATCACTGTTTACCGTGGTTCCAGTTTGATCGATGCCAGAGTTAGTAGCTGGAGCACCAGTGAAGAACTGGATAGTTGAAGCCCCAGAATCTTTAGCTGAACCAACAATGTTGCTAGTATCAATTTGAGTGTTATTGTCGTTGTCTAGCGCCCAGTTGTTCTTACCATCATTCGGGGCTGTACTGAGGGTACCATCTTCAGTAATCACAACTTTGTCAGCATTCAAAATCACGTTACCGGTTCCAGCTTGAGCATCAGAAATATTTGTGTACCGAATTTGGTACTCAATAATGTTGCCTGGAGCAGGATTTCTGGGTACATCAGGAACTCCTGAATTCGGATCAGTACCGTTAAAAGCTGGTGTAGACTCAAAGTTATCTTGACCTGTACCAACTGCTGGCCCAGTTCCTTGTAAAACTCGTGACACTTTCAGCAGTTTTAAGAAGCCAGTGTAGACGCGATCAATGGAGATGTTGTTGACTTCACCAGCATCAACTATACCATCATTATCAGTGTCAATCAAGGCAGTAATAAATACTGGGAAGCCCTTACCGGTATCAGTCGATAGTTGTGTATTAGCTGGTAGGTCAACTTCTACACCATAATTAACACTGGCACCAGCAAGAACACCAGAGACTTTAATTGGTGTATTACCTGTTGCTATGGTAAAAGCACCAGTACCACTATCGTAAGTATAAACAGCAGATTGACTGTTATAGCTAACAGTCACCTTTGTCAGATTTGGCAAATCTGTGAAAGTTGCTGGTGCGGTTGGCACTATTGTGATGTCGTTAGTGGCAGTACCGTTGTTCTTAATTGTGTTAGTGAAGCCAACTGATTGCGGGTCAAGTCTACTACCAGGTGATGTGTTAGGAGGAACAAAGGAAGATTTGTTGGTGAAGTCATCGTTGTTCCCCGTTAGCCCAGTAGCATCCGGTGCATTATTTGGCCCATTTAAAACTGAGTTTGCTGCGGCGACTGAAACAGTATAACGGTTGACATTTCCTGTAACAGAATTAGCACCTTGGTTGTTATTGCCCGTATCAATATTGGTGGGAGTAGTGGCATAATAGCCAGCGTCAGGTGTAGTAGGAAAGGCTCCAGTAGTGGGGTCAATATTATCTGGGTTTTGGTCACCTGAATCGTCAAAGAGTAGTGGGCTAGCTGGATCACCAGCAGTTTTACCGAACACTTGAGCGATGTTGTTAACATCTGTCGGTGTCGTTCCTGTGATTCCAGTGGTCTTTACTTGCACTGTAAAGCCTGTAATGGTTGTTCCAGTAGCAACTGTAGAGATAGAGTTAGGATCGTTAATAAAACCAACCCGTCTAACTACACCGCCATTGCCTGTTACATCAGCACTGTTAGTTTTCCACAGAGCCTGATCAGCAGTTGTAGTTGCAGGATCTTCGCCAGCGTAAACCACTATCCACCCTGGAGGAGCGGTTGGGGTACTATTAACAGCTGTCGATGCTGGAATTGCATCAGAAACTAAGATGCGAGAAACTGCATTATTATCTACATTGATACTTGTACCAGCTAAAGCTGCGGGTGTTAGCCCCCGATTGGTTACGTCGTTGCTCTCAACTCGCAAGCTTAAACCATAAGTCAGCACATCATCATTGAGTACGGAAACAACACCAGCGTTGTAGCCTGTCCGAGTTTTGAGTATTGTCGCTAGAGCAACGGTTTTAACAGTGTTGCCCACTTGAGTTTGCTGGGTAATACTAGCTTCTCGTGTACCATTAATTGGTGCGCCAGCAACTTCCCCAAGAACAAGTGGAGTATCTGGATTATCTACAGTATAAACGTCACCACCATCAGGACTCCGCAGTTGGTTTTGAGCATCTCCAGGAGTGTTACCAAGGGTAACTTTAATTATGTCACCCGATTGAGCGCCAGTCTGTACAGTCACTGGCACACGCACCAACACAGTTCCACTAACCGGAATTGAAGGTGTATCTACACCACCGGCTGTTACGTTTGTCCAAGTTGCACCACCATCAGTACTGTATTGCAGTGTGCCACTAGCTGGTGTTGCATTATTTTTATCAGCAGGAAGTACACCAGAAACTGTACCAGGCCCAGTTGTTGTTGCTTGGTTGGGAATATGGAATTTGGTGGGGTCGTTACCTACGTTCGTTAGGGTGTAAGTGTAGGTTAGTAAATCGTTAACTCCAGCAGTGCCACCATTATTATCTGTAACACCCGACGCTGTGACAGTAATACCAGCAACCTCTGCTACAGTCACGGTAACAGTGTTAGAGGTGGAATTTATAGTTGTCCCTGGTGCGTTGGGATCTTCGTAGGTAGCAGTCGCTTCGTTGCTGATAGATTGACCACCAGCTGTACCGTCAGCTAATACAGGTGCAATAAATTGGAAAAGACTACTAGTTAACAATGCTGTTGCTACTAGAGATTGGTAACGCTGGCGCTGCTTGTTGACAGATTTCTTTCGGTTTACCATAGAAATAGTTTGTTTATTTGCTGAACTTGTATCTTGGGTTTTGAGACAGGATAAAGTTCGGCAATTCCTTAAAGAATTACCGATTAGACCAGCCCAAAACGTTAATGTTTCGGGCACTGCATATTTAAGGAGTTAACTTATTGACACTCCTGAAAAACTAGATTGAGGCAATAGGCAGAAAAGTTATTGCCTACTTGTTTTACGCTTACCGTTGATTATCAAGGCTAGCGATCGCAAATATGGGTAACTTAACTACTGTGTTTTGCTGAATCGTTGATGTAAGTAGCAATGTAACTTTTGCTCCAAAAAAAAGTCTTCAGTATAAATAAGTAACTTCTTTAGCGATGAATTGAGTGCATCAAAGCTGAAAAATCAACTTCATTTTGGCAATACGTAGAGCAATTTTAGTGGTTTAATCATACGCTCAAAAGACTAAAGCTTTTATATAGCAATGCTTTTGAGTTTTTGCTGTCATCTATGTTTACTATCTGGTAGAGTCATTGAAATAAAAAATAGAAGGTTAATTTTAAGTTATATAAATCACTCAAAGTTAGGTAGTAATTTCCATAAATGCAAATTCATCATAGATAGAATGCAATTTAATCATATCAATGATCAGTGTTAAGACTGAGTACCTTGAGCTATTATCTAATTTTTTAACAAGTATAATCTACGTTTAAATACTAAAAATAACGTTTACGCATATAAAAATTTTACAGAAATCCTTTTTTTCAATACTAGCAATACCCGACATTTTTAGTCGGGTATGTTTGACGTGTATTTTTGCTCGTGTTAGTATCAGGCGACAGCAGACAGACAAACGCAGAAAGACAAACAGGGAAAGCTAGTTTATGACTCAGGCAATCAAAACCCAAACCCCAACCCAAACCCAAACCAGCACTGCCTACTTTCAAGCCTTGAAGTGTAAGGAATGTGGTGCGGAATATGAACTCAAAGCCAGTAATGTTTGTGAGTTATGTTTTGGCCCTTTAGAAGTCAAGTATGACTACAGCGCCCTCCGTCTGACTGTCACTCGTGAAACAATTCAAGCCGGGCCCAATTCAATTTGGCGCTATCGTCCCTTTTTGCCTGTTGCAACTGACAATGTTATAGATGTGGGAACGGGTATGACTCCCTTGGTTCGTTCTCACCGCCTTGCCCGTCGCCTGGGTCTAAATAAGCTTTATATAAAAAATGATGCCGTTAATATGCCCACCCTTAGCTTTAAGGATCGGGTAGTTTCAGTTGCTCTATCGAGGGCGCGAGAGTTGGGTTTCACTACCGTTTCTTGCGCTAGCACGGGTAACTTGGCAAATTCTACAGCTGCTCTGGCAGCTCATGCCGGTTTAGACTGCTGTGTGTTCATCCCCGCAGATTTAGAAGCTGGTAAAATTATCGGTAGCCTGATCTACAGTCCCACCTTGATGGCCGTCAAGGGCAACTACGATCAAGTAAATCGTCTTTGCTCAGAAGTTGCTAATACACATGGCTGGGGTTTTGTCAACATTAATCTGCGTCCTTATTACTCTGAAGGTTCCAAGACGCTAGGTTTTGAAGTTGCGGAACAACTAGGCTGGGAACTACCCGATCATGTTGTTGCTCCCTTGGCTTCTGGTTCACTCTTTACAAAAATTTATAAAGGGTTCCAAGAATTTATCGAAGTTGGTTTGGTAGAAAACAAGAGCGTCCGTTTCAGTGGCGCTCAAGCTGAAGGTTGTTCACCTATCGCCCAAGCCTTCAAAGAAAGAAGCGACTTTATTAAGCCAGTAAAACCGAATACAATTGCTAAATCGCTAGCGATCGGCAACCCAGCAGACGGCATTTATGCTGTCGAGTTAGCTCAAAAGACTGGTGGTAACATTGAATCAGTCAATGATGCAGAAATTATTGATGGCATCAAGCTGCTGGCAGAAACCGAAGGCATCTTCACAGAAACAGCTGGCGGTACAACTGTGGCCGTGCTGAAAAAACTGGTAGAAGCTGGCAAAATTGATCCAGATGAAACCACCGTGATTTACATCACCGGCAATGGTCTGAAAACTCAAGAAGCAATTCAAGGCTACGTTGGCGAACCCTTGACTATTGATGCCAAACTCGATAGTTTTGAACGGGCGCTAGAGCGATCGCGTACTCTGGATCGCTTGGAATGGCAACAAGTCCTCGTTTAATTAGGAGTTATGAGTTATGAGTTATGAGTTTTTTATCTATAACTCTTAACTTTATTCCTAACTCCTCACTCCTCACTCCTCACTCCTCATTTTGTACTTCTATGGCTGTAACAGTTTTAGTTCCTACGACTCTTCAGAATTTGACTAATAACCAAGCTAGTCTAGAATCCAACGGTAGCACCATCGCTGAATTGTTGGACTCCTTAGAACAAAGCTTTCCTGGGATTAAATCCAGGTTGTGCGATGAACAAGGTAAGCTACGACGATTTGTAAATTTTTACGTCGATAGCGAAGATATCCGTCATTTAGATGGTATTAACACAGCCCTTAAAGATGGCGATGAAGTAAGTATTGTCCCTGCTGTCGCCGGTGGTTAATACAGAGAACACCAAATAAAGTAGAAGCCTGACTAGACAAACTTTTGAGAGATTGTCTCGTTCCCCTGCTCTGACTGGGAATGCTCATTAGTGGGATACCGTCTCCCTGACTTGCCGCAGAGACGATGCAGCTAGCATTTCCTTCTTAGATCGTGGAAATGAGATTTTCTCCGGTATTTTGACTAAAGTTAACACAATATAAGGGACTTCCAAATAAAAAAATACTCAAAAAACTGGCGAAAAAACTCTCTCCTCCTTATTCCTCTGTGTTCTCTGTGTCTGGAGTGGTTCGTTTATTTGGATAATTTATTTCTTGGAAGTCCCTAAGTAATGCCGCACCACTTATGTTATATGGGGCTAATTTTACTTGGTTGACTGTTAGACTTCTCACGGCATCTGGAAAACCTCACTTTCAGACCCTCTCCTAAGAGGACTTTTCAAACATCCTCAGAACTTACGCAAACAATAGCCGAAACCCTTATTTTCAGGTAGGGACAATTCATGAGTTGCCCCTACAGCGTGTACTTTTGCGTAAGCCCTAATCCTCTAACTATGGAGCAATTATCTGAGGAAGTCTTTGTTGCCAAGGCTCATTGTTATCAATAGTTAAGATAATCCAATTAACCACAATATAAAACTATATTTTCTTGTTGCAATTCATAACTATATCCTTTGAGTAACTAAGTAGGTAGGCGTAATTAAACATAAGATAAAACCTCACCCTCAATCCCTCTCCTTGGTAAGGAGAGGGAAGCCGGAGGCAGGGTGAGGTTTTATATTTAATTTGACCCACTTACTTATTAATTCGTGTTTTCATTGGTTTTTGTGCCCAATTGGCTACAAGCATCTGTCAATACTTAAGTTCAATAATATTTATTGATAAGTGGAATTAAAAAAGAAAAGTACTCCGCAGTATGCCGATGGTAACTGAGTCACTATCTGGTGTATGTCCAGGCTCCAAAATATGGATTATTCCTGGTGTAATACTGATATTATCTGTTAGCTGGAAACGATAAAATGCCTCAATTTGGGTGGTCGTACCTGGTTGTCCACCTGCACGTCCTAAACCTGTATTGATAAAATCAGGAACATTATTCCCTACAGGTAAGTTGCTACTGGTGATTTTAGGAGGTTGACCGACATAAATTCCCCCCAAATTTCCTTTAGCAAATAAATCAGGGAAATTCAGAAACACCATATAATTTGTCGTCTCTACATTTCCCAAACGCCCAGGAATGTAAGATTTAGTATAACCACCCCATGCACCTGCACTAATACGGGGTGAAATTTGCCAAGTAACAGTCGCACCCACGGCGTTGGTTTGCAATGGTGCTGATTTTCCGGTTGTGGTATTAACTGTAGTTAAGCATTCATCGCCAACAAAGGTTAGTAAACAACCATCCGAAGAGTAATTGTTAACGTAATACAAACTTAAATCTAGAGTATCGGTTGGTGTCAGCAGCAATTGCACACCTGTAGTCGTGGTTCCATCAAATAAACCGCTACCTTTACCAGAATTTCCTGGTTGATAACTAGTATAAATTGCCTGCAAACTAGCGCGTTTAGCAAATTGCCAATCAATAGCTATACCGCCGTGACCGTATCCCATATTTAAAATTGGGTTTCTTTGGGCAAAATAAGACAATGGCCCTGTTGCAGCACTTTCTACCCGATTGGGGCCTCGGAAAGCAGATGGCATACTTACGCCTTCTGTTCCCACCATTACTGCTAATTTATCTGTCACCAGCCAATGAAAATTGAGGTCACTTACAATCAAGCTATCTGTAGGAAATTCGTAGCCAAGTAAAACATCATTTCGGGAAACACTATTGGTAAATCTAGGTGTAGTTTTTCCTTTACCATCTAAAAGACCTGTAAACAAATAACTTCGGGGAGTGATTTGACTAGTTAAATATAGTTGCGCCAAGGAAATAACATTAATATTTGTCCCCGCATCCTCTGTATCTTTTTGTCCATCTCTAGGATTAACATCACCACGATTGTTAGTCCGTCCTTGAATCCCAACTATCAGTAGTCCACTGAGTTTGGTTGTTGTTGAGAATTGGTTGGCTTTGATTTCGGCAGTTCTGGCTTCTAAACTATCGACACGACCCCGCAAAGTTGCTAATTCAGGGGCAAATTCTGACTGCAATTTTTGTAATATTGCTAAATCTTCGCGGGTGACTAAATCGCTGGTGGCTGTAGTGATTAATTCGTTGACTCTATCTAAACAAGCATTCACACCGGCGGCGAATTCATATCGAGTTAAGGCGCGATTACCGCGATAGTTGCTATCTGGATAGCCTGCTATACAACCATAGCGTTCTACCAAAGATTGTAATGCTTGGAATGCCCAATCGTTAGGTTGTACATCCTTGAGTTGAGAAACCGATGTAACTTGCGCCATCGGATTTACTGGGGAGAGGGAAGAAGAATTTAAATCTATACTCTCCTGCGCCTGAGTAGTTCCTGTGTCTATGTACTCTTGTGCTAGCGCTTTTTGTGCAACTCCATTTACTCCCGCAATTAGTAACCATGCGAGCATCCAAGTTTTGCTATGACTGCTGTTAACAAGTATACCTTTCAACTTTTTACACTCTGCTCACATACTTAAGTGAAAAGTGTATTCGTGATTGTCTCGCATTCACATGGGAAAATTTACGGATTTTGTCCAAAATTAGACTTAATCTTTCTGGGCAACTTATGAAAGGGCGAGTATAACAGGGTATTAGGTAATAGGGAGTAGGGAATGGGGAGTGGGGAGTAGGGGGTAGGGGAGAAGTTGCATTAAGGGTTTCCCCTCTGCTTCTTGTGCCTTTTGTGCTTCTTGTGTCCAATGCCCAAAAATATCCACTGGATTGATTGAAAACTAATATGGCAAATCGCTCACGCAAGCTGACGCCAAAAAGCTCTAAACAAAATAAACCTCATGCAGGTATGATGAAACGCGTCGTTAAAAAACCCCAGAAAAAGCTAAAACGGGGAAGTTGGTTGTCGTCAATGCTAGCGATGTCTACGACGGGCTACGCCTACACAATTCTCTTAAGTAGTGCTAGTCTAATTATGGCTTTTGCCTGGATTAGTGTTCTCTTCATCTTCAATCCAGATCAGGTAAGCTGGCTAAATAAAATTTTACCTGCATGGGCACAAATCCCCCTTGGTAATCACGAACGCCCACAAACTCTCAAACAAATTCAACTCGATTTGAGTAAAAAAAACCAAATATTTGGGGAAACTCTGCCTTTACATCAAAATGTGGAAGACTCTTTTTTACTACCAGTTTTACAACAGCGTGCTAATTGTCAATCTGATTGTGAAGAACTGGTGGAACTCAGGGTTTATGAACGCTCAGAAGAGTTAGAGTTTAAATCTCAATCAGAAAATTACTATTATCTAGCAACTCAATTACCTGTAACTGGGCCAGAAGAATCCTTTGTGATTTCTCCCTCACTTGATGGGACATCAGAACTCCAGGATATCAGCATTCCCCTACCTTTAACTGAAGTGCAACGCTTTGAGGGTGCAACACCATTACCTGGGGTTTGGTTTGATTTGCGCTCGTAGTCGAATGGCACTAAGAAAAGCTCTAAGCTATACGGAATAAGGGCTACAGCTTTGAAAGTTATTGAACAGTCGAGGAGGGGTCAGGCGGTCGTCCTTGATGCAGTGTCATGGAAGCGATCGCCACA
>NZ_JAIVFS010000087.1 GCF_020829645.1 Nostoc mirabile CHAB5784 | reverse complement strand
GCATCGCAGTACTGATCTACCACGGTGATCGTGGAGGTAGCCGTTCTTGAACCCAATTAAATACCCTTGCTAAGTTAAACTGTTAGTAATTAATTATACTCTCATGAGAGTAATAAAAGAGCGTTAAGAACTGAGAGACCAACAGGTAAGTCGCCGCATCGAATGCCTCCGAAGCGGGCAGCGAGTCGAGATAACCTTCGTGGAACGTGCAACGCGAGATGATGCCGCTTTCGTCGGCTTTTCGACGACAAACGTCCAGCATTGCAGATGCCGGCTCGACCGCCGTGAATTGCCATTGCGGAAAGGCTTGCGCCAGAGCGATCATTTCTGTTCCGGTTCCGGCACCAACGCACAGAATCCGTGCATCAGCCGGAAGCTCTGAGAGAATCAGGCGCATAAACGAAAAGAGCGCCTCGCGCCCCGTCTTCCAAAGAGCAGTTTGCTTGTCGTAGGAAGATGCAGTCTTTTGGTCGAATAAAATGGGTGCCTGTTGGTTTTGCATGATGAAAGCGAATGAAGCCGCGATTCATATTTTACACGATCGAATATTGCGACAGTATTCAAGCCGCAACGATGAGTTCGTCTGTTATAGTTTTTAGAGCTTATCTTCTTTCGCAGATTGTAGAACATTTTTATCCAGTCCCAAAATCACAATCTGGAGGATTAGGCAATAAACGGCTAGTTTTATGTATTGAAGATCCCTATCTGCAACCATACGATGAATGTATTTAAGTAACACAGCAGACGGATAAGGCAATGACCAAAATCGCACTGGTAACGGGATCGAGCCGAGGACTGGGCAAAAGTACCGCTTTGAATCTGGCTAAAAAAAGGGTTGATGTCATTGTCACTTACCATCGCAATGCTGAGGAAGCGAAAAACGTCGTTGCTGAAATTGAACAGCTTGGCGCTAAAGCCGTAGCACTGCAACTCGATACTGCCGACACAAAAACCTTTGATAGTTTCGCCACACAACTCCAGCAGGCACTTAAGAATAATTGGCAGACCGAGCATTTTGATTTCTTAGTGAATAACGCTGGAACGGGTGTTCACTCATCTTTTGCCGAGACGACTGAGGAGGATTTCGACCATTTGATGAACATTCACCTCAAGGGTGTTTTCTTCCTCACTCAGAAACTGCTCCCGCTCATTAATGACGGCGGACGAGTTGTAAACGTTTCTACTGGTTTGACGCGAATTATCTTCCCTGGCTATGCCGCTTATGCAAGTATGAAAGGGGCAATGGAGACTTTGACCAAGTATATGGCAAAAGAACTGGGAGCGCGGCGGATTGCAGTGAATATCGTTGCTCCAGGCGCGATCGAAACTGATTTCGGGGGTGGTACTGTCCGTGACAATCCTGAGGTGAATCAACACTTCGCCTCGATCACGCCCCTGGGTAGGGTTGGTCTACCGGATAATAGTGATGCGATCGCATCACTATTATCCGAAGACAATCGATGGGTGAATGCTCAAAGAATTGAAGTCTCTGGCGGTCAGTCAATTTAATTAGAATAAACAGTGCAATCACAAAGAGAGATCATGCCAAACCCAGAATCATCTATTGTCTTCGACAAAGAACGTGCTTCGACCTACGACACAAGAGTGGCTAAAATAGCGCCATTGCGTGACGCACTTCACTTATCGATTCGCCTAGTACTTTCTGAGCTTCCATCTAACGCGCGAATTCTTTGTGTGGGTGTCGGAACTGGCTTGGAATTGATTTATCTAGCTCAAGAATTTCCACAGTGGCAATTTACGGCAGTAGAGCCTGCGGCTGCGATGCTTGAAACCTGTTGTCAGAACGCCGAAGCGTATGGGGTTGACTCACGTTGCACATGGCATGAGGGTTATCTAGATTCATTGCCCGCATCAGCAGCCTTTGATGCGGCGACTTGCCTTCTGGTTTCTCACTTCTTCATGCAGCCTGAGGAGAGACGCAAATTTTTCAGTCAAATTGCTTCACGACTTCGCCCTCAAGGATATTTAGTGAGCGCAGATTTGGCTGCCGATATGTCTACTTCAGCTTATCAAGACCTGCGTGAGGTTTGGACTCGAATGCTGAAATATGCTGGATATCCGGATGAGGACGTTGAAAAATCTCTTGCGTCTCACGGTCGGAATGCGGCTGTGCTACCCCCTGATCAAGTCGGAGCAATCATTGCATCCAGTGGTTTTGATGCTCCGGTATTGTTCTTGCAAACGCTCTTTATCCATGCTTGGTATGCCAGACGCAATGTTCCTCGATCGCACAAATAACCCGACAAGGGTTGCCCTCAGCTTCGCTCGTTCCTCGCTACCGCACAAAGCAAAATGCAAACAAAGAAGAAAAAATCATGATCTTGGTAACAGGAGCTAACGGACAGTTAGGGACAGCAGTAATCCAAAATCTACTGAAAAAAACGTCTGCCAACCAAATTGCCGCACTGGTGCGGGATGAAAGTAAAGCCTCTGCCTTGAAAGCAAAAGGGGTAGACATCCGCATCGGCAACTACGATGATACTGCTTCACTCGACCAGGCAATGCAGGGAATTGAAACGGTTTTGCTGATAGCCGGAACGGATGAAGAGAACCGTCTTCGGCAACACCGAAATGTTGTGAATGCTGCAAAAAAGGCAGGGGTTCAATGTGTCGCCTACACCAGTCGATCGTTGAAAGACAGAAACACTTTAGCAAACAAGTTGATGGAGGGGCATTTTCAAACGGAAGACTACATTAAGGAATGTGGGTTGAACTATGCCCTATTTCGCAATGTTTTGTACATGGACACCATTCCGCAGTTTGTAGGGGAAAAAGTTTTTGACACAGGTATTAACTTACCAACCGCTCAGGGAAAAGTTTCCTTTGCCCTGAGAAGCGAAATGGGAGAAGCCATTGCGAATGCACTGTTGGAAAGCGGTTGCAGTAACCGCATCTATCAACTCACAGGAAGTGAGTCCTATTCCTTTGACGATGTTGCAGCTACCCTTTCCGACTTATTAGGCAAAGAGGTAGCTTATACACCAATCGAGAAATCAGACTTTGAGGCGCAAATGAAAGAACGCGGTGTCCCCGAAATGATGATTGAGCGGTTCATAGGGTTTCTAACCGACATTAAGAACGGGCAGGAAGAAGAAGTAAGCCCCAATCTGGAGAATCTTCTTGGGCGAAAGCCTGCATCGCTTAAAGAGGGGTTGAAAGTTCTTTTCAATTTATAGGGAGACTGTTTCCCACTATGCGTCGAGCCGTTGCTCGCCCGTCTGCAATTCGTTCCCCGGATATGCGTCTTGAGGAGGGTGCGATCGTACTGGAAATCCTGTACCTTAATGGGATTGCCATAGTTACTCTTCCGGTACTACCGAAATAGAAAGACTGATACCGCACGGACTATTGGCACTGCCTTGTGCTTGCTACCAATTGCCTTTACGATCAAGCAGCCAAAAGATGTGGATGTAATGAAGTCATCGTTCGACCGATCAGACAAATCGACTAAGCATCAAGACAGTGCAGTTTTGCGCTATTATATTGACTTAATATGGGTGAACTATAGTTGTAATCCGCATCAATCCGAATGGCTGAGGCGATTGAAACCTACGATTCGATGTCTGAACTTTATGCTTCTTTCGGCGGCAAGCTAGAGCAAGACGTTGATTTTACGATTCATCGGAATGAGGAGCTTTATCCAAATTTTCCAATCAAGTCTCCCCTGTTTCGGACAAGCTTCTACTCAGTTTTAATCCTGCGCGAAGGGCGAGGTCGCTACCTCGTTGATGACCAATCCTATGTGACGCGAGGCAATATCATTTATTTTACAAATCCGGGGCATCTGAAGGGATTCGAGGTTGAGGAAACATTACAAGGATATATCATCACCTTCACAGAAGCATTCCTGAAGCAATATGTTCATGAGAACATTCTGGATGAATTTCCATTTCTAATTGCTGAAGTTGCGCCACCGAGTTATCCTGATCGCGAAGTCTTTCAAATCTTTGATGACTTAGGCGGTCAGTTGTTGCAGGAATATCAGTCAGATTCTGCATATAAGTATAAAGTGATTGGCTGTTTAACGGTGGTATTGCTACTCAAAATTAAAGAGTGGTTTTGGAAGGCATATAATCCACTGACTGAAGCTTCAACTAGCTCTAATATTACACTGACGTTTCAACGTAATCTCGAAGCGCACTTTCGCGATCTACTCACTGGCAAATGCGATCGCTTATTCCAAGTGCAGGACTATGCCCAGGCACAGTATTTACATCCCAACTATTTCAGCACTGTAATCAAATACAAAACAGGTAAATCAGTCAATAGTTGGATTGCAGAGAAGATAATCGCGGAGGCAAAGGCAATGTTGGCGCGATCGTCGGAATCAGTACAGGAAATTGCTACTCGCTTGGGATTTAAGGACGCAGGACACTTCTCCCGTTTCTTCAAAAAACACACTGAACTGTCGCCTTTGAGCTTTCGGCAAAGCTTACAGAGCTAAGCATTATCTTTTTAATTCTGTTCAGTAGGCTTTTCCACACTCAAAGATAGACTTGTCTATCTAAAAAATGTGCCTGTCCTCAGTAGGGCGAACAGGGCAGGCGCATCTAATTTTATACTATTTGATACAGACAAAAAGCTCAAAACTCTGGCAAGATATCGGTTTTATAGCTCAAATGGTCTGAATTGTGATTTGAACTAAAAAATGAGATTTTAGCTCATGATATGCTTCAGAAATGAGTATCCAGTTTATAGGTTCTTGGCAACTTTTGGTGATCTTGGTTGGGGGAAGGCAGAAGGCAGAAGGAGGAAAAAAAAAAGAAGGAGGAAGGGATACAATTGAATTACTAACTTCAAACTTCACTCCATCAAACTTTTGGTATGGAATTGCTATACCACCTGTTACCTGACACAACAAACCTTCAACTGAAGAGATGGCGATTTGACAAAGTACAAGGGACGATTACGTTGATTGTCTCTGCGGTACAAACTGTTATTAATTGCCCAGTTTGTAACCACCCGACTCACAAAATTCATAGTCGCTATGAACGCTTCTTAGCAGACCTGCCTTGGGCTGATTACAGCATTAGCTTACAGTTACGAGTGCGGAAGTTTTTTTGCATCAACACTTTGTGTGAACGACGCATTTTTACCGAAAGGCTGACTAATATAACCACACCTTGGGCGCGAAAAACTCTGCGTTTAAGTCAAAAATTAAGTGCGATTGGTTTAGCTCTGGGAGGTGCCGCAGGGGTAAGACTCTCACAGCAATTGGGGTTAACTGCTTCTCGCAATACGCTATTAAAATTAGTACGCTCAATCCCACTTCTGCCAATCGTAACGCCACAGATTCTTGGGGTAGACGACTTCTGCTTTCGTAAATGTAAAACTTACGGCACAGCACTAATTGACCTGGAACGCAGCCGACCAATTGCTCTACTAAAAGATGCCAAGGCCGAAACCTTGGCAGAATGGTTAAAAGCTCACCCTGGTGTCAAAGTCGTCTCACGAGATCGGTCAAAAACTTATGAAAGTGGTATTCGTCAAGGTGCGCCAGAAGCCATTCACGTTGCAGACCGTTTTCACTTATTGCAGAACTTATCTCAAATGCTCTTACAAGTCTTTGGTACTCACGCCGAAGCACTTAAAGAAGTGGAAAAACAAGTCTTTAGTACTGATAATAAAGTGCTAAAAGAGGTAGAAACAGCACATAACCTTTCCCTAATTGCTGAGGCTAATCCCTGCCCAGTTGTGCCAAGGTTTCCCCAAAACACATCTTTAAAAAGAAAAGTCCAATCCGCCAAGGCACGGGCCAGACGGAGGGACATCCATGAGCAAGTTTGGAGCTTACGGTCTATTGGCTTATCAGTACAAGCAATCGCTCAAGAACTGGGAGTTGCTAAAAACACCGTATCTAATTACTTGCGTAGCTCAACTTTTACTGAACGTCGTGAACGTAGCGACCAAGGTTTGAGTCTTCTCAATCCTTATCAACATTACCTCCTCAGTCGCTGGAATAGCGGTAACTACAACACCCAAGAACTGTTTGAGTCAATTCGACAAGCAGGCTATACCGGTAGTTATGCCACGGTTTCTCGCTTCACTCGTTATCTCAAGAGCTTGCCCGGATTTGAACCGCGACAAGGTTCAAGAAAAAACGCTTCCCCCAGGGTAAGCTCTTCTTCCCATCGTCCTCTCACCCCCAGGCGCGTCACAGCTTTAGTCCTGCGACGACCGGAATTAACACAGCCTAATGAGCGTGAAGCGATCGCTCGACTACAAACAGCCCATTCTGATTTGGAGTCAGCCATTGAACTAGCTCAACAGTTTGCATCTCTTGTGCGTCAACGTCTGCCTGAGCAGCTCGATGCTTGGTTAAACAAAGCTAAAAACAGCTCGGTTTCTTTGCTGCACTCCTTTGCTGTTGGTTTAGAGTCTGACTACGATGCTGTGAAAGCAGGTGTAACTATGTCAGTCAGCAATGGTCCCGTTGAAGGACATATTAATCGACTAAAAATGTTAAAGCGGCAGATGTATGGTCGTGCCAAGATAGACCTGCTTGAGCGACGGTTCTTGTTAGCTAACTGAGAGATAAATTTGGAAAATTAAAACTTATTTTTGACTAACTTCAAACTTGACTTATGAGTTACAGAAATCAGTTCATTTGGCAAAGAGCAGTACAAAAAAGCCATTAATTGTTATAAATTTACCCGCCTATTTCCTCAGTCAGAATTGTATGGTTTAACTAGTCAAATACGGCGTTCATCTGTATCTGTAGCATCTAATATAGCAGAAGGCGTGCGACCCGTTGGTCGAAATAAATAGAAATATTTAAGGATGACCGTGAGGAAAAGAAGGGTTTTACCCAACTAAACCTTGACAACTTGATAACCATGAAGGTGAAAGTCCTTCCCTCCAGGTGCAGGAGTGACAGCATTACCCCCACAAATTAACCCAGCAAGTTAAGAGGTGAAGCGGGGTAAAACGGCGGTAACTGGTAGCCCAAACTGGAATCCCGTCTAGCAAGACTTTATGAGTAAAGCGTCAAGCCTGAAGATGTATCAATCGTCGTTACAATGAACTAGCCAAAGGGCTGAAAGGCTAGAGCCAAAAGGCAAAGGATAAATGGAATTGGCAGTACCTTCCTGACCAATATGCACTTCCTCTAAACCCGGCGAAATAACATCACTCTAAAGAGTCAATCAATGGTTATTAGGAACGGAGTAACCACCTTATAGCTCTCAGAATGGTCGATGCTGAGAAGGTGCTAACCGCAAGCTATAGGGTGGAAGGATTGAGTCAAAAGCGAACGCTTGGGGCAATGCCCAAGATATGCTGACAGACTCACGATGACTTGGAATGAATAGGTACAAGTAGCAATGAATAAGTCTAAAGCACGGTAACAAATGCCGATGATGGAATGGAATGAAATCCCCTGGCGAAAGTTAGAGCGGAAAACATTTAAGTTGCAAAAGCGCATATTCAGAGCCTCGCAACGTGGAGATATCAAAGCAGTCCGCAGACTTCAAAAGACATTAACCAAATCCTGGTCAGCCAAATGCTTGTCTGTACGAAAGGTTACTCAGGATAATCAAGGGAAAAAGACAGCCGGGGTAGACGGGAAGAAATCACTTACCCCAAAACAACGACTAGATTTAGTATCCAACCTGAGAATATCCCAAAAGGCAAAACCAACCAGAAGGGTTTGGATTCCCAAACCCGGAAAGGAACAAATGCGCCCACTAGGAATCCCCACCATAAACGACAGGGCATTACAAACCTTGGTTAAATTAGCGCTAGAACCTGAATGGGAAGCTCTCTTTGAACCCAACAGTTATGGCTTTCGACCAGGACGCTCATGTCATGACGCTATCGGAGCAATATACATAGCAATTAACCACAAACCAAAGTATGTTTTGGATACGGATATTGCTCAGTGCTTCGACTGCATTAACCACAAAGCCTTGTTAGACAAACTGAACACTTACCCCACACTCCGCCGCCAGATAAAAAGCTGGCTTCAAGCAGGAGTCATGGACAAAGGAACATTTGTCGAAACTCCAGAAGGTACACCACAAGGAGGCACAGTCAGCCCATTATTGGCAAATATAGCCTTGCATGGGATGGAAAATCGAATTAAACAAGCATTCCCCGAAAGGAATAAACCGACAAGGAGAAAGCGACCTGACGTGATTCGATATGCAGATGACCTTGTAATTCTACATTCAGAATTAGAAGTTATTCACAAGTGCCAACAAATCCTTATGGATTGGCTTAAAGACATGGGTTTGGAATTGAAACCAAGTAAAACCAGGATAACTCACACCTTAAATTCAACAGGAAATGAGCAACCAGGTTTTAACTTTCTCGGATTCACCATTAGACAATTTTCCGTAGGAAAATACAAATCTGGAAAGAATTCACGAGGAGAAGTCCTTGGTTTTAAAACCATTATCAAACCAAGCAAAGAGAACATCAAACATCACTACGAAAGTATAAGTAATATTGTCAAGGCTTATAAAAATGCCCCTCAATTAGGGCTAATTAAAAAGCTAAACCCACTAATTATGGGATGGGCAAGATATTACAGCGCAGTGGTAAGTAAGGAGGTCTTCACAAAATTAGACCATCTGATTACACAAAGACTCATTGCTTGGGGAAGAAGTCGCCATCCCAACAAAGCTATCTCTTGGGTAGTTCGCAAATACTGGAAGACTAAGGGAAATGACAACTGGTCATTCGCTACTTGGGAAGAAGGAATGCGAAAAACCGCCTACCTTGTCCGACACAAGGAATTTCCTATTGTTAGGCACGTCAAGGTAAAAGGAGATAACAGTCCGTTTGACGGCAATCTTGTCTATTGGAGTAGCAGAATGGGCAAACATCCAGAGATGCCCCATCGAACGGCAACACTGTTAAAACAACAACAAGGAAAATGTTGCCTCTGCGGTTTAACTTTCAAAGATGGAGACAAGTTGGAATTAGACCACATCATACCAAAAGTCAAAGGAGGAAAAGACACATATAGCAACCTCCAATTGCTCCATCGACACTGCCACGATAGGAAAACATCCCAAGATAGAGGTATGTGTGACAAACACCAAATCATCGAGGAGCCGGATGAAGGGAAACTTTCACGTCCGGTTTTGCAGACGAGTCGGAGAGGCGACTCTCCGACTTAGTTTAACTATGGAAGGCGCTCAAAGCCAGAATACATACAGTTTTTACATATTGCTTTAGGTTCTTTGAGAGAATTAGATACGCAATTAATCATTGCTAAAGAAGTAGATTTAGCAGATAAAAATCTTTTCACTCCTTTATTGAATGAAGTTGAGGAAATGCAAAGTATATTAGTTGCTAGTTTAAACAAACTCAAAGTTTGAACCTATTATTTCCTTCTTCCGACTTCTGCCCTCTGCCTTCTGCCTTCTACCTTCCCCCAACCAAGATCACCAAAAGTTGCCAAGAACCAGTTTATAGTTCACTTTTAACATTCGAGTTTTTTTTACTAATAATGATTATCGCTTAGGGGATAAAAAGACTGATAAAAGCGACGTTTGTATCAATCTTTCGGGTTGATTATCATTATTATTCAGCTACTATTTGAGTAGGCGATGCCTTCTTTGCGAGAGGCTTCGCCAACGGCGCGGCGTAGCCATCGCCCAACAACAGAGCGTTCGCTTGGACAATGAAATATTTGATTTTTACTCAGATATCTGCTGAAACAAAAGTTTTGAACCATAACATGGGTATTTGAACCATATTCTGAATTGAAAGTTTAAATTAGAGCAATTTTGTCAGAGATTTTTTGTGCAATTTTTGTCCAATTGTGTTTTTTCAACTCATTCTCTAGTTATGATTCAGAATTTCAACTCTCACTCATAATTTGATTCAAATTTCTAATTTTTGATTAGCACGAAAGCCTGAATTTTCGTTAACTTTTTTCTAATTTATGGATCAAAATTTTTCTCACATTATGATTCAAAGCATATGAATTGTCTGTAAACTTCCGAAGAAAGTGCGATGTAGTTGTTTTTTTTCCAGCGTTCGTATCTATGAATGTCGAAATGTCAGCGCAGCCTCAGTCCAATACGGCAGCTGACTTTGCGCTTGACTGAGTACGGGCGAACCTAACGCTATAAGTGAAAAGACCAAGAGTGACAGGGAAATCAAATATCTAAACCTACGTAGCATAATGCATATCTCCTATTATTATTCGACTTGTTATTCGACCATCTTCAAGCTGAGATATTGCACTGTACAAAGTCATTTAGTGCCTATGTGGGTGCGGATGCTGTTGGTAGTGCTGCCGGAGTAAATCTTTACCGTAGTCGTTGCCATTCGGCGTTCGCACCACGCTGTGGATATGCTCGCGTGTAGGCTGATCACGTTCTAAATAGCGCAGAGCGATCGGCGTCTGATGATCGAACTCGATCAAGATCACCGGACTATAGATACGGTAATAGAAGACGCTGTTTGGCTTCGTCTCGCCGATCCAAGCGAACCGGGTTTCGTCCAGATGCTGCCGCACCTCGGACATCTTGACCTCTGCGTGCCCGTCGCGCATGTTCCCCACATACTCGCCAATCAAATCGAGCAATTGCTTCTTCTGCTCGGCTGTGAACTCCGCAGCGCGAATGCCAGCATAGTCGAGAACGATGTTGTCACTGAACGCTTCACCCACGCTATTGTTGCGGGTCTTGGAAACCTCAATGATAGCCTTCTTACGCTGTGCATTATTGAGCGCGTTGATCAGCGTCAGACCCTTGTTTTGTTCGTTTTGCAGTACAGTCGTGCCTTTGTACCTGCCGGAGTTAGCCGTCACTGGCTCGGAACCCATGAAAGTGGGTGTCATCACCACTTGGTCGCCCAGCACGAAGTAGTTGACGATTAGATGGTGTCCGTCGAGCTGCCAGCCCCACGGCTCCGTATCTGAAGGCGTGCCCATCACCGTGAGCCAGTAGAGCCACTCGCCGTATTCGTCGAAGTTATTGTTATTCAGCTCGCCCAGCGTGTGGTTGAGCCGCATAATGTCGCGCGACTGTTCCAATCCCTTAGCGCTGAGCGAGGCTCGCAACAGATTGAAAGCTACCTTGCGCTGGGACTCAGTCATCTCATAGAAGCCCGTGCCCTGACGGATGTAAAAGTGCTGGTTCATCCACTTACGCCATTCCGGGTCGTCAACTGAAAATATCGTCTTGCTGCGCTGCTTCGGGGTCAAGGTGGCGAGAAAAGCATCAGCAGACCTGCGGATGGGCGCAGTGGAGACTCCGGTCGAGCGGATGGGGAACAAACCTGAGACAACATTGCCGTTTGTGGTAACACCCTTAAACGGCTCGGCTAGACCACGGGCTTCGGCTTCTTGCGACCTGCGCCGGAAGCGCTCAGCGACAGCACCTGATAACTGCTGTGCATGAGATTTGACACCCTGTGCCAAGACACTAGCGAGACTGACGACGACGCTGGTGCCTGCCATGATGCCTAAGAATTTACGACGTTTCATGTTCATAATGACCTCCTAGAGTCAGCTTTAACGATCGCAATAGGCAATTGCTTAAACCGATTCAGCCGGACGTAGAGTGAACCTACTACAACCATTACATGACATCTATAAATGTGTCCAATGCATATTATGAATAAGCATTATATCAACAGTGGTATATACTCGGATCATGGCTCAACAGTTCCCCAATCTCTCGCGCATTGATCTGAATCAGCTTCTGGCTCTACAAGCTCTTTTAGAGGAGAAGCATATCACTCGTGCGGCAGCCCGATTCTCTCTAAGCCAACCAGCAATGAGCCGTGTGTTGGGGCGGTTGCGATCGGCAATTGGCGATGACCTGCTCGTTCGTAGCGGCGTAGGGTACGAGCGAACACCGCGTGGCGATCGCTTGCTGCGAGAGTTGGAATTTCTCCTGCCTCGCTTAAACGCAGTGATTGGCAGCAATGACTTTGATCCTTCCACCTCACAACAACGTTTCCGGGTCACAGGCACCGATTATGCCGCCGCTGTTATCGTCCGTGGCACCGTGCAGATCTGTCGCAAATTTGCTCCTAGCGTTCGCGTTGAAGTCATTGGCTGGACAGAAGACAGTTATCGTTACGTGGAGATGGGTCGCTGCGACGTGGCGCTTGGTGTCGGCAGCGTGCCCACCCCACCCAAGGGATTGAAGGTGGAAGTGCTGTACCACGAGCACTTTGTGTGCCTGATAAGTGCGGACTGTAAATTCAAGGGCAAGCGGTTTTCTTTGGACGAATATCTGCATCGCCCACACGCAGTAGTCGCCACAGCCGAAGGGCAGCAAACTATGATTGATCGTCCGCTTGCTGATCTGGGGAAGGCGAGAAATATCGTACTCCAGTCTCCCTACTTCATGGCAACTGCGCTCAATATTGTGGGTACCGACCTGATATTCACCGCCCCTATGCGTCTAGCACTCGAACTCTCAAAGTTGTCACACTTTCGGCAGGTATTACCCCCTCAAGAGATTGGTGACTTTCCCTACACAATGATCTGGCATCCTCGACTCAGTGGTGATTCTGGACATGCATGGTTCCGCGACCAGATCCGGACGACTGCGAAACAAGGGTAATAACTAGAATGCATTTAAGAAGGATGCAAGACACCTCTCCCGTTTCTTCAAAAAACATACTAAACTGTCGCCTTTGAGCTTTCGGCAAAGCTTATAGAGCGGTTTTAATCATGACCATTGACTTTCCGCATTCCTTAGAAATGAGCAAGTCTGTCGAGAAAATATCCATGTCCTTTGTCGGTTGAGTTTGGCTTAATTGAAGGTAAGGAAACGCAGTAAAAGCGATCGCTAGGCATCTGCTGAACTTCTCTGCAAAGCCAATCTGATCCAACTATCAACATTGGAGAATAGTAAATGAATACTGAGCGATTAGCGCGAAGCGCAGCTTTGCCGAAACCGCCTCGTCGGTTGCCTCCATTTATTCTCTTTGCTGCATTTCTGAGTACGTTTTATATCGGACTCATTGGTCCAATCTTGCCAGCTTTAGTCGAGCAATATGGTGGAAATGCCTTCACTATCGGACTGTTGTTTTCTAGCTATTCTTTCGCACAATTCCTCAGTGCGCCTAGTCTGGGAGCAATCAGCGATCGCTATGGGCGACGAGTGGTCATGCTGGTAAGTCTGTGTAGCGCAATCCTCGGCTTTTCGATGTTTGCGATCGGTGGAGCATTGTGGGTATTGTTTGTTGGCTGGATGATCGTGGGCGTGTCTGAGTGTTGGATTGGCACCGCTTTTTCCTATGTGGCAGATACAACCAAACCTAGCGATCGCACTCGTTACTTTGCTTTTCTGACTGCTGCAATTGGTTCAGGGTTTATTATTGGACCGGCCACGAGTGGTTTTGTCTCCCGAATTAGCCCTGTTGCGCCGCTCTATGTGTTGATCGCGCTGCTCGTTTTTGCTGCCATCTGGGGCCATTTCTCGATGCCGGAAAGTTTGCTACCTGCACAACGATCAACAGAACTTCCGCTCAGTCACCTGAATCCACTGACTCAGGCGCGTGACATTTTGCAATTTCCGCAACTCCGACTGCTACTGCTGAGTTATCTGCTGTTCTGGATGATTGTGATTCTGCCTTCGTCTAGCTTGCCGAGCCTGCTTTTTGATCGCCTCAACTGGACTCCGGAGCAAATTTCTCCTTTATTGGTCACTTTCGGGATCATTGTTGTCTTAGTCCAGCTTGTCGTCTTACCGGTGCTACTGCGAGGTTTCCAAGAAATTCGTCTGGCAATTGTGGGTGGATTGACCGCAGGATTTGGATTCTTTCTGATCGGTCTATTTCCAGTTACAGGCGCTTTGCAACTGCTTTATGGAGGAATGGTGATCTATAGCCTGGGACAACCGCTCGTGCAGACCTGCCTCACCGGAGCAATGTCAAAAAGCATAAGCGCGGATATTTTATCGGTTACGATAGTCGTCCGGTTGCTGTGCAGAACTTCCTGGCTTATAGCTTGCAGCGTTTGGGGGTGGACTACATCGATCTGTACTATCCTTCCAGAGTCGATCCCAATGTACCGATTGAGGAGACAGTTGGCGCGATCAGAGACCTGATTCAAGACGGTAAAGTGCGCTATGCCGGACTCTCAGAAGCAGGTGCTGATACCCTGCGTCGAGCGGCTCAGGTGCATCCGATTGCGATGCTTCAGACGGAATACAGCCTATGGACGCGAGAGCCTGAAACTGACGTGTTGCCCGTGTGTCGAGAATTGGGAACGAGTTTAGTTGCTTACTCACCGCTGGGACGCGGCTTTTTAACCGGAGCCTTTCAATCTCCCGATAACTTTCCACCTGACGATTGGCGGCGGCACAATCCCCGCTTTCAAGACGAGAATTTTTATCGCAACTTAGAACTAGTCGAAAAAGTCAAGCAGATTGCTGCCCAAAAGCAGTGTACGCCTGCCCAACTTGCGCTCGCTTGGCTGTTGGCAAAAGGCGAGGACATCATCCCCATTCCTGGAACGAAGCGCCAAGCACGGCTGCATGAAAATGTTGGTGCATTGGAGATTGTGTTAACTGCTGCCGAACTTCAACAGATTGAAGCAATTGTACCGATCGGCGCTGCTGCCGGAACTCGCTATCCTGGAGAGTTGATGCACTCCCTTAACCGTTAGTTTCATCCATTAAAAAAGTGCTATGAACTCTTCAATCACTAAACTCAGGTAAATGCCCAGCACATCGAAGTTTTCGGCGGTCAGTCTATCTAATTCAAACTAATTTCAATAACCGGAAAAATTTAGAGGATTACCATGCAAATTACAGGAAACACAATTCTAATCACTGGCGGCGGATCGGGGATTGGTCGCAGACTCGCTGAGTCCTTTCATAAAAAAGGCAATCAGGTGATCGTCGCTGGCCGGCGACAACAGTTGTTAGATGAGGTGACATCTGCTAATCCCGGCATCAAATCCCTGCTACTGGATATCAGTGACCAAGATAGCATCCGTTCGTTTAGTCAGCAAGTCGCTCAAGACTACCCAGGGCTGAATGTTTTAATCAACAATGCTGGGATCGCGAAAGCAGAAGATCTCAAATCGCCGCCGGATTACCTAGAGGATGCCGAGGCGATCGTGACCACCAACCTTCTTGGCCCTATTCGCCTGACAGCAGCACTCCTGCCACTGCTGCAAAATCAGCCACACTCAGCCATTTTCACGGTTTCGTCTGGGCTGGCTTTTGTCCCGAACGCTGCAACCCCAACCTACAGCGCGACTAAGGCAGCGATCCATTCATACTCGGTATCGCTACGCCACCAGCTCAAAAGCACCACAACCGAGGTGATCGAGATTATTCCGCCTTATGTCCAGACTCAACTTACTGGCGAACAGCAAACGATCGATCCTCGTGCCATGCCCCTCGATGAGTTCATTACCGAGGTGATGGACATACTCGCCAACCACCCAACTGTAGAAGAGGTAGTGGTAGAGCGATGCAAGCCTCTACGCTTCGCCGCCGAAAATGGGAATGCTGACATGATGTTTCAGACTCGTAACCCGTAAGTGTAGTGACCTGCGATCAAGGCATTTTCAGATCAGGATTAATTGCTGAATCGCTGTATGTCTCGATTTAAAACGTTTTTAAAGGAGGACTGAAATGCAATCTCAAACGGTTATTTCAAGTCGCTCGATCAAAACTAAGATTTTGGATACCAGTTACCTGTAATTTGCACGCCTTGAATAAAACATAGGAAAAAAATGAAAGCAATAGTAATCAACACATACGGCAATGAAGACGTTTTGAATTACATCGATGTCGATCATCCAGAGCCGAAAGCAGACGAAGTTCTGGTTCCCGGTGCGAAACTGCTAAACAAATCAGATATAAAACTTTGTCAATAATCAATAGTTAGCACATACAACTATTGATTATTGACAAAGCTAATTTTAACTCTTTCCTCCGCTCTGAGTGATAGTGTAATATTATTGAATTGCATTCAAGTTTAATTGATAGTAATATTTTCAAAACGCGCAGCGTGGAAGAAGGCGCGCGCGAGCCCGTCCGCCTAGCACTCATTGGTGCGGACGGGCCGACGGGCACGTTCTCAGACGAGGACGGCCCGGTCGCGTGGTGATGTAGCCTCAAGCGACAATGATTCTTTGAGTTACAAGCGATAGGTTTGAAGTTCACGCCTTGTATCAGCGGATAGCCTGTGTGGAGAGAGTGAAAGTAACTAGTTATTAAGGAACCAAGTTATGAGAGTCAAGCTAAGACGGCGACGGTTTGGGCAGTTAGCGGTCGTGAGCGCAGTAGCAGCGGCATTCGGCAACCTGACAAAGAACACCTTTGCACAAACTAATCCCAAGCGCCCCACCCCGTCAGGGCAAACGTTTGAGTCCGCTGGTAGCGTTGAGGTGAAATTGCGCGTAAACGGTGCGTCACAAGCACTTACTATAGAGCCGCGTGTGACCTTACTCGACGCACTGCGCGAACGTATTGGACTGACTGGCTCGAAAAAAGGCTGCGATCACGGGCAGTGTGGTGCCTGCACGGTGCTTGTTGACGGGCGGCGCGTGTTGTCCTGCCTGACACTTGCGGTAACGTGCGAAGGCACGGATGTGATGACGATCGAGGGTTTGGCGCGAGGTAACGATCTGCATCCGATGCAGGCGGCGTTTGTCAAACACGATGGTTTTCAGTGTGGCTACTGTACACCTGGTCAGATTTGCTCGGCGATCGCCGTTTTAAATGAAGCAAAAAACGGCGAGGCGAGTTATGTTACAACGGACGTGCGGCAAAAACCGCGTGCGGTGCAATTAACCGACGACGAAATCAAAGAAAGAATGTCGGGCAACATCTGTCGCTGCGGTGCTTATCCTAACATCGTCGCGGCGATCAGAGAAGTTCACACCGACAAGGCGCAGGCGCAGACATGGCAGTTTGCGGGTGAAAACGAGACGGCGATTTTTGACGTGCCAGAAATGAAGAAGGAAACAGGCGAGGCGGCAGCATAAATTATGAGACCTTTTAAATATACGAAAGCGAATGATGCAGGTACAGCCGTGCAGACCGTTACGGCGAATGCGAATTCACAATTCCTGGCGGGCGGCACCAATCTGATCGACCTGATGAAGGAAGATGTTGCGCGTCCTGTCGAATTGGTGGACATCACGCGCCTGAATCTGACGCAAATCAAAACCATCGCCAACGGCGCGGGAAGCGGCAATTTGTCAATCGGGGCGTTGGCGAAAAACTCCGATACGGCGAATCATCCGCTCGTCCGGCAAAACTACCCGCTTTTGACGCAGGCAATTTTGGCGGGCGCGAGCGGGCAGATTCGCAATATGGCGACTAACAGCGGAAATTTAAATCAGCGGACGCGCTGCCCGTATTTTTACGATACGGCGATGCCGTGCAACAAACGCGAACCAGGAACGGGCTGCGGCGCGCTTGAAGGCATCAACCGCAATCACGCGATCTTCGGCTGGTCAAAAGATTGCGTTGCCACGCACCCGTCAGATATGGTGATCGCGCTCGTCGCCCTTGATGCGATCGTTCACGTTCAAAAGGCAGACGGCACTCAGCGCCGCATTCCAATCGTCAATTATCATCGCCTGCCTGGAAACAATCCCGAACGGGACAACACGCTGACACACGGCGAGTTAATTAGCGCGATCGAACTGCCGAAAAATAATTTTGCTGATAAATCTTACTATCTAAAAGTTCGCGATCGCAGCAGTTACGCCTTCGCGCTCGTCTCGGTTGCTGCCGCATTAGAGACTAACGGTAACCGAATCAAACAAGTCCGCCTGGCAATGGGCGGCGTTTCGCACAAACCGTGGCGAGCGTTAGAAGCCGAAAAGTTTCTGACGGGCAAAGCAGCGACCGAAGCGAATTTTAAAGCGGCGGCAGAAGCAGAAATGCGTAACGCCAGACCGCTCGAACACAATAAATTTAAAGTCGAACTCGGAAAACGAACGATCGTCCATGCTCTGCAAACGGCAATAAACAATCAGGCGTGAATTGCTTAAAGCTCAGATGATTAGCTATGTTTGGCAAATCACCGTCAGTTACCGATGAAGCAAGGAAGATAAAAACTAAAGCAAATAAGATATGGAAAGCAAGCAAAAGTTGATCGGCGAAGCGACGAGCCGGATTGATGGAATTTTGAAAGTGACCGGGGCGGCAAATTACGCGACTGATCACAAAATTCCAAACTTGGCATATGCGGTGATTTTCAAAAGCGAGATTGCCGCTGGGACAATTTCGGATATTGACCAAAGCGCGGCAGAACAATCAGCGGGAGTTTTGGCGGTGATCACTCACAAAAACGCGCCTAAGCTGAATTTGAAAGCAAACGCGCCCAATGTGAACCCGGATAGCAGCATCCGTGGCGGGGCGTTGCTGCAAGATAATAAAATTGAGTTCTATGGGCAGCACATCGGCGTCGTTGTTGCTGAAACCTTTGAGCAGGCGCGGGCTGCGGCGCGTTTAGTGAAAGTTTCTTACCAAAAGTCGGCAGCGAAAATTGAGTTTGAAAAACATATCAATGAAGCGATAGTTCCCACAGGGAAAGAATTTCAGGACGAGGCGCGCGGCGATCTCAATACAGCTTTTCAATCCGCCAAATTTAAAGTTGAAGCGGTTTACGAAACGCCGATCGAGCATCATCACCCAATGGCTCCACACGCGACGATTGCCGTGTGGGAAGCCCCCGACAAACTGACGCTTTACAACGAATCGCAGGTTGTGAACGGCGTGCAGAGAGCGGCGGCAGGAACGCTGGGTTTGCCGCCGGAAAACGTCCGCATTGTTACGCCCCATATCGGTGGCGGTTTCGGCGCGAAGGGCGCTCAGTGGAGCAATCTGGTGATAGCGGCGATCGCGGCTCAAGCCGTGAATCGTCCGGTTAAACTTGCTCTTTCGCGCCAGCAGATGTTCAACTCAGTCGGACTCCGGCAGAGAAATCGCCAGCGACTGCGTCTAGCTGCGACCCAAGACGGTAAACTGATCGTGATCGGACACGACACAACGACGCACACCGCCACAACTGCCGAATTTCTCGAAGATTGCGGCGAGGGCGCAAAAATTATGTATGACGCGCCGAATTCGCTAGTGACATACCGCGTCGTGCCAATGAACATTATCCTGCCGACTTTCACCCGCGGCCCGGGTCAATCCACAGGCAGCTTCGCGCTCGAATCGGCGATGGATGAACTCGCCTATCAGTTGCGCCTCGACCCGATCGAATTTCGTCTCCGCAACGAGCCAGCGCGAGACCCATCAAACGGCAAACCCTGGTCGTCGCGTTCGGTTGTACAGTGCCTTACTAGAGGCGCAGAAGTGTTTGGCTGGAATCGGCGCAGACCGGAGCCGCGCACCGTTCGGCAAGGCAACTATCTGATTGGCTACGGGGTCAGCAGCGCCACCTACCCAGCTCGAACGCGGGACTCGTCTGCTGTGGTCAAACTCACACGCAAAGCTGCGGATGTGCGTGCCAGCGTCGAACTCGCTGCGTCAGATTTAGGCACAGGAACCTACACGATCATCGCGCAAACTGCGGGCGAACTGCTCGATTTGCCGTTAGAAAAAGTCACCGTCAAAATCGGCGATTCGAGTTTGCCGCCCGCCGCTGGTTCAGTCGGCTCGGTCGGCGCAGCCAGCTTCACCAACGCCGTTTACGCCGTGTGCAGACAACTGCGTCAAGAACTTCAGGCGAAATCAAACCAGCAGTGGGCGACTCCGCCAACACTGGCGCAACTGATGGAAGCTGCCAAATTGACCGAATATCAAACGCGGGCAGATGCGAAACCGTCACCTGAGGCACAGAAGTATTCTTCGCATAGTTTTAACGCAAATTTCGCTGAAGTCTGGGTTAACGAAGCGACCGGGATGGTCAAAATTCCGCGCTTCGTTGCCGTTACGGGTGGGGGGCGCGTCCTGAATCCAAAAGCGGCGCGATCGCAGATCATCGGCGGTGTCATCTGGGGCATTGGGATGGCTCTGACGGAAGAATCTGTTGTCGAACCGCGCTACGGCAATTTCATCACCCGTTCGTTTGCCGATTATCATGTGCCAGTCAATCTCGACATCGGCGAGATCGAAACTGTTTTTGTGACAGAAGAAGACAAGATCGTCAATGCAATGGGCGTTAAAGGACTCGGTGAAATCGCGATCTGTGGTGTGGCAGGCGCAGTGGCGAATGCGATCTTCAACGCCACCGGCAAGCGCATTAGAAATTTACCGATTACGCCCGATAAATTGCTTTAATCGAAACTGAGCAAAATTTCAGTTCGGTATAAACCGCTATTTCTCAAGACTGCTAAAAGCCCACTGGATTTATCCAGTGGGAATGCGTTACTAATTTAAAAGCAATCATGAATTCTGTAGATTATCTTCGGATTAGTTTAATTGACCGTTGTAACTTTCGCTGTAAGTACTGCATGCCAGAGGGAGCAGAACTGGACTATATTTTACGGCAAGATTATCTCACAGATGAAGAGTTATTCACGCTGCTCAAAAAGGTCTTTATTCCGTTAGGGTTTACCAAATTTCGGTTAACAGGAGGTGAACCACTGCTACGTCCAAATATAGTGGAACTTGTCACAGCGATCGCAACTCTTCCCCAAACCAAAGACCTCTCAATGACGACAAACGGCTTTTTACTTGCACCCATAGCGTCAAGTCTCTTCGATGCTGGGTTACGCCGCATTAACATTAGCTTAGACTCTCTTGATCCAAATACCTTTGACCAAATTATTGGCAATCGTGGTCGTTCTCGTTGGCAAGAAGTCTGGAATGGAATTCAAGCTGCTTACAAAGTAGGTTTTGACCCATTAAAACTAAATGTAGTGGTAATTCCTGGAGTTAACGACCACGAAGTTTTGGATCTTGCAGCTCTGACCATTGATAGACGATGGCATATCCGATTTATAGAGTTTATGCCGATTGGTAATTTTCAATTATTTAGCGATCGCGGTTGGATATCTTCAGCAGATTTACGCCAACGTATCCGCTCTCATTGGGGTTTGACAGAATCACGAGTACATGGTGATGGCCCCGCAGATATCTTTCAAATTCCTAAAGCTTTAGGTACAGTGGGATTTATCAGCCAGATGTCAGAGTGTTTTTGCGATCGTTGTAATCGGATACGGCTTTCTGCTGACGGCTGGTTACGTCCCTGTTTATTGAACGAAACTGGACAAATTAATCTGAAAACGGCTTTGCGCTCTGGTGTTTCTCCTACTCAGTTGCAAGCACAGGTGCAGGAGTTGTTGACACTTAAACCCACAATTAACTTTAAGCAAAGAGAAACCAGCACTACAAGTACTTACAAGCGAACAATGTCCAAAATTGGCGGCTAGTAACACATACAGCAATTCAAAATTCACGCATTAAAGAATTCCTGTCTTTTCTTGACTTACACTATCCATGAAAGAACTTCAAAACATACTCGCAGCTTTTGAGCAAACTCAAAATCAAGGTCAACTCACAGCCCTAGCCACTGTTGTCAAAACCAGTGGCTCTGTATATCGTCGCCCTGGTGCGCGGATGCTGCTGACTGAAGAAGGGCAAATGATTGGTTGTGTGAGCGGTGGTTGCTTAGAAAGTGATGTGTTTGAAAAAGCCCAAGCTTTAATGTTCGCTGACGGAGTACCAATTGTTGTCAATTATGATACTACTGCCAGCGATGATATTGTTTGGGGATTTGGTCTTGGTTGTAATGGTGTAGTTGAGGTACTGATTGAGCCGCTTTCTAACCAATTCGCCAAAGGTCAACTAGACTTTATTGCACAATGTCTGCATGGGCAACAGTCGGGGGTAATGGCTACTGTATTTAAAGTGACTGGAAGCGCCAAAATAGCATCTCGATTGTTCTTGAAGCCAGATGGTAATTTTATTAGTGATATTGAAGATGAGTCACTTGTGCAACAAATTTTGGTAGATGTGCAACAAATACTCAACCAAGGAAAATCACGCTTAAAGTCTTATATTCTTCCCGGTGGTATCGCTGAAGTATTCCTAGAAGTCATTCATCCTGTTGTTCCCTTAGTAGTTTTTGGTGCAGGTCATGATGCCATTCCCGTTGTTAATCTTGGTAAACACCAAGGTTGGCACCTCACAGTTGTTGATAACAGACCTGGCTATATCACTTTTGAGCGTTTTCCTGATTCTGACCAAATTATTTTCAGCGAACCCCAAGCAATTGGGAACCACCTGAATCTGAATTCACGTACAGTTGCTGTAATTATGACTCATAAGTATGAGAGCGATTTGGCGCTGCTGCGAACCTTATTACCATCTCCTGTACGCTACATTGGTATTCTTGGCCCTAAAAACCGCACCCAGCGATTACTGCAAGACCTCAAATCTGAAGGATTCGTGCCAACAGACGCACAACTACAACGTCTCTACGCTCCTGTGGGTCTGGATATTGGTGCAGATTCACCAGAAGTAATTGCGCTGGCGATCATTACTGAAATTCAAATGGTATTAACGGGTCGATCAGGTCAGTCTCTAAAAGACCGAAAAGCACCCATTCATCAGGATAGTGAATCTAACACGGTATCCAATGTTTGTATTGATGGAGTTTTGATGAACGGATGAACCAGGTAAGTGAACAAACCAAAATGAAACAGACTGAAGCTGTAGCAATGATCGGGGTGCTGATTCTTGCAGCAGGCGCATCAACTCGTTTGGGCAAACCCAAGCAACTGCTGCAATATCGAGGACAGAGTTTTCTACGCCATACCGCGAAAATGGCGACCGCTTCCGGATGCCAACCCGTTGTTGTCGTGTTGGGCGCACAGGCAAAACAACTGCGGTCAGAGTTGAGTGATTTACCCGTGACTATTATAGAAAATCACGATTGGGCAACAGGAATCAGTTCTTCGATTCACGCAGGGCTGGAGGCATTACAAACCCAATGTCATATGCTTGAGGCAGCGATCATCACCCTTTGCGATCAGCCATTGATCTCGGTGCAGTTGATCCAGCAATTAGTTGAACAGTATTGGTTAACAGGTAAGCGGATCATCACCTCTGAATATGCTGGAACTTTCGGTGTTCCCGCTCTATTTGATCTGACGCTATTTCCAGATTTGATGCTTTTACAGGGTGATGTAGGTGCCAAACGACTGATTCATCAATTGATTGATGAAGTCGTTCCTGTTTCATTTCCTGACGGTGCAATCGACATCGACACTCCACTAGACTATGAACGATTTTTAGGCAATACAGGACTTATATGATGTCTGGCAAATTGCTTGTGATACGTCATTGCGAGGGCTTTGTTGCATGAAAGAAAAAAAGACACACCAAATGGCATTAGAGCAGAAGTTAGTTTTTTACTATGTAACTGTTCGGCTTGCCCAACTGGATCATGCGATTAGGGGTAGATATAGCGTAGACACTGTTGGTGAAATATTGCTTAACATTAAAAAGTGATAAAAACCAATCAATCTGGAGAAATTGTGAGTGACTTCTTGCAGCAGTTTTGGCACCAATCAGAAACTGTCAACCAAAAGTTTTATTTCTTGAATAAATCGATAAAGTGCTTTCTGTGTGCAAGTTTGATGAACTGACAAGGGTAAACTGATGCAGACTTACGTGAAATCCCAAGACAAAACCGTCTTAGTTTTCGGTGCGACAGTCCAGCAGGGCGGCTCTGTGGCAAGTGCCTTGCGAGCAAATGGTTGGCAGGTCAAAACGCTGGTTTGCGATCCGAATACCCATAAGGTCAAGGCGATCGCAGCCCAAGGGATTGAGGTAGTTCGCGGCGATCTAGTATATACCCAGTCGCTCCAGGCTGGAATGGCAGGTGCCTACGGTGTGTTCAGCGTTCAACTAAGCTCTGGTCAAGGGGCAGCATATAGTGTAACCAGAGCATCTTGGCTTTGTTGCAGAACTTTAATTTGGAGGATTAGGTAATAAATAGCGAGGTTTGTGTATTTAAAACTCTTGCTCTTATTCATAAGATGAATACATCAACCCAAAACACTCAAAAGATCGGGTAATGACTAATCACAGCCCAGAAATTGCACTAGTAACTGGATCGAGCCGAGGACTGGGCAAAAGTACTGCCTTGAACCTTGTTAAAAAAGGGGTCGATGTTATTGTGACCTACCATAGCAATGCTGAGGAAGCTACAAAAGTCGTGGTCCAAATCGAATCGATCGGGGCAAAAGCCGTAGCATTGCAACTAGATACTGGAAATACCAAAACCTTCGATAGTTTTGTACAACAAGTTAAACAGTTACTCCAAGACAAATGGCAGACCGATCGTTTTGATTTCCTGGTTAATAATGCAGGGATTGGCATAAATGCCTCCATTGCTGAAACAACAGAGGAAGAGTTTAACCACTTGATGAATATTCATCTCAAAGGTGTTTTCTTACTCACCCAGAAACTGCTCCCGCTGATAAATGATGGCGGACGAATTGTAAATGTTTCTACTGGTTTGACACGAATTATCTTCCCTGGCTATGCCGCTTATGCAAGTATGAAAGGCGCGATCAAGACCCTAACTCTCTACATGGCGAAGGAGCTGGGATCGAGACAGATTGCGGTAAATGTGGTGGCTCCTGGGGCGATTGAAACCGATTTTCGTGGCGGTGCAGTACGCGATAATCCAGAAATGAATAAATATGTTGCATCACAAACTGCCCTGGGTTGCGTTGGTCTTCCCGATGATATTGGTGGTGCGTTAGCGAAGCTTACCGTTCGCGTAGCGTTCCGCAGGAAAGGTATCGCTTCTCTACTATCCGAAGACAATCAATGGGTGAACGCCCAGCGAATCGAGGTCTCCGGCGGTCAGTCGATTTAATTCAAACTCGCTTAAACAGCCCTGCTTCACTTTGCTGACCAATCGTTTTAGAACCAGAGGTAATCATGATCCTTGAGAACAAAGTCGCCTTAGTTACGGGAGGCACATCGGGAATTGGCAGAGCAACTGCAATTGCATTCGGTGCTACTGGTGCAAAAGTTGTGTTCTCAGGCAGACGCGACTCGGAAGGCGAAGAAACTGCCGCTCTGATTCGCGATACCGGAGCAGAGTGCTTGTTTGTGCAATCAGATGTATCGAGTGAAGCCGATGTTCAAGCCTTGGTGCAGAAAACGATTGCCACCTACGGCAAACTTGATTGTGCGTTTAACAACGCTGGGATTCAGGGTTCGATCAACCCCCTGCACGAACAATCTGTGGAGGAGTTTGACAAACTGATGGCAATCAATGTGCGGGGGTTGTTCTTGAGCATGAAATATGAAATTCAACAGATGCTGACCCAAGGCTCCGGTGTGATTGTCAATAATTCATCAGTAGGTGGTTTATTTGGGATTTTAGGGTTATCTCCCTATACTGCCAGCAAACATGCGGTGATGGGGCTAACGCGAGCTGCTGCCCTTGACTATGCCAAGCAGGGGATTCGGATTAATGCTGTCAACCCCGGATCGATTGCTACTGATAATATGATAGATCGCTTCGTTGACGAGATGAGTATCACGACTGATGATGTCGCGGCTATGTCTCCCATGGGTCGCATGGGTCAGGTAGAAGAAATCGCTCAAGTGGTGGTTTTTCTATGTTCTGATGCTGCTAGCTATATTACTGGACAACCTTTTGTGATAGATGGCGGATACACAGCAAACTAATCAAGTTGATCGCATCAGTAGAGCCGATAGGTGAATGCTCAGGGAATTCATGTTTCTGGCGCTCAGTCGATCTAAATGTAGATCGTTAAGCGGCGCATAGCTTGACTGTGTGTGGTAGGTCTTGATGAATAATCGAGTAATTTTGTCATCCCGATTGAATAGAACAGAGGAAAAAATGAAAGCAATCGTAATTAATGCATACGGCAATGAGGACGTTTTGAATTATGTCGATGTCGAACGTCCAGAGCCGAAAGCGGACGAGATTTTGGTGAAAGTTCACGTCGCGGCGGTCAATCCGGCGGACTGGAAAATCCGCGATGGGATGGGCGAAAGGTTCGGGTTCAAACTTCCGCTCATTCTTGGCGGCGACATCGCCGGAACCATTGAAGCGGTGGGGGATGGAGTTGAAATTTTCAAGAAGGGCGATGCGGTTTATGGGATAACCGTTTCCAGCCTCTCCGGTGGTTACGCCGAATACGCGGTTGCAAAAACGGACGCGATCGCGCCCAAACCGGAAAGCATCACTTTTGAAGCGGCGGCGGCGATTCCAATCGCCGCGTTGACTGCGTGGCAAGCGATATTCGATTTGGCGAATCTAAGCAGTGGGCAAAGAATCTTGATCACTGGCGCGTCGGGCGGAGTCGGCTCGATGGCGGTTCAGCTTGCCAAAGCCAAAGGCGCGATCGTTATCGGCACGGCTTCGGGCAAAAACGAACAGTTCGTCCGCGATTTGGGCGCAGATGAATTCGTCGATTACACGCAGCAACCGTTTGAAGAAGTCGTCAAAGGCGTAGATGTCGTGTTCGATACGATCGGCGGCGATACATCGGCGCGAGCCTTCCAAACGCTGAAAAAGGGTGGCTTCCTAGTCTCGGCACCGGAACCTCCATCCGAAGAAAAAGCACGCGAATTGGGCATACAAGCCGCTTGGGTCTACTGTCAGCCGAGCGCGCAGCAATTAGCCGAAATTAACCGTCTGATTGAGGAAGGCAAATTGAAAGTACACATCGAAACGGTTCTGCCGCTCACGGAAGTAAAAAAGGCACATCAACTTTCCCAAAGCGGGCGCACACGCGGCAAAATTGTTTTACAGGTCGGAGCATAATCAGGACTGACGCAGGACGCACTGCAAACCAGGCAATTAATACAAGCTATCTTATTAGAAAAAAATAGGTCTTGTATTTTTGATTAGAAAATAATCATGCGTAGGCGTAGCCCGTCGTAGACATCGCTTGCTATGTAAAAGCTCTAGAATTTAGCAATGGCAGATGTTTTCGGAGAGTGACAGAACAGGGTTATTGTCGTATTTTGGTAAGCTAAGTAGTTAGTTAATCTGGCACGCTGAGAGTTGATATCAAATCATTGAGCTAGATTTGACGCTGTTGGCGTGCTTGCTCGCTAAGTAATCCTAAAAACGCATGCTCAACTAGTTGCTCTGCAAACTGTGTATCCAGTTTATACCCCATCAGCAGCCGAAAGTAAATCGGCCCATACAGTAAATCAAGCGCCACGTCAGGGTCAAGATCTGCAATAAACAGCCCCTGCTCAATTGCCTTTTGAAGCACCTGTTTCCCTAATTCTCGACGAATCACCAGAAACTGAGTTCGGAAAGCTTCGGCTGTGTTTTTGTCCATTTGCCCGGCGGCAATGAGTGAGGCCACACTATGTCCTGTCTCACCAGCATAAGCTTGCACCATCAGCGTGATTTGCTGCTTAAACATTTCAATTGGAGAGCCAGTATTGGGAAACTCAATTTTAGGTTGTGTCGCTTCTAAAAAAGCATCAACTAACAATGCCCCTTTAGTTGGCCACCAGCGATAAATCGTGGTTTTGGCAGTCCCTGCACGTGCCGCCACACCTTCAATAGTGACAGCAGCAAAGTCTTTTTCTAGCAACAGTTCATAAGCCGCTTTGAGAACAGCTTGGTGGACAGCTTGATTCCGCTGGCGTCCACGTGGAGCTTTTGGGGTTTGTACAGTCTTAGTTGACATCGAACTTCTGTTAGCTCATCATCTTTACGCTTGCTTTCCATAATATACACTACGTAACGTATAGATAATAGTTGATGATTTTATAGAAGATGCAGCAAGAAGTTCAATCGCTCAGATATTCAAAATACGCTCCGTAGCGTTTATATTAGAACTATGAGAAGAAACACAAGCCCAAGTGGTAACTAAAGAGTTTCAATCCTCACCGTATTTACACTTAGCGCTAAACAAGGAATCTGAATTATGAAACGTGTAATTGTTGGCAGTATTTCAGTTTTGATGATGTCCATAGCCATTGCTCCCGCTGCTGTTGCTTCTGCTCCCAAGGCTACGCCAGCTGATTTGATTAACTTGGCAAAGAATGGATATTTTCAAGACCAAGGTATACCGAATAATCATGGGCTAGCTGATGCTGTTACAGCAGGTCGTGTTGATGCTGTTGATATCGTCAAAGCAGCAATTGAAGAGAACCGGACTGCACCAGAAGTTATTAATGACAAAGCTTACATGAATGTTTTGGAGTCCCAGGTGAATAATTTGAAGAAGAATGATTACACAAATAATGATGTAAATTGGACATCCTGTTAGTAATAGTCGAATTAGATATAAATAACTTGTATCTATTCGCACCCATCTATTGCCCAAATTTTTAATTCATCTACACAGTAAGACCCATGAAACTCACAACGAAGATTAATTCTGCACACATGATTGCTGCTGTTGCTTTAATACCTGCAACTGCTAAGACAAAAGTAGTTACTAAGAACAATAGTATAGCCATCAATCCTAACACAATATATAACCATTCGATTGATGCTAGTTACCTTAAACCCTTTGATACTGCTGTTATTGCTTATCAAATGATGGGTCTTGGCAACTTTTAATGAATTATTACATGGTCTCAATTTAGCTTTTTGGGACTCAATTAATTCACTTTGATAGATGAGCAATAAATTAACTGCTCAAGTGGTCTCAGTGCTAGAGACTATGACTAGAAAACAGAGAATAGCACTTCATTTTAAAGTAAGAATAAACCTATGAAACTCAGCAAGTTAATCAATTCTGCATTAGTTGTCGCTTCTATTGCTCTTGTGCCTGGACTCGCTAATGCTCAAACAGCTACTAACAACAGCGATAAACCTATAGCTATCAACTCTAATACTTTACAAAATCTTTCTGGGAATATTGCTAGTTACCTTAAACCCTTCGATACAGCTTTTTTAGCTTATCAAGGTGAACTTAAAACGCAGGGTATTCCTAGTGGCAGTGCTTTGGTTTTTGAATACCAAAGAGGAAATTTGAGTGCAGTAGATGTGGTTAAAGCTGCTATCAATGCTAAGAAGTTACCAGTGCAAGTATTGAATGATAAAAATTATCTCAGTGCTGTTGAGTCGCAGCTGCAATTATTCAATACTAATTTATCTTATTAAGAGTTAATGAAAACTCTCACCATCCTTGCAGCCAAACCAGCTTTAGATAACTTCTGAGATAGCGTACTACGGGCGATCGTTGAGCATTTATACTCAATTGACTGGAGTTGCTGACGCGGACGCGATGACCAAAGCGTTGGACGGCGCGATCGCCGTTTATGCAATAAACCCGCCTGCTTATCACGTTGCTGATATGTTCACCGTAGCCAAAAAGATCGGTGCAGCATATGTTGAAGCGATCGCGCAATCAGGCGTGCATTTAATGAGCGCGGGGTTGATGGGGCTGCTGGCTGTTCTGACAATGACGAAAACTCCCACAGCTAAGGCAGATTCTCAATCAGATGTGACTGTGTTTCAGCCAAATAATGATGCAGCCACCTGTAGCGATCGCTGCTTAACGCAGCTTTCCCTCGATCGGTCTCTAGTGAACTGCTGTAAGCAGCAGCGCTTCGCTATCGCAGACGTTGCCCAGGTAATGCAGCCCAATCCAGCAGACGTACAAGATACTCAGACACTCGAAGAGCGCAACAAGGAAATTGTCCAACAGTATTTCAACGACTGGCGAAATAGGACTGGCAACTTCTTCAACCTACTCGCTCCAGAAGCAACGTGGACGATTACTGGGACTGGTGCAATGGCGGGTACCTATCGCAGTCGGCAGGAGTTACTTGATCGGGTCATTAACCCAACCAGCGCCCGACTATCGACTCCAATCGTACCAACCATGCGCGGTATCTGGGCGGATGGCGATATAGTCATCGTCCTGTGGGACGGGGAGGCGACCGCCAGGGACGGCAAACCTTACCGGAACACCTATACCTGGTATTTGCAAATGCAGAATGGCAAAGCGATCAAGGCGATCGCCTTTCTGGACATGCAAGAGTTCACCGACTTGTTGACAAGAGTTTCACCGAGGAACTAGTGCTGGTCGCCATGTCGCTGAGCTAGAGCGGCTTCCACTGAGCGAAGAGAAATCACTCTTGTTAGAATATCCACTTGAACATAGGAGAAAAATGAAAGCAGTAGTGATTAACGAATACGGCAATGAGAGCGTTTTGGATTACATCGATGTCGAACGTCCAGAAGCGAAAGAAGACGAGGTTTTGGTGAAAGTTCACGCCGCAGCGGTCAATCCGGCGGACTGGAAAATCCGCGATGGCGCGGGCGAACGGTTCGGCTTCAAACTTCCGCTCATTCTTGGCGGCGACATCGCCGGAACCGTCGAAGAGGTAGGCGTTGGCGTTGAAGATATCGGGTGGTTTATTATTGGTTGTGGCATTGAATGCATCGATACCGATATTAAATTGCGATCGCAAAGCAAATACTTCTGTTGGGTTGCGGGTTGTCCATTCTTGAAAAAATCGCAACGCAGAGATGCAGGTTTTACCTTCGTCATCCGCACCTGGAGAAAGAGGAAAGTCAACTCATAACAACGAAGTTTTACTTTCTTGTTGCGAAATAGTTAAACCAAGAGCAAACTCTTCTGTAGGGGTTTTAAACAACGGCTGACGAAAGCTTAATTCTAAGGAGTGCGAATCTCCTAAGATTGTCAAGTGTAACAGTGTCATTGATTATACTTAATTAAAAAATCATAACATGAGTTGCTCGACTAATTTAATCATCTTCTGACAGCTATTGTAGAGCATCTTTATCCAGTTGCAGAACCTTAATTTGGAGGATTAGGCAAAAAATAGCGAGGTTTGTGTATTTAAAACTCTTGCTCTTATTCATAAGATGCATACATCAACCCAAAACACTCAAAGGATCGGGTAATGACTAATCACAGCCCAAAAATTGCACTAGTAACTGGATCGAACCGAGGACTGGGCAAAAGTACTGTCTTGAACCTTGCTAAAAAACGTGTTGGTCTTCCCGCCTGGGCGATCCTGACGGAGTTTATGCGACAGCCCGAACGCCTGAAGCATTTACACCGATAACTTGAGTGATGAGGCGAGTAGTTTTGCAACTCAAAAACCGACGGTTACCTAGTTTTAAATTTAGTTAAAAAATTGACCGTTGATGTTTGACAGTTAACGGTTTATTGTCCACTGTCAACCGTTAACAATTAACCCTCAACTTCTTAGTAGCTACCATCAACCATTATGGATACTTGTAGAGATCAAGCCTCAACCGTTGAAACCCAGTCAGACAGTTCTGCGCCCTCTGAAGCGCCTACTCGTTCTCGCAAACCCTGGTTCTGGAGTTTGCTGATCCTATTTCTGGCAACTGGTGGCATTATCCTTTGGCGAATACTGGCTCCTGGTGACACACCACCTTCCTCTGCCCAACAGCAGAGAGCACCAACTCCAAAAGCGATTGAAACGATCGCCCTGGCAACTGGAAGTGCTACCAAAAGTGTACAGCTTTTAGGACAGGTGGAAGCCAGTCAGCAGTCAATACTCCGCGCTCAAACTAATGGGATTGTTGAGAAAATCTTGGTGCAATCGGGCGATCGCGTCAAGGCAGGAATGATGATCGCCATCCTCAACGACTCCGATCAGCAATTAGCAATTACCCAAGCACGAGCACAATTAGCTCAGCAACGTAGTAATTTGGCACGTTTGGAAGTAGGTACTCGTCCAGAAATTATTGCTCAACGTCAAGGAACAGTCACATCTGCCAAGGCGCGAGAATTGGAAGCACAGGATAACCTGAGGCGTACCAATGATCTTGTTAAACAAGGCGCTCTGTCCCAAAGATTACTCGTGGAAGCTCAAACACAATTGGATAATATCCGGGGAGAACGCTTAGAAGCCGAAGCCCAGTTGGCTGAAGCCAAAGCTGGGCCAATTCGAGAAGAAATCGCCGCTCAACGGGCAAACGTAGAAGCAGCTAGAGCCACCCTAGCTCAAGCAGAACTAGCACAGCAACGTACTCGCGTTGTGGCATCTGAAGCGGGTGTGGTGCAGACTCGGCATATTAGTAATGGTGATTTGGTGCAAAGTTCTGGTCAAATTGTGACTTTAGTAGCAGGCGATCGCTTCGATATTTTCCTGGAGTTACCCGAAGAATTGAGCAGTCAAGTTACTCCTGGCATGACAATTGATCTCACAACTCGTGCCTTACCGCAATGGAGACAACGAGCCACCATCACCACTGTGGTTCCCTCAGCCGATACTGCTTCTCGCCGCCAGCGCGTCCGCGTCCAAATCAACAACCCGCCACCAGGTTTGTTACCGGGAATGGCGATCGCAGGTAGCCTGAACATGCCCTCGAATCGGTCTAGCTTTGTCATATCACGCGATGCAGTAACAAGACGCCAAAATCAGTGGCTTGTCTTTACGGTTGCTGACGGAAAAGCTAGACAAATTCAAGTAGAAATGGTTGCTGACATGGGTAAAAATGTCGCAATTTACCATCCCACCTTACGCGGCGGTCAACCAATTGTGCTGCGGGGCGGTGATGGGTTGCAAGATGGTGCGCCTGTGAAGACAGTTAGTGGCACTTGAGTAGAGACGCGATTAATCGCGTCTGTATTTGAGAGACGCGAGCAATCGCGTCTGTACAAGAGTAATGAGTGTTGAGTGTCAGTTTGAGACTGGGAACGAGGTAATAGACTTCTTTGCAGAAGATGGGTCAAGGGGAAGGGTCAAAGGCAGAAATCTTCCTTTTTCCTTTTTCCTTTAACCCTTTCCTAACATTTTGCCAAAGACACTTTTAAGTCCTAACTCACAATTTTAATTATGAACTTTATTGAAACTGCTGTTCGTTGGCGACATGGCACCTTTGTCTTATTTTGCTTGGTAGGCATATTTGGGGTGTTCTCGCTACTGAGGTTGCCCTTGGAATTGCAACCGGGGGGCGATCGCCCGGAAATTACCATTACCACTCCTTATCCTGGAGCAGGGCCTACGGAGGTGGAAGACCTGATTACACGTCCAATCGAAGAACAAATGGAAGAAGTGCTGGGCGTCCAGGAAATCAGCAGTACCTCTCGGACGGGACGCAGCAGTATCACGCTGGAATTTGCTCAGGATGCTAACGTCAGAGAGCGGATGGTGGATGTATTGAACCGCTTGCAGCAGGTGGAAAGCTTGCCCCCAGAAGCACAAGAGTCGAGTGTAGAACTGGTAGGTGGCAACAGTTCCCCAATGATGTGGATTCCGTTTGATACTAAAGAAGGATTTCAGCCAAATGCAGACCGCTATCGAGATTTAGCGGACGAGGTAGTGATTCCGCGCTTACGGCGAATCGAGGGAGCTGGACAATTTCTCTTAGTGGGTGGACAAGAGCGGGAAGTGGAGGTAAAGGTCAATCCGCAAGCATTGTCTGATCGCAACCTGACCATTGGTGATGTGGTGCGGGTACTTCAAGAAAACAACCGCGACATCCGGGGTGGGCCATTAATTTTAGGACGCCGAGAATATCGAGTCCGCACAGTCAGCCGATCGCAAGATCTATCGCAAATTGAAGGCTTTGTACTGCGACGTGACCAATCGGGTACAGTTTACTTGCGGGATGTGGCACAAGTACAAATGGGACGCAAACCGCAAGATAGCGCATTAGTCTTCAACGGTAAACCTGGGGTAGCAATCGGTGTGATTCGTGAAATTGGGGCGAATGTGCCAGAGGTTGCCAAAGGCATCCGAGCGGAGATTACTGCACTCCAAACTGAGTTCGACAGGGAAAACCAGGGGATTCGTTTTGTCTACAACTATGATGAGAGCGAGTACATCAATCAATCTATAGCGTTCGTGCAGGAGAACTTGATTAGTGGAGCATTACTAGCAATCATCGTTTTATTGCTATTCTTGGGTTCGATGCGAACGGTTGCTGTAGTCGCTATCACCATTCCTATTGGTACAATTGCTGTGTTCATTGTCATGTCTGCACTCGGAAGGACATTGAACATTATCAGTTTGGCAGGATTAGCGTTTTCTGTGGGTATGGTCGTGGATAACTCAATTGTCGTGATTGAGAATGTCTTTACCCACATGCAGCAGGGCAAAAACCCGATCCGGGCGGCAATTGATGGCACACAAGAAGTCTGGGGCGCGATGCTCGGTTCTACCTTATCTAACGTAGTTGTGTTTGTGCCGCTGATTATGGTGACGGGTGAAGCAGGACAACTCTACGCTGATATGGCGATCGCTTTTTCTGCTTCTGCTGTGTTCTCGCTGTTTGCCGCATTGACCCTGGTACCAATGCTATCTGGACTGTTCCTCAAGCAATCAGAAGCGATGCAAATGATGGAGGGCGGTGAATACCGGGGCGGTAATTGGTTTGAGCGATTAGTGGCAAAAACCTCGGCAGTATTCCGTCATTTCCAAAGCAAACTCGAAAACTTTTTGGCATTTACCGTCAGCTGGTCGCTCGGACGCAAGCGTGTTGGGCGCAGGTTAATGGTACTGTCGATTCCCGTTGCTTTACTTGTTACCAGTATTTTTCTACTACCACCTGCGGATTATTTACCTGAAGGAAATCGTAACCAGGTCGTGTTGCGAGCGGAACCATTGCCGGGAACTAGTATACCAGAAGCGATTCGACAATCTGAACAGATTCAGAAATATTTGCGATCGCAACCAGAAGTTGAGCGCATCATGTACGTTGATCGTCCAGGGGCACTGCGTGGCATTGCGACAATCCTCAAGTCAGAATTTGCCACCACTACCGGACTAGCTGAGATGGTGGATCGCTTGCGTGCCCAAAGCAGCAACTTTGCCGGATACCGCTTTATAGTACCAACGCGAGTTTCCATCTTCCGCGATCCAGGTAAGGAATTTGAAGTAGATATTATAGGCGCAGATTTGAATCAAATCAGCGATTTGGAGCAGCAAATCACGGGCAAATTGCGGGGTATTCCTAGAGTGCAGAATGTGCGCTCTAACTTTGTGATGGGAGCTGGCGAATTACAAGTTATTCCCAACCGGGAACGCATCTCTGAAGTGGGTCTTTCGGAAGCTGAAGTTGGTTCAATGGTAGAAGCAGCATTAGGCGGTCGGGTTGCCTCCGATTACATTGATGGTAAAGAAGAACTAGATGTCTCAGTGGAACTGCAAAATACTGCTGTCGAAACGCCAGAACAATTGCGCCAATTGTCACTGTATGCGCGGGGACGACAAGTACAACTGGGTGATATTGCCGAAGTCAGTGAAACAACTGGAGCCGATACTATTAACCATGTCGATTTGGAGCGATCAATTAGCCTCACTGTTTCCCTTGCACCCACTGCCCCTCTGAGTACACTAGTGAAACGTACCGAAGAAGAAATTTTGGCTCCTTTGCGTGCCAATTTACCAACAGGCTCTCGGTTGGAACTGTCGGGTTCAGCAGATCAGTTAGCAACAACCGTTGCTCAATTAGCTACTGCATTTACAATTTCGATTTTGATTACTTACTTGTTACTCGTAGCGTTATATCGCTCATTCCTCTACCCAGTGGTGATTATGGCAACAGTGCCAATGGGTATGAGTGGCGCACTATTGAGTCTGGTGGTTGCTAACCGGATTCCGGGAATGAATGTAGCACTGGATATGATTACGGCGTTAGGATTTGTGATTCTAACAGGTGTAGTCGTCAACAACTCGATTCTACTGGTTGATCGCGCCTTGCAACTTCAAGAAGCAGGTGAAGATTATGATGCATCGTTATATAATGCGACAAGCGATCGCTTGCGTGCTATTTTCATGTCTGCGGGAGTTAGTGTGCTGGGGATGTTACCGCTAGCAGTTTTACCAGGTCAAGGTTCAGAGTTATATCAAGGATTAGGCATTGTTCTGACCGGCGGTTTGGCATTTTCTACGATATTGACTCCCACTGTTGTTCCCGCACTTATGGGCTTGCTGCATGATCTCTCTGGACGTAAACAACCGCGATCATCAGTCCAAAAAGATCCGGACAAACTGGTTGACGTTAATACATAAAAAATAAATGGCACGCTTGTAAAGCCGCCACTCAGACGCCAGAAGATTCCGACGCAAGCGCGATTGTTCGCACTGGCTCGACTTTTCGCTGTATTCCAAGCTAGATCAAGTGAAAGTGCAAAAGCGTGGGGTTGAAGTCATCCAATCAGAAATTGAGAGGCTAGTTGAGCAACTCCAAATAGAACAACTGCAATTAGCTCAAACGCCAACTAAACTTTTGAAGTATCCTAAATAACGCTCTTTTATGTCTCTGGTGAGAGAAAAATGCTCTGATTTGCTGAGATTTTTGAAATTCCTTGAAGACTGTGAACAATACAGGCGCTGCTATGTCGGAAATATTGAGAAGTAATCAAAT
>NZ_JAIVFS010000086.1:4857-36327 GCF_020829645.1 Nostoc mirabile CHAB5784 | reverse complement strand
TGAATTACCGCCGTTCCCCGTGCGGTCAAAACTTCTCCCTTATCTATTGGATTTTGACTACGCTGCTTTTAATTACAACCTCAAAAAAGATTTTCAGAAAATTAGCGACCAGAATTACTTTCAGTGGGCAAGACCAGAACATCCAGCTTACGAATATCTGTTTGGACAACCAAAAGCACCTCAACATGAAGTACTTTTTTTGGGTGCTTTTCCCAACTCACAGGCGGATGACTATCAAGCACTTGCTCTCAAACATTCACAGGAACAACCTGTTACTGCTGTGATTGGGCCACCGGGGAATGGCAAGACGACGCTGTTGCTGCATAAGATAGCCCAGCAAGTGGTACATCGAGCAGTGGAATTAGCAACAACGGGTTCAGATAGAAGTAACCTAACTGTGGTAACAAGCACTAACAAATTTGCTGTAAATAACGTTGAGAAAATCTTAGCCAGCAACCTGACCTCTGACTGTTTCTACTTATCAGGAGGTTCTAGGGATTTAGTTGAGAGCCAAGTGTTACCTAGTTTACAAACTGCACTCGACTGGTTAGCCAAAGAAACGTTTAAATCGGATGAATGGGAGTCAGCAAAGCAACAGTTGTTAGCTGGTGTTCAGCAAATAGAATCTCACCTGAAGCAAGACGAGCATGATCTTCAACAGAAAAAAGCTGATGAGCAGTTATTAGAGTCGCTATGCCACGATATACAATTGCTGTCAGTGGCGATAAAAACTTCTGCATTTGAATCTTCGTCACCATTAGAATTTGACCGCGACTACAATAAGTTCCCCCTAGAAGCTTACCAGCAGATAGGGGAACATCTTGACACTGCTAGGCGTTCTTTACCTAGAGTTGATTACAGGCAGAATAAGAGTAGAAATACCAACTGGGTTGCCCAGCTTTTGCAGACGATTAAACGATTCTGGCACTCGATAACCAAAACCAGCCCACATCATATTCTCAAACGCTTGCACAAACAGATAGAGATGCCTGTGTTGGCGACGCTGGCCACCCCATTTCAATTTCAAATCCCACTAACAACTGAATCTCTCATCGCCGCCCAGCAGAGTGTTGACCAGCTTATTGCAGAAGCATCTTTCTGGCAGCAACAACAGAATGGTATTGACAGCACACAACAGCAGCTTGAGTCAAGAAAGCAGCAACTCAAAGACCTGATTACTCGCCGTTCTCAAATCGAAAACCGACTCGCTACTTATCCCACCAAAGATTTCTACAGTCGCTTTTACACTGAATTGCACTCGTTGCAAGTAGAGTTATTTGAGTGGTCTTGGGAATTTCAACAGCAAGAAGCTCTGCGGCGAAAAGATGAAGTGACAGCTTCCATAAGAACTTACATTGCATTATTGAATGGCGAATGGGATGCTTACCGTCAGTTAAGTCTAAATTGGAAAAACATTTATCGGGATATCAGTCTGTTATTTCCAGTGTTTCTTTGCACTTTGCACTCTATCCGCAATTTGTTACCCTATCCCGATAGTGGCTGTATTGATCAAGTAATTGTAGATGAAGCGGGTCAGATTCCACCGCATCAAGTTTTCCCCGTTTTAGTTAGGTGTAATCGGGCTTTGATTGTTGGCGATCCATTGCAATTGGAGCCGGTTGTTAATTTGAGCGACCAGAAGAAAGAAGAATATCGCAGCAAGGCGTTTCTAGAACAGGGGCTAACGGATGTAGATTATGACCGCTACAGCCCCACTGCTTCCACAGCTTATCATCGAGCGGCTGGGGCATCAGGACAACCCAGAGATATTGGTCAGGGGATTATCCTTAAATATCATTACCGTTGCGTTCCGATGATTGCTGATTTTTGCGATCGCTTGTGCAACTACGGGATGGTCATCAAAACTGAGCCTAAAGCTTCTCGTTTGGGTACTAACCTGATTGGTTGCCATGTGGAAGGGAAGCTGGAGAACAACGTTAATTGGGCAGAAGTTGATGCAGTAGAAGCGTTGATTGAGGAGTTGTTAGCGGCGGGTTATTGCTTAAATTCTCCTGACTCTGACAACACGATTGGCGTGATTTCACCTTACCGCCGTCAAGTAGATGCGCTGACTCAACGCTTAAAATCTCGTTGGTCAGATTTTTCCCCCAAGAACATTGGCACAGTTCACACATTTCAAGGGGGTCAGAAGTCAGTAATAATTTTCTCGACTCGCCAATGTCAACCAACTGATAGCCTCTGGTTTATTAATCGTCGGCCTAATTTACTGAATGTTGCTGTCAGTAGAGCGAGAGAATTGTTTATTTTGGTGGGGGACTTGGGGCGAATTTCTGAGGGTGGTTACACCAGAGATTTGGTGGAATATATCAAGGAATTTGGGGAGACGCGATAATTGTAATAAAGGCATTTTATTCATTTGGAGGGGAATTATGTCAGCAAGAGTAGAGAGGCAGAATACTATCACTAGAAAGAATCTTGTTTCTAGCTTGATAATTGGGTTAATTGTTGGACTATTGGCTGGTCTTCCCTTGGGTTGGATAGCTCATCAGTTCTATGCTGAACGACGGTTAACTGATGTGTTAGTTTGTCGGGAAAAGAATCGGAACTTGCCGGAAGTTAAACTTCAGTCTCTTTGCGGGTCAAGATTCTAAAGTAAATCGCCAATAATCAATACCTGTACATGGACAGTATGTAGGGCAGACGGACACAGGTAGCGTTAAAGGTGCGTTTGAAAAATTTTAAGTACAGTTTATTAACATTTTTGCGCTCATTTATTGTTGCTTTACTTGGTTCTAGTGCTGGTTTTTTTCTTGGTTGGCTGTGGTATAAATGGACGCTTAAAACTGACCCAAGTTTCTCAAATCCTAACCTGAGTGGTCTAAGTCAGGGAATGATGGCAGGATATTTAATTACTGTTTGGTTATTTTGTCGCTAATAAACACATGACATTAAATAAAAATTTTTCGCTACCTAGTTCCTTTTTTGTTGAGCATGACGAGAAATCTTGTATTTCATTTCACTCTATCTGATTACTTCCACCATTTTCCTTCGCACGTCTTACCTTCTCAATTTGCTTGGGTGCTTCTATTTCTCTAAATAGTCGAATCGCTTTATCAAAATTTTCCTTACTGTTTTCTAATTCTTCCATTTTCTGATAAGTCAATCCTAATTGATAGTAAGCTTCAGCAAGGTCACATTTAGCACCTATTTTCTCCAGCAGAACTATCGCTTTTGAATTATAAGAAAATGCAGTTTCAAATTCTTGCTGTTCTCGATAAAGTTCTGCCAGACCAGTTAAAGCCCTAGCTTTAATTTGAGTGTAGTGGTTGTCATCAGCAAAGGTAACAGCCTGATTGTACATTTGAAAAGATGTTTGGATATCTCCTAAATTTTTATAAGTTAATCCTAGAAATATAAACCTATGTCCTATAGCCCATTCATTTAATTCATCTGAATCATCTTTTGATGAGTTATAACTTTTGTTAGCAAAATCTTGTGCTTTTTCTTTAAAGGATGTATTTGAATATATAAAAGCTAAAGCATAATATGCTTCTATTTGAAAATTATAATGATTTTTTTGCTGAGAAATTTCTAAAAGCTTTAAAAAGATTTCTTCTGCTTCTTGCATTTCTAATAAATCTATTTTACAAAGACCCTTGCCTACTAATGAACACATATAAAACCTATCTAATGTTAAATCATTCTGGCTATTAGTATTTGCATGTAAGCATTCTATATCTAATATTTCTGCATTTTCATACTCCCTAAGGCTTTCAGAAAGATTACCAACGATCCAATAGCTTTGAGCAAGATTAAGGTGAATGCTTACCAAATTTATTCCACGTAAAACATTACCAATTATTTGAGTTGCCGCTAACATCAGTTTTTGTAATAGGCCTAATGTCCGAAGTGAAGTACCTAGATTTTCTCCACCTTCTAAATTATGCCATTTCCATTTTGATTTTCTTCTATATACCATTACACTACAAGCCGCTTCAAAATCATCAATAGCTAAATAATGATAGTAAGCTTCAAAAGCTTGTAATGCTTCCTCCATAATGTAAACCTTGTTAACACTCTTTGTCCAAAATTCTGCTGCGTTCCGGTTTGCTGTCTCCCAATCTTCACTCATTCTCAGCCTACTTATCGCTTCTTCTCTAATCACTGGATGCAACCAGTATTCGCCATTTTGAAACTCTACTAAAGAGCGAGCGCGCAAAGAATTTACTACCCGCCGATGTTGTGACTCTGGCATGTCCCATAGCAAACAAAAAAGTCCATTAATAGAAACTGTTGCAATATCTTGATAACGATAACATCCTAAACGGCAGAGGAGTTTAAAAGCTGAAGAGTGGCGTTGTTCCAAACAATTAAACTGAGTGGTGACTAAATCTCTTAAATCAGCTTCAACTAATAAATCTCCCTGATTCATTTGCCAATATGGCTCTAGATTACCTGCATAATCTACTTGAATAGCACCAGCAATAATTTCCATTGCTTTAGCATTCCCTCCGAAGGCATTATGTATAGCACTGAAAGCTGGAGAATTTGTTTCAAGACTGCGGCTGTGAAAATATTCTTCCCATGCGTTAACAGACAAACCTTCCAGAAAATAATACCGAAGAGAAACATCAGCTTCATGTAGGCGATCGCGGCTGGTAATCAGCGTCAATGACTGCAAACTTAGATCGGTTAAAACTCGTAACAACTCTACATAGCGGCGATGAGGCTTAATCAACTTACAATTTTCATCTAATGCGGGTTCAAGATTATCAATTAAAACTCCAATTCTTTCAGTCTGAAGTTTTTGGCGAAAGCGTTCGAGAGATACGCCAAACTCCCTTCCTGGTTCTTCATTAAGTTGGCGTAGTCGTTCCTCAAGTAGGCTTTCAATGGGAGTAATATTTTCGGTTTCTTTGGCAATGGGAAACTCTATATAAAAACCAAATTTTTGCTGAAGATAATTTCTGGCTAAAGTTGTCTTTCCGACACCACCTTTTGCTTGAATCAGGATAACTTTTGCACCTTGGCTATCGAAGTCGTTGAGATGTGCGATCGCTCTTTCACGCCCAACAAAATTCTTATCTGGTACGCTTTTTTTAGGTATCTGTTCTAATATTGCGGTTTCTATAGGAGTTTTACTCACTACGAAATCTGGCTTGTACCTCTGAAAAAGAGCAATCAAATCAGCACGTTTTGAGTAGCGTTGATCTGGGAACTCATTTTTCAAACCAAACTCCTCACAGATGTCTCTGATGTGTTGTCTTACCGTTGCTTTAGTAATATTTAGGGATTTGGCGATCGCTTCATCTGTCTCTCCAGCCAAAAACTTGATCAATACTTCCCGTCGTCTGTGTGTTAACTCGTTGAATGCTTTGTCGAACTGTCCTTTACTCATATTTTTATGCTAGTTCCCGGCCGCTTCACAAGCGTTTAGTGGACTTGTTTATTAAGACTCACAGCTTTGTGCATTTGGTGTTTATTCCACGAGTGCAACTATGAAATTAAGCCGATATCGGTTTAACAAAGCAACAACAAAGCAACAAACCACTAATTTGCTCAAAATTATCTCAAACACCAAGAGGCAAAAAGTAATGAGTAGTTCCGAAAAGATTTCCACCGTCATAGCCGTCATCGGGTTGAGTATCCAGTTTTCCGGGTTATGTATTCAGTTTACTAGATATTTCGACCCACCGAAGTTAAATACAGTACAAGCATCAATAGTTCAAACATCCTCTGAAACTAAATAAAGCAACAACGATATACAGAGGGTTTCAAGCAAACAGAACATACAAATGAACTCCAAAAGCCACTTTGCTAGCTGTACTCAAGTTTTGAAGTTTTTCAATTCCAAATATCTAACTCTTAAAAAAGGCAGAGACCATGAACACTAATCTAAATAATAGCTACAATCTCCTATTTAAGTGGAGTTGTAAGGGACTGAAATATTTTCTGCTGACTTTGTTTGGTTTTGTAATCGCATATGTGATTTCTAAAGTGTTTGGATGTGACACAATTGTTCAGATACTTTTATCTCCTTTTGTCTGGGAATGGCTTTTCCGAATTGCAGTACTTATCTTATGTTTTTTTGGAATCGCCATAATCTATGAGTCTACTCGTTAATTTTCTATGGAGATTTCTTAACCAATGCTATATTCGATGAGATTACCATTCCGACTAACTCAGCAACTTGGAGAAATATATTTTATAAAAAGTATGAGTGTTCAAGGCAACACAGCTTTTATCCCAATTGCAATCAGCACTATCTCCTTGATTTACTTCTTGACAACTTCTGCAAAAGTGCCAATTCATGTAACTCTAGCCAACCATACTTTTACTTTAAAAATTATGGTTGAAATTCATCCCGATAAATGCATACCTAAGGCAGGGAATCACCCCTTGGACTCGGCTACAAAATGGGATATTCTGATTCACTGAGTTTTCACGGCAGATATCTCCAACCTATTCTCCATCTGGCTTCGGAAGTATTCACTCTTTGCATATAAATTTCCACAAGCTCTAAGGTTTCAAGAACCAATGCTTCAAGTTCATTGACGACTACAACAGCTTTGTTACGAAACAAGCCTTCGAGACGGAAGGCAAGATTAAGTCTTACTTTCTTTGATTTAAAAACTCGTTGCGCTCTCGGCGGCGATAGTGGAGTGGCTGGGGTGATCGTGCCAAAACGAAAAAATTGTACGATAAGGCTGAAAGTATTGTACAGTAATTCATTTATTTATATGAATTTTTTAAATTTCGCTGTCTTCGAGCTTCTCTCTTGTGCTGTGCTTTATTCAAGCTTTCATGATCATTAACGCTCTGTTGGTGAGTAACAATTTTTGGTGTTGTTTGCTGATTGCCAGTTGGTGTTAGGGATTTAGACGCTAAGTCGTTCCTAGTCTTTAAGCCAAAATAGACCTGCACATCATCAAAATCTCCCACCACCTCATCATCAACACGCCCCGCTTCAAAAGCTTGTTCAATTAGAGGTAAAGAATCTATTGCTTTGAGGTCAATTAGCACAGAAATGATGTGACCATTTAATTCAGGACTATTTTCTTCAAAAGACTCTAGCTGTTGAGACAAGGCAGCAACACAATGCGCCTGATGCTCTGGATATACACAGGCAATTCTTTTGATAGTAACGATAGCTTGAACTCGCCAAGTTTCGTCATGAGAGTCATCAGCAAGATAAGCAGCCAGTGTTGGGATTGCGGGTAAACCAATCAGACTTAAAACATCCGTCAATTCCTCAATCAAGAAGAACAACACTTCATTATCAAAAGCATCATCCATTTTGGGGAATAAGCTAATCAATGGTTCAATTGCTGATGATGCGCGGAGTTGTCCTAATGCCCGAACTGCATGAAGAGGTGCGTATTCTAATAAACTGTCTTCACCAAAAAAATCATTTTCATCATCCGAAAGATTGTATAAATCTTCATCACATGCCATACGAATCAACTCAGGAATATCCTCGGCAGTGATGCCCAATTGCTGATAGTCAGGCCATTCAGATGGGGATAACTTTTTAGTTGCTGGCTGATAGTCAAGTAATTGATTAACAGGAGCCGAATAACTATTTCTTGGCATAAAATATCTAAGTCAATTTTTTACTGGAGTTTGGACAAGCTTTTTGATTGCACTTTACTCTTAACAGTTAATTAACCCCAATTACAACCACATCAGGGGGAATACTGCACTGCGGTAACGAGCGTTTTTGTTGCAAGGCATCTCTGTTAAACTGCAACGCACTACTTTTTGCGGGTTTTGGAGTGTATGCCGGCGACTGTTTTAGCTGCTTCACCAGGGCGCTAGTTCCGGCATAGCTCCAAAATCTGCAACGAGTTCAGTCTACTCGGCGTGGCTCACAGACTAAAACCACGATCCTGCTGTAAGAGCTTTTGCTGCTCCTCCCTCAGATGAGCTTCTAGCTCCTGACTCCAATCAGGATTATGGGTTTTGAGCCTTTTACCAATTGGCAACAATTCTAATACTGCACTAGCTGCGTTATTCCCCTGCTCATCATTATTGAATGCTACGACAACCCTATTGAAACTCTTGAGAAATTCCATAGGTAGATTATTCGGGTCATCAGCTACTATCAACATGGTTCTAGTTGGTGGTAGTCCCTTGCAACTTGAGATCAGATAGGTTGCTGCTGACATCGCATCAATTGGTGTAGAACACAAAAAGACGTTTTCTACCTTGTCCGTTGGTTGCCCTCCCAATCTCAGATAAAACCAACCATTTTGTGTAGAGGTGTTTTGGTCGTACTCTACAGTGCGATGATTTTCTCTAGGCTTTGACCAAACTAATGCGCCAGTTTTTTCACCATCTAAATCACGCTTGATAAACAAAATATTTCGCTGCTCATCCATGTAAAGCAACTGATTATTATGTAATCCTTGCGAAATATAATCTGGTATATAGCGTTTCTCGCTTAAGTACTTGTGCAACACTTGCCAAACAACTTTATCCTCTGGTGGTGGAGTGAACTGGGGCTGTTGCTGTTTGCGTTCAATATCTTGAAAGAGTTTTTCTAACTCCTCAATTGGGAGTGGTTTAGCAGGTTTGAGCAGCAATTCATGAATAGGTTCATCATCACGTTCTGGTTGGTAGTCAACACCGCGATGTTTTTGCAGTCCAGGGAAAGTGTAAGCTGCACCTAACTGTGTGCCACTAAAAGCCTGCCCATCTTTCTCATAAGAAATGCCTTTAGACTTACCATTCCTAGTCCATCCTGTTCTTACACTAATGCCAGCTTGCTGCAACCGCATGATCAGCGTTGGCATTTGGGGAGAATCAACTCCGGCTCTATCAATCGTCTGCTGAACTGACTCTTTGATGGTGCGTTGTGGAGGAGAGTCACGTTGTCCCTGTTCATATTCTTCTTGCTCTCGCCTTATGCGCCTGATTTGTCCCGTGCTGGGTGTGCGTTGAAGCTTCTCTCTACTCCCCTGCACTTGCACTACGTCATAGTCAATTTCAATCTGTCGCAGCACTTTCTCAGAGCGTATATAATCCCAAGAATCATGCACTACTAGCCCTGTATCCATCCTGATTCTGCTGGCTGCAATGTGGATGTGGTCGTCGTCGGTGTTATGGTGGCGAAAGATGACAAACTGATTGGCATCAAAACCCATCTCCTTCATGTAGCGATCGCCGATTTCGCTCCACTTCTCATCATCTAATTTATCACCCTTAGCGGCTGACAGGGAGACATGGTAAACAACTCGGTCTGCATCAGAATTCAGTTGTCGAGACAGCTTAAATTCCCGCGCCAATTCACGCGCATTTCTCCCGCTCATATTGCCGCCGATTAGTTGGGCATCTTCGCGCGATTCTAAATAATCTAGCAGTTTGCGAAAACCTCTGCCCTTAGTCTGCTTCCCAATCATCGGATTCCTCTTCTGACCAGTCGTCAGATTCAATATCATCAGAAGCAATATCTCGCCTGCACTGATGCAGCAGTTCTAAAAGCTCTCGCAACAGTTCTGGATCAGCAGGTAAAGTTCGCCCAATTTTGAGGGCTGTGTTAGTTGCTTTTACAAGCTGGTTGAGGTTGTTCCCGATTTGTCCTAATTCCCAATATGTTTGTAGACTAATTTTACTCAATCGTTTTGGTAATGGACGCATCAACGCATTACGTCTCATCAGTTCACTCGCTGACATTCCCGCGTCTTGTGATTTTATTCGCAGCAGATCCAATTCAATATCACTTAATCTCACTGGAAAAATATGCTTTCGGACTAGAGCTTTAGACTGCTTGCGGTTCGCCATAAGTCGGGATATTGAGGGACATTGCGAGGGGGGTTTTTCAAGGGGGGCTTCCCCACTTGAACCAGTCTGCCGTTCGAGCGCAGCGAGACAAAGCGTAAGCTTTGAGGCATGGCTGGCTTCAAGCCCATTTTCGGGGTGGGCGAGGTATCGTATACTACGGGTGTACGGAGGACGCAGCAGGGGGCTGAAGGCAGGAGTATAAAGGCGTAGCCGTGCTGCTGATCATCCTACAACTTACAAGGGAGGATAGCAACGGCGTAGCCAGAATTTGAATCAAATCAAGCAGGAGATAAATTCTGGTTTGGCGTAGCCACCATATAGGAGATAAAAACAGCGAAGCTGCTATATGAAAATTCTCTGATTCAGCGAAGCTGTCACACAATATAATAGTCCGGCGTAGCCGCAATACTAAAAAATAATTCAACGTAGCTGTTTTAAGTAAGATTCTCTGATTCAGCGTAGCTGTAACAGTCAGATTGTTTAGCATTAGCTTGAATAATCAGACCAGCGAAGCTGCCACACTAAAAAATATAAGGCGTAGCCGTAGTACAAAAAGATAATTCGGCGTAGCCACAATAGCCGATTTTTGTAGGATTTTGAAAACCAATTGGTACAAATTATTTCAAATAGCCGATAATTATCAGTTAATCGGTATTCATGAGTAACCATGAGTGAACATCAGAATTCAGAAGTAATTACGAAAAAGAAGATTGATGAAGCCATCAAAGCGCTTAAGGAGCAAAAGCCGAAAGAGCGAGAGGATATATCGGACAGAGACGCAGTTCGCAAAATGAGACGGTACATTGAGAAGCTGACTTCTGATAAGTATGGCTACACTTACGAAGAAGTTTCAGAAATACTGAAGGGTTTGGGGATTAATTTGACAGGCGGCAGAATCAAATATTTAATCGGCGAGTTGAAGAAAAGCAGCCGTCGCCAGAAAAAGACATCTTCAAGCGACGATAATAATCCGTCATCAAATCCGGCTACTGAAACTCAGCTAACAGTTGTAAATACTGCGTCAGTTCAAGCTAGTAGTGAGCCAGATAAATCAACAGTAAATAGTGCAAAGGGCAAGAGACAAAGTAAACAGCCTTTATCGCAGCAGCAACAGGCTGAATCAAACCTATAATTAGAAAAATCCTATGAACATAGAATTATTAATTGGAACATGGCTGTTAACGGGAAGTATTTCTCTAAACGCCCAAATTAAATTTATCGGTGATGAACCAGATCCGAATGGTGTCGAAAATTGGTTGAATGGTAACAGCAATAATTTAATTGCTCAGGTAGAAGCAACCGAAGGACTTACTCTAACTATCTCATCAGATGGGAAATTTTTTGAAGAAAGAACAGGCGAACCAAAAGTTTATTGGTTTGACAGAGAAGGGGTATTGGAGTCTGAAGTTATACCGTTTAACGGTCATCTAAGTTTCTATGACTCTAAAGCCTTCTTATTGGTTGATGATCTGGTATCGTGGGCTGTACCTAGCGATGAAGTTAGTAAAAAAAAGCTCAGATCCGATGATGGTGACACGAAAATAGCTGATAGCGTTGAAGTTCAAGGCTCACAGCTTATACGAACCATCTCAGTAGTAACGGATGAACTTTACTTAGATAGAGTGATTATCGTATACAAAAAAGCAAATAAGTGAAGGTATGCGCTAACCGCTTTTCATCGTCGTCTAAGTCAGCCAAATTTTTATTACTACCGCTATTAAGACTATCTAATAGCAGGAGTAATAATTTTTTCTTTCCGTAGCCCAGCCCTAGAAGCATTACAATTCTCAAAGCTTTAGTTTAATTAAACTGATGACGTTCACCTATTCTCTATACCCAGATAATTGGTCAGAAATTGCCACGGATGTTAAGCAACAAGCCCAGTGGCGTTGTCAAAAGTGCGGGTTACACTGCATACCGCCTGGTGAAAAAACATCACATATAACACGCTCAAAACGCAGAGTGTATACGCTACAGGTTCATCATTGGGATAGAAATCCAGCAAATAACCACAGAGGCAACCTTATAGCTCTTTGCAGTGCTTGTCACCTTTTATACCACAGAGGTGGAAAATCAAATGTTTCACCTGGGCAGCTATCTTTGTGGTAAATAAGTCATGGATGATGATACTCAAGAACTAATCGCAATTCAGCAAGAACTCTCAGGAATTAGCGAACGCCTGAGAAAAATTTTTCCGTCAACTCATCCCCAATTTGACAGCGTGTTTGAAGACGTGGGTGCAGCTTCTTATTACATCCGCGAAGCTGGTTATCGTCTGGAATCAGTTCTTATGACTGTTCAAGGTGATAGCGCAGGTTCTACGAGTGATGCAGAGAGTGGAGAAACTGAAATTGAATAAACTTCAGTAGGCAGACAACTCAGTACAATCATCAGCAGTGAAGCCCTAACAGCCGGGCTACATGAGTGTAAAACTCGCCGCAGTGCAGTATTAGTAAAGATTGTGGCAACTTCAGCGACGTGTTCTAAGGCATCTTCTGGTGATGACTCCGATTCAGCAATTAACATCGGGAAGTATGTACGCGCTAACCACTTTTCATCATCGGTTAATTCAGCCAAATTTTTATTACTACCGCTATTAAGACTATCTAATAGCAAGAGTAATAATTTTTTAAAGTGCTGCCAGCCCCCCCAGCGTTGGGTAAATCGGCTCACCCATCCTTGGGTAGTGTCTATGATTTTGGCTATAGCCTTTTGTCCAATTTTCTGGTGTGACTGCCAAAGGTGGGTGAACGCTTTGACGATGGCGTGTCCCGTCTGCTGGTCGCGGCTACCAGCTTCAATGCAGAAGTCGCAGGCATCAACGCTTTCTAATTTCACTCCTGGTAATTCACTCACGAGGAAACCCAAATCATAGTCAGCGCAGAAGTAGAATGTTAGCTCCACATTGGGGCGACGATGAGCGCGTAATCGCCCAATCTCTTGGATGATTTCTGCACGGATCAGGTCTGTGAGATACTTTTGGAAACTGCTGTTTTTATCCTCCAGATTGACCCTTTCCCCAGTCATCACCTGATATTGTGCGGCTAAAACACCGATGTTTTGGTAAGGAATGCCAAAAGAAGCGATCGCATCACACTCACTAAACCTGTTAACACCACGCCCATCGACAAAGTGACCGTATTCTGTGCGGCCCTCGGTTTGGGATGCAATCTGTTTCCAATCGATAATGCCAAGGGTGGGGCAGAGTTTTTTCAAGGTTTCTTTGAGAGCATTAACACGGCTAGTAAGTGGGGAAGAGCGATTTTTAGGCAGTTTACCCAGCCCAGTGACGTTGACGACTTTTAAATTGCGGTAGTCTGGGCGTTGTTGCTCAATGACTAACACAGGCTCATTGATGCCCAGTTTCAATTTCAACTGCTGGGATTTGAAAGTGGCATCAAGGTAAATATTAAATTTGGCAGAGTGGGCCAATTCAGTATGTTTGGGATTTCGGCGGTGAATGCTGAGTACACCCCATTGAGATTGGAAACTACCATCACCTTTCCAAGCTTCGAGAAAGTCAGGCAACCAGTAATTAGGCAAGTCAAGAAACTCCCTGCCAGCCGTTCGTGCGCTGTCTTTAACTAGTTTCTTAGAAGCATAACGAGCCGCAGAACTTTTTTTGAGTTGTTTATCTTGGGTAATATCAATAGAGTCTAAGTCCTCTAAGAAAGTTAAATCAGGTTCTACAGTTTGCTGAATCGCTTCGATATCTAAGCCTGTGGGGAAAGGGGGCAGCAGCGCTCGGATGCTGGCATCATCAAACCCGTAGCGGTCAGTAGGTTTAATTTGCTGAGTAAGCAGTTGGTGTAAAACTAAGAGTGCAGGTTGCATCTGTGATAGAAGATTTGGTTCCAACAGTAGCAGCTTGCCGACGGTGGTTTCAAAATCGCTGAGGTTTACATCAACATTACGCACGGGCTTGATAAGTGTGCCAGCTTCTTCCCATAACCGCCCAACAGTGAAAGTTTGTTCAGCAGCGTTAGTTAAGGTAACTGGTGTAGAGTCGGGGTGCGCTCTGAGTTCGGAATAATTTTGAATTGCACTGCGCTTTTGAAAGCGGAAGCCAAAACCGTCACCACTGGCAAAACGGCACTGATTTTTAAGGGAACAACCGCCACAGATGGGACTGATGCCGCTCTCTTCAAAATCAAGGCTGCTAAAATTCTTGTTACGAAATGCATTAAATAAATAAGTTCTGTGACAATTACCATCAGTGTCAGCAGTTTCACCCGCTTTAGTCCACAGTTTAAAATCCGAGCCTGTAGGAGTTTTGCGGGTGGGATCTAGTTTAAAGCCGTTGTGTCGCACTGGCAGGTCAACAAAATTCGTCTCAATGGGCAGTGTGGATGGGTTTCTGTGGTTGGCATCCTGGTAAATTAGTTTATCAACATCGAATAAGGCCGCTGTCAGTTGCCCCGCGTTGTAAGACTTGCCCAGTCCAGGGTGAGAATTATCTAAAATTTGCGTCCAGCCCTTGGATACGGCCTCTACCCACGCAGCAATGTGTTCTTCTGGCTGGCAGGAGATAGAGATATTGCCTGTAACTTCAGTTATGTACGGGATATTGCCGGGCTTGTAAATAATTGCATTGGGCGAAAGCGTGTCAATTTCGGGTAAGGGCAATGGTTGTGGTGGGGCTTTAAATCCTTTAAATATCGAAGAAAATGGAGCTAGCGCTTGCTTCAATAAATTTTGGAAGCTGCTCAAGTCCTCTCTGACTCGCCCAAGTTCGCATTGCTCACGGCTAATCATCCCTTTGCCACGTTGATATGGTTCATACTGCCGTTTAGGAAACCGAAAGCCATACTGTTTGGCAATGTGAAACAGTGTACCGATTGAGATTCCCCCACGTCTAAAACTGCGAATCTTGGCGCGAATGTTCCAAGTTGAGCCTTTGATGCTGGGCGACCACTGCTCGGCTATAATTTCCGCATCCGTTGCCCCATAATGGTTAACTAGCGCCATCAACACCTGACGGCATTCGTCATAGTTACCGCTTCCTGGGGTACGTGGTGGGATGAATGAAAGTGCGTTCTGGATTAGCTGGTCAATATCCCAGCCTTCAGCGAGGGAAATCTCACGCCACTCTTTACGCCGTGACTCAATTTCCTGAATTCGTAGCTGATACTCAACACGCTCAATTTGCGCGATCGCAATCGCTTCCTGAATCCATTCTGCTGGTAAAGTGGCTTCAGGGTTGACTAGCGGGAATTCTGCTTCTGTGCTGCCGTAGAAAACACGACTTGCATCTTTACAAGCTGGGTCATGGGGCAACTGCTGCATCAGGAAGCGTGTACAAGCTTCTACAGTATCAGCGCCTTGGACATATTCGGGCAGAAGGAAAACCAACCGGAATTTGTGCCACTCTGGTTTATGACTGGCTGTGGTGTAAATTAAAGCACAGTGTTTTTTAATGAAGGGATGGGCTAGGGCGGATTCTATGGTTAATTGGTGATCGTAAACTTTAATGTAATTCCCATTCTCGTCCTTGATTGGCTTGTTGTATGCATCACGGGCGATATTAGAATTATCAATGTCGAGTAGTAGCCACTGAGAACCGATAATATTGGCCTTACTGCGCCATTTCCCGCCTAACAATCCGGCACAGATGGCGTGACCTGCTTTAATGTGGTGCTGGACATCGGCTAGAGTGCCTTCTATATCAATGAAGTTAGCGGCCAGCTTCTTAAAATCCCAGTCTTTGTTTGTGCCAGTTGCGTTAAACGCAAACTTGATTATGCGACTCTCAATCAACTCAAGTTTTGTCTTTACAGCAGAAAAAGTTTCTGATTCAGCTGCTGACTGTGCTGATACTGAGTGATTAAATTGTTGTAATGGTGACATGAGAGCTATTCCTCCAGTTTGTGTGTTGGAGGAATTGGAGCTATCCCGAAAGTAATCTTATATACAAGTGTTCAGAAATCGAATTTGGTAAAATTCCTGAGTTGCCGTTTTTTGTGTAGCCAGTGTTACAATCGCTTAACACTCAAAAAGGTTTGATAAGATTACTATTAGGGATATTAATTAGGCTGTTCAACCCAATCCCCAATTCCAAGTGAATAAAAATCAGAAAACCTCGGTATCCCAACGGGACACGGGGTTTTCACCTTTTAGCCTATCTGTACTTGGCTAACCAAGCCCTGACAAACTCAGTTACTTCCTCCTCTTGAATAACAAACGCAGTACCTTTTCTCCTGAGAGCCAGAATTTTCATACTTCCCACCTCCGAATAAAGATGTTCATTGTGATTATGAGCCGCCTTGGTAGGAGGCCATAAGACCAAAACTTTTGCTGTGGGAGTCTTTTGAGCTTCACGGGAAGACATCAAAAACTTATCTCTGTTCTTGTTGAGCCACTTCTCGTAATCTGCTAACTCCACAAGTGGGCAGGGTTGCCACAGTTTTAGTCCATTTTTGTCTTTGCGCTTGACTTGTAAAACCTCTCTAGCTTCGTTGTAGACAATTTCTCTATCTCCTTTTGACCGAATGGAGATAAACAGGTGAGTTGTTCGTGGAAATCTAATAAACAAGTCGATAGGGTTGTTGTCTTCTACCGGAATTACCGGGAAGACTTGTACATCTAGGCTTTTAAACTCATCAAAAAGTAAGGTTCCTAATTTTTCCAACCGCGCAAGTTTTTGAGTTACCACCAACGGCTTGTAAGCCAATCCAAAAAGAACCCAGCCAGCCGGATGAATTATGCCTCCTGTAGCCAGCGCAGCAGCACCAGCCGCTAGAGCTTGAGTGGACGCATAGTCTTTCGCCTCCCTAATTTTTTCAAACGCCGCTTCGTTGTGCAGTGGGAGTTGAAAATCGCTTGTTAGGTCTTTCACTGTTAACATTGGCGACATCAAAAAATAATGATGTGAAATAGTACTAGCTGCTCGATTTTGCCTTACAGGGCTAACGTGCCTATGAGTTTACGCAAGAGTAGTTCACGCTACATCTTTCACTGTAAAACCTTTGCTACACCACTGAACTAGCAGCCATCTATCAGATTCTTTGTCTAAAGCTGGCTTAAGGCGGAAAGCAAAAAAATCTGACCATGCCTCTACCCCGTGTTGTGTAACGAATTGTTTTTCAACTTCTTTAAAACGTTCCCAGTTACGATCCGCGATCGCGGTCAGCATTGGGATTAATTCGCTTACTGGTATCTGAGTAGTTGTTTCACTCATCTGGGTATCCCTCAAAAATACAAATAATTGGTAAAGGTTCTATCTTGGTATCAACAACTTTAACTAATCGTATTCCCCTTTTTCTGCCTATCCTTTTGCAGTGTTGCTCTGAGGCGGCTGGCAGCCAATATCTAGTCTCAGCTAGTGGGTCAAATTTCCCCTCAACACGCTCTATACCGTCGTTTGCCTGATTTCCCTCGGTCAGATTACCTCCTTATTTTTGTTGTCAGCGATCGCGTTAGTCATATTACTTGTTGCTCACTTTGTTTTCATGGTCTGTTACTGCTTGCTGAGTGATCAGTTCAACTAAATTTGATAGCGTTCGGCTTTCGCTGTCCGCCCATTCTTGTAGTTTTTCTTTTAACTCAGGACTGCATGTAAAAGTTACTTTTGCCTTTGACGTTGCCATTAATTAGAAAAGTTCTGATATATTCCGACATTTTCAGTTAACATCAAAACTTGTCAAAAAGCAGCTGGTTCTAAGCAGTTCTGAATTTGGTTGACAAGTTCGGAACTTATCTACTAATATATTAGTGTCAAGGTTATCGATACGTCAATAACTTAAGGCAGACGCAAGTAATACCCAAGCGCAAAACGCGCTTGGCGAGTTCCTTTCGAGGGTTGTAAGGCTTGCAAGCGCTGTTTTGACAGCATTCAACTATTCACAGCAATATCTGCATTGCGTCCGTTCATTTTCAACGGTCGAGGTAATTGTGCGTGTCTGCATTAGGACAGAGGATTCATGCATATCAATTTACGCAACTTAGAAGCAATCAACGAACTACCTTTTGAGAGAACAATGCTTAATCAAAATCAATTACGAAGGTTAGAAGCAATAGATCGCTGGCTCAGAGAAATCCGAGATTCTGAGGAATTCAGCCAACTGGAATACTCTCCAGACGTGACACTAGGCGATGCAATTCAAGCAGTAGGCGAACTACTTGATTTTCACGTTCCCTATGATTACAAGCCCACAAGTTTTACTGATTCAGAGTGGCATTCTTATCTAGAACAAAAGCCAGTAATGCACATTCGCCGTGTAATTCCAAGGCGTGAAAAGATTAACTCATTCATACTCGATGCTGCGTCATCAGTAGCAATTGTGAGCTTGGTAACTACTAGTTTTATGGTAGTTGGTTCTATCTTTTGTCACGGCTTTGACCGGATTGAGGAAAGTAGAGGTGAGCAATATCAACCCACATGGATTTACAACGCCAAGATTTTTGAAGGAAGTGCCATCGCATCTATCGCCGTCTTTCTGGGTGCAAGCTTGACTCTAGCGTGTCTTGCTGGAGACAAGAAAGATGCATGAATTAATTCCTGTCTACGAACCTTCTACCCTGTCACAGCGCAAGGTGTATCAAATAAAGGGTACGCTGTATCGCTTTACGGGTAAATGCCCTTGGGCAAGAATTGACCATCCCCAGTGGACATTCGAGCCACTACACGGACAGAGAAAGACAGCTACTCTCAAGCTAAATCAGAACAAGGTAAGACACGGGATTTATGAAGTCCCTGGTATGGTGGCCAACCGGAAATCTGAAGTAGTGGGACAGGGGATACAGCAAAGCTTGTTCTAACGTGTTTGATTTGCGACCGCGTTGAATGCCCTCGTTGAGCGGCGCGATCGCAAAACTAGGCTCAAAAGGGCGTATACGCGGGGGTAAACGAGAAAGTGTCAGTATGTCATCAAAGCTGACAAACCTTGTTATTACGTGGTTATAGCCGATAAAACCAAGGCTAAAACATTTGTCTAAAGTCCAAGATCCAAGGTTATTGATAGTGCCTAGCTAATTTGGCGTATCAGGATAACTGTTTCTAGCTAAATAAGCCTGTCAAATAACTGGAATTTACGGATAGTCGGTCAATTTTATACACACTCAAGTAATAAAACAGAGTTAATGTGGCAACAAAAAGATATCTAGCTAAGTATCGCTTGCTCAAAGAAACTTACGAGGGCATCACGGGAAAAGGTATTTCAGATATCACTTGGTATCGCACAGTCGCATCCTTAAAACAATATTTGTCGCTCTCCATTGAATCCGAAAAAGCCATAAGCATTGTTGAAACCTATGCTCAATTGAAGCGTAAGTGTTCAGCCTTTTCTTTTAGAACCTCTGATTTTAGTGAACGCTGGCAAGCCTTTAAACACTTCTATGATGCCGAAGAAGTTCAATACACAGGTCAGCAATTCCTAGTCGCGCTGGCAGACTATCTAAAAATCAATCTTGACGATGTACCACGCAGCACTCGTTACTACTGGTTTAGCCAAGCAAATCTAAGTTATAACGCCCTTCACTCATATCAGAGCAAGGATTTAGCCCTTGTTGCGTTTGTTGCAGCTAAATGGGCAATCAACAGACGAACGCAGCCCATGAAATCCGCAACGATCTCAGTTTTAACACTAGCCCTATAAGGAGCAATCATCATGTCTGACAAATTTACTAACAATGTCCGCGCTCGTTTGTACAAACACGGTTATCAAGGATTCACTAAAGATGATTACACAACAGCAGCGATCGCTGTTGAGTGCGATGACCTTAACAATCCAACCAAAGAGCAATTGAGTCAAGCCGTTGACTATCTCAAAGTCAAATCGACAAGCCAATTATCTGTAGTTGATGAACCCGTTGAAGAAACGTTTCTCTCACAAGTAGAAGAGGAACACCCAGAACTTGATAATAGTCAGCTTACAATCGCCGAACCAGAGATTAACAGCATCACTGTAACTAGCTCAGATAAGCGTCAGATTGTAACAGCCCAATCATCGGCGCTGGGGTTTGAGTTAACCGAACAAGAAACATTAAGTATCGCTGAAAGCGTTGACGACACTTTTACCGACTACAGCCAATTTCTCAGTACTGTAACGGCTGCAATCAAGAACTACGTTGATCATAAATTTGATGTTATTGAGCAATCATTTGAAACTAACGCTCAAGACTTGCGACAACACGTAAGCAACAGGGCTTCTAGATTAAACCAAAAGGTTAACAACTTCTCAGGAGACATGAAAGCGGATATGGGAGTCATCCGCCAAAACATTAAAAGCACCAAATTCTCAATTCTCGCAAGGCTCAACGCGGCTCAATAGCGATAACTTGACGCTGCTTGAGTGCTTGGGGATTCGGTGGGTGAGAATGAGCTACTTCTCAAGAATTGCTGTTAGTTTGGGTGCGCTCGGTGCTGTGATTTTACCCTTGTACAACTGCTTGTATCTGCCAATGCTAGAGCAATCAAGCTATCAGCAATATCTCAAACGAAAGTCAAATATTGAGCAATATGTAAGGCGAATGGAGTACCACTGCAACCAAATATTTACCCCAGAGAAGGAATATCGCTGTGAAAAGTTCAATGAAGCTAAAGAATCTGGTAACTTCCAAATCACGCCACCTAGAGCGCCAATTAAAAACTAAATTTAACGCATCTACTAACTTAGTAGTTAGAGCGCTAACCGGTGATAAATCAGCCCTAAAACTGATAGGTCAAATGGGTAATGACGGGGCGAAGATTAGCGAATTCGCCCCACAGGTTAGAGAGCAGATGTTAGCTGCTATTAAGGGAACTGAGGACTTAAATATAGTCCTGAGCGACATCTACAAACAAGCTGGTGTTAGCGGCGAAAAAATTGAAAGAGCAGTACAGTCAGCGATTTTAGCTGACACTCATCTAGCTAACATCCTAGAAGAGATGAAGCTTGATTTTGCTTCATCCAAGGAGAAAGAAGCGCTGCGCCATCAACAATCAACAGACCATCTATTGCTCAAGGCGTGGGTGGATAAACACATGATGCAAGTTGATGGCGAATATAAAATGTTGCAGGCAGAATTGCAAACAGATATTAGACAACAAACAATTGACCTGCAACATGATAGAGAACTGGGCAAGTATTACTTAGAAATGGGTGATAACGCTCGTGATGACTTTAAACCTAAAAAGCAATATGCAGAGCGCTCAATTGTACAAAAAATCAAGGATGCTCTAATAGGTTTTTAATAACTAAACCCGTCAGTAACTTTAGCCGAGTGCTGACGGGTTTGAGAAATATTCTGATACAGATATGACATACGACATTGATGATAGTCAAGAAGAAGTAGTAAGCGAAATCGCCCCAGATACCCCGTTACCAAAAGACTTAATATCACACCTAGAATCGCGCAAGCAGCACCGTAAAGATGTTATCAATACAACTGAAAAATTGACCCGATTCTTTGTCGGTTGGTCGCTAAATTCTACGGGATTCTTTATAGCTAAATATCTCTTAATAACTGGCGGTGGCGTTAATCTCTGGCTGGCAATTTCGCTCTCATTTTCTATATGTAGCGTTGGCTCTCTCGCTGGGCTAACGGGCTTGAGAGTTAATTACAACAGTGATGGATTAGAGGTAGATAATATGCAAAATCTTATAAAAACTGCTGGGGGCTTGGTATTTGCAGGTATCACAACTTGGTTAGCAGTCAAAGACCATCAATATTTTGAGAATTTGACTAAAGAAACAGTCACGCAGATTAGCCAAGATATTCAAACTATTGAAAAACAGAACCCGCAATCAGACCCTTGGGTAAGTATTGCAGTCGCGTTGGCTTTATTCATTGGCTCTATTGCAATTATTTTTAAGGGGCGGGAATGAAACAAGGTGTTTTCGAGTTAGCACTGGCTGGTGTGTGTGGTGTAGCTGCAATCATCGGGCTGGCAACATCGCAAACACGTCAGCCCTACGATTTGACACAAATTCAATTTTGCCCAAGGTCAGCAAATGGCGTACACAGTCAAATAGCTTTGGATAAGCGTTTTTGCAACCAGCCGCGTTTCGTCCTTACTGAAGAATGGCAGCGCTACGGGTTGTATGGCAGCATCATTCCTTACAAGGGCGATGCCATTCAATGGGTGCGTGATTTGCCCACAGATAACCCTAATCAGTTGCAAGGATATGGGATTGCGGTTATTGGGCTATGGGGTGTCGTGGGTTGTTTGCTCGTGCGTTCGCAACGCCTCAAGCGCACGGATTACGAACTGGGCGAACTGGAAAAGACTGGCGACTATGCAACTTGGCAGCATAATAAGTACAAACGTGAAATTAAGCAGCATTCAACCCAGCTTTATACTGAACGCTTAAAAGATGGATTAACTGACCTAGACGTTCATTCTCGCAAAGAATTGGGGCTAACCGATGAGGAAAACGAACGCGCCAAGGCTCGAATTCAGCTAGAGGACTTTATGAAAGCCCGTGCTGTTAATCATTCTGTCATGGATAAAACTATTGCTGAGAACCTGAGAGACAGGGCGAAAGCTGACCAGGATCGCGGCAAGATTGAGGGTAAAACCAAGAGCGCTCAAGCAGACAGTGACAATCAGCAATCAGTTGATCAACAACGAGCAAACCAACTGATAGAAGCGCTCAAAGCTCATGAGGATGGCTGGCTGTGGAAGATTATCGACAATCAAAAACCCCTTTGGGTGCTGGGAGAAGCGGGAAGCGGTAAATCAACCCTAGCAGCTTCGATTGTGATGCTTAGAGAAAATCTGTTTGATATGCCCTTGTATCAACTTATAGATGCACACTCCGGGGAAAATCTCAGAAACGCATGGAGATACTTAAGCCCTCAGTTGATAGCGCAAACAGAAGAAGAGATTGGACTTGCTTTTGATGATGCCCGTTCACGCTGGCTAGACAGAATTAATAATCAACCATCCAAGCAACCGCAACAGTTACTAGTTGATGAATTCACTAATTATTCTGAGTCTGATATCACCAAGGAACCTGCTAAAAAGTTTGTTAAAGCATCTCTTAGTGACCCTAGAAAAGCTGAAGAAAGATTAGTCTGTATTGCCCATTTCTTCACTAATACCGCCGTTGGTGGCAGTGATGGAACTGCTAAAGGTAGAGCTAGAGGCACTATTCAAATTGACCGCAAAACCGCCGATGGTAAGACACCTTTAAAGGTAGCAATAGTTAACGGTTTAAACAATTCCGAAGGTGATGCAGAAGTAGATAAAAAGGTGACAATTCCTGGTTGGTTAACTCCCGAAAGCATTCACAAGCATTTTAACGGTCAGCCAATTGATTTTGATGATTAATAGGTCGCTACATTTACTGCTGCTTCTGCCCAACACGGTATGCAATATTAGCTTTTATTTTTGGATAAGAGTAAGATTGAAATTTTTGAAAATATATTCCTAAATCTGATTTGTCTTCATCAGAGGGCAAAAACATTGTATATTGATTGCTATCTTTTATTTTAATATTATGTGCTTTAGCTAACTCGTCAAACCACCCATAAAAAGAAGTATGATTATTATCAACAAACAAGAATAATGCTCCTGGTTTAGCTTGACTAAATAAATTAGTGAAATATTCATCTGCTGAGTCACGCAAAGTAAATATCTCGGACATAAAGTAAATCATTGTAAAAATATCGGAGGTAAAATATTTTGTGTGAGGTTTCCATTCGTCTGGTTTAGTTACATCTAGTGGTAAATAAGAAGTTGATATACGAAATTTGGGATCAACCTTGTCATCTACATCACTCCAAGATTCTGCCCAATTTTTTTCTTTATCACAAAGTTGAAACTTTACAGATGGTGTCTTTCCTTTGCTCATGAGATACTTCAATATACCCAAAAAGTCGCTGCCTGGCCCTCCTCCAATACAAGCTATGTTAATTTTTTGTTGAGCATCAAAAACTTTAGCTAAATCATTACTTTGTGTGATTATGCCGCATACTAAGTTAGCATGTGAGGACACGTATTTATAAATATAAGCGAATCTAGTAATAGTATCCTTATAATCTATTGATTGAGATTTTCCTAATAATTGAATATATCCTTCGCTCAAATAATTTAATGCTTCTATAATTACACCGTCTTTTTCAGAGTCATCTCCTGGAATTTGGTTGTATGCCTCATCCAGAACAGATTTAATAATTTGAAAGCAGTTCATTAGCAGTCATCCTACTTAGATGGTAAATAGTTATGTGTTTATCAAAACGTAGAATTACGTAGATATTTTTTGTTCTCTAGACTACATTAACATACTTATCAAAATTTTGTATACTATCAATATTCAATGAAATGTATTTAATGTTTTTATGATTGGTTGGTTTAATTACCTAAGATTTAGATATTTTTTTATTATTTTATTCAAAATAATTGTTATGGAAATAAACTTAATAATATAAAATCAAGTTTTTTTGCTATAAAATATAGTTAAACTCAATTGCTTTTAGTGTTAGTCAGCATATAGCAGCATAACTGTGTAAAAACTCCTAATTGAATTTATTTATGTACACTCAACTTTCATTATGGCAAGATGCAAAGGAAAGAAGTCTGAAGCAGGGTGAGCAATTACCTATGTCTGATGCCGAAGTAATCTTGTACCGCAACTTCTTCGACAAAAATGAGAGCGATCAGATATTTTCTGATTTACATAACACAACTTCTTGGACGCAAGAAGTCACAAAGCTTTTTGGTAAGCAAGTTAACTTACCAAGGCTTACTGCTTGGTACGGTGATCCAGGTAAATCTTACTGTTACTCTAAAATCAAAATGGAACCTATTTTATGGAGTCCTACATTAATAAAAATTAAATCTAAAATTGAGGCTTTAATTAATACTCAATTTAATAGTGTGTTACTTAATCTATATCGTGATGGTAAAGATAGCGTAGCTTGGCATAGTGATGATGAGCCAGAACTGGGGAAAAACCCTGTCATTGCTTCTGTAAGTTTTGGGGCTACTCGTCGTTTTATGTTTAGAAACAAAACACAAAAAGAATTAAAGTACGAAATTGAACTGACTCATGGAAGCTTCTTGCTGATGACGGGAGCTACACAACACTACTGGCAACACCAAATACCGAAAACAAACAGACTTATGCAACCTAGAATAAATCTTACTTTTAGGAAAGTAAGTTAACTGTGTCCTAATTTTTGGTAGTGTTACTGAAGCTGCCACCAGAAGCAAAATCACCTAAATGTCTGCTGCTTAGATACGATATGGTGATGGCAGTTTAACGATAAAATTAATAGAGAATAATAAGCAATTATCAGGCGGATTTAGTGAAACGCGATTCGATTTATTACAAAATTTTTAAGCGATTTCCTGAGTTAATTTTTGAACTCGTTAATTACCGTCCTGAACAGGCACAGAACTATCGATTTGAGTCGGTTGAGGTGAAAGAAACCGCCTTTCGCATTGATGGGGTCTTTTTACCTCCAGAGGGTGCAACACCCAGGATTATCTTTTTTGCAGAAGTTCAATTTCAGAAAGACGAAGCTCTTTATCATCGCTTTTTTACTGAGTCGATGATGTATTTGAACCGGAATCAGTCTCAATACGATGACTGGTATTGTGTGGTAATTTTCCCAAATCGCAGTTTGGAACCAAGCAATACAAGAATTCATCGAATGTTTTTAAACAGCGACCAAGTGCAGCGAATTTATCTGGATGAGTTAGGCACTCCTAATCAGCAGCCAATAGGCATCAATTTAATGCAGTTGACAATCGCCTCAGAGAAAGTGATGGCCGAGCAAGCTCGTCTATTAATTGAGCGGGTACAATTAGAAGAAACAGGAACACTGGCGAAAAACGAAATAATAGATATTATTACCACTATCGCCGTTTACAAGTTTTCTCAGTTAAGCCGTGAAGAGGTGGAAGCCATGTTGGGACTGAACATTGAAGAAACACGAATCTACCAAGACTTGGAACGTCAAACCAAATTAAAAGCAGCAGCACGCCTTTTGAGCATGGGCTACAGCATCTCCGAAGTGGCAAAAGCAGTTGATTTATCGGTTGAGGAAGTCACAACAGAGGTAGTAAATTCTCAAACCCACACAGTCCAAGATGATCGCACAGAGTAGGTATCTCAGCGGCCACCCAAATAGAGTTACCTGCAAGCTGCTTTCCATCCTGCCCTATAGCGATATCACAGTTTCAACAGATTGGGCCGGCGCGTGACGAGGGCGAAGATGTAAGGTGATTTCCGTATCGAGTCGCTTGAGGAAAATGAGGAGTTTGCCCTCGCTGAACCGTTGAAACTCTCCTTTCATCAAACGAGATACTTCTGGCTGGGGAATGGCAAGAAGTTCGCTAATTTCACGCTGTTTTAGGTTGCGTTGTTTCAAAAGGCGCAGTACCTGAATCCCTATCTTGCCCCGCGTAAAAAGTTCCGAAGCATTCGACAAACCGAGGTCAGCGAATACGTTGCCACTGCTTTCTTCAAAAACGGGTTCCTGTGTCATTGTTGTTCCTCGTCATCGTCCATTTTATATGAAATTTACTATAAAATCAGTCAGACAATAGCATGAAATGTCCCGTGCGCGACCTCTGAGGTAAGTTTTATTTCTAGTTGGTTTCAGTCTACACCATGTCTAGACTGCCGTTGATGGTTGACCTGGGGTGAAAATCTGCTTGCGGGGCGGATCAAGATCCGCGTTGATATCATCATTGATATCAATTTCTTCTAAATCTGGTATTGCATCCAGCTTTCATGGTGCATTCCTCCACCTGATGAAGGGAATTAAGTAAAACTTATCAATCAACGAGAGAATCAGGATTGTGGGCGGAGCGATTGATAAGCCAGGGTTAATTGTCTGGAGTCGTTCACGAAAGGATCAGCTTTCCAGGGATAATGGAGTGTAATAGTAGCTTTCTACTCATCACACACCTGCCCCTTGTATGAGAACGCTGACGGAATTGGTAGAAGAATGGTTGGACGTGCATCATGGTAAAACAAGGGCTTCGTATCACAATACCATTCGCAAGTTCTTAACTTTTACCTGTGTCGATGCGATCGCTGACATTCAGATCCGTCATGTTCGGGATTGGTTAGATTTCCTGCAAGAGGCAGACACGACCAAGGTTAAGCATCTCAATATCCTCAAGGCGTTTTTTTCCTATGTGACCAGTATGGAGAAACCGCCGATTTCTCGCAGTCCGATTCCCAAGCAGTTCAAGTTGCCCAGGCCGAAAGACACCTTGGTTGAGCGTATTCTTACGCCGTCGGATGTGGATGCGATGATTGCAGCGACGACTGACAGGCGCAATCGCTTAATTTTAAAAACTTTGTATTTAACGGGGATTCGGGTATCTGAGTTGTGCGGTTTGCGCTGGAAAGATGCGATCTCCAGTCGTGGGGGCGGTGGGCAGATTAATGTTTACGGCAAGGGTGGGCGGACTCGCCGAGTTCACATCCCCCAGGAGCTATGGGCGGAGTTGATGGCACTGCGCGATGAAGCGTTGAAAGATGCGCCTGTGTTTGCCAGTGCTACGGGCAGACCTCTGGCCCCTTCCCATATTGACCGAGTGGTGAAAAGGGCGGCGAGGGCAGCAGAATTAGAGAATGCCATGAATGTTTCAGCGCACTGGTTTAGGCACAGTCATGCTACCCACGCATTAGATGAAGGTGTTCCGGTGCATTTGGTTCAGGCTACTTTGGGGCATACAAGTTTGGATACCACGAGTAAATATCTGCACGTCAGCCCTGATAGGAGTTCTGGGGAAGTTTTAGTTAAGCGATGGTCTGAGCCGTTTTAAATTTTCAGCTTTGAATTGGGTCATCTGGTGGTGGATGCCGTTCAATTTCTCTATCAGCAGCACGAATATTAATTATTCTGGCTCGGTTGAATGCTAATGCTGTGACTGTGGCGCGTCCTGTTGGTGTCAAGCCGATAATCGAGAGTGTATCTGTTGACCAAAAAAAGTGTTCTTGCCAACTATCAGTGCAAGGATTAAATAAAGGTACTTCTGATGATGCTTCAAAAATAGTTCCACTATTACTCAAGCATTTCGGTACGATTCTATGATTGTCTTTTTGCACCATTCTGAGTATAGTTTAGTCTTTCAAACATACTCTCATCTACGTCTGAAGCTACCACTTGGTTAACTAGATACTCATAATGCTTTATCCGTTCCTCACACAGCTTACGAAATCTGATAGTCTCTTGATTATATTGGTCATAAATGCTTATTGTATCTTTAATTCCAATATTTGCTATCTTCTCTTTACTTATCTCTTTGTGTCGAAGATACTCCACCAGGAAGTTTTGAACTCTTAACTCTAAATCCTTTAATTCTTCTATTTTCAGTATTTCTTGCTCCTTAATTCGGCGGAGATATTCTTTATTAGTTTCATACTTTTCTTTTTCTGTAATAAGTGACTCATAAAGTCCCTCTTTAGATAGCATCTTAACTAAGATAGGAGAAATTTCAACTATGATAAATAAAAGGGTTACAAGCAAATTGCTTGTAGCAACAGTAGAATCTTTCTTAGATAGCCTCTCTAAAGTAGTAAGCCGAGCCAAGAGACTACCATTTTCTTTCTCTAGTTGTTGTTTAGTATCAAATGCAGGTGGTGCTAATATCAGATCACGACGTTTTATTAGGTTCTTTTTTTCATTCTGTAGTTCTTGTATTTGCTTATTAATATTATTAATAGTTTGGTCTAATTTCTCCGTAAACTCTTTCTTAGCTTGAAAGGCACTTCCTTGTCCAGCTTGACCTGTTCCACCTGTACCGTCAAGCTCTTCAAAGGCTTTTGATGTTAATGTGTTACGGTCATCGGTGCGTTGCTTTCTTTCGTCTGTTAATTTTTGGATATCTACTTCTATCTCATTTAGCCTCTTTGATTCTTGACTACTCTCCCATTCTGCTCGTTGCTTTTTTCTCTCTTCTCTTGGCTTTTCAATTTTTTCTTGTTGTAATTCTTGATTAATTTCTGCCTCAAAAAGCCTTAATTCAAGAGGTTTAGCAACTACCAAGCTTAATAAAACTGCTATACTTAGTCGAAGACTAGATGCTGCAAAGAATTGCCATTTTGAAGCAGATTTTCCTCGATTTGCACTTAAGATGAAGAAACGATCTAAATTAAAAATCACGCAACTCCAGGCAGCACCCACAGCGCAGGAAATTGAAATAGAACCAAAAACAGTGAAGAGTGCATACCCTCCTGAGAAGAAAGCCATCACTGATGTTAAGACAACGGTAGTGCCAATTGATTCATATTTATATCGTTCTGTTAAGCAACTTTCTTGTGCCAAGACTTCGTGATCTGCCCCAGCAGACCAGATTAAAAATCTCTCTACAGGATTGAGCCTCGCTTTTTTCGACATATTAAGCCCCTTATTAGTTTGAAGCGTAAATTTATGAGACTCTGGGATGTAAGATTTTTGATTAACTTTTCAATTTGATGGAAAGTCATCAAAAATCTTACATACCTGTTTAATTGAGCAAATCTCCATCACTGCAATAGCCCAATTTTGGGATTTCAGCATTAACCATTTCTAGTAGTTATCAGCAGGATTCAGTACTTCGACTTTTGGTGACATATCGATTTGCTTAATAGGTTCCCGTTGTTTTAACATGTCTCTCAACATGTCCATCCACGCGAACTGCATCGTACCTGCTTGGAGAGCGTCTGCTCCTGGAGAACTACCACTACTCCCCCCAATAAATATTTCCGGCATATCTATTTTGAGTTGAGCTAACGCATTACTCCATGCCTTCTCTGATTCAATCTTCGCGTACAGTTCAGGACTCAGAGCTAGAATTCGCTCTTGAATCTCCCTAATTTCAATATTTCTCAGCCGCTCCTGATGTTCTGCGTCCATATTAAGCTTTTGTCGCTCCGTCTCTAGATCAGCATCATCTATGAGACGTTGAGCTTCTGCCTCTCCTCTCGCTTTTTCAATTTTTGCTTGAGCATTAAGTTTTTCATTTTTTAAATTTTCTTCCACTTTTACCCTTTCAGCTTCAGCTTTTGTTCTTTCCTGTTCTTCAATCCACCTTCGGCGTTTTTGTTCAGTAAATTGCTCTTCCTCAAAAGTCTTGCGTTCCTCTTCAAGAACTTTGCGCTTTTTCACGAGTTCTTGTAATTCATCAGGGGGATCAATTTCATTAATTAGTGTACTGATTGCTTGGACACCATAAGCATTAAGAGCTGCCTTAATATGCTCTTCTGCACCTCTCTGAATTTCAAGACCATTGTCTTGAAATTCTAGAGCTTCATACCCTTGGGCTGAATTTCGGAAGAAACTGTCAATCATAGGAGCTAGAACTCTGGACACAAGATTCTTGATGGCAGTATTTTTGTGTGTTTGCTTAGAATTTTCAGCTACTTTAGCACCAACACGTAAGATCATTCTGGGTGCGTCTTCTTCAGCAATGCTGATCACCTGAGTAACCCTAATTTTTAAAGTAAATCCATCCTTAGAAAGAAGCTTCAAGGCTTTCAGATTGGTGTCGTAGTTGTCCTCTGGCTTTGGTTCATCTGACCAATTTAGAATAATTTCGTTAGTTGGGACAATTTCTACAGTTTTTACTCTTGTGTTAACAGCATATTTTCCAGATCCAAGGGGTATTCTCTGTACTCCCTTATATCCTTCATCCACTAATCGAGACTCTTTTGTAGAGCTACTATCAACATTCTTGCCAATATAGGAAGTAATTACTCCGACTTTATCTGCGGAAATTTCTGTCAGTGGCACTTGTTCAACCTGAACAAACCAAGGATTTAGACTCCAAGAACCTTCTTGCAGAAATTCTTCCTGCAAACCTCGGAAACCACCTGCATCAATAAATTTTTGTCCGTTCTGAAATTTGTCATGTCCCTTGATGAACGAACCAGCAACTTCACCTTCTGGGGTGGGCAATCCATCAAGAGTCGTAACGATTCCAATCTTATCTGCCCCTATTGTGCAAATCTTCAAATCTTCAGGCTTCATGCCATATTCGATAGCATTGACCGTAGTCACAATAGTAAACAAATCAGTATTAATTTGATATTCCCCAGCCCTCAGAATAGCTAACTGCTTGCCTCTCTGCCCCCCATTGGTAATAAATGCTTGTGCATCCTCAAAGTTATTGCATTCAACAGTTCTTCCAAGAATTCTTTCTGCCGATAACGGGGTACCTCCTTGAGCAACCACTAAGGCAATTTCTCCTGGTAGGATTTTGACAACGGGTGCTTTGTGAACTTCAAATAATGCAGTGTTAATTTGATAAGTTCCTGCTTTCAGAATGGCTAGTTGTTTCCCTTTCTGCCCTCCTTGCTCAAAAAATGCCTGCGCGTCCTGGAAGTCATTGCACTCAACCACTTTGCCAAAGTTTTGACCAGGCGGTGGAGAATCGCCATCCCTTGCTTCAACTATGCCAATTTCACCCGCCTCAATACGGATGAGTGAATCCCGTTGAATTTTAAAGAGTTCTGTATTAATTTGGTAAGTACCAGTTGTGAGGATGGCTAGTTGTTTTCCTTTCTGCCCTTCTCCATCAAAGAATGCCTGTGCATTTTGGAAGTCATTGCAATCAACTAATTTGCCAAAGTTTTGACCGGGCGGTAGAAGAGCGCCATCTTTTGCCTCAATTATGCCAATTTCACCCGCCTCAATACGGATGAGTGAATCCCGTTGAATTTTAAAGAGTTCGGTATTAATTTGGTAAGTACCAGTTGTGAGGATGGCTAGTTGTTTTCCTTTCTGCCCTTCTCCATCAAAGAATGCCTGTGCATTTTGGAAGTCATTGCAATCAACTAATTTGCCAAAGTTTTGACCGGG
>NZ_JAIVFS010000086.1:0-4758 GCF_020829645.1 Nostoc mirabile CHAB5784 | reverse complement strand
GCGGTAGAAGAGCGCCATCTTTTGCCTCAATTATGCCAATTTCACCCGCCTCAATACGGATGAGTGAATCCCGTTGAATTTTAAAGAGTTCGGTATTAATTTGGTAAGTACCAGTTGTTAGGATGGCTAGTTGTTTCCCTCTCTGTCCTCCATTGTCAAAGAATGCCTGTGCGTCTTGGAAGTCATTGCACTCAACAACTTTGCCAAAGTTTTGACCAGGTGGTGGTGTAGCGCCATCTTTTGCCTCAACTATGCCAACTTGGTCTGCATGAATACGAATAACATTTTCAACTTTGACGACAAATAGCTTCGTATTGATCCGATAGATACCAGTATTTAAAATCCCTCGTTGCTTTCCTCTCTGTCCCTTGTTTTCAAAGAATGCCTGTGCATTTTGGAAGTCGTTGCACTCAACAACTTTGCCAAAGTTTTGACCAGGTGATACAGGATCACCATCTTTGGCCTCAACTATTCCAACTTGGTCTGCCTCAATACGGATGAGTGAATCCCGTTGAATTTTAAAGAGTTCGGTATTAATTTGGTAAGTACCAGTTGTTAGGATGGCTAGTTGTTCCCCTCTCTGTCCTCCATTGTCAAAGAATGCCTGTGCGTCTTGGAAGTCGTTGCACTCAACAACTTTGCCAAAGTTTTGACCAGGTGATACAGGATCACCATCTTTTGCCTCAACTATTCCAACTTGGTCTGCATGAATACGAATAACATCTTTGATTTCAACGTCAAATAGTTCCGTATTGATCCGATAGATACCAGTATTTAAAATCCCTCGTTGCTTTCCTCTCTGTCCCTTGTTTTCAAAGAATGCCTGTGCATTCTGAAAGTTATTGCACTCAACTACCTTTCCAAAGTTTTGACCAGGTGATACAGGATCACCATCTTTTGCCTCAACTATGCCAATTTTATCTGGAGCAATGTAGATAGCATTCTTTTTCTGAATATCAAATAACCAAGGAAAATACCAATGCAATCCAGGATCAAGAGTTTTAGCTTGCCATCCTATCTCGTTTTTTTTAAGGGCAATCAAACGGGTAGTTGGGCGACCAAAATTTTTGCGTACAATTCCAATTTCATCTTGCCCAACTTGGACAATCCCTGGTACAAGGATCACTCCAATCACGATTCCACACATCACAAGGATGACTGCTATGCCGCCAACGGGTGAAATTTGTGCTACTAAAATAGATGAGTTGCTTAGAGGCGCGATCGCTAACTGCCTATCTTGACTAGCTAAACTTTTTTTAGGCGGTACTTGTACAGTTGACTTTGCGGTGAATGCCTGAGTTGGTTGGTTGGCTGAAAAGCTGACAGCACCCAGTATTACCACGCCGGCTAGTGTAACTAGATATGAAGGTAATTTTTGAAACTGCATAATAATTTTGGATAGAGAGGCACTACATCCGACCAATTTTGAAGCTTAATTACTAGATTTAAGTTCTCCCGATAATTACATATAGTGAAATCACCACTGATAAGACCTTTTTCGCAAAAAAAGCGGCAAAGTCAGGGTTTATTAACAATTTAGGTTCAGTTATTTTACGCACCTCATGCGATCAGAAGCGACTTTTTGAATCAGATTTGTGCGCCACCTTACAATCAAGAGGAGCGTGACAAACAATCTTCCATAAGAGTCAAGAAGCCTTTGAAATTATCTTGCCATGTCCCGAACCAATAAGCTCCACCTTCAGCATGAGGGAATCTCAAAGATGGCAAATGTCCCTTTGGAGCAGCTTGGGAAAAATTTAAGCTCGTATAATGTCTTAACCAATCACCATTGACTCGCCAACCTACACTATCCCCGAAGTTACGAAAGATTGGAGGATCAAACTTGCCTGGTTGTCCATCAACGCTAAACCAGATGTTTCTTTGCACACTGAAGCCGAATTGACCTTGACTAGCTTCTATCCAAAGTTGATCAATCATGCAGATATCTGAGCAGGAAAAATTTTTAAGATCCTTAGCTTTTAACGAGCCTTCTTTTTGTCTCCTAGCAACTTGCAGAATAATCTGAACTGTCTCTTGGTCTGCTTCTTGCCACGCTTTTTTTTCCAATAAATCGCGGAGTTGGTGGTAGTCTGCCTTCGGAAGAATAGGAGGCTTGACCACAATTGGCGGGGAAGGAGTTGGATCGATTGGAGGAGACTTGACCAAATTGGGCGTGTCAGGATCTGGCTCAATTGTAGGAGACTCGACCAAATTCACCGTGTAAAGAGCTTGCTCGATTGTATGTAATTCATCATTCAACCGTTTCAGTTCTGTTTCCTCAGCTTGGATTTGTTGTTGTAACTGAAACTTAACAGCAGCCCCAGCCTCAATTGCTAAAGCCAGCCGCAACTGCTTTAACTTCTCATTTCTCAGATCCCACTCGGCTTGAAGGGTATCTCGCTGTTTTTCCGATCGCTGTCGTTGGTTTATATTCACTCTCCGGCAACTCTACTGTCAGCCTCTTGATTAGCTAAATCGATACCTTTCTAGGCATTTTTCGCCATGAAGTTCATGCATTCTACCCAGAATCAAATCTGCATTTAGCTGATGTGTCAAATGTGACTCAGAAATTATACCAGTTTTCTCAAACATAATCAGATAGGGCTAGAGAAAAATTTCACTGGCCCATACAAGCGAATGGAGGGTGAGCGCAGCTAAGAGTAAAGTGTGACAACTAATCATGCGCGTTGGAGGTATTCGCGTGCGAGTAGCAACCGAGTTAAACTCAACAGAGCAGTCACTCACTCTGCCCAAGGTAGTTGCATTTGCCCCGGTGATGATTTCTTTCACAGTACAAGTGGCTAACAGGCTTTTTATGAGATAGTCTAAGCAGCAAAGTGTTGATTTATCGTTGCAATGCAGACTCGATCTGATCCAGTTCATTGCTAAGATGTGCTAGCTTTGCCTCTTCATCAAGCATCTGCTGTTCTAATTGAAACTTTACTGCTGTACCAGCTTCAATAGCTAAATCTGACCGCATCCGCTTGATTTTCAGGCTGCGAATATCCCATTCTGCCTGAAGTGTATCTAGTTGCTGTTGTAAACGTCGTTTCTGTCCAGCAGTAAAGCCAGTAAAAATTGGACTAGTTTCAATAGTTGTAGTTTCGCCAGGTAAAAATTTACTCCCACCTGCGTAGTAGCAAAGGGGAAAATTATCGCCCAATTCCAGCACTTTATTAACAAACGGGTGTTGGGGGCCCGACGCTCTTTTAGGAACTTGGTCAAATAAGTAAACTAAAACATCAAGAATACGAGCATAGCCATCTTTATTCACTGCTGCTTTGCCTTGCAACGCTTCCAATAAGCAATCTGTGAAAGCACTATAAGGCTGACCTGTGTACGAATATTCATCTTCTCGTGAAGAAGCAACCACAACTCGACCGCTTCCCGTGGCTAGTACATTTAATAATTCAGGAGGTAATGGTGATTTAACAAATGTTTCTCCTGGTTCTTTCAAAGCTGGAACGCCGCTAGCATGACAGCAATCTAATAAAACTACCAGCTTCCGCGCTGTAATTGCCTCAATCTTTTGGGTAAACTCAAAACCAGATATAGCTGTGTCTGTGGGCTTGCTAGGGTCATAGCCATAGGGAACAAGGAAGTATTCATTGGTATGCTTGATGTGTCCACCATGACCAGAGTAATAAATAACGACAGTTGCATCAGGATTTTGATTTACGTTGGTGATAATTTGGTCAAAAGCTGTAAGAATATTTTGCCGAGTTGCCGAGGTTTCGGTGAGCAGTGTGACCTGTGCTGGTGGATAAGCGGCGCATTCACGATTAATCAGTACATCTCTTATGGCAGTTGCATCTTTGACAGTGATGGGTAAATCTGCACCTATGCCAATGAGTAATGCATAACCGTTGGTAAAAATTACGTCTGTCATGTTCTATTTTTTAGAAGATGTCTGGCTCGTACAAGCTGTTGACCAAAAAAAGTGTTCTGGCCAACTATCAGTGCGAGGATTGAATAAAGGTACTTCAGATAACGACTTTTCATCAAAGGATTTAAGTTTATCTGATTTTTGGCGATTGCAATGGAAACAAGCCAAAGCTAAATTATCAATTGAATTAGCACCACCTTTGGTAAGAGGAATTACATGGTCTACAGTGAAAGAAACATATTGCCACTGTTCCGATGCGTGACAGTATTCGCACAGAAACCTTGCTCGTTGTCGTACTTGATTTTGAGTAGCTTCACTAATGTAACGATTCGCAGACAAATCTTTAATTCCCTATAATTCCCTATAATTCACTTTGGCTTTGAGTTAATGATGAATTTCTGATCATCCGATTCACCAAACTCAGATAATCGTCTAATTCCTCATATTCATCTAATTCTTTTTCTTCCTCACAAGTAAGTGCAGATTCTTTTTGCTTAATTAATAATGCTTCAATTCGCCCCTGTACTAAGCTAGAAGCTCGAAAAATCGGCACTCCTTCTACTAGCTCGATGCGGACAGCACCATCTAATGGTAAAGTGTTGGGCAAGTGTGACAATTTCATAGGTAAATTGGTTGCCATAAATTACTTTCTCCAGACTGTCGGTGAGATAATTTTAGCTGACTTGTCATCTAAATAGAAATTGTAAACAGGTTCTCCTGATAATTCACAGCGAAGCGGCTCAAGAATTTTAGTGAACGGATTCCAAACTGCTGTTACAGTCCGTTTTACTTTCTTTCGTTGCAACTCACACTGAATATGTACCGTAGGGAGATGGATAATCATTGCACTGTGCAACCAAGCTTCTACACTC
>NZ_JAIVFS010000085.1 GCF_020829645.1 Nostoc mirabile CHAB5784 | reverse complement strand
TATGAACTGGTGCGGCAGCCATATTCATTGACTGAGGAAAAAACTGTGGATAGCGAGTTTCTAAATCTTTGGCTTTTGCGGTTGCTCCCCACCGCTCATAGCAGTAATGGGCTTCCTTCATATAGAGTTGAGCAAACCTTTCTCGACCACGAGCTAAGTAATGTTTGGCAGCTAACTCATAGCCTAATGCTTCTTCTTGAAGGTACTCGTTTTCTTTAGCGCCAAGAATTGCTTGTTCGTAAAACTCCTCTGCCTCAAAAAACTGACCCAAAACTCGTGCTTTCTCTGCCTCGACTAACTGAAATTTATGCAAAAAATTCATGGGGGCATGGTGTGCCCATTTCTGCATCTTTTCCTGGTTGGCGTTAACGCGATTCAACCAAGTTGCTTTTTCAGAGTTTGAAGCATCCGCCAACAAGCCCAGAAATATTAGGGAGTCATAGAAATGAAATATAGATACAGAGATTATTGCTGTGGCTGCGCTTAAATACTGTTCTGCCAAAGTAGCCGTTTTTGCAGCTTGCTCATACTCTCCGAACAGATAGGATAAAATCAGCTTATTTAAGTAAAAGTAGTGAAGGCTAGTTCCATCCTTGACAGCGATCGCCCGTGATAGTGCTTGCTCTTCGTCATAGATACAACCCACTAAGCGACTTGGATTTTCAGATTGACCTCGCAGGTTAAGGATCGTTTGCTGTAACATTGCTAGCCAAGTGGCAGGAGTCTCTCGCCTAATTTGATTGGTTGCTTTCCGATAAATCGCTGTTTGTTGTTCCAGTTCTGTTAGTTCTTGTCCTGCAAAAAAGGGGCAATAACATAGGCTAAATGCACAATAACTCGCAAATTCAAACTCTCCACTTTCTATCCCGGTGTGATAAGCATCCGCTAAACTAGGGAACGTCTTTTTAAGGTGGTCTTTCCAGTGAATGATATGAAAATTCACCATCAGCAATGCTTTGCAGTTAACTCTCCTGTTACTTAATCTTTTCGCTAAATTTAAGGATAGTTTGCCAAATCGATACCCCAGTTCAAGGTCTTGTACAACTCCACATAGCATCATGCCATAGGCAGCATAACCGAGAAGCGACCAGACAGCGTTTCCATTGGCGATCGATAAATTCACCATCTTGCACACAATCAGCACCATCAGAGCAGGTGACACATTAAAAGCTGCACCCACTGTACTTACTAAAATGTAGATTGCTGCCAGTGGTACAGGTTCAGTCATCTCTGGCAGATCAATCAAATCTTCGATTTCCCGCCCAGCCAATCGTGAAGCGGTTTCCTCTAATCCTGCTTGAACATCTAACTGACTTGGAGTTTCTACTAAACTAATTCCCAAGAGTTGCAGCACTTCCAAGCCAGTTTTAAGGGCTTCTTTAGGGTCGCCCCGCGACAGCCATGCTTGAATCCTGCTATCGTAAGCTTTCACTTTATCGAGCACTGTCTTCGCATGACTGATCACTTCTTCTACAAGCCGCTCCATTTTGTCAAAGTGACCACTGAGGTATGCTGCCTCTGCTGCCTCTGAATGCAACGCCAGGGTTAAATCATACTCGCGCTGCCAACTCTCCACATCAAGGAGTTTAAGCCCTGGATTGAAATACTTGAAAGCTGCTTCATAAGCCGTCGCTGCCAGGGCTTTCTGACCTGCTTGCAAATTCAGTTTGGCAATCTCATTCCGTTCAGATTGCTGACTGATTAAATCGGTTCCATAATTCAGTTGGTCAACAATTTCAAACAACCGCTCTGCTAGCTGCTCCGGCGAAGTCTTTTCGAGTAAATTGCGACCGATTTGCAGATGTACCCCAAGTTTTTGCGACTCATCGATTAAGGCGTATGCTGCTTGCTGTACGCGATCGTGCAAAAATTTATATTCTTGAACTAATAGGTTTTCGTCTAATTCAGATATAGGTTGGATCAATCCAGCTTGAATGGCTACTAGTAAATCTAGAGAAATTGCTTTAGGAGATTGTTTGCAAACGATCGCTAACGTATTTAAATTAAATTTAGCACCGATACAAGCTGCTAACTGGAGAATTTGCTGTGTGTTTTCTGGTAATTTATTTAACTGGATCAGTAGCAACTCCACTACATTATCGGTAATATCCTGGGCTTGAATCTGAGCAATGTTCCATTGCCAGCATAAGTGTTCAGCATCAAATGTCAGCAGATTTTCGCTATGCAGCATTTTCAAAAATTCACCAACAAAGAAAGGATTGCCCTCGGTTTTACGCAGTACTAACCCAGCTAAGGAACAAACGGTGTCTGCATTCTGATGTAGCGTCTCGGCAATCAACTGATTCAGTGGACCCAGCGTTAATGGTGCCAAGATTATCTCCTGAAGCACTGCCCCTTGTTTTCGCAGTCTCTCTAGCGTTAACATCAACGGATGAGTTGGATTTACCTCATTATCTCGATAGGCTCCAATTAAAAATAGGAATTGGGTTTGTTCATCAAGCAACATCAGCTCGATTAACTTCAGCGTTGCTGAGTCTATCCATTGCAAATCATCTAAAAAGATCACAAGCGGGTGTGACTCTGAACAAAACACCCGTACAAACTTCCCAAAGATTAGATTGAAGCGATTTTGAGCTTCAGTTGCTCCAACTTCTGATACAGGCGGCTGCTTGCCGATAATTAATTCAACTTCCGGGATGATATCAATGATAATTTGTCCGTTGGTTCCCAAAGCCGTTAGCAAGCGCGATCGCCATTGTTGCACTTGCTCGTCTGGTTCACCGAGCAAGTGTTGTACCAATTTTTGTAGGGCATCTGCGATCGCACTGTAGGGAATATTGCGCTGAAATTGATCGAATTTACCCCAAATAAAATAGCCGCGCTTTGCGGTGATTGGTTTATAAAGTTCTTGGACTAATGCTGATTTCCCAATTCCCGCATAGCCAGAAACCAGCATCATTTCGACTTTGAAGGTTTGATTGTCTGTTAGTTTTTGTTCTGAAGTTTGTTGTACAAGGTTTTCTGAAGCAACGCGCTCAAAAGCCGCTAGTAACATTGCAACTTCCTGATCCCGTCCATAAAGTTTTTGGGGAATTTGAAACTGATCCCAAACATCTAATAGACCCAGTTGAATGCTATTAATTTGCCCGATTTTTTTTAATTGGTCAGCACAAATTTCTAAATCTGCTTTGATACCCCAAGCACTCTGATAGCGATCCTCCGCATTCTTTGCCATTAGTTTCAAAACGATATCTGAAACTGCTTTGGGAATCGTTGCCTTCAGTTCATGAGGTGGAACAGGTGATTTGGCAAGATGACAATGGACAAGTTCAAGAATGTCTGTTGTGGCAAACGGTAACTGTCCAGTGAGCAGTTCGTAGAACGTTACGCCAAGGGAGTAAAAATCAGTACGATAATCAAGCAAACGGTTCATGCGTCCGGTTTGCTCTGGAGATAGATATGCAAGAGTGCCTTCTAGAACATGAGGGTTTTTGAAGGTTGGATTGGTGCGGTTAAATCGAGTAGCAATTCCGAAATCAATAAATTTAACGACCCCAGTATCTAGATTGAAGACAATATTGCTAGGGTTGATATCTTTATGAATGACACCAGCAGCATGAATTCTGCCCAGAATACCTGTGAGTTTAATGGTAAGGGATAGAAAAGCTGATAAGGGCATAGGGCAGAAATCTGGACGCTGTTGTATCCATCTCTCCAGAGACTCTCCACCGAAATCTTCTAAAAGAATAATGAGTGTGCGCTGATATTCCTGCTGACTATATGCCTTGATCGCGCCTTCTAAGTTAAGCGATCGCGTAATTTCATATTCCTGCCTGTAGCGGGTGAGTTCCGATGCTGTAGGATAGTCCTGTTTGAGAACTTTGAGAATAACAGGCGTGCGATCTGACAACTTGATGCCACGATACACCACAGAATTATTGCTGGAATATATCTGAGCATCAACCGCAACGTCAGGTAGCGCAATCATTCTTATCACCTTGTCAAAGCATAGAAAGAACCGCAAGCCCAAATAGAATTAATACTTATTATTCAAGTTCTACTTTGATAAGTCAATCTACCTATTATCGCCAAAGTAATCGGGTCGAGAGATGTTTCAACCGTTTAAATCAATTTCGTCGCATTGCTACACGGTATGACAAAAAAGCTGATAACTATCTTGCAATGCTAACACTCGCTTCTATCATCCTGCGGCTCTAGTTTTAAAACACGCCCTAATAATCCCCTTACTCCAGACGAAATCCTGCATCAACTTCTATTTCTGCCTTAGCAATTGGGTCATCCTCGTCATTATTAAAGAAACCATCATCCTCGGAATCTTCTCCCAAAACATTTGATCCGACTGGTTCTGTCGCAACAGGTAACGACACAGGACTTGGCCCAGTGGAATCAAAAAAAGAAACCGAAGGGGGAACCAAATTAGGTGAAACAGGAGTTATTTCCACGCCATTAGTTCCAACTGTTGGTTGTAACCCAGTTGCACCCTGCGAGAAAACTCCACTATGAGGATTAACAAGAACTACCTGGGGCAACCCCTCCATGCCAAACGTCCGTTTCATCTTAATTATCTGGGCTTCAAGTTGCGCGATCGCATCATGGAGGGCCAATTGCAATTCCATACCAGATACTCCCGCAGCAGATAGCGCAAACGGTAGGTAATACGCCCGCAGCACCTCACATACTAACTCGGTTTGCCCTCGCTTCTTCGACTGAAGATAGCTAATTACTATCCCATCTTCCGTATCCTTATTTCGCATGATTCGCGCCAACTCAACAGAATCAGCAGACTTACTCGCTCTTGCCATACCCTTACTTCTATATAATCTGCAAACCAAGCTTCTCAGTAAGCTATTTGTCATTACTCTCACTTTAACCACACGGTGGGAGAACTTACCCCCGTATTTACTCCTAACTACCCCAATTCACATACTAATTACCCCAATCAATTGAAAATCAGGTCTAATTTTTCAAATAAAAATATGTTGTTAACTGATAAATAAACTCTCACAATCCCCATGATTGAGGTATTCTGAAGGCAAATTGACACAACTATTTCAGTATTACTTCAAAGATTAATCAGCTTAGGATATAACTCTACAACCTACTCTGCATATGAATTTACATCAGTCCCGGTTCACAATAAACCATTGCTGTTGCTATACAGTCCCGTAACTAAAACAAGGTATGTTCAATGGGGTCATTTTATCCTTATACTATTTGCAATAAATTAGGTTAATTGACAATATATTCAATAAAATTGTTTATTATGCAGTTGTCAATACTACTTTTGTTTGATATCTACTGTTTGATGACTAAACAAATCGATAGAAATAACACCTAAAAAATCGGTAATTACGTTACGTACAATTGAAACTTGACCCACTAGGCGATCGCAAGCTTGACAACATAACCATACAATCTCTACAACCCAGCGTTAGCAGCATCAACAGTAAAGTTTACGGCTTCAGTGTCAGTTACAAGGCGAACCACAAAATACTAATCTTGTATCCATATCACAAATTACAGTACTCTCACCGACGGCATCTAAATCCAGTACAGTTTATACCAAAAATAGCAATACTATTGTCTGGAATTGAGATCGCACACTGTTGTGAGATTTCCCGTTATCCGCCAGTGTCGGAGTACAGCCTCCAACTATGCCATTTAGTCCCGCAGTGAAAGAAGGTATGGTAAGTAACTCCATAAAGCGAACCAAATCTATCAAGGTATACCTCTTTGAGCAAGAGAAAACTACCATTGAGGAAAAAGCGATCGCCACAGGGGTAACTGCATCTGAGTATTTACGTTCCTGTGGATTAAGGCGGGTACTAACGGCAAAACCGCCCGCCGACTTGATAACTATCCGCGCTACTGCTGGAAACCTCAAAAGCGAACTGATGATGTTATGTCACTTGGCGAAGGAAACAAACAACCAGCAAATTTTGGATACTGTCAATAATGCGATCGCACTTGTAGATCAGACCATTGCAGCTGCATTTAACCTAGACCTTCCAGACAAATCATCCTCAAGCCAAGATAAATAAAGCATTACAGGTTTTATATCCCTCACTTTCAACTTCCTCTACTTGATTCCCGTCATCTATAAAAAACCCAATTTTCTCGACACGCTCAAGTATATCTTGGGCAAAGATGATGCTGCGATTGTCGATACTAATATGATGGGAACAAACCCAGACGAATTTAACCAGCAGTTTCTCAACATCAAGTACACCAAAAAAGCAGTTAAACGGCAGTGCGCCCACCTCATCATCTCAATCGCACACCGTCTTGACTACCACGAACATTTATCTGACAGTCAGTACAGTTATGTAGCAAGGGAATATCTCAAGGATATGGGATACTTGCCCAAGGAAGAATCATCTGTAGCAGCTACCAGTCAATTTGTTGCAGTACGCCACCACGATCGCAACCACGAACACCTGCACATAATCGCCTCCCGGATTCGGTTAGATGGCAGTTTAGTTAATGATTCCTATGATTATTTCAACTCCCAAGTCTCAACTAGACGCATCGCGGCGAAACTAGGGTTGGAGGTGACACCGACAACGAATGAAGCTGTCACCTCTAAGTTAGAGCAAGAGTACGGGATAACTACACTCACCAGCCCCAACCGATCAAAAAGCATTAGAGCAGTAAACAGTAAGCACAAAACCCCAACAAGTAAGGAAATTATTCGCCAAGCAATAGGAGAAGCCATCAAGGATAGTCCCACTGTCTCTACGTTCATCCAACGCTTGGAGGAAAACAACATTGGGGTATTGCCTAAGATGCAGGGAGAGGAACTACTAGGCTTTACCTATATCCATAATGATGTAAAAATTGCTGGTTATCAAGTATACAAACCTTATAGCTGGAACAAACTGCGGTCTGGATATGGAATAATGTACGACCAAGATAAAGATCAGGAAATAATTCAACAAGCTAAAGCCAAAGCAATTAACCGCATAAACAGCAACACTATAAGTAATAATGAATACTTGTGTAGTGATAAACCTACTACTAGCAGTACAAGTGATAGTGATGGCGATACTGATAGTAACTCAAAAGCGCTTGTTAGTACACATATACTAATAAGTAATTATCCAGATGAGATTTCGATAATACAACCAAAATTAGAAGATAACTCCACGTCGAAAGCAAATAAGACCAAGAAGAAAGTACAGCCGCATCTGAACGAACAGCACCCACAACAGGATATTTCAGAAGAAAACGGTTTATCCACTGCTAAACAAATTTTGCAAGAGCAATCATCCCCTACTCCTTCTCTTACTCTTCTGCCTTCTACTCTCAAACATCTGCCTTCTACAATCACTGACTATATGCTTGTTACCAATAATTTCCGTATCAAGGGACGGGAGTTGAGTGCCAGCTTAGATGCTAATATTCTGACTGTTTACCGTCATGAGGATACCCTTGTGATGCAAACCTGCTACAGTCAGGGAAACTGGTACGAAGAGATACCAACTCGATTAACAACAAACGAAATCGAGCAGATTGAAAGTCTGCGTGTCTTTACCCAACAAGCGTTAATGGATAAACTGCGATCGCAAAGAGGTATTGAGCAATAGTAAATCTGTTGGTAGAGAAAACTTAATCCACAGTGCCTCTCTGAGTGTGGGTAAATACAAAGCCTTTGGGAATTACTATCGTCTTTACGAAGTATTCAAATTTGAACACTTCGTAGAAACGATGTCTTGCTCAGGTGCAAAAATCCTAATATCGTTTATCTCGCTGATAACTCCATAGGAAATAACTCCTCCTTGTTCTAGCTATATAAAATTATAAAAGTAACTAGAACAAAAAGATGTAACCTATGCCCAAGAAAAAATGCGGACTTGGATTTGACTGTGCCAGCATGATGCAATACCCAGGCATAGACTCTGGTGACTGCTTAAATTACAAAACTTGTGGAAGTGCGGTTCAACTAACCCCTGATGAAGAACTCGAACTTGTTCGTATTCGGGAAGAACAAATGCGCCAGTATCAAGAACAAATTCGCCTGACCCGTCGTTCTGCCGCTATCATGATGCTGATGAGGCGCGGTTGCCCACAATCACCAGAATCGTTAAGTGTTATCCCGGCCATTGAGGCGATCACCACCACATTAGATAATATTCGTACTGGACTTACCAACTTCGACGGACAGTACATCGCGCCACCTGGTTGCGAACTCCACATCTACAATGTCAAACGCCCCAGTGGTACGTACTCGTACTATAAACTAACCGCCGAAAACGCAATGTTTGCACCTTCAGAGAAAGAACAAGAAGTACGGGTAATTCACCTCAGCCATCAGCATGATGCGCGGTATATAGAAGCACACTTAGGTATCGAGCGGCGCAATAACTTAACCCAGGTACGAACACTGCTTCAGAACGCAAGTGCATTGCTTGAGGATGCAACACGCCTACTCGAACAAACCACAGATATGAACAGTCCAAATGCTACAGTTGAAGTTTTCAACACCGATGAAATTATACCCATCGACCAATAAAACTAGTAAAAGGGGAAAATTTACTTCATTACTGCTACAAAATTACGTTATCAACACCAAACCATCGTTTTTTAAACATAGTCTTGCATAAGCGCGCAACTTCAGTTGATGAAGCAACTTTGTTCTAGTTAGTTTAAAGAAAAATAATAGCTAGAACAAGGGATAGATCCGGCGAAGACACTGTTGGCGAAGCTGCCATGAAGTACAAACTAAACAGTTTAGTTCTAAACAGGGCATAACATACATTAAATATTTTTAATTACCTCGTGAGTCAGGTGATCACTTTATTTTTAAATCTTTGGTGGTCTACCATTCGTACACCACCATAGACCGTGCTTATCAATTACACATTTTTGAATATACTTCTTTCGACGAATATCAACTGCTATAGCGAAACCGTATTGAAACTTATTTTCAATTACTAATAATTCATCATTAATTGTGTAGAAATCGAAATGCTCACCTCTATGTAATGGTAGTCTTTCTGCTTCTGCCCAACCATATTTTTTCATTTCCTTAGCAAATATTTTTTCATCATAATTGTGTGGTAAATATAAATTAACAACTGTTCTATCATCATCAATTTCTAGTGGTATATCCCATGCCTCACAAACACCTTTACAATAATTAGAATTTGGGCATTTTTGCCAGAGTTGTAAACTATATTTATTTCGCTCATCGAACTCTGAACAACCTAATCCAAGTGGACATTCTTTATAATCATCTGGTGTTAGTTCACGCATAAAACTATGGGTAGAAGACGTAAAAAAACTGAGGTTGGTTGCTGGTTATTTCTAGACTGTGAAATCTTAACAGGCAAACCTCCAGAAAAGTGTCCTAATTACAAATCTTGTAAGCACAATGCTCTGCATAGTCAGAACAGATGGTGCTTTCTCCCTTGTCAAATGTGGCTTCCAGACAGAGATCAATTGTTTAAAGTACCTACACTAGAGGTTCTTGCTTGGATACCAACTGAGGCAAAATAAGCAGGATATGGTACTGCAATTGAAATTTGTTACAGTTACAAAGATTCATGTTTAACTATTGGTAAAGATGAGCATGGCTTTAGTCTTGACATCTCAAAAGAGGCACGAGCTTTAGGCTTTGCTGAAGCTGAGAGAATCCCTTACAAGTATTGGCGACTTCGAGAATGTGGCAAGCTAGAAGTTAACTATGATTCTCGAAAATTCAAGGAATTAGGATGGTATGTATCTGTATTTTTACCTTACCACTTTAAACATGATCTTGATACTGGTAAGGTATTTCTAGAAGTAGACTTTAATCATACTTTGTCAGAATATAAAGAGGCGATCGCGTGTGGTTGGTATCCTCCATGTAGATGGTATCCGCGTAATATATATTAACAATAGTTGAAATAAAAATAATAGCTAGAACAAGGGAGAGACAACCCCAAAATTTTGGCTTACTATACAAGTATTCGTTAGATGGCATTGGTTATGGTGCGATCGCCTCCGGCGGGCGGTTACGCCATTGCCAATACACAAAAATCGCGATCTGTCTCCACTAGGCGTACTTGAGTAAAGCCAGCAGTCGTAAGTATCTGAGTCAATCCGGTACTCAACTGTCCTGAATAAGAAGTAAAACCAAGCGCTATTCTGCCACCAACCTTCATAACTCGCCGCACTTCCCGTAGCCCAACTAGGGCATCTGGCCAGACTTGCATGGAGTTAACCGCCAGCGCTTTATCGAATGTGTTGTCTTCAAACGGCAAACTTTCCACCGAACCTTGCCGCAAATCAACTCCTCCAGCCTCAATCTCTGCTATGTTCCGAGCTGTAGCTTGCTCGACCATTTCTTGAGAGTAATCGATGCCTGCGATATATCCTGCTGATGCCAACCTGGACAGACGTTGAATGCCAACTCCAGAGCCAAATCCAACTTCCAGCACTTTGTCGCTCGACTGAATTTCGAGCAGGTCGATGACTGAATAGGTAAACCCTTGATTCATGCGTGCCATGATGATGCCACCAAACCTGCCTAGCATACCCTTCGGGCGACCGAACATCTGCATGAATATACTGTCTACAATGCTCATCAGTTGTTAATCGCCTCCCTACTGTGATACTTGTATGCTATCTGGTATTGAGTTTTTAACACATTGTCATTCTGGCTAAAACTATAAACACAACATAATCGCAAATCTCACAAAAGTTACTACTGATTTAGCACTAGGCAACAAATAATCGAAAACTTGGTATATTTTTTTAAGACTTAAATTATGACATTACGCAGAATAAGCCTTTATTAACAGTAGATTAAGTAAAAACCTTATATTGGAGTATTTTAAATTACGTCTAAATTGCAAGCAGAAATTAGAAATTTGTTGAATAGATTACCGATATAGAGAAAGTAAAATTAAACTCTACGGGTATTTTCGTACCAAAAAGTAAAAATTTATATCTAATTTTAGAAGTTTAATTGTTAATATATGACAATTCAAGCTAAACATTTTGACACTAGATTAAATCAGTGGATTCATACAGATGGTAATACAAATAATCCCGATTCACAGTTAAAAGAAGAACTTAATAATACCTTAATAGAACATTTCTTTCCTAGTGTTAACTTTTCGTTCGGGCATATGGACGAAAAGTCTACTGCGGAACAATTAATTAATCATCCTGAAGGTCACAAATTATTATTATCATCAAAAACCCGGTTGTTATATGGGCCAGAAGAATATCTACATACAATTAGACAATTATGTCCAGATAACAAAGATAGAGGTGCTTACGGGTCTATCTTCCTTGGTTCATGTAAAAATGCTGTCAATAAAGAGTTAAATGTTTTAATTGTCGATGATAGTAATGGTGAAAATGGCGGCGTTATTAGCAATGATCAAGCATGTCGGCTAACGGGAGACTGTTACGGGCAAATATCTACAGACTTATATCACGAATTAACCAAGCATCAAAAAGGTGATAAATATCGAGTAATCCAGCACCGCTTCGGTTGGACTGACCAAAACGGAGATGATAACAAATACCGCTTTGGCAAAGGTACTTTACGACCTGCGAACCTTGACCAAATTCTTAATTATCAAGACCCAAACAACCCAACTAAAATTGACTTAATTCTTCCCTTATCTGCGTTCAAGGGAACTGATAAAGACAACCCTAATGGGCCAACCAAGCCTCAAATTCAACCTGGATTGTACAGGCAAAATATCTGGCTAGGTGAAAAATCACAATCTGAACTCGGTAAAACGGCAATATCCCAATTACTTGCCTCTTTCCCTAACGGACTGAAAGACTTTACCGAACAGCTAGAACTTGAAGCCAAAAAGCTTAAGGAAGCACAGGATGACCCTCGACAACTTGCACAACTTTACTGCGAAAAGTACGAGAAGCGGAAAGCCTTTCTTGAAGAACAAGCAACCACACTAGAAGAACAAGCAGCAGAAGATCCAACAGTAGCAGAAGAGTTAGAAACTTTGCGCGATGGCGCGGGAGCGCCCGCCGTAGGCGATCGCATAGCTACTGACTCGTTTATCTATAAACTCATCAAAGCTGACCTGCAAGGAGAGAATCAACTTCTCGAAACTGAGAAAGTACAGCGCGAACTCGCCCGGTTCGTTCAAAACGAGTGGAAAGAAATCGCCATTGGCAAGACACTCACCTTTGAGCGAGCAATGGTCATTCCCTCCAAAGACCTGCAAAATGAGGAAATCTGCATTCCACAATATCAAGATAAAGAAGAAGTTCTCAACTTTCGCTCCCCTTTCCTCAACTCAAATGGTCTGTGCGTCTCAACTAACAAAATTGTAGAAGACATCCTTGGGCCTGATGGTCAACCTCTAGCAGGTGCGATCGCTGTCTCGGACGAAGCAAGCGATCGCATTTACAACCGTCTAAACGAGCAAATTAAATCTATCCTGCCAGAAGCTCAAGGAAAAAATCTTCAGTTAGAAGGTATTACAAATTACTTAGACCAAAATATCAGTAAGCTCGAAACTAGAGATAAAATCGAGTTTACCTACAAATTTAATGAGTATATTTCAGAACTAAAGTCAGCTGGTTATGAGCTAGAAATTCTTCCTCAAGAGTCAGAACAAGAGCGTCAGGCACGCGACTACGATGGTGATTGTATCGGCTTCGAGCGGGCAAGCAAGTATCCAAACCTTACTACTGAGGCAAAGGAGCGGAACCTGCCTGAAAACGCCTACAACCCAACTGTTAAACTCAAAAAACAATCTTTCTACCAAGAAGATGGCAGTCAGCCAGAATTTGAGGAAATCGCCATCCACATGAGCGATGGCATTAGTGTGGGTGTTATCAACAATCACCTTACCTCAATCGAGGCTTTAGAGTCAGAAATTACTATCCTGAAAAATTTTGGTAGTGAAAAAGACCAACTTGAGTACGTACAGCAGGTAGCCAAACACTACGAAGATTTATTTAAAACAGAAGTGTGGGCAAAATCCAAGGGTATTGAGGGGAAGGAGATTCCGACCAGATATCGCGGTCATATGGAAGAATTTGTCCGAATAGTTCGGCAAGAACTCCTAAACCAGGTCAATGCACTGGTGGCAATGAATACTAATATCAAGATATACCGCGAAATGATTGCCGAGGCAGCATTTCAAAATCAAATTGCAGTTGACCTCTTCAAGAGTGCCAAAAAACCTGAAATGGAAATTATCCGCAATAACAGTCGGATTCTCCACCGGGAAGTCAACTACGTCAAAGATAAGAAGAAAGATGTCTATGTTGACAATACAATTCAACCGACGGGATACTCGCCTGTTGAATTACTAATTGCTCAAACCAATCAGTATTTTGAAAAAGCTCGCCTCGAATCGCGTGAAATTGTCCAATTTCAAGCTTTATTTAAAGGGGTCGAATTTTCTAACGAACAGCGATTAAGAGCTACTATTGTCAAGAAAGAATTTGACAAATCATTCAACCGAGCAAGTGAGTTATCCAGACAAAAAGAGGCTGAAAAGGGGCCATCTGTAAATATTACCCTTGCTACTAATAGTCAAGTAAGTGTAACTAATCTTCTACAGTATGATAATGAATTTATTTGGAAAGCTAATAAAATTACAATAAAGCTATCAGAAATATCTGAAGACAAACGCAATAGTAACCGTCCACATAAATATCTAGTTTATGCTCAAATTAACGATGAAACTGAGAACGGTAAACCTAAGTTTAGAGCATTAGGAACACTTGCAAAGGAGCAAGAAAATAAACTCGAAGAGATAGGAATTACGCTTGGACAGGAAGTAACATCTAATAAAATAGTGTTCCAGGCTGAACTAAGCGAAGGTCAAATTAAACTTCTTTACCAAAATGCTTACCAGGTAGCAGAAGAATTTTATAATTCAATTCCAGAAGACCAAAAGCTAGCAATGGCAGCTGCCACTTGGGCAGTATCAACTACTCGTGAAAGTAGTAATGATAAAAGTAGCGACCGCCAGAACAAAGTTTCTAATTTCGCCTTTGCTGCCTTTCCTCATGAGATTATCAGTCAGTTAGACACACTCAGATTTAACGAGTTTAGTATCACTGGTTTCGACTGTAATAGTGAACTATTTAATGAAAATCGCTCTCAAAGTATTCGATTTAATCTAGCTGAAGATGGAAAAAGTGTAATTGAAATACAGAATCAAGAGGGTACTTACGAAACATTTGGAAATATTGAACAAAGTAACGCCCGATTACCAATTGGTACTACTACTATTGCCAGTATTGAAAAAGGTGAAGTATACACCACCTCTGTTACAACCAAAGTACCCGGACTACCAGAACTCACTTTCAAAGTAGGCGAAGTTAATAAGTTTGGAAATTCCCAAAGGTTTAATAATGAACCTGTACTGTTAACAATTGAAAAGGTTGACCTGATTCGGGAAGACTATAGTATTTATCTTCAAAATGGTAATAAACCTGAGAAACTAGGCAATATTGATAAGGAATCAATCAAAGAGGGTATTACCCAAGGTTGGCTAGCAGAAAAGCCTGGGAATGGGCAACAGTTACAGCTTAGAATTCAAACTATCATCACTGGACAAAATGCCTATGCTATAGCAGAGACATCTCAGGGAAATTTATTACGAATTAATGTTACAAATCCAAAGTATAAAAAACAGGAGATTATCAACCAAGCATTTCAAGAAACTTTAGTTAGAGCATTTGATAAAAAGCACGTTTACATCGCTAAAATTGGCGACCAATCCCTCGGCATTATTGGCCAACATACTGAACGTCTTGAAGCTGAATTGAACAAAGGGAATGTACAAAAACAGTGGCAAAGGAAAGAAAGTAGTACTGTACAAAAATTAATTGATATAGGTATTATTCGCCTAAACCAACAACGAACTACTATTCCTGTACAAATTACCAGTAATGAAAGTACCTGTAAAGTAACTATTAATCCAGAAACAGTCAAGTATCCCGACAAATGGGTTAAGCGCAGTCAGCTTATAAGTAATGAGCAGCCTGTTAGAAATGGGCAGCAAGAAAAACGTAACCAAATACTCGGTAAAATTAACGAACGTCCTACAATCATGTTCCAAGATAAAGAACAAAAATTAGTAGGGCTTTTAGGATTAGCAGTTGATGAAAATAAAGCCGAAAAAACCACAAATTATCTAGAAAAAGTAGGAGTATTATACGAACAGCTTCCTATATCACAAGCTCGGTTAGAAGCTAAAAAAGGCATGACTGTATTTGTACTTGATGAAAGTACCATCAGTGACGAATTAAAACAAACATTTGTTGACCGTGCTGGTGGTCATATTAAGAGCGCGGATACACCGTCACAACCCACTCCAATTATTCCAGAACAAACTGTATATTTTTATAACCCAAATCAACAATATAGTTCCCCAGATGGATCGCAGGTAGAAACTAAACAAGCTCTTGGATTAGTAGTTCCCGCACAAGACGCGATCGCTGTAGCCACTTGGCTAGAATCAAAATCTACTGAAAACTATTATTTTATTGAGAGTAACACAGCTACATTTATTTTTAATAAAAATGAAATTCTTGAAGAAATAAACGAAGAATTAAATAGTTTACTTGGAGAACCAATTAATATCAGTGTAATTGAAGGATTTGACCGCTACGAACAGCTTAGTGTAGAGTTAAATCAAAAAGTTACAACTGAAGGTAGTCTTTTACAATTAAACCAAATCTCAGAAGATAGTGAATACAAACAAGCGCTAAAAACACTACCTAACCGCCCCAGAGAACTCAATCAAGAAGATTCTCCAGTACCAATTATTCCAGCGAAAGTTGTACCAGAAAACAATACAATTAACATTCAATCAAATACTAACGCCACAGTTGCAGCAATTTCACAAGTTTATCAAAACGCGGTTGAGATACAAGTATTAACAGGTAGACAATCAGAAGCTAATAATCAAGCAATATTACTACCCAACTCGCGCCAAGCGGATCAAACTAAAGCTATCGAAATATTGGGTAAGGTAAGTGAGGAGAAAGTAGAACAGCTGCGATCGCATCTTGAAACCCACCTCAAACCCATACTTGAAAACGATAAATCTAACTATGCACTACTGAGACAAGTTGCATGGGTCGGTGCAAAATGGGATTTGAAAGATAAAGCTTTCAAGCCAGGGGTACAGGACGACAAGTTAATGGAACTTGTCAAACAAGTATATCCTGATGCAGATATTGTGCTGGTCACTTATTCCGAAAACCCCGGCGCTGGCATCAACTACCACCGCGATGACTCCTACGCCGCGACGGAGGCCCGCAGCATTCATATCGGAAATTCTGATTGGGGGTATCGCGCTGCTAAGGAACGAATGGCATGGACCAGGGAGGAGAACAAGGACGCACCATACCAGGAGTTTAAACTTGAGTCAGGTACAGTAACCCGCTTCAACTGCAAGAATGAACACGCTGCACTTAATACTGAAGCTGGCAGATGGTCTATCAACATTTGGTCAATTAAAAATGATCTGGGCAGAGAAAACAGCGTTCGCCAGAAATTTGAAAACTTCCTCGTCTCAAACCAACCTCCTCGTGCGGTAGTCCAAAGCAACGGCGACCTTACCATCAAAACTAACGAATGGACACCTGGGGGAGAAATTAAAGTAGAACGCAGTTATACCAGCCTTAGAGAAGCCACCGGAAACATACCTTCACACTCCTCAAACCAACCAACTGTCGAAGAAATTATCGCCATCGGGAATTCTACTGCGGCACGCACTGCTAACCCTCAGATTCCAGACAACCCGACTATATCTGGAAAACCAGTACCAATGGTTTATTCGCTGCATTTGCACGGCGAACCTTCTACAGTACCAGTTGATACAACTATCGATGCCATGCGCGGACACGGTAGGATACACACCACCAGAGGTGTAGACTACCAAAAAACTTATGGTGTCAAAGAGGAAGATATTGCGATCGCCCTTGGTAAAAACGGCGAGCAAGTTGCTTTCCGAGTGGGTAAGCAGTACAAAATTACCTCCGAAATGATTCAAGATCCAAGTTACCAGCAAGCCTGGGCGAAATGGGAAAAGCATTCACCGAAAGAACTTACCCAAACCCAGGCGAGTAAGAGTCAGGTATATGGCTTATTCATGGAACCGCTAGGGGATTACGTCAATGGCAAAATTGTTGCGTTCCCAACCATCCAAAAACAAGCTCTCACCCCGGTAAATATCAGCTCCGACTCCAAAGATGGACTTGGAGTAGCACTCAGCCTAGCCACTGCACTTGCAAAAGAACAAGGCAAGCTACAAAACGATTACCAAGTTTCAGTCAATAATAATCCAGAGGCCCCCACCGGACAGTATGGAGTAGAAACCCATGTCCAAAAACCTGAAGGAATAGCATACGCATCCGCTGAACACGCATTTAATCACCAAAAGCAGTTGCATCCATCAGCTGATGAATACAAGCTAATGGTAGAAGTACTTCAGGCTAAACTCGAACAACACCCCCGGCTAACTGAGGCGATCGCCAAACGCAAAGGAGTCGATTGGTTGGAGAACTGTACAGCAGTTGCGACAATGGGAGTAACCCCACACCAATCGTCTGAAATCGGGCAACCCGCTCACAGCATAGGCTCCATAACGCATCGCCTCACCAATATAACTAAGGCTCAGGACAAACAATGGGAGAGTAAGGGTAAAGAATCCGCATTTATTCAAGCCCTCAGTGAGGCATACACCAATGTAGTTGAAAAGTCACAACAAACTACAGTAAAAACCTACCAGGAAAAGTCCGAACAGACTGATCAGCCACTAACAAATCCACTATCGCAACTCGAACCCATAAACGCTGCCGTCGCTGAACATATGAAAAAAGACATTGCGATGGCCCAAATAGCTACCCAGTTTATCGGTAAATCAACTGCGCCCCCCGAAACACCTTCAAGCACTCGGAATTACGAGCAAGCATGGGGAGAACGCGCCAACACTGGAAATTACTCAAAAGACGACATTATTATGGTATCCGGGTCTGGCCCGTGGCGCGGAGTGACAAGCGAGCGAATTACCCAAACTTTTGAAAATCACTACAAACCGTTACTTAATAAGGCAATAGAAGCGAAAAGCTCTTTCATAGTCGGAAACGCACAAGGGACTGACCAATTAGTTCAAAATTATCTTCAAGAAAAAGGGTACAAGGTAGAACAAACTTCCCAAGGATACGCTGTATTTAATTCTGTAGAAAATATCAAAATTAGTACCAACACTATTTCTTCCAATACACAAGTATTACATAACTCGTTTATTGCTAAAGACAAGAGCATTTTCCCTCCACAACAAAGCCAACAACCAAATATTGATCAAGCACTCGCATCACCTTCTCAACCCAGAATACAGCAGGTTGGAGCGATGGATAACATTATCGAGCGGATGAAAGCTAATACAGTGCAAAATCTTCAAGACTGGTATGTAGCAGCTGAAAAGCTCGGTAAATCAGAAACATATCTCAATAAAATTCATAAGGTAACTGATTTGTATATCAAACAAAATATCAGTCTTGAGAACGCTTTTAAGGCAATGGAGCGAGATATTAAGGAGCTAGAAAAAATTAATGAAATGACCAGTCTTGCCCAAAATTTAGTTAAAATCATTGGACAGGAAGATATCAATGGCATTATGTCAGTACAAACAGAAAAATACCAAATTGCTACTAAGACTCAAGACCAAACTTACTTAGTTAAAGATAAAACTGATAACATATTATTATATGTCAAAGAAGGAAAAACCCAAGTAAGTAACATCAGTGATGAAACATTACAAGATTTTCAACTCATGAATTTCCACATCAAGAATGCATTCAAAGATGTCAAAAAAGATTTAGTGGAGAGGTAATTTTAGTATGAAAGAACTAATCGAACTTCCAGTAGAAGGTTTAACTCCAGCGATGCAAGCCAGTCTCCTCAGAGAATTGATCAAACAGCTTAACATCCCTGATGATAAATTTGAAGAATCTGCAAAAAAGCCTCCAACTGCTGAGGAAACAAAAGAGGCTGTGCTAAGGTTGAATTCGGAAATTAACAGAATCAGTGAAGTAGTGCAAGATGAAGTAAAAGTAAACTCTACAGAAATTAAACCTATCACTTTTGTTAATCAAGTTAATCAAGAGTCATCTTCACAAGCCGAAGCAAGCCAGTTTACACGAACTACAATTGAACCAGAGGTTCTAAAAAACCCCACAAATAAAAATGACGACAATAATGGCAACCCAGTAGAAGAGAGTCCAGAAGATAGAGTACAATTTCTTACCGCCGATTCTCAAATTAGACAGTTTGTTATTCCTGTAATTTTAGATCGCTTAGATATATTTGGAAAATCAGATAAAGAGACACAAGGTATCATTTATAAAAGTGAAGAATATACTGCAAGTCTAAAATTAGAAGAAGATTCGCAAACTCTTAGCCTTGATAGAAATTTGCCTGATTCTGAACAAAGTCGAGAAGCACTCTTGGCATCTCATGACAATAACTCAGAAGAGTACTCTATCACCATTAATAATCTCACCAAAGAGGAATTTGAACGTTTCAAGACTCTGTTCAATGAGCAACAAGCACGCCGCGAACAGAGTCAAAAACAATTCAAAAACCAGGATTCTGCTAAAGAGCTAGATTAAATCAACCCAAACCACACGCCATACATAAAAGCTATAAATCCAAAAATCAGCTTTTTATTAAAACTCAGTGGAGTCTTGGGACAAATAACAACCGCAACAGCAAAATAGTAAAAAGACGCAGTAAAGTCAAACAAACTCGTCGGGTTAATAGGCAATCTGCCTAACCCGACTAAACATAACATCCCCATCAAAGACCAAACAACAATATTGTCTATCCATCCTAAAACTTTATCGCCTTTCATAAAAAATTATCTATTCCTACATAAATTTGCTGATAACTATTAAAACCAGGACTTATAAATAAAATCATCTAGTAAATAGATTGGTTAATAAAAACTATACAAACCCCAATACGGTTCGGTTAAGGCAAGAGACGCGATAAATCGCCGTCTCTACAAAGGACTGATTATTGTAAAGACGGCGATTTATCGCGTCTTTGTGATCTAGGGTCTGTCATCAAAAAACCTTATCCGAACCGTATTGACACAAACCCCCCCAATCACTTTGTAAAGTTTTTACCAATATTAGAAAAGTTTTTAAATAAGCTAATTAATTTATAGTAACTGTAAAGATTAAAAAATCTAAAAAACTAAGTGTTATAAGTATTGTTATCAGGGACAATACCAATACCAACCCAAAAAAGCATATAATATGAAACCTATTAATGTTGTCATCATTGAAAATGAGAACATATCTAGGATTGGCGCTGCAACAATATTATCTGAAACTGGTGAAATCCAAGTCTGTAGCGTTGCCAAATACGGAAAACAAGGAATAGAAATTGTTGACAAACAAAAGCCAGATATCGTAATTATAAATATTGATTTACCGGATATCGATGGCATTGATGTAATAAGTGCAATCAAATCCAAACACGCATCAATTAAAATTGTGGTTATGACTGCAAATAGCAGCCGAGATACCATTAACGCAGCAATTAGTAATGGCGCAGACTGCTACTACTGTAAAAATAGCCTTAGAGAAGAAGTAGGAGAAAGATTCGTTGAAGCAGTAATGGCTGCGTACAATAACGAATCATGGATTGACCCAACTATTAATCGTATTCTGATCGATAGTCTCAGGTCAAATGACACACCCAATAGAAATGCACTAGATTTGTTAAGTGATTTCTCTAATAAAGAAATCACAGTTCTTAAATTAGCTGCCGGAGGTATGAAAAATCATGAAATTGCCAATGTAATGTATGTTTCCGAAGGTACAGTAAGGTCATATCTACATAATTCATTTATCAAGCTAGGAGTCAAAGATAGGTTAAACGCTATCCGCGAAGCAATCCGCCTGGGAATCCTCAGCTTTACAGACATGAAAATCGAAGAAGAAGTTACTCAAGAAACCCACACAAGAGTCAAAACCAACCAAAAAAGTCAAAAAGATACAGCTAAAACGAGTAATAAGGGATACAATGGCTGGGTTGCCTAGAAAATTAATCAACTGCAATTATGCAGCCACCTGAATACTTCTTCTGCTGGCGGCAAGTTTTAATGATGGCGGCGTTTTTCATATAAATACTACGCGCTATTTTACCTTCATTGGATTTAGCCCAATCTAGAAGCTTTTTATCTTCAGATTGTAAGATGGCAGATCCAGAAGCCGCCGGCTGAAAAGTTACACTTCCAACGATGGTCTTGTATGTAAAAACACCAATTGCAGTCCCTAAAGCCAGTACAAAACCCAATACCCCCGCCACTTGTGCCAATCGCCAATTACTTATGCTCAAGTGAGGTAAGGCTCCACCAGCTTGTTTAGTCATTTTAACCAGCTCCTTTGCTGCTTCTGCGATCGCACTCTTTTGTTGTTGTATTGCCACCTTAGAAGCACTATTAAGCTTATCGTCTACCATATCAGTCCAACCCACCACAAGCGAGTCAAGCCTACCTGGTAGCTGCTGCAACGCAAACTGAGTTGTTCCCAGTTCCGCGTATAAGTTAAACAAGGGGTCGTCAGGCCGAATACCCAATTTAAGTATCCAATCAGTAACCTCTGCTTTTTTTTCTTCAGAATATTCTGCAACAACTTTTTCAACAACTTTTGCAATATTAGTCATAGGTTGTTTTTAAACAGTCATTTTAAAGTCTCACTTTCAATTTGGTAAAGCAAATAATTACCATTTCTCAGATTCAACATCTTCAGTTATATCAAGATTGGAAGGACTTTGTTTATTTGCACCTACAGAAGCTAATTCTGCACAGTTCATACTCAACCCTAGATAATTAGAAGCTATTCCATTAGAAACAATAGAGTTATGAAAATTCTCCATCCAGTTGAATACTATTGAACGTTGAATAGTATTAAGAGGAGAGTTAGTTTCAATCAGTTGAGCATAAGGTAAATCAGTATCTTCAAGCAACTGGTAAAAGTCATTATGTAACCCACCTAAAACTAGTTCCAAGCCGTTGATTTTTTTAATATCAGCTTGGAATTGACTACCTTCATAGTATCGAAATTGCTTGCTAAAGTAATAATTTTTGACAATAATATAGTCAACCTGACTACCAAAATGCTGATACAAATCCTGAAGATATTCTTCAACACAATCTTTACGATGTGATATTGGGTGCAAGAAAGTAACACGATATCCCAGACAGTTAAGATTTTCTATCAGTAAAACATCTTTATCAAAAAACTTAAATTCTCGGAGGTTTTGACCTGGCATATCCGTCAAAACCATATCAATCTTTGGAAACATCTCTAAGTCGAGTAATAACCTATCAGAATCACCCCTGGAGAATCCTAAATGATTTATATCAAAGCCTTTTGTTTGATACATCGATAGCTTGTTACGATACCCGTGGTAGAAAACACGGACATTGAATTTATTCTTCAAGTACAACTCTAGCAAGAGTCTAGAAGTTGTGGACTTACCCACACGAGCATCACCTGATGTAATAACAAAACGCTTTTTAAACATAATAAACCAAGCAACTTATTTAATTAAGCAGCTATATTTTGAGATTGTAAATTTGAATCTTGATTTTTAGCTTTTTCTCTCTCTTCATTTTCTCTAAGCTCTTTAGATTTTTCCACAACTGCTGGATAGTAACAATCATCTGGTTGTATATCAAAGCCCAATAAATTAAATGCTGGCTTAATTTGCGTTTCAAACTCAGCAAGCCAAGATTTAATTCTTGACTTAATCACAATATTTGTTCCTTTATGAGTCTGACCTTCATTAAACGTAAGAGCATGGCGGTCAATAAAGTCGTAAGACTTATAGAATAAATCTGGCATTACAAGTTCTACCAGACCTTTTGCAACCATATTTTGACGTAGAGAAGCGTCATTATAACGCTCAAATTTTTCTTCTTCACCATGAAACAAGTTCTTGACAACAATATAATCTACTTGATCTTTACAAAGTTCACGCAGTTTTTCTAAAACATTTATTGAGTCAAGAACTCTACTAATCACCGAAATCATTGTAACTCGACAATTAATATCGGTTTTAAGCACTTCAAAAAATGAAAGTTCTTTTACATAACTTTCAAAGAATCCTCCAGATTGTGCGGGTAAGTCTAATAACGTAATAGGACAATCACTTTCGTCTAAATTAATTAATAAATCGTCTGCACCACCTCTATGGAAAATATCAATATAACGTATTATGGGTCGATAGTCTTTCTTAAAATACCTTTCTAACTGAGGATTTCTTAAGTCAGCTTCATAAGTAACACAGGGTAAATTTTTATTAATGTACAGTTGAAATAGCGCTCGTGCAAAGGTGCTTTTTCCCACACCACCTTTATCACCTGTGACAATTATTAACCGCTTTTGAGGTTTATTATCAGTGTTTAGCAAAATATTCCTATTGGTTGTATTATCATTAGACATGAGTTTTTCACCCTTACTGGTTCTGTTTTTAGACATAATAATCCTCTACAAAGCAAATACACTTTGTTGATGTAAATCGAAATTTTTAAACCTCATATTGAAGAAAATAATTCATTTATAAGAAGTGGCGACTATTCGATAAAAGTAACATTTAACGGATAAAAATAGTTGATTATACAGGTTCCCAGCAAACCACTTAAAATGACTGTTCCCTCCATCAATCCTGCCAGAGTAAATAATCATAGCTTTCCTAGACTTCGTTTGATAATTTAATACTAAAAAACACCTAAAACATCTGATATAACTAGGTTTCGCTAAAATAGAATCAAAGATTTAATAAAAATATGCTTTCTGATTCTTGAATCCCCTACTATGTAAGGACTTAACTTAATATCAAGTATTAATTTTCTATAACTAGTCTAGGAGAGCCATAATCATAAGTATACTTATGCAAAAACCTTATGCCTATATCAATTCTAAAATGCTCATATACTTGCCCTGAAAATTAGCTATATGAGGAAGCCAATAAATACTCACTATTCAATGATCCCTGACTACTTTTTTTTACATAGGTTGCTTATATTATGTAATCTCTAACTTAAAAAGCCAATCAACAAAATTTCAATATTTAACCAACATTTGTTGATTTATAAATTAGTAATAAATTTCATGTAGCTTGCTTAAACTAGTGTTAATAATATTTTAGTACATTTAATTAATATATTATTAACCTTGCAAAAGCTAATTTATACTATTCTTAAAATTTGGTTTATCTTCTTATCAAAAGAAAGTTTAGCTGTACCTGAGACAGACGATTTAATTAAGAGTATTAAAGCTAAGTATTTAAAATCAGAACAATCGGAATCAAAAGAAATAAAAGTAATTATTCAAAAAATCAGTAGTGGATTATCTGAGATGACTTTAGCTAATGCTAGTCGTGAACAACTTCAATCTTTACAAGAAATATTGTCACAGAAATTAAATGAAATTGGTAAGTTAATCGGATAACCTTTTTAATTATTTAGAGTATGGTAGTAGGTAAAAAATTTTATTTAGAACTACGTAAATTGCGATACATCAATTTCACTAAAGAGCGATGCCTACGGCGGGCTACGCCTACGCTCTTTAGTGAAGCAACATCCAAAGGTAATTGAACTGTAAAAGTGCTACCTTTGCCCAATTCGCTTTCAACCTCAAGTTATTCCCCAACCGCTTCATTGTCAAGAAACGCTTGGTACTGGTCTGGAGTATCCAAATCGATCGCACCTTTGGGAAAAGCAAGGGTGTAAGTTTCGTTCAGATGTTGTTGAATAATTTGTCTTGCTCCGGTATCTGAATTGAGGCTCAAGAGTTCGGAGAAATAGCGATCGCTGAATAACGCTGGAACGCCAACTGTTTCTAAATAGGTCGTTGCTACAATCTGATAGTCTGTGGACTGGTAGGCTACTACTAGCTGATTGATTAGGGCTGTTGAAACAAAGGGTTGGTCACACACTAGAATTAGCACTGCGTTCAAAGCAGGTTTCTGTTCTAATAACGCGGCTAGACCTGCACTGATCGAGGTTCCCATACCTGATTGCCAATGCTGATTCTCAACAACTTGCAGCGGCAAATCTTCAATTTCAGGGCGGGTTTGATGTACAGATGCGCCTAATACTACAATCACCGGATTGCACAGTGACGCGATGCTAATTGCTGCGAGATGACGCAACAAGCTACGTCCTTGAATGGGCAGTAGCTGCTTGGGCGTTCCCATTCTCCTCGAAGCTCCAGCCGCGAGGAGAAGTAAGCCGATCTGGGTAGGTTCCATGAATCGATGCGTTACGATATTTTAGAGAAGTGCCTGAGCGATCGCTCAAGACGGCTTGAATTTCTGCCATGATCGAAAGCGCGATCGCGGCTGGTGTTTCAGCACCAATATCTAGTCCAACTGGTGCATAGAGTTTTGCGAGTTGGACATCAGTGTAAGATGCATCTTGCTGCAATTCCTGGAGCAATCGTTTTGTGCGCTGTTTTGAGCCGAGTAAGCCAATGTAGCGAATAGAAGCAGGAAGTAATACTCTAAGAGCTTCTAGATCGTCGTAGTAATTATGAGTCACAATCACGGCGACTGTTCCAGGCTGGATAGCGAGACAATCGAGCCTTTCTCGTCGAGTGAGAATTACTTGATCGCTAGTCGCAAATCGCTCGTGACTGAGTGGATTGGCGCGACAGTCTACAACCGATACATGCCAATCTAAAGCTTTGGCAAACTCAGCGATCGGAACGGCATCTTGACCCGCTCCAAAAATTATCAAGGGAATCGGCGGCTGAATGTATTCGAGCAAGACTTTAACGGGTTGAGTTGCAAGCTCGTATTGCTTCACGACAGATTGCTGATCCTGTAAAACGGCTTGAGCATCAGGAATCATTGCCTTGATTAACGCTGGCTCCGTTTCGCCCAGCATACGAATTGAATGCGAAGTTAGCGTGAGATAAGCTCCTAACTGAGTAGCAGTGTCTTCAGCTTGAATGATGCTGACTAGAACACCAGGACTGCGATCGCACCAACACTGAGCGATAAACGTAAGCGGATCGTTCGGTGGATTCAACCGCTCAACCAAGACTTGCACCGTGCCGGTGCAGCCGAGTCCAAAGCCCCACAAAATATCTTCAGTCGCCGTGTGGTCATAAGTCACGATCTTGGCTTGATTATCTGGCATTCGTTGTTGAGTGTGTTCAAATAAATCGCGTTCGAGACAGCCACCACTCACCAAGCCAATGGTTTCTCCATCTTCAGTGATCAAGAGTCGCGCACCGGGACGACGATAGGTTGAGCCTTGAGTGCCAACCACGGTTGCGAGAAAAGTGAATTTGCCCTGATGCTGGCTTTGCTCAAAGGCATTGAGAATCGATTGAATTTCGCTATTCATTTTAAATTAATTTATCCAGTGTGATTGGCAGATCGCGAACCCGCTTTCCAGTCGCGTGAAAGACGGCATTCGCGATCGCAGCTGCAACCCCGACAATCCCAATTTCACCGATGCCTTTCGCGCCAATGGGACTGACGTAGGGGTCATCTTCCTCAACAAAGTACGTCTCGATCACCGGAACATCAGCGTTGACGGGTACATGATACTCGCCGAGGTTGGCGTTGATGTAGCCCCCGGAGCGAGCATCCAGATGCGTCTCCTCCTGGAGTGCCATACTAATGCCCCAGGTGATCCCGCCGTGCATTTGGCTCGTAGCCGTCTTCAAATTGAGGACGCGACCGACACCATAACAACCGAGGACACGCGCCACTCGCACCATTCCTAAATCGGGGTCAACACGCACTTCACAGAAGTGCGCGCCGAACGAATGGAAAGAGTAGACCCCGCTCTGACTTTCTTCGGCTTGAGCGCCCCGATCTTGCTCAGTACCAGGTCGTTGATTAGCCCTAGCTGGAGCGCCCGGTGTTGCACGCTCACTTCCCGGTTGCACGCTAGCCACAACCTCAACAACCTTCTCGCCCAGACGTGCGAGAACCTGCACATAGGTTTCGCCCCGCGACGGGTTTTCACGGGCGAAGATGCGTCCGGACTCGACGGTGACTGCGCTAGGGTTAAGCCCATTGAGTGGAGAGTTTTCATCTCTCAACGCCATTTCAATTAGACGGGTTCTGAGGGTTCGGGCTGCTGCCTGTACCGCCGATCCAGCACTGGTTGCCGAAGTAGAACCTCCTGCGCCGGGTGAGAAGGGAAGACGAGTATCGCCCAGTTCAAACCGCACCCGATCAACGGGCAAACCAAGGGTTTCGGCGGCGATCTGCGTCATGATGGTGTATGTGCCCGTGCCGAGGTCGTGTGTGGCAGTCTGCACGAGAGCGCGTCCATCCGCGAAAAAGATTGCCCGTGCCGAGGCTGGACGGTAGTTTGCTGGATAGGTTGCCGATGCCACGCCGTAACCAATCAGGTAACGTCCATCGCGCATCGATCTTGGAACCGGATTACGACGCGCCCACCCAAAGCGTTCAGCCCCAAGCCGATATGCTTCGCGCAGAGACTTGCTTGACCACGGATGGTTTTCATGTTCGTCACGCTCGGCGTAGTTGCGGTTGCGGAACTCGATCGGGTCTAGCTTCAGTTCGTAGGCGAGTTCATCAATCGCGGATTCAAGTGCGAACGACCCTGAAGATTCACCGGGTGCCCGCATGAATGTGGGTGTTCCAACATTTGCACGTACCAGGCGGTGCGAAACTTCAACATTTGGGCACGAATACATTATTCGAGTCATCAAGCCGGACGATTCGACAAAATCATCAAACATTGAAGTGTGTGATGTCGTTGCATGACGGATCGCAGTCAGTTTCCCGGCTTGCGTCGCGCCAAGAGTAATCCGTTGCAGCGTTGGGGCGCGGTGTCCCGCCGAGGTAAACATCTGCGGACGTTGTAGCACCAGTTTTACCGGGCGCTTGACTCGTTGAGCCGCGATCGCTGCGATCGTCGTATGCGGCCAGTTCAGTCCCTTACTGCCGAAGCCCCCACCGAGAAAGTGCGATACCACACGCACATTTTCCTGCCGCATTCCGAACGCTGAAGCGAGAACCTGCCGCACACCGGAAACATTTTGCGTTGTATCGTAGACCGTCAGGTTGTCACCGTTCCAGAGTGCGATGGTGGCGTGTGGCTCCATTGCATTGTGGTGTTCGATCGGGGTTGTGTAAGTTTGCTCGATGCTCACAGCACCATCAAGTCCACGCGCTACGTCGCCGCGCCGCGAGTCAACCGGGCCGCCACCCCCCCCGGTTACTCCCATCGGCGGCAAAAACCCTTCATTCAGCCTTTGTGCCATCCTGCCCGCAGGCTTTTGCTCGTCGTAGGTCGCACGCACCAATGAAGCCGCGTACTCTGCTTGCTCCAGTGTGGTCGCCACTACGACCCCGATGTTCTGACCGTAGTAGTGTATTTCAGGTTTTTGGAGGATGGGTAAAGATTGACCGGCAGGCAACCAGGTGAGTTGCGCTAGACGCGGTGCATTTAAATGCGTAATCACAGCCAGCACACCGGGAGCACGTTCAGCCGCCTGGGTATCAATGCTTCTGATCCGACCACGGGCGATCGTGCTTTGGCATAACACGGCGTGTACGACGTTCTCGGTTGGTATTTCCGCTGAGTAGCGCGCGCCGCCTGTGACCTTGAGATACCCATCAACGCGATCAATGGGTTTACCAATAATGTTGTTATTGCTGTTTTGCGCCTGATTCATACTGCTGTCCCCGCTGTTGCTATGGTGAGCGATCGCACAATTGACCGTTTAGCTAATTCCACCTTGAAAGCATTGTCTTTGTAAGCTTTTGCCCCTCTTAAAGTTGCCTCCGCCGCCGCCTGAAACGTCTGCTCATTCGGCTTCGCCCCGACCAGAAGCTTTTCTGCTTCTATTGATCGCCAAGGTTTATGTGCGACACCTCCCAACGCCATTCGCGCCGTGCGAATTGTGCCATTGTTAATCTCTAGGGCAGATGCTACCGAAACGATCGCAAACGCATAGGAGGTTCGATCTCTGACTTTGAGGTAATGCGATCGTTCAGCAAACGGTGAATTGGGCAAATCCACTGCCGTAATCAACTCGCCCGGTTGCAGTGCCGTCTCGATTTGGGGTGTATCTCCCGGTAAGCGATGAAACTCCGAAAAGGGAATCGTGCGATCGCCATTTGCTCCAGATACTCGTACAACCGCCTCAAGGGCTGCGAGTGCTACGCACATATCGGACGGATGAGTTGCAATACAATTGTCGCTGGTTCCTAAAATGGCATGGATGCGGTTGTAGCCTTCGATTGCAGCACACCCAGAACCCGGTTGACGCTTATTGCAAGGCATCGTGGTGTTGGTGAAGTAGTAGCAGCGGGTTCTTTGTAGCAAATTGCCGCCGACTGATGCCATGTTTCGCAGTTGTGGCGAGGCTCCCGCAAGTAGAGCTTGCGATAGGAGCGGATAGCGCGTGCGGATCAACGGATGGTTGGCGGTATCGCTGTTTTTAGCCAATGCCCCAATTCGCACACCGTTTGTTATCGGTTCAATTTGCGACAGCTTTATTCGAGTGATATCAACGAGACGGTCAGGCTGTTCAATTCCTTCCTGCATCAAATCGAGGAGGTTTGTCCCACCCGCAATAAATTTCGTTTGGTCGCGGGTGGCGGCTTGGATCGCAGTACTGGGTTCGTTGACCCGGAGGTAGGCAAATGGCTTCATTGAGGTTGAGGGAGTTGGGAATGAGAATTTTTGATTTCAGCTGCTTGTGATCGAGATTGATGAATGTGATCGCTTATGAGTTCGCTTGACTTGCTTCCTTGACCGCCGCAACAATGCCAGGATAGGCACCGCACCGACAGATGTTGCCACTCATGCGTTCTCGGACTTCTGCATCCGTCAATTCAACCTGTCCCTGTTTTCTAACATCTGCTGCGACTGCACTTGATGCACCAGCTTTTGCTTCAGCGATCGCACCGACTGCCGAGCAAATTTGACCCGGTGTACAGTACCCGCACTGAAATCCGTCATGCTTGATGAATGCTGCTTGAACGGGGTGGAGTTCATTTCCACGTGCCAATCCTTCGATCGTGGTAATTTCCGCATCGTCGTACATGACTGCTAGAGACAAACAGGAATTGATCCGCTGTCCGTTGACTAATACCGTGCAAGCGCCACATTGACCGCGACCACAGCCTTTTTTGGTGCCCGTTAAACCAATGCGATCGCGCAATGTGTCCAGCAACGTCACACGCGATTCGATCTGTAGTGGATAGTCTTTGCCATTTACTCGGAGCCTAATCTTACTCGTTTCCACGCCCTGTGTAGTCGGAGGAGAATCACGTCTAGTTTGGGCGATTGTTCTTTTCGTAATCCCGCCAAATACACCTGTGACTGCACTAATGATGACCAACTGACTGAATCGCCGCCGTCTGAATCTAAAGTTCACTCGTTAAGCTCCGATATAATAAGTATTGATAAAAAATCTTTTCTTACCGCACCTTGGCGGCAGTCAGTCACAATGTCAAAGCAAGCTTCTGGTCGCAGGCTTTGGACATGAAGCGCGAGTAGATTGATGCTTGCAATCCTGCCTCATCCTTTCGCAGCTTTGAGAAAAGCACCTCATCCGATCGATAGATTGCAATGATGGTTGATCGAAGGTTAGATAGACTGCCCACCAGAGATTTCAATTCTCTGAGCATTCACCCATCGATTATCTTCAGAGAGCAATGCAGCGATCGCTAGTAAAGCGGTATTAGCCTTCCTACTGTGACTTAAGTTTATTAAGAAAGATGCGCTCATACCATTTCACGAAAAATCTGATACAAATAATTTCTCCTCTGCTCCTCTGCTCCCCTGCTCCTCTGCTTGCCTAAATGTATCAACTTTAAAGTGAAACGGTATCACTTGGTGGGTAACACTAGCACTTCGTGGATCGCTGTAGCTGCATTTCCACCTGTTTTGGTTGCACCACCAAATACAAAAATTCGGTTACCAACAGCCGATGCCCCTAATCCGTGTCGTGGGGTTGGCAAGGACGGCAATGCTTCCCAGCCATTGGTTTTCGGGTCGTATACCCAACTTTCGGCAAAAACTTTCTGCTCTGGAACCCACTGTTCGCCGCCAAAAACGTAAAGCTTGCCGTTCAGCGAGGTTGCAGCCAGACCACCTCTGGCTTGAGGCATCGGCGATCGCCTCTCCCAACGATCAAGCTTCGGATCGTAAACCTCAAGATTTGGCACATTCACCTGGCGGTTAGTGCCATCAGCACTCTTGGAAAACTTGCGACCACCGACTACGTAGATCTTTCCATCAATTACAGCCGACGCTGCACTGTTTCGCGCTGTCGGTGCATTAGCACGGGTCGTCCATCGCTTGGTTGTCGGATCAAATACTTCGTTTCGCACGCTGTCGATGTGGTCATTGAAAAGCCGAGCATCCTCAGTAGCTCGAACGCGCCCGCCAATCAGGTATATTTTATCGTCAACTACTGCGGATATGCCCTCAGCGCGAGCCACTGGTAGGTCAGTGCCTTTGCTCCAAGTATTAGAGGCAGGATTGTATATAAACATTGTAGGCTGGGCGCGCCAGTTCGGAAGCCCTCCTGTGAAACCGCCAACACCGTAGAGCAAACCCTTCACTGCCGACAGCGTGATGTGATGGCGTGCTTCAGGTAGTGGTCTCAATACTGTCCATGTGTCCTTGACAGGATCGTAAGACTCGAAATGAGCTGAGAACTTGGTGACTGGGTTGAGTATGCCACCGACCACATAAATTTTTCCGTTCAAAACTTCTGGATAAAGCTCTTGCCGAGCTACCGTTGCGGGTGTAGCTTTAGTCCAATACGGTAGCTGGCTTTGTGCTTGACTGAGTACGGGCGACCATAGCGTACTAACCGAAAAGGTCAAAACAAACAGGGAAAGCAGATATCTAGGCGGCATAATACATAATCCATTACTCGAATATCTTTAAGCTGAGATATTGCACCAAAAACATTTCACCATCTCAACCGATTGGACGTGGATTTCGCAGGCGAACCAACCCGTTAAACGTCTTGCCAGGATACCAGGGCGTTTGGAGAAGTTTGTCAAAACCGGGAAGGCTTTCCATGTGTTTCACCATCCGGGTACGCATTGAATTATCGGGTAGCGATCCTCTTAATGCACCCATATTCTCAGCAACGTGATTTAGGTTCGTAGTCGCGGGAATCGCGCAGGTTAGCCAATTAACGATATAGCGCCCCCCAGTACGCAAAATAGCAGTACCATAGTCGCGTTTCCGGCATTGGCGGCAACTAGGGATGGTGTTTCAAATATACCTGCACCTATTACTAGCTCAACAATTAAAGCAATTGTGTCGAGGACTGATAACGTTGGTTTTGTCGCCGCCAACTTGCTGACTGTATCCTGCTTTTGCTCGAATACCATTAGTATTAAGTCCTAGATCGGTAGTTTGCTTCACGTAGCAATTTGGCATAAGGTTCTAGGCGAGTTGCTAGAGCAGTTATCTTATTTTTGATGCAGAGAATGGTGTCTGGAGGGTCATTTGGTGATGCTTTTAGGAAATCTGTTTTCACATCTACCCTATTTAACGCCACAAGCGAGGCGGCAAAAAAGTCAATGTATTCTTCCACAAGCGCAACAATTTCCTCAAAAATTGCATGATGCTGGTAAAAATTTATGTCTTGATTCCATTGCACCTATTGCACCTGTTTAATGTAAGTTTTCAAATCTACAGCAGTCGCTAACGTTTGGTGTAACATCTCAATCACCTCAGACTGGGCTGGTTGTAGAATCTTCATCTTTTTGTAGTTATCCTAGTGGTTATAGGTCATTAGTTTCCGAAAACTGTGGATCGAGTCATAAGTGCCATTAAAAAAGCGCTTGTGCGTGATATCACTACTTAATTTGTAGTTAGATATGTTCATAATATGAGCCATAAATAGGGTTTTCAATGCCTAAACCTCGCCTTTAATTGCCTAATCCTCCAAACAACATTTTATGAATTGATGAAGTTGCGCTATGCTAATTGAGACAATCCTCAAATGAGTTGAAGAACTAGCATGGCGATTGAGATCGTTAACCACCGTGCACTCGACAATGAGTGTGAAAAATTGGCAGCATTACTCACTCGGCACACCAATGGTCAGGGGAATGGTTCTCATCCAACCGCGATCAACAAGCTGGAATTTAGACGAGCATCTTTTGTCTCCACACCACTACACCAAGTCTGCGAACCTCTCTTGGTCATTATCGTTCAAGGCGAAAAAACAGTATTGTTAGGGGAAGAAACCTATTCTTATGGTGTGGCTCAATATCTGGTGATCTCAGTCGATCTGCCACTGAGCGCGTTTGTTGTCGAGGCGACTCCAGAAAAGCCCTATTTAGCCTTCAAACTGAAATTAGATTTACGCCAACTGTGTGATATTCTCGCAGAGACTAAGGCGATCGCTAGTAACAAAGAAAACTCTGTCAAAGGCTTATTCGTCAGCAATGCTGATGCACCATTGCTCGATTGCGCGCTCAGACTAACCCGGCTCTTGGATACGCCACAGGATATCCCGATCCTAGCACCGATGATTGTCCGCGAAATCTACTATCGACTTCTGATGGGTGAACAAGGCGAAGCAGTTCGCCAAATTGCCACATCGGGCAGCACGATGCAGCGCATCGCTAAAGCCATCAAACTCATTAACGCTAATTTTACAAAACTGATGCGGGTTGAGGATCTGGCTCAGCACGCCAGTATGTCTGCTTCCTCTTTCCATTACCACTTCAAAGCAGTCACCTCAATGAGTCCGTTGCAATATCAAAAGCAGTTAAGACTATTAGAAGCGCGTCGCCTGATGCTTACTGAAGATTCCGATGCGTCCAGTGCTGCTTATCGGGTGGGGTATGAAAGTGCCTCACAGTTCAGCCGTGAATATTCCCGTCTGTTTGGTGCGCCTCCAATCGGGGATATTAAACGTTCGCGCATAGTTCGAGCAATGTGACGAATTACGTTAACGACTGTGCATAGCGTCATTAGTAATTACGAATTGGAGCGTAAAGCCTTCTCTTTCAGAGACGCTGCGCGGTAAGCGAAGCCATGCCCGAAGGGCTTTACGCTTAGCGCCTCCGGTCTCGTAGAGAAGCAACTTGACAATCCTCAAATTATCACTCCCGGTTCGCTCATTACTCAGTCAAATTGCCTTTTATCTAATTCCAGTTCAAGCGATCGCAGGTAATGTTTTTCGTTTTATATCAGAAATACAGCCTATATGTAGACGCAAAGCGGCTTCCCGAAGGGTAGGTATTTAAAAGCCTCGAAACTCCTAACATCTGGAAACAGGTTTTTATACCACTGACAATATTCATCTATAAATTTTATTGTTGGCGTAGCTGAACGAGGCTCTTTCATGCTCAGAGTCTTGGTTTCGTCGCTTATTTCTAATTATTTTCTCAAAAAAGTGACAAAAGAGGAATAAATACTTGTCCACCGACACGCACAGATTTATAAACTTTTAGCAAAAACGATTTCAGTTAAAAGTTCTGCTGACTCAATAGCAGCAGATGAAGTATTATCCCAAGGGAAGTAGCTCAATCAATTTAAGCGGGAAATTTATCTACGGATCTCCAGCATCTGAGTTCAGGAGATCCTGTCAGCCAATAGCTACCCCTCCCTGATAATGATATTCATTATTTTTGACAAGTTGAGTTTTGATTTTTGTTGAGTAATTTATTCCTTGGAAGTCGCTTGTGCAACTGGCTGCACGCGCAACCCCTCTGTGTCATCAACCGTAGGAGTGGCAATGAGCGATTCATTTCCTGTTAAACCTGATGTAATTTCTACTTCAGTGCCATAATCTCGCCCAACGGCAACTTTTTGATAATGTACAGTTTGGTCTTTAGTTACAGTTGCTACCTGCGTACCTCTGGCATTAACGACTAAGGCACTATTTGGCACAACAAAGGGAGGATTAGTGCGGTTAATGGCAATTTGAACAGTGGCATACATCCCAGGTCGCAACGTAGCGTTTGAATTCTGCACTTCTAATTGTGTCAGTAAAGTGCGAGTATTTGGATCTATAGCGTTGCTAGTACGCACGACTTTACCTGTAAACACTCGTTGTGGTAACTCTTTGACTGTAATTTGTGCTGTTTGACCAGTTTGAAGCGACTGTGATAAGCTCTGGGGAACATTTACATTCACCGTGAGCTTGTCATAAGCAGCAATAGTATAAAGGCTGGTATTGCTGGTGTTGGTGTTACTGCTACTAATGCTACTAGTATTATTGGTGTTACTACTACCGGCTGAAATTAAAACACCTGTATTGACGTTACGTGCAGTAATCACTCCGGTGAAGGGAGCAGTAACTTTCTTGTAAGATTGTAATACTGTATTACGCTGTAAGTTTGCTTGACTTGCGTAGACGTTAGCTTCTGCTGCTTTGACGCTTGCAGATTGAGAACTAACAGTGTTTTGTGCTGCCTCAACATTGGCAATATTAGCCTGATATGCAGCATATTTTGTATCTGCATCTTGTTGAGCTACTGCACCTTGCTTGACAAGAACTTGCCAACGCTCCCAGCTTTGACGTGCTATCAATAGATTAGCGCGGGCTTGCTTCAAATCAGAAATACCTTTAGCTAAATTAGCACGACTTTGAGACACATTGGCTTGTGCTTGCACTAACTGTGCATTTGCTTGCAGAACTTGCTGATCGGTGTCTGGTGAATCAATTTCTGCCAACAACTGACCAGTTCGGACGCGATCGCCAATATCTGCATACCACTGCCGTAAATACCCAGTACTGCGAGCGTAGATGGTCGTTTGATTCAGGGCTACAACACTGCCAGGTAATTCTAATTTGGTACCACCAGTAGCGCGATGGGGAGTGATCACGTTGACTGAGGGTACGGTACTTGCTTCCTTGACGGCTGCTTGTAATTCTGACCTTTGGCCTAACCGGGGCAGAATACCTATGGCCAGTAGGCTACCAAAAAAAACAACACCAAGTACAGCCCAACCAATTCCACCGATGCCGCGCCTTTGTTTTCTAGTAGTCGTTTGTTGTTCAGAATCAGGAGATGGACGATGCTGAGAATTCATAGGTAAACTGTCCCGTATTATCTAACTTTACAGAAATTGAGAATTTTGTTCTTTCCCGCCTGCCTGCCCGGCGGGAAACTGCTCATTACTTGCCTGGAGATGACGACAACGAATAGGCTGTCTTTGGATCTGAGAAGTCATCATCCTCATCAATATGACGAGGTGGTTGACGGCGCATAATGCTGTATACAACAGGTACAAAAATCAGAGTAGCGACTGTTGCCGCTGACAATCCACCGATGACAGCGCGACCCAAAGGTGCATTCTGTTCACCACCTTCACCCAGACCGAGAGACATTGGCACCATACCGATCAGCATAGCTAAGGCAGTCATCAACACTGGACGTAACCTTGTATATCCCGCCGCTAGGGCTGCTTTATAAGCATTTTCCCCTTCTACACGTTGCTCATTAGCAAAAGTAATCATCAGAATACTGTTTGATGTCGCTACACCTATACTCATAATTGCACCCATTAAGGAAGGAACACTTAGGGTAGTGTGGGTGACAAATAGCATCCAGATGATCCCTGCTAAGGCACTTGGCAATGCCATCATAATAATTAGCGCTCTTTTATTACTCTCATGAGAGTATAATTAATTACTAACAGTTTAACTTAGCAAGGGTATTTAATTGGGTTCAAGAACGGCTACCTCCACGATCACCGTGGTAGATCAGTACTGCGATG
>NZ_JAIVFS010000084.1 GCF_020829645.1 Nostoc mirabile CHAB5784 | reverse complement strand
GTCGCGGATAAATGGGTAATGAGGTATGCGTGACAAGCACCAAGTCATTGAGGAGCCGTGTGAAGGGAAACCTTCATGCACGGTTTTGAAGACCAACGGGGTTGGTGACAACCTCGTTGAGTTTAATGATTTCTTGAAAATAAAACCCATCAGCCAAATGACTGAAGGGGAAAAGCTACAGCGCTTTAAGCGGTTCTTCGACAGCAGCAGCCGTGCGATGTTGCAAGACTGTCTATTTCGCATCGTCGATTACGAAGATGGTACAGGTACGTTAGAAATTCTTTGCCCTAATGAAGTCATAAGGCAACGCCTTTCCAAGAAAAAGCGCAAAATTACCAACAACATCAACACTTGCTGGAGTCATATTAGATGGTTTTCGCTATGTGTTCAGCAAGATAATGACTTGCATTGCCAGAAGTTTACCCGTAATGGTGATTTGGTGACATCTTAGCTGGGGAGTGGGGAGTAGGGAGTGGGGAGTGGGGGGATGAGGGAGATGAGGGAGAGAAATAACTAATGCCCAATGCCCCATGCCCAATGACTAATGACTAATGACTAATGACTAATAACAAATGACTAAAAAACAGAAATTTCCTTACCTAGTTGGTTCTAAGTGGACGGCACAGCAAAAAGTTGATGGCTGGCGGCACTTTCAAGTTGTTAATCGTAAAAATCAGGCTAACTGGGTTTACGCCGAAATGGTTGCTGCTTGTGATCCTAAAGTCCGTTTTTGGATAAATGCCAAATTATTACAAGATAACTCCCAGTGGCAAGCTGGCTGGCAAACATTACAGGAAATCCACGGACTTGAAACTGAGGTATCCTGATTTGCCTCGTTCCCAGTCTATGACTGGGAATGCCTATTAGTGAGCTGCTGCCGTCAGTGAAGGAGGTAGCAGCCGAAAGATTTTAATAATCTTAGACAATATCTAGGAAATTAATAATTTTTTACAAAACCACAGTAACTTACTCTCAAGCAGCAATTAAATGGTTGTGACTACCGACTGAAAACTGGCAATTTATCTGCGATCGCAAATTCCAGTAGTATTTCCAGCATAGGGCTGCATATACCTCTCTTTACCCTTGAACTAGCACCCCAATGCCTTGAAAACACGTTGTACTACTATCAGCTAATTCTATTAAAAGCATTCAAAAAAGCCGATATCCGCTTTTTGTATTTTGTAACTATTTTTATAAAAATAAGTAATAAAAACTTTTTATTTATGGTTTTTAGAGCTAATAAAGTCTTTAAGCCTCATAAAACCCTAAATAGATATAATTGTGATTTAATTCATCGGATAAGACCGTTTTACAAATTAAGAGCCACTTTCTTTTCTATGTAATTTGCCCAATAATGACATCAACAGACCTCACGCATCGCCATCTCAGGAAAGGTGAAGGCAAATGTTTGAGCCACAAGTTTGACAAGAAGCTATAAGAGGCAAATAAAAGTGAAACTAGCAGTCTACGGAAAAGGTGGTATCGGTAAATCCACAACTAGCTGTAACATATCAGTCGCCCTAGCTAAACGTGGCAAAAAAGTGCTGCAAATTGGTTGCGACCCCAAACATGACAGTACCTTTACCCTGACTGGGTTTTTGATTCCGACAATTATCGACACCCTCCAAGAAAAGGATTATCACTACGAAGATGTCTGGCCTGAAGATGTGATTTACAAAGGCTACGGCGGTGTGGATTGCGTAGAAGCTGGTGGCCCACCTGCGGGTGCTGGATGCGGTGGATACGTAGTCGGTGAAACCGTAAAATTACTTAAGGAACTCAACGCCTTTGATGAATACGATGTAATTCTTTTTGACGTTCTGGGTGACGTAGTTTGCGGTGGTTTTGCAGCACCACTCAACTATGCAGATTACTGCCTGATTGTTACAGATAACGGCTTTGATGCTTTGTTTGCGGCTAATCGGATTGCTGCTTCAGTCCGCGAAAAAGCGCGAACTCACCCACTGCGTTTAGCTGGGTTAATTGGCAATCGCACCTCCAAGCGCGACTTGATTGAAAAATATATAGAAGCTGTGCCCATGCCAGTTCTAGAAGTTTTACCTTTAATTGAAGATATCCGTGTTTCCCGTGTGAAAGGTAAGACTTTGTTTGAGATGGCAGAGCAAGATCCTTCCCTAGACTACGTTTGCGACTACTATCTCAACATCGCTGACCAAATTCTGGCGCGTCCAGAAGGTGTTGTACCTAACGACACACCAGATCGTGAGTTGTTCTCTTTGTTATCCGATTTTTATCTAAATCCGGGAAAACCCCAGGTTCCTAATTCAGAAGAGGAACTAGACTTGATGATTGTATAAATCACCAAGTTCTCAGGATGAGGGACAATAACATGGCATTCTTTGACAGCTTTACAGACTCATTAAAGCAAAAATGGTTGCAATTTTTCCAGAACAATCGGGACTGGATTACGCTGCACATGCAAGTGGAATCGGTGTACACACCTGATGGCGGGAAGCGACCACCTTCTTACCTCATGCTGGGAGTAGTTAACGCCCTAGAGCCAAAGCTAGCGCAGTTAATGTTGCCCTTTGCCAAACTCAATCCTGATGCTGATACCCTGATTGAAGTGCTGGATTTGCATTTTGACCCAGATTTCGCTCTTGGTAATCGCTTCCTCAACCCAGAAGTAGAGAGATTCGTAAAAGAAGCAGCAGCTGTCATTGACGAAAAGCCTGAAGATGAAACATTGACACATTCTCATACAAATGGCTTTGCGGCGGTGGCGGTAATTCAAGAGTTCACAATGGTGGATTCTGATGAGCAAAGCCTAGAAATCAGCGAGTTAGATGAAACCGAAGATGCCTTTGGCGATATTTCCTTATCCGATGGAGACGACTCAAAAGATGAGTCTCTGGAAATCTCTACTTTAGAAGCAGATGAGTTTGGGGAAATTGCCTTCGATACAACAGCTGTAATGGAAGTAAAGCTGGATGAAGACGAGGCGCTTGAAGATAGTTCACTAGATGAGAATGCGTTTAAAGACGTGTTGTCAGATGTCTGGGGTGATGAAACAGCTTTGCAAAAAGCTGAAGAAAGTAACGATTTTTTAGGGGAAGAGCTGCCAGCAGGCGTTTTTGATGAATCAGAAATTGCCCGTCTCTTCCCCAACGCTTAATTATTGCCGTTCCTCGCAATTTTAAGTTTTAGATTTGGGATTTTGGATGAGGAATTAGGGAAATTGTCGTTAGACAGAGGATACTTTTGTTGTCCCAGTCTTCAATCCAAAATTGTCAATTTAAAATCTAAAATTGGTTGACCTGCCATTAAAATAATTCGTAATTGATAATTCGTAATTCGTAATTAAAGACTATTTCAGATTCTTATTTAGACACTGAATGAAAAAAACGCCACGTATAGACGTTCGCGAGTGCTTCTCCAAGAGTTGAGGAATTAAACCTAAAAAATTACGAATTACGAATTACGAATTACGAATTAGTTAAATATCAAGGGGAGAAAAAACCAAAATGACTGTCGCTCAACAACCAGAAGCTTTAAGCTTTGAATGTGAAACTGGAAATTACCATACCTTTTGCCCAATTAGTTGCGTGGCTTGGTTATACCAAAAAATTGAAGATAGCTTCTTTTTGGTGATTGGGACAAAAACTTGTGGCTACTTCCTGCAAAATGCGATGGGGGTGATGATTTTTGCTGAACCCCGCTATGCAATGGCAGAGTTGGAAGAGGGGGATATTTCGGCACAACTGAATGATTATGAAGAGTTAAAGCGGTTGTGCTTGCAGATTAAACGCGATCGCAATCCTAGTGTAATTGTCTGGATTGGCACTTGCACCACCGAAATTATTAAAACAGATTTGGAAGGTTTGGCACCGAAACTGGAATCCGAAATCGGTATTCCCATCGTTGTAGCGCGGGCAAATGGTCTAGATTACGCCTTTACTCAAGGGGAAGACACCGTCTTAGCAGCAATGGCTAACCGTTGCCCTGATAAGGCTCCTGTGGCGGAAACAGAGAAAAGTGAACGCAATGCGATCGCTAAATTGCTAAACTTCGGTAAGAAGAAAGAAGATGTCGCCCAAGATGAATCTGAGTACGTAGATCATCCACCACTGGTTCTCTTTGGCTCCCTTCCCGACCCCGTAGTTACTCAGTTAACCTTGGAACTGAAGAAACAAGGCATCAAAGTTTCCGGCTGGCTACCTGCGAAGCGCTTCACTGAACTGCCAGTACTGGAAGAAGGGTATTATGTCGCTGGTGTCAACCCCTTCCTCAGCCGCACAGCTACCACCTTAATGCGCCGCCGCAAGTGTAAACTCATTGGCGCACCCTTCCCCATTGGCCCCGATGGTACTCGCGCTTGGATTGAGAAAATCTGCTCGGTGTTTGGTATAACTCCCAAGGGTTTGGATGAACGGGAAGCACAAATTTGGGCAGGTTTGGAAGATTATGTGAAACTGATTCGCGGTAAGTCTGTATTCTTCATGGGTGATAACTTGCTGGAAGTTTCCCAAGCTAGATTTTTAATCCGTTGTGGGATGACAGTTCACGAAATCGGCATTCCCTACATGGATAAGCGCTATCAAGCTGCTGAGTTGGCATTGCTGGAGAAAACTTGCCAGGAAATGAATTCACCCCTGCCAAGGATTGTGGAGAAGCCGGATAATTACAATCAACTTCAGCGAATTTATGAGTTGAAACCAGATTTGGTAATTACTGGTATGGCTCACGCTAATCCGTTGGAAGCACGCGGTATTAATACAAAGTGGTCTGTAGAGTTCACTTTTGCTCAAATTCACGGCTTTACGAATGCGCGTGACATGTTAGAGTTGGTGACTCGTCCGTTGCGTCGGAATAATAATTTGAAAGATTTGGGTTGGGATAAGTTGGTAAGAGAAGAAGCGAAGATTTAGATTTGGATTTGGATTGAGCAACAGCATAATAGTATGTTACGGGCGAACTTTCGGGTTCGCCTTTTTTTTTACGAACCGCAGAGGCGCAGAGAACACAGAGGAAGAGGAGAAATTGGGCAGCCAATACCCGCGCTTTACAAAGAAAGGCAGAAGGTCATATGTATTAATAAAAACTTTAGTTCTGGGTATAGTAATCTTTTGAAGCTTTAGTTTTAATATTCAGTTTTTCTTTGCGCCATTTGTCCAGGCTTTTTTTAACTGCTTCTATTTCTGCAAAATCTACTTGCACAGTTGCCGTTTCAAATTCAACACCCAAAGCGGTGCTGACTTCGAGAATTTCTACAAAACTGGCACATTGATAATCTGTATCCTCATACTCTTTCACTCTTTGTTCATCAATTCCTAATATATCAGCAAGTTCTTGCTGACTAATTTGGGCTGCTATCCGAGCTTTAATTAAAGCATTTGGCAGCTTATTTAAAGAATCAACTTTAATTTTTAAAGGGTTGCTGGTGTCGCAATTAATAAGTCTTTCATATTCTGTGATTTCTGACTTTAGCTCGTCAACTTGACTTTGATATGAGTCTCGGTGAAGCTGACATCGCTCTGGTTCTGCTTTCAAGTGTTCATTGCTATCCAATGACGTTATAGACTGTTCAAAGCGTTGCAACCAATCTAAGGAATGTTGATATTGTTGCTCGTTTTTGATCATCATGGTTTCCACCTTTGTAAATCTATAGCAATAATTCCTTTGCGTGTATTCGTCCTGGTATCAAATTGAAAAAAATCTATGTAGGCTGTACCAGAATCATTAGCTGGATAATTTGACGGAAAGATTTCACCCTTGTACTTAATTTTTTGTTCGGCACGCCGCAGCGCAAAATTAAATAAAGTAGGAGCAATAGATTCTAGGTAATTTATATCAACTCCATTGTCCTCCCAACAGGCATCGAAGTCTCCAGGTTTTTGTTTACTGGTGACGAAACTACCATCAATATAAATAGTTCTACAGCCAGTTGCTTTTAGTTGCGTCATTGCCCTGTCCAGACCGTCTATCATGCGCTGTCTAGTCAAATTTGTACCAAATATTTCTTGAAATTCTGACCATTCTGCCCAATGTACCCCTGGTGGTAAGATACCACTTTCGTCAAATTCTGGAATCATTTCTCACACCCTAACACAGCTTAATTATCCAGTTAGGAGTGTCCTAGAATTATTTAAAAATCCCAGTTTTAACCAAAAACCACATAAGAACTAAAGTGATCGAGGAGCATTACAATGGTGAATACAGGATTTGGGGTTGGATTTTGAGAGAGTTTATTAGCTGCTACAATAATATGACTATGGAACATCACAACTAATTACCCGGACATGATATGACAGAGGCACAAAGAAAGAGCTACTCAAAATAGTTACAATCAGGTGGGTATGGCTGAATAGACAGGATAATTGAGGAGGTGATGTGATGCCTGAAATTTGTCGTTTTTTAGGGATTATCATTACTATGTACTATAACGACCATCCGCCCCCTCATTTCTATGTCCGCTACAATCAGCAAAAGGCAATTATTCATATAGAAACCTTATCAATTTTAGAAGGTCAACTCACTCCTAGAGTTCTTGGTTTAGTAATTGAATGGGCAGCTATGCACAAATCAGAACTTAGAGAAAACTGGCAACTGGCAAGACAAAATAATCTCTTAGAAAAAATTCAACCATTAGAGTGAATTATGCTTAAAGACATTATACAAGTTATTCCTCACGATAACTATCAACTATATTTGAAGTTTGAAGACGGAAAAGAAGGTATTGTTGATGTTAACCAGTTAATCGAATTTACGGGAATTTTTGCACCTTTAAAAGATTTAAACTATTTTAAAACTGTTAAAATTAACGCTGAATGGGGAACAATTCACTGGGATAATGGCGCAGATTTAGACCCAGATGTTCTTTATTCTGTGGTTACTAACCAATCTATTCCCACCTATAGAAATCTGGAAGAATATGAAAAAAGTTGGAGTTAAAACAGAAGTAACTCAAGAAGTCGGTGATTTATTAAAGCCTAGTAATTGTTTTTCAACAACTAAATTAGATGATGTAGCAGGTTGCTTAAAATATTTAGGAAAACCTAAAACTCTTGAGGATATGGAGAATGCGATTCGCCAAGGTGTAGAGGAATCGTAGCGTTTTTAAACGCAAAGGGACGCGGAGTAAGCGCAGAGGGGTGCAGAGTCTTGCTAGATTTAATTCGCTACGAATAAATGAAATGCTGTATTTAGTTCATATCGAAGGCTATAACTCTAGAGGTTTGGATGGAATTATATACATTAATTCTGCACCGTCTGGTTTAATTTCTGTTGACGGAGTTAATTTAAGCCAGTCATGAAAGCTGATTCCTAATTGGGATATTGCTTGTAGTTCTGTTTGATATGCTTCAAAACGGCGATTGGTTTCAATAATAGCTTCAAGCTTTTCTAATGGGTTATCTAATACTGTTTCTTCTTCTTTTTTAGATGTTACCCATAATAATACTTATTCTAGTAAATTGCCGTGCGTTCGCCCTGCTTTTGCTAGTAATGCTTTCCTACAATAACCTAAATAACCTAAATAACCAAATATTCCAGTAATCACACCATTGACAGTAATGTAAGAAGTAGAAAGTAACAGAGGGTAGTTTTTGTAAAACTTTTCCTGTTCTTCGTCATCAAGATAAAAAAACACTTTATCAAAATATTTGTTAACGCACTTACTAAGAAATTCTGTACCTTCTTGCAGACAAAGATATGCAGTTGAAATTTCATTGAATTCCAAGTAGCAATTTGCTCTAGCTACGTAGGTTAAAAATATCGACGATAAATATTCATCAGCTACTTGAATATCTTCTTTTAATGCTGTATCAAAGTAGCCAGTATAAGTATGTTGAGCCTCTAAAAATCGGTTAATAGCTAAATTCGCCATATTGACACGATTCTCAGGTTTAGTCATTGTAAAAGCATCACGCGCTAAATCAATGATTAGAGATATACAAAGAGATCCTTTTGCAGGGATCGGGAAGCCAGAACCATTAAAATATGAATTACAAGGTTACTGGTCAAGGAGGATCACAGATGAACATAGATTAGTTTACAAAGTGCAAGAAGATTTATTGATTATTTTGACTTGCAAATATCATTATGAATAATAAATATTATTGAGAGTGGAATATTATTTTAGTTAAGGCGATCGCTCTTTTTTAACCAGAAGATGCAGAGTGATCGCAGATACAATCATAAGTAAAAGGCAAGCTGCTAGAAAATGGCTGAAATTGTCACCAAAATCTATGAATAAAACACCCTCTCCCGATGAAAGTAAGCAAATGCTGAAGTGGCTAAACCAGAATCGCCAAATGTTATTATATTTATATAAAAATCAATATGTTGCTTATAATGCTAATGGCTTAATCGCTCATAGTGAAAACTTGCATGAAGTTCTAGAATTGGCAGATGCTTCAGAACAGCCATTTGTAATTTACTTAGTTCCACCTCGCACTGCTTCTATCCAAATTCTACCAATTCGCTTTCGCACAGTTGCTCGACATGATTGGCAACCAAATTATCATGTAAAACTGAAGCATAGAGATATAGAAGTTTCTACAATAATGTTAGTAGACTCTGGTGCTGAATTAAGTTTAATTTCCTTCAAAGTCGGTCAAGATTTAGGCTACGCTTTGGCTGATGCCGAATCAAAATTATTAGCAGAAACCATAGGTGGAATTGAGTATGTTTTACGTAATGTTGAAATGACAATTGATGAACACAGTTTTATTGCTCCTGTAGCATGGTTACAAACTAATACAGGTGGAGAGCAATTACTTCTAGGAAGAGAAGTTGTATTTGATAAGTTTAATATTGAGTTTAGGCAAGCTGATGAACAAATTATTTTTACATGGCGTGGAGACAGCTAATTAGTTAACCACAGATACTCCTGACAACTTGCAGAAATTCCCTTAGTACAGGTGTCATATCCTGTTGTTGCCACACTATAGCCGTTTCTACTAATGGTGTTTTCTCCTCTACAGCGCGATAAACTACACCACCCCTCTGAAGATTTTGTAATGAAGACGGTGCGATCGCAATTCCCATTCCTGCTGAAACCAATCCAATAATTGTCTGCATCTGAATCGCTTCTTGAGTCACTTTCGGGCTGAAATTTCCTTGCTGACAAAGACTTACGATTTGGTCGTAAAGTCCGGGGCCCAAATGGCGAGGGAACATGATAAAGTTTTCGTTTACTAGCGATCGCACTGAAATCTTTTCTTGTTCAGCTAAGGGATGAGTTTCTAACATAGCCACAATTAAAGCTTCTCGCTGAATGCACTCTTGATTGAGTGTGTTGTCTTCTAAGGGCGGATGGGCAAAGCCTACATGGATGCAGCGTTCTTGTAACGCTTGCTCCTGCTGAGTTGTGGTTAATTCTTGCAAAATCAACTCTACTTCTGGAAACTGTTCTCGAAACCGTCGCAAAATCACAGGAAGCAAATCGTAGGTTACTAAGCTAGTAAAGCCAATTCTTAGTTGTCCCTTTTCACCTCTTCCCGTTTTTTGAATTAGCTCAATTGCTTTTTGGAGTTGAGCTAAAAGTTGATAAGCTTCTTGCAAAAATACTTGTCCAGCTTCCGTTAGCTGCACCTGTCGTTTGGTTTTACGCTGAAACAGTTCTACCCCCAATTGCGCCTCTAGTTGCTGAATTTGCTGGCTTAAGGGCGGTTGAGCAATGTGCAATCGCTCGGCGGCTCTACTGAAGTGCAGTTCTTCAGCGACAGCAATAAAGTAGCGCAGGTGTCGCAGTTCCATTTTTTTGATATTTTATAAGTTTCAATTTTATTTAAATATATATTGGACATCTGAAAAGTACCTGCTTATGATACTCATACAAATATTGCAGGGAATCAGAGCAATGCAGGAAAAGTATACTCCAGGCTATTCGAGTAATGCGACGAATTTCATGGCAAAACGCAGCTTAGATACTCATGGTGCGTTTTTCAAGCCTTATTTACGTCCAGGGATGAAATTGCTAGATTGTGGCTGCGGACCTGGGACGATCACTTTGGGTTTAGCAAAAGCAATTTTCCCTGGTACGCTTAGAGGTATTGATCGCGAAGCTTCTCAAATCCAGATAGCTGCGGAGAGTGCTTTCACTCAAGGTGTGAGTAATGCTAATTTTCTGGAGGCGAATATTTATGCTTTACCCTTCCCGGATAACTCATTTGATGCAATCTTTTCCCATGCACTATTTGAGCATCTTCAAGAACCGACGCAGGCGTTACGGGAACTGTGGCGAGTTTTAAAACCGGGGGGAATTATTGGGCTTCGTAGTCCTGACTGGGGCGGGTTTTTGATTGCACCGTCTACACCAGAACTGGAAAAAGCATTTTCTTATTACAAGTGGCTCCAGCAGCAAAATTCTGGTAATCCTGACGTAGGTAGAGAGTTACGCGCCCTGCTGCGCCAAAGTGGGTTTACTAATATCCAAGCTTCGGCTTCTTATCAATGTTCTGAGTCGCTGAGTGAAGCTACAGAATATTTAGCGCTGCGAATTGAGGCTTCTGCAAAGGTGGATGGAGCTATAGAGAAAGGTTGGACTGATGAGCGCGCGCTTACAGCAATGAGTCGTGCTTTACGAGAATGGAGTCAGCACCCAGATGGATTTTTTGCTGCTGCTTGGTGTGAAGTTGTGGGACAAAAGGGTTAGAAGTGAAACGCAGAGGGGCGCAAAGTTGAGCGCAAAGTAGCGCGGAGGTTTTAGAGAATTTGTGATAAAAACTTGCGTGTTCTTTCTTCTTTTGGGTTGCTGAAAAATGTCTCAGGGGTAGCTGACTCGACCAGGGTACCGCTATCCATGAGAATAACTCGGTCGGCGACTTCACGAGCGAATCCAACTTCGTGGGTGACGACTACCATTGTCATCCCATCACGGGCGAGATTTCGCATTACATCTAAAACTTCTCGTACCATTTCTGGATCTAAGGCTGAGGTGGGTTCGTCAAACAGCATAATTTTGGGTTGCATGGCTAAAGCACGAGCGATCGCTACTCGTTGCTGTTGTCCACCAGATAACTGTCCTGGATATTTTTGCGCCTGTTCTAAAATTCCCACTCTTTCTAATAGTTGCATTGCCAATTCTTCAGCTTTTGCCTTTTGCGATCGCCGTACCCAAATTGGTGCTAAAGAGATATTTTGCAATACTGTAAGATGAGGAAATAAATTAAATTGCTGAAATACCATTCCCACTTCTCGGCGAATCGTTTCAATATTTCGCAAGTCATGGCTGAGGGTAATGCCGTCAATTTCAATTTTTCCCTTTTGGTATTCTTCTAGAGCGTTAAATGTGCGGATAAAGGTAGATTTTCCTGAACCCGATGGCCCCATCAATACTACTACTTCTCCACGATTGACTGTCAAGCTCACACCCTGAAGAGCATGGAACTTTCCATACCACTTGTGAACATCTTCAGCAATAATCATCGGTGCTTGTTTTCTTGTCACGGATTTGCAACTCCAAATTTTTTAGTAAATTAGCGATACCTATCGATAAGCTGATGGAATGACTATTAAGTAATTGCTGATTTTCGATAGCGATAATAAATTTTTACCATAGTGATCGCTTATCAATAATAACCCTAATTAATCAGATTTTACAGCGCGATCGTCTATCTAAGATTTTGCCAGGGAACAATACCACCACATCACAAAATCATTCATAAATAAAATTTGTGGTATAAGCCATCTGAAGATATATTATGAGTTAAAATAAATTTTTCGCAACCCCTACATGCGCCGAGACTCAATTTTCTACAAACTATTTCAACAATCCCCAAGCCTATTATTTGAATTGTTGACAAATCCCCCAGCCAATGCTGATAATTATCGTTTTGATTCCGTAGCTGTCAAGGAACCCAAATTTGAAATTGATGGTGTGTTTCTTCCACCTGATACTGCTGATGCCGGGGTTGTATATTTCAGCGAAGTTCAATTTCAGAGAGATGAAATGCTCTACGAAAGGCTATTTGCCGAGTCGTTATTGTATTTCTATCGCAACCGTATGAGATACAGTGATTGGCAAGCGGTGGTAATCTACCCATCCCGCAGTACCGAACAAAGTAATAGCTATCCCTACCGCGCATTCCTTAATAGCGAACAATTGTATCGCGTTTACTTGGACGAGTTAGGAGATATTCGTGAATTACCTTTGGGTTTAGCACTCATGGTACTGACTACGATAGAAGAAGACCAAGCACCAGAAGAAGCTAGGTATTTGCTAACGAGAACATACGAAGAAGTACCACAACTATCAAGTCGCGCCATAATAGAATTGATAACGACCATAATGGTATACAAATTTGAACAATTAAGCCGATCTGAGGTGGAAATTATGTTAGGTATAACTTTACAGCAAACGAGAGTTTATCGAGAAATTAAAGAAGAAGGACGACAGGAGGGAGAACAGGAAGCAACTGTTAAATTAATTGTTCGACTCTTGACTAAGCTCCTTGGGCAAGAACTGTCTGAAGAAATGCAAGCAACTATTTCTCATTTACCCTTAACAGTGCTTGAGAATCTAAGCGTTGCTCTGTTGGATTTTACCAGCTTGGCGGATTTACAAGCTTGGTTAGATGCACAATAAATTACACAACTGACCAAACAAGGCAAAAGTTGAAAGATTAAAGAAGAATTCAGAAGTCAGAATTCAGGAGCCAGAATCAATGAGTAGGGGATTTAGACCCACCACTCAATTGTTGCACCACCAAATTTTGAATTTGGCGGGGGACTTAAACCCGTTTATTGGGAGCATCCCAATTTTGCAAATTTATTTAAGATAATGAGTCGTCATTGCGAATGAAGCGTTCGCGGTAGCGTCTCGTAAGAGAAGCGGAATGAAGCAATCAATCGCCAAAGTACAGATGTTGCGATTGCTTTGCTTCACTACGTTACGCTCGCAATGACAAATCATATTTTTACACATTTGGGATGCTCCCCGTTTATTCCGACGCTAGCGAACTCGCTAAAGCTGCGCTATCCGCCAGTCGTATATAATTCATTCTGAATTCTGACTCCTGACTCCTGAATTCTGTTTTGTTAAAAAAAGTCATAATACTAGAATCATTCTAAAGTATGGCTCCTGAGTTCTTCTTAAGTAATTTATTTTTTAAATCTCCTAACTACTGATTTAACTGTCTCTCTAACCGCCGAGAAGCTAACGACATTGAGTAACAAAATACCCAGTAAATAAACCCAATAAATAGATAAACTTCTGCATAGCGTCCGAGAAACTGTGGTTGGGCTAATATGGAACGCGCAATACCTGTGAGTTCCACCAATCCCACTAAAGATAATAGTGAAGTGTCTTTAAATAAGCCGATGAACTGTCCAACGATCACAGGAATAACGTTACGCAATGCTTGAGGTAAGACGATTAACAAAACTACCAAGGCTGTATTTAATCCTAGCGCTTTCGCTGCTTCAATTTGCCCGCGAGAAATTGATTGGAGTCCACCGCGCACGTTTTCTGCCATGTATGCAGCACTAAATAAAACCAATCCAGCAATTGCTCGCAATACCCGATCTAGACGCACATCTGCTGATAAAAATAAGGGAAGCATTACCTGAGCGAGGAACAAAATTCCAATCAGTGGTACTCCCCTGACAATTTCAATGTACAGGATGGAAAACCAACGTACTACAAGCAAATTGCTTGTACGCCCTAAAGCAAGTAAAACTCCAATGGGAAAGGAAAGCACAATACTGACTGCTGCCATTAGTAGGGTAAGTAGCAAACCGTTCCATAAATTTGTAGATACAGGCTGCAATCCAAATCCACCGCCAATTAGCCAGAGAATAACGGGGAAAGACAGTAACCATAGTAGGGACCAAGGAGTTAGTACTTTAGTAAACTTTCCTCCAAGCCAAAAACCTACAAATAGTAAAACTGCAATTAACAGTAACCAAAGGCGGTATGTAAAATCTAGTGGTAAAACAACTAACAAAACGCCGATGATTAAAGCAAACAAAGCAATTCCACGCTTTATTAACTGTTGTTTACCAAAGAATACACCCCCAGTTATAGCGCCTAAAGTCGAAGCGATCGCCAATACAATCCAAGTTCGCCAATATAGCGTTTGCGGAAATCTACCAACTAAAAATAAACGTAAATTAACCTGAATTACTGCCCATTGTGCTTGAGTAGTTGCCCAAGTTATAACTCCTCGCAGTATCCAAAACAGTAACACTAAACAGACAACAGTTAACAAGCTGTTGTACCAAGTACTGAACAGGTTTTTACGTAGCCAAGTTAATTTGTCATTTGTCATTGGTCATTTGTCATTTGTCATTGGTCATTTGTCATTTGTCATTGGTCATTTGTCATTTGTCATTTGTCATTGGTCATTTGTTATTGGTCAAAACTCATATTTCAACTTTAAAGGTGCAACTTCCGAGTTCAGAGGTGCGACTTCCGAGTTCAGAGGTGCGACTTCCGAGTTCAAAGGCTCAACTTCCGAGTTCAAAGGTGCAACTTCCGAGTTCAAAGGTGCAACTTCCGAGTTCAGAGGCTCAACTTCCGAGTTCAGAGGTTCAACTTCCGAGTTCAGAGGTTCAACTTTCGAGTTCAAAGGCTCAACTTCCGAGTTCAGAGGCTCAACTTCCGAGTTCAGAGGTGCAACTTCCGAGTTCAACTGCTTCCTTGTCCCCCTCATCTCCCCCATTCCCCTCATCTCTCTTTAATTTGCACACTGCGATTGAATAAATTCATAACTACAGAGATAGTCAAACTTAGGGTGAGATAGGTGAGCATAATCAGTAATATCACTTCTACGGCTTTCCCCGTTTGGTTAAAGGTGGTGGAGGCGACAAAATAAATATCGGGGTAGCCGATCGCGATCGCTAAACTGGTATTTTTCGTCAAATTAAGATATTGACTCGTCAACGGTGGAATGATTACCCGCAAAGCTTGAGGAAAAATCACCAGCCGTATTGCTAACCCTGGTTTTAATCCTAGCGATCGCGCTGCTTCCCATTGTCCCTTTGGTACTGATTGAATCCCACCCCGGACAATTTCCGCAATAAACGCGCCTGTATAAAAAGTTAATCCCAACAGCAAAGCCGAAAACTCTGGTGATAGGGTAAACCAAGGAAGTTCTAAGCCATTTTGACTAATGCTAATAAAGCCCCAAAGAGATATCTGATTTCCTGTTTTGGGGAAACTAAGAAAAACAGCAAAGTACCAAAACAGCAATTGCAGCAGTAAGGGCGTATTGCGGAAAACTTCTACATAAACCATTGTGATATTCCGCACCAGCCAGTTGTCAGAAAGTCGGGCAATCCCAGCACTTACCCCTACAATGGTTGTCAGAAAAATCCCTGCGATCGCCACCCGCAAGGAGTTAATTAACCCCACCCACAAAGCATGACTGTAGGTGTCAGTGGGTTTGTAGCTAATCAGCGTCTCGCCAATATCAAAAGACGCTTGTTGCTTAAGAAAATCAAATCCAAACGGAATACCCAATTGCCGCAAATTGCGCTGGAGATTGCCCCACAGTATTACTATTACAACTGCTGCTAAAAATACAGCAATGAGTTGTAAAGCAATGCGCCAAAAACGAACATCACGCCATATAGAATTAGTCATTTGTCATTTGTTATTAGTTAGGACTTACGCAAAATATCTCTCAAACTCTGATTTCTCCGTGTACTCTGCGCCTCTGTGGTTCGTTATTCCGTAACTCTTGCGTAAGTCCTATTAGTCATTGGGCATGGGGCATTGGGAAAGAAGAGGCAGTTCTTACTGTCTTGCTGGAGGCACAAGTTCTTTAATTTTGAATTTTGAATTTTGAATTTTGAATTGATTTCTCCCCCTGCCCCTTCTACCGAAACGGCGGAGAATAAAGCAGTCCGCCTTTGCTCCAAAGTTGATTTTGACCACGAGCTAGATTGAGTTTTGTCTTGGGGCCGAGGTTGCGATCGTAAATTTCGGCGTAGTTACCAACGTGCTTAATTATTCTGGTTGCAAAATCGTTTGTTAAGCCGAGTCCTTCGCCAAGGTTGCCTTCGGTTCCTAAAAAGCGCTTAACATCTGGATCAGTACTAGTGGCGAACTGACCTACATTCTGAGAAGTAATGCCCAACTCTTCAGCTTTTACTAGGGAATAAACCACCCACTTAACAGCATCTCCCCATTTAATATCCCCTTTAGCAACTGCTGGTGCAAGGGGTTCTGAAGATATCACTTCATTGAGAATCACGTTATCTTCTGGTTTGGGTAAAATTGTCCCCCGCGAAACTAATGCTGAACGGTCAGCTGTAATGCCATCGCAACGACCTTCGGTATAAGTAGCAAAGGTAACGTTAACGTCTTCAAAGACAACGGGTTTGTAAGTGATGCCCCTTTTCCGCATTTGGTCTGCTAAGTTTTGTTCGGTAGTCGTACCAGTTTGAACGCAGATTGCTTTATCCTTCAGGTCTGCCAGTGACTTAATGTTGCTATTTTTGCGAACCATTATGGCTTGTCCGTCGTAAAAGACCACAGGTGCAAATTCTAGACCTACAGAGCTATCGCGGCTAAGTGTCCAGGTAGTATTGCGGCTGAGAACATCTACTTCGCCAGTTTGCAAAGCTGTAAACCGCTCTTTGGAATTGAGATTGCGAAATTCTACTGCATCTGGGTTGTCAAATAAAGCTGCGGCGATGGCGCGACAGACATCCACATCAATGCCGCTATATTTACCATCAGTTCCCACAAAGCTAAACCCTGGTACTTCACCACTGACACCGCAAATTATCTGACCACGGCTTTTAATATTATCCCAGCGATTTCTAGTTGCTGGTGCTGCTGGATTACTGCCTGGAGTGCCTGGTGTATTTGCTGTTTGTCCTGAATCTCCACCACAAGCAGCGATCGCAAAGACTAGAGGTGCGATCGCTAGAATTAAAGCTGATTTACGCATAAACTTCATTGATACTCGACAATAAAAATGTATTGTTCACTACAATGATGCAGTGAAAACAATTTGTTGCTTGTAATATAAAACTCTACCAGTCTCTGTGCTATATTTATTGGCTTTTAAAAACGGTACTTTAAGTTTTTACTTATATTTTCAAAAGCCTCAGATGCGACGTAGAAATTATCTCAACTTGGCTTCAGCTTTCAAGTTTGATTTAAAATCCTGCCACCATGCAAGTCTAGCAATACATTCATTCAACCTAGAAGAAAATATTAAAATTTAAGCAAGTTAGTGCCATATCCTTGACTGGGTAAGGTTTTAAAAATAGTGATTTTCGCTTCTTTAATAATGAGCAAGGGTCTTTCAGAAAATATCATTCACAGCGCCGAACGATGATCTATATTTTCCTATGCTCAATGCCCCATGCCCACTTGCCCTGAGCGACTTGTGCCGACTTGTGCCAAGCGTTGCCGAAGGGATGCCGAAGGGATGCCCAATACCCTAATTGCATACTTCTATGCGATCGCTTGTAGCCACACCAACCTAAACAACTACCCCTAGCAGGTTAAACTAGGTCTGGTAACAACTGCTCCACGTTCCTTATGAGGCTTTTATGGGAGCTAACCTCAAACAGATTGCCAACTATTTAGACAACCTTGGTTGGGACTACCGTTTTGATGATGAAGAAGACCGAATTATAACAGGCGTGGAGGCTGATAACCTAGAAGATTTCCTAATAGTTGTCCAGTTGGATGAAGAGGGAAAATTTTTCCGGGTATTTGCCCCTCAAGTTATGGCAGGAATTCAAGACCATCCTCACAAGGGAGTTATCCTCCAGACAATGCTTGCCATTTCCTGGGAAACCAAAATGTTGCAATGGGAGTATGACCCATCCGATGGCGAAATCCGTGCCATTATTGAGTTTCCTCTAGAAGACTCGATTCTCACAGAAAAACAATTTCACCGTTGTCTGAGTGGGTTAATTCAGATTGTGGATAGCATAGCAATACCTCGCCTGAAAGAAGTGATGGCAACAGGTTTTGATCCGGGGAATATAGAACTTGGGGAAAGACTGTTACTCAGTATCCAAGAAGAAGCCCCAGGATTGCTAGATTTGCTAGAAAAAGCAATGGAAGCGCGAAAAAAGCGAGGAAGTTTTAAGAGCGACTGAGACGGATCATCACTTAAATAGCTATACTCCAAAGTGATACCCTCACTATATACTGAAATTTTCTGGGGCTGGATATTATGACATCCTATGCAACCTCCTCTGCCAAAGCGGAAATGAGTGAACTACGGCGGTTGAAAGGCTTACTACCGCCAGAATTACAGAGCTGGGTCACGGTTGAAGGCACAACTGAGGTCAATCCACCCCTGGTTCGTTGCGAAGAAATTGGTAAAGACCAGGTAGAAATTCAAATTGACCTGGTGAAATGGGATGCCCTCGCAATGGATCAGCGTAATCTGCTGTTCTGGCATGAAGTTGCTCGCGTTCAAAATGACACGATTCCTAAAGATGGTTGGGAAATGGCAGCACTAGCCATCGGTTTAGGTGGTGCTGTAGGCGAATTGTGGGTACAAGATGGATTGCTTCTGGTGTTAGCTTTGTCGCTGTGTGGTGTGTCAGGCTGGCGACTGTACCAAAAGAATAATGGGGAAAAGCAACTGAGAGAATTGCTCAATGCTGATGAGAAAGCGATCGCTTTGGCAACTCGTTTTGGTTATAGCCTCCCCAATGCCTACAAGAGCCTCGGTAGCGCCTTGAAAACCCTGATTGACAATACTCCTAGTAAGCGCCAACGGTCGAAATACGAAGCAAGGCTCTCTGCCCTCAAACGCAGTGCTAATAAAGCAAAAGCTAAATCTAAAACTCCAGATGAGGGCGCACTGTAGAAACCATAAAGTAAGTTGGGTGGGCAATACCTACCCAACAAAATGCCTAGATTAATTTTAGAAATTGATAATTCATAACTATGTTTCAAGTAGGGATTTAAACCTACCTGAAACAGCACTGCCTTCATTAGGCGTTGGGTACAAACCCTTTGTAATTGCTTCAACATGAACACCCGACTTAAGTTTCGCTACTAGACGCACTATCCCAGTAGCTTAATCGCTTAATCTTCATCCAGGTCTGAAGACAAGCCAAAAAAGAAGACTTATTGGCCAACCGAAAAATAAAATTATCAGAACAACAAGACAACCAGACTTACCACGACGTTCAGCATCACTGTAAACCCAAGCAAGACTCCAAACAAACAGACCTAGAAACAGAGCAACAAATATTAATGTGATTGTGTTATCCGAGCTAGATGAAGAGGTCTGTGCAAGAAAAAGAGGTGAAATATCCAAGCAAGTCAACATGATGGTGAAAGTCCATAGATAACAAGGAAATTTTCGGAATATTAATCTATGGGACAACGCGCTCGGCTTTGTTGCACCGAATATAATAATAAATCAGGTTGACATTAACATTTCATAAAATCTTGGTTTTTCCTTGACTACATCTTTATCAAACTCAAATTTTACAGACATTTTTACAGTTGGTTCAGCATTTTATGCGTCTGAGGGATCACACGCACATGCTTGAGAAAGCCTTTCATCAAAGCTTGCCACATCAAAACTTGATCAGCCGTAGGGGCAAGCACAGGTATTGGGGAGAATTGTTCAGATACTGGCAAAGGCGTAACAGGTTGTAAAAATACTGAAATATCTGGACTAACCTCTGCCACTAGCAAAACTGAACGTTCCAACTCGGCTGGATCTGTGTTTTGAGACACAATTATCTTGACAAAAACATTTAAATATGAGTCATGACATAATTGGAGAAATTTAGCATGTTCTTGCCAATGACTTTCGCCGCTAACACTGGGCAATTTGAAATCCATACCTACAGAGTCTAAATAAGGGAGAATCATTGCCAGCTGTTCTGGGCGATGTCCGCCAGTTTCTAAGTATATAGGTAGACCAGTTATGGCTCGCACTTCGGGTAGAAACTGGGTTAAAAATGGGGCATGAAGAAGTGGTTCGCCTCCAGTTAAGCTAATGCTATCGTGTAGAGAAGGTAGATTTTGTCGTTCCACCCATTCGATTAGTATGGGTAGAGAGACAGGGTTAGAGTGGATTTCAAAGTCGCGCAATCCAGGCGATCGCTCTATCCGACAACTAGCAGGTGCATTCCAAGTGTGGGCGCTATCACAAAAATGACAGCGCAAATCACACAAAGCAAAACGAATAAATATCTGACGCATCCCTACATTTAGTCCTTCCCCTTGAATGGCAGAAAAGATTTCAATCAGGCGTGCGCTAGGTGTAACCGTATTTTTAGCAATCATTTGATGAGAGCAACGCGATCGCGCTGCGTCGGCACAACAGCAAGGATGTTTTTTGGCTTCTTGTTCTATTGTGAATCGTCGCTAGCGATCTCCAATCTCAGCCCCGGTAAATCGCAATTAGTCCTTATACTACTGATTCCAATATTAGGTTAGGTAATTTTGTAGGACAAAATAATGTTTGGCAGATTACATTATACATGGCAACGAAAGTGCAGAGCTTCATGACTAGCCAACCGACAGAGGTCGATTTTCCAGTTAATTCCCTAAACGACACGGCTATAGTGCAGGTGCCTAAGCGGTTGAGCGTGCTGGAGGCCTTAGGCTTTAAGCAAACCTGCCAAAGCTTAATCCAGCCCAATTCACATCCTAAGCAAATCATCATTGACTTTCATCAAACTATTTTTATGGATAGTAGTGGTTTAGGTGCCCTGGTTAGTAATTTTAAATACGCCCAGACTCAAGGGATTACATTAACACTGCGGAATGTAACACCTCAAATAATGGCAGTCCTAAAACTCACGGGATTGGATCAGGTTTTTCCCTTAGAGCTTGTAGATGATGCGCCGCTAATAAAACAGGAAGACTTAGTAGATAATCGGAAGACAACTTCCCGCAAAGTAGAGCAGTTACCCACTACTCACCCTTCTGTGGCATCTTGGATGAAACGGTTGTTAGATATTGTAGGGTCAGTGATCGGTTTATTAATTACAGGAATTTTATTTATTCCGATTGCGATCGCTATTCAAATTAATGATCCCGGGCCCATTTTCTTTAGTCAAATCCGTTGTGGTTGGATGGGGAAACGGTTTAAAATTTGGAAATTCCGCTCTATGTGTGTGGATGCGGAAGCGAAGAAATCCCAAGTTAAAAACCAAGTGCAAGGTGCTTTTTTCAAGAATGAGAATGACCCCAGAATTACCAAAATAGGGCGCTTTTTACGGCGAACTAGTCTTGATGAATTACCCCAATTTTGGAACGTCCTCAAAGGAGAGATGAGTTTAGTAGGCACTCGACCACCGACACCTGATGAAGTGGAACGCTACGAAGTACCGGAGTGGCAACGTTTAGATGTTAAGCCCGGTATGACTGGCGAATGGCAAGTTAATGGACGGTCTACAGTCCGTAGTTTTGAAGATGTAATTCGCCTGGATTTGCAGTATCAAAAAAATTGGAGTTTGGTGTACGATTTAAAGCTAATTTTCAAAACTATAGCTATTCTGTTTAATAGAAACAGTGGTGCTGTTTAGCTAACTACCCTTATTCACAATTTTTTGCTAACTCCCAATCACAATAATTGTTAGATACACCCAAGCCTACTTCCGGCTTGGGTAAATTTTAGGTTTACCTATAACACTAGGCAAGTAAAAAGTCAAAAGTGAATACCCGCGTCAATGACAATATGCTGGCATAAATTGTGAGAAAATGTCTTTGACACAAACAATGTTAAAATCGCTGGTTTAAAAACCTAAATCTAGGAAAGCTTAATCAGCAAAAAAGCAGAAAATACAAGGGCGATCGCGCATTCTAAATTAAAGGTCGCATAATTGTTTAATATATTCAACAACTTGGTCTTTACTGATTATTCTTTCAACTGGCACACAATAAGATGGATAAATGTAATAAGTTTTACCTGATAGATAACTTTTACGCTGATCTTTGATGATGCCATACCTATCAGGATAAATAAACCACTCAGTACTAGGACGTTTTGGTGTTATTGCTCCCCAAGCTACATTAGACTTTAGACAATACCAGATAATTACCGTAGATGGATATATCCACTGTTTACTCTCTACTTCGCCACACATCCATCCTTAATTTTAAGGCTTCAGTATAGTTTTTGCATTGTGTTGGTTTGTTGTTGTTAGTTTTAGCTTCATTGACTAAATTTAAGTAATATAATGCCAGAGAAAACTTTTTATTTATTTGTAATAAATATGAATAATTTTTTAATAATTCAAAAACTGTATTTAGGTTATTTTCCTGATACTCTTGTGCAAGTTTGAAAGCTCGATTACTTGCTTCTTGGAATTTATGAGATTTTATTGATAATTCATTAGTCGCTTCAGCTTCAGCTGCCAAATGAGTTATTTCTACAAACATTAAAGTAGCTGGAGATTGAGAACTAATACGTTCTTCCAACCTGTGTCTAGTTTGAATAACTAGGTTTTGAAGCTCATTTATGTCAATAGTTTCTAACAAATCTTTGTTAAAAACACCTTCTGGGTTTGGAAGATAAGGCGTTTTCATGATTTACCTATCCTCAAAACAGTAGTCGCAACGATTACCATATTTTTCAGCCTAATATAAAGGCGCAAAGAAAAACTCTGCGCCTCTGAGTAAACTTAACCCACAAATTTCTCAACACCAACTAATTCAACCTGCTGCACCTCTGGCAACAAACGTTTCACGCTTTGCTTAACAAACCCCTGCAAAAAACCAATCTGCTGATTTTGCCCAAATACCTTTTGCAAAGTTTGCCGCAAATTCTCCAAATTTAAACCAGTCCTAGAATCTATCGCTATTTCCTGCTGTTGGAAATACTCAACTAGACTTAACCCTGCTACCCTGGTCAGATAAGCTGCACTTACTCCTTGCACTACGCCACCAGCAACAAAGGTAACGGCATTACTTTTTAGAACAGTACTAATAGCCTTTGTAGAAAGTTCAACTAAACCCAGTTTCAGCATCAAACTTCCCATTGTTCCAGCTACGGTTTGCGCCTGTTCCAAGGAAAATTTTTGCTGATAAATATTACCCAAATCCATTACCATCTGAGCATTAATTGCCGCAGTTGCTAGGATATCAAGGGCTGGGACTGGGTTAGCAAAGGCAGCAGCAGCAGCGATCCATTGATATTGTTCAATAATTGGGGTAGCGCGATCGCGTCTAGTTCCATTCAACCAGTTTTTCGCCTCAGCTTTCAACAACCCGGCTTTTCTCATGGTTGTTACCCAAACTAGCCGTTGTCCCTGCTGTACCAAAACTTCATCCAACTGCTGCGTCAACTGCTGGATATTTGGCGCTGGTTGTTCCATCCACTCTTGCACAGAACCATCAGTCTCATGCTTTCGGACTTTGATGGGAATGGGAGAGGCCGCAGTTGCAACTACATTTCCCTGCATTCGCTGTTTTAATGACAGCAAAACGCTGGCGCTTTCATCGGCTAAATACTGGTCTTGTTTGTTCAAAACCAGGATTGTGGGCTGATTTGCTGCTTTTAGCTGCTGTAAAGCTTGAAATTCTGAGTCTGTCAAATCACCGTTTGTCAGGAACAGAACAAAATCAGATTTTGCCACTTCTGCTAAAACAGCTGCATCTGAATTGTCAGCCGCTTCTCTAAATAAAGGTGCTGTTTCTTCTAGAGACACCAAATTTCGTGTCTCGACATTTTCCTTTAGCACTTTAATTAAAGTGCTTTTACCTACGGATTTACCGCCAGTCACAGCAACTTTAATTTCTTGTCTGTCTAACTCCAACAACAATTGGGCAACTTGTTCTCGCAGTGTCTCTAATGCTGTGTGGTTTTCTGCTTCTTGTGCCAGTTGGTTTATTACAGTTTCAGCAATAGAAATCGCACTTTCTACAGTCGTCCGATCCACCACCATACCATCTAGCTGCTTTAAACTGTCTTTCGGGCGATTTTTTTGGAATAACCACAAACCACCGCCTACAGCTAAGGCACTCAATAAACCAAACTCACCCACCTGCACTATAGAATCGTGCCAACTGTCCAACATCCACAGAGAAAAGGACAGTCCCAATCCTCCCACTAAAATTGGTCGCTGCAACTTCACAACCATGATTCTTTGCGCCTTTTAAGATGGCTATTTCTTCCAGAATAGATCAAAATAAAACAAAAACCCTGCAATCTTCACCGATTGTAGGGTTTTTATTTTATCTTTTATTTGGTGGCGGGAAGTGGATTTGAACCACTGACCTTCGGGTTATGAGCCCGACGAGCTACCAGGCTGCTCTATCCCGCGTCGCTCTTGACTTTTTTATCATAACCTATAGTCAAGAGTTTGGCAACTACAAAAACGATAATTCTCCAATTACTTCTAAACGCTTGTATTTTCCCAAGGTGACAAACTTTTCCGAGAGGCTTTCGGCGGCGCTGGGACTAATCCAACCCATTTGCTGGAGTAAGTGAATAGCCACGGCGTATTTTGCTCGTTTTGCCCCATCCATAACTTTGATTGCCAATCCCAAGCCTTCACCGAGTCTACCAATGCACTGCACTCCTTCGGCACCAGTTTTACTAACCAGTTCTCCTGGAGTTAAGCGCATCAGTTCCGTATCAAATTCTCCATCTCCTGCTACCATCGCGGGGTGATGAGTCATAGCCCGGACAATGCGCTCCATATCTAGATTCGTACTAGAGGCTAACAGTGCATATAAAGATGCCATGTGACCGAGTTGCATCAGATAAGTTGGTGCGCCACAGTCATCATGAGCGCTGATAAATTCTTCAGCTGGCATTCGCAGCAATTCTGCTACTTTGCTCAAAATCAACTGCTGTATTGGGTGCTTGCGATCCAAGTAGTTATTTAAGGGCCAATGGCGTTGCTGACAAACAGCTAACATTCCCGCATGTTTACCAGAGCAATTGTATTCCAGAGGACTGTGCTTATCTTCAGGAATTGGACACTGGAGTATAGTGGGGTCAAGATCAGCCCGCCAAAGAATGTTAAATACCTGTCGGACTTGATCTATTCTTCCTTTATGGGAACTTGTGATAATTGCTAAGTCGCGATCGCTGAGATCATAGCGTTCCAGTGTACCTGTGGTGGTGACTGCGAGTGCCTGAAATGGTTTGAGCGCTGAACGGATAAATGCAGCAGTTTCAGAATTTCCGGCAACGGTTAGAACCCGTCCTCGTTCGTCGCATACAACAGCCTGGACTATATGCCTGGATTCAATAATACCTTCCCGCAGCAACCGGACTTCCAGTGCTGTGGCTTGAGTTCGTTTTCCCATTGTCATGGGTTTATATTTATTACCTTTTTTAATTAATTAGTCATTAGTTATTAGTCATTAGTCCTTAGCTAATAACTAATGACCAATGACTTTTTAAAACAAATGCCAAACTATAGTACCAATAACGTACATTCCCGCCAACCCAGCAAAAGTAAATTGTAACCGCCGCAGAATAGGTTTGATTTCGTATGCGACAATCAAGCGATCGCGGTTGAGGATTTCCTGTGGTTTTGTCCAAGTTTGGCCGTCGTACCAGCCTGACTCTTCATAAAAGACTGTGGGACTGCAAAGGCGATCGCACACGTAGAACCAGCCTAAGTACAACCTTATAAGTGCCAGCACTACTCCAACACTCGCTGCTGCTGCACCACAGAGGATAAAATGTGCAATATACTTGTGAGGGGGAAAACTCGCTGCTGCCACAGGCCCTGCGACCAGCCAAGATAAACCCCAAATCCAAGCTATTTTTGTGATATACTCGCGCCAGTCTAAAGTGCTATCACGAAACAGCCAGGAAGTTTTTAACTCTTCGTACTCATTGAGCGGTTGTTGGTCTGTGGGAACTGGGCAATTTGAAACCGAAGACCTAATCATGTTGGCTTACCCTCACCCTCATCAGATTCTGGAAGGGAAATACGCTCTGCATGAATCCAGAACGCTTCTAAATTATAAAACTCTCGTTCTTTGGGCATCATGATGTGAACGATCACATCACCGTAGTCTTGTAGTACCCAACTCCCCTCGACTTTTCCTTCTGTCCTTATGGGACGCCGTTGCAACTCAGTTTCGACTTTTCCTTCAATTGCTTGAGCGATCGCCCTGACTTGTACTTTAGAATAGCCAGTCATCATCACAAAGTAATCAGCTAGGTAAGATACCTCTGCTACTTTGAGCAATATAATCTCACCTGCTTTGCGATCTGATGCCGCTTCTGCGATCGTTGTAGCTAATTTTCCGCTCTCCTCTTCGGTATGGGCGTGGCTCTTTGCCACGCTCTTCGTCAGTGGGACAGATTGTAATGGGAAATTTCCTTGGAAATAATCAGTCATTAAACCTCAGGTGCTTTCTTTTTTTTGAAACAATTGTTTACATTTACTTACAAATCACAAACAATTGATCTGAAAATGTGTCAATAGGTTTTTTTGAATACTAACAAAAAAACGGGTGTCTATGGGGGCTAGTACCGCAAGGCGGAAGTCACGCATTCACGCATTCACGCATTCAAAAGGCTTTAATTTTGGGCTTTCTGGCTGTAATTAAATGGTAGGTTTATTTCCGCCGACCTGTGCTAGTTTGATAATTGACTGCTTAGGTTTCGACATCCGCAACTGCTGATTGCGGATGGCTATTGTGTAGTGATAAATTAAACATTAGCTTTTCAGCAAGAATTTCCGGTAAAAATAGTGTTCGCTCCACTGGGGATTCATTAAGTAGTTGGGATAAATTCTAAGCTATTTCAAGCTAACAAGAGTCATTTTTTAGCTTTTATCGCTATTTTCCTCAGTTTCTCCAAGTTGAGCTTGAGTACACCGCAATTCCTCTAATGCCAACTTTAAGCTGAGATTTTTCTCATTTAACTCCCGTGTTCGTTCGCGTACTTTCTCTTCTAGTACCTGGCTGTATACTTCTAGCTGTTCGTTAGCATCATTTTGGACTGTGATGAGTTGCTGAACTTCCAAAATTAAACGATTGAGGGAATTAGCCAAGATACCAACTTCGTCATTAGTTGTTACGGGTGCTTGTAAATCAAAATTAGATTCCTCTGTAACCTGTTGGGCAACATGGGTGACTGCTTGAATAGGACGGGCAATGGCCCGACTAGTCTAAATTGCTAATAATGTGGCGATCGCTGATGGCCCCGAACGAGAAAATCTCGAAGCCGAATTATTGGCACGAGGATTACACTCTCATGCTAAATTCACCAAAGCGGTGAATCCTGATGAAATTCCCGAATTATTAGCAGCAATGGATGTTGCTGTTGCGCCCTATCCGGCTGAATCCGATTTTTACTTCTCACCATTGAAAGTTTATGAATATATGGCGGCTGGTTTGCCTGTAGTTGTTAGTGGTATTGGGCAATTGCTTGAGCTAATTGACACAGGGGTGAATGGTATTCTTTGCCCACCAGGTGATGCGATCGCCTTAGCAGAGGCATTAGAAATATTGTGGCGATCGCCGACTTTGCGCCATTCTTTGGGACAAGCGGCGCGGAAAACAGTCATAGAACATCACACTTGGGAGGCGATCGCGCAACAGATTTTGCATATAGCTGGATTAAATACTCCGCCTCAATTCCAAGTGGAGGTAAGACGATAAATGGGACGTTCAAAGCCACAGAAAAAAGCTATTCCCGGTCTATGGGGGGTACTACGTTATTTCTGGCCTTACATTCACAAACAGTATGGACTACTTTTGATTTCTGCGATCGCAGTCATCATTAAGGCAACGGAAACAAGAAGGGGCTGTGGCGGCGACGGCGGCTGAGTCAATTGCTGCCATTAAATTGATCAAAGCCCTCTCCCTGCAAGATGCCTTTGCACGAGTTTTTTCTCAACAAAATCAGCGTAGCCTCAAGGAGAGCGTAAAAACCCAACGCCTTGCTGCTCATCTCGAACGAACCGTTGATGCTGTGATTGCACTAGTGGTCTGTTTCATTAATTTTGAGGGGTGAACAAGTTCGTAGTAAGGACTTTAGTCCTAGATAGGACTTACGCAAGAGTTACGGAATAACGAACCTTATTAGGCGCAGAGTACACGGAGAAATCAGAGTTTGAGAGATATTTTGCGTAAGTCCTACTAGATTTTTAAGCACTTCAGTGCCTACTACGAACCCAGCAAATTTAATGAGACAAACCACTAGGAACAGCAATTGTTTTATGGTATGGCTCCTGGCTGGCATTGCAAAATGCTCTGACACCGGGTGATGTGCTTGTGTTTCTCACCTATCTCAAAAATGCTTTTAAGCCGATTCAGAACTTTGCTAAGTACACCCCGGAAGACTTGCTAAAGCTGCCGTTAAAAAAATTGACTTTGGCAAAGAGTAAAGCCTTAACCCAAGCGTATTGAATTATAGTGCTGCATATTTACAAGTTGATTTTTCTCACGCAGAAGCGCAGCGAGGATAAAAGTTTTTAGATTTACGCCCAGTTAATATTTAAAGGCGAATAAATATGACTGTTTTCATCAGCGATCGCTTTAACAGTGTAACTGATCCTAAAATGCCATTTTTGTCAGCAGTTTTCTGCATAAGCAACATACTACAACAATCCTAAATCATTCGTAAAAATCTCTCTTTATTCTCTCTGTGTTCTCTGCGCCTCTGCGGTTCGTCTTGAGGTTCAAATTACTATATTCTAATTGTTAACTTTCAGGAGAGAGCATTGTTAGCTTCAACTTATTGGCGACAATTTCGCTTAATTAGTTTAATTATCTGATGCACTTTGAGCAGCATAACTCCAGCTATTGCAACACCCATTCCCGACAAACCTAAGAACTTCAGTGAATATAATCCTGATAATCATGCATTAAGTAAAATCACATCTGTTTCTGAATTGTCGGCAGAATTAGAAACCCTTGATAAACAAGTTAATTTATTAGAAACCAACGTTGCCGCATTAGAAACGCAACAGTTTTCCCCCCATGTTGAGCTTGAGGCAGAGGCCATCTTTGCTGTGACTGGATTCGCTGGTGAAAAGAGAGCCAACAGCAGTAAACCAATAAATGAAAATTTAGTATTGAGCGATCGCGTCCGTCTGAGCTTCGTAAGCAGTTTTACTGGAAAAGATAAATTGGAAGTGCGCTTACAAGCAAGGAACACACCAGCATTAGAAGATGTGACTGGAACTCAAATGACAAATTTGGGATTTGATGGTGACGATGACAATGAGGTGGAAGTAGATGAGCTAGAGTACAGATTTCCGCTAGGTAAACGAACCCGCATGACTTTCTACGGGTTGGGAGGAGGACTAGGCGACTTTGTTCCTAGGTGTAATTTAACCTCACTGCTATAGATTAAACTTCTTGTTTGGTAACTCTTGTGGACTGAATTGCTCCACGTTCTGCCGTCAATGAGTAACACAACGACTCATATTGATTTAAAGCTTGTTCAAAAGCATAGTATTCAACCGCATATTTGCGACTTTTATAACCCAGAGTTTTGACTTTTTCGGGGTTTTGGTACAAATCTAAAATTGCCATTGCTAAAGCTTGAGGATCTTCTGGAGGAACGATAACTCCGCCGCCACTTTGCCTGATAGCTTTTGCTGCCGTACCATTATCGGGGACAGAAGCAACCAAAGCTCGTCCACTGGCAAGTAGCACTTGAATTTTTGACGGCATATTGAAGGATACAACATTTTTCTTTTGCACCACTAAACCAACATCAGCAGCTGCTAACATTTGTGGCAAATATTTGCGGGGTTGAAATGGCAGTAGCAAAACATTATTTGCGCCGCAGTCTAAACATTCTTGTTGCAATCGCTGTAAACCGTTTGCCTCTCCAACGATGACAAAAACAATATTTGGGATATGGCACAACACAGAAGCAGCTTTGACAACGCTTTCTAAGCCTTGGGTTAGGGCAATGTTGCCAGAATAAAGTACTACAAATTTGCCATTCAGGTTATGTGCCGCCCGGAAAGGGTTATTTTCTTTAGGCAAAGGGCGGATAAAATTTACATCAACCCAGTTGGGAATTTGCACAATTTTGTCAGCTTCTACGCCCTTAGATCGCAAATTGTCCACAAACCCATCGGCGATGACGCTAATTTTACTGGCAGTGTGGTAAGCAAATTTTTCCAATATTGTAAATAACTTTATAAGCAATTTATTTTTCAGTAGACCGACGTGGACGGCTGCTTCTGGTAATATATCTTGTAAATTTAAGATCACAGGGCAAGCACGTAACCATCCTAAAAGAGCAACTGGTACACAGCTTGGCAAGGATGGCGATGTTGAGAGAATAACATCTGGACGCCAACCGACGAGGGCGGGTACAAAACTAGTGACAACGAAACTAGCATCTAGTAACACCCGATCTAATAGATTGGGTTGGGGACGAATCCAAACGTAACTGCGTTGAATTTGAACGCCATTTTTGTATTCGTTGAGATACCACTTGCCCCGATATTCCTGATAAATTTGACGCTCAGGGTAGTTGGGCATAGCGGTGACTACGCGCACTTGATGCCCACGCTTCACTAGTCCCTCTGCTAATTCAGTCATCAGTGGGGCAATACCAATTGGCTCTGGATAGTAGTTGTAGGAGTAAATTAAAATTCGCATAAAAATTAGTTCAAAGTATCCCGGTTTTTTATTTAATGACAAATATTTGTCTTAAACATGATTAGGAGTTTTCAAACTCCTATATTTAATTGTGACTTCAGACTCTTTATCTGTCAGGTATTTTCTTTAAAGATTGAGTAAACTTTGATATTCAACACTTAGATAAAATGTGAGCTTTTTTACTATTTAAGCAATCTTAAAATTGTTCATTTTTGATTGGTACGTAAGTATAAACCCTGTATCTTCCGATATTAATTAAGACTGTTTCACGGCAGTAGTTATTGAATGAGCCATCGCCCTTGTATTTTCTCTTTTTTTGCTGGTTCAGGTTTCCTCGATTTAGGTTTTGAAACCAGCGGTTTTAAGATTGTTTACGTCAATGAAATTTTTTCCCCATTCATGAGTGCATACCGCTATTCACGGCAAATTCTCAATCTACCGTTGCCAGAATACGGGTATCATGACGGAGAAGCAGGAGATGTAACCCAACTTTTTGAAGGTTTACAAACACAACACCTCTGGGAGTTAGTACAACACTGCCGCAAATCTAATAATATTGTGGGCTTCATTGGCGGGCCTCCCTGTCCTGATTTTTCTATTGGCGGCAAAAATAGAGGACGTTTAGGAGATAATGGCAAGCTTTCCGCTTCTTGCGTTGAATTAATTTGCCGCAATCTTCCAGATTTCTTTTTATTTGAGAACGTTAAGGGATTGTGGAGAACAAAAAAGCACCGTTTATTTTTTGAATCGCTCAAGCACCAATTACTGGAAGCAGGCTATATATTAACAGAGCGGTTAATTAATGCTATCGAATATGGTGTACCCCAAGATAGAGAAAGAATTATTCTCATTGGTTTCCGAAATAATTTTGTCAAAGATATAGGAATAAAAGTCGGTAGTGAAAAGTTACTACATGAAGAGACTTTTCCTTGGAAAAATCACATTTTATATCCTCAAACAAAGGTTTTTGCTTATCCTTGGCGTAAGTGCGAACCATTCCAAGAAAATTCCATAATTCCTTGTCCTGATGGCATACCTCAAGAATTAACAGTTGAATACTGGTTTAGAAAAAATAATGTGCTGAAGCATCCCAATGCTGAGAACTGTTTTCAACCAAGGGCAGGTATCACAAGATTTGCTGCTATTGATGAAGGAGATGATTCTAAAAAGTCTTTCAAGCGTCTTCATCGATGGCGTTACTCTCCAACAGCTTGCTATGGAAATAATGAAGTACATTTACATCCCTATAAAATCCGGCGAATATCTGTGGCAGAAGCTTTAGCCATACAATCTATGCCTGCAAATTTTGTGCTTCCAGAGAATATGTCGCTCACAAATATGTTTAAGACTATTGGTAATGGCGTACCATATTTGGCATCGAAGGCGTTAGCGAAAACTATTTTTGAATTTTTAGGAAATGGTGTGAAAAATGCTGTTGATATTTCTAAACTTACTACTGTCTAATGTCAACTTAAGAGGATGTGTTAAAAGTCGTATTGTCGGTAGCAAAACGTTCTAGCTCCTCCTAAATTGCCCGATAAATTGGGGGATTTTGATTCCGGTTACCCATTTTTTAAGGGGGGTTAGGGGGGAGCAATAAGTGTCTAAAATCACAGCAAACTACTTTTAAAACAACCTCTAAACACTTACAGTAATTCTGGGATATCTACAAAGCCGACATCCAAGACAAGTCAGCAGCTTGTTTTCAGAATAAACTCGTAATAAATATGGTTTAATATATATATATAAGAAATGTTTTAATTTTTTATAAACTTTAATAATCAATCACTCACTGGCAGAAGACACGATGGCAGCAGACTATCCAAACATTGATATTGCGCCATTTATCGATCACGCCCTCTTAACGCCAACTGCTACTCCAGAGCAGGTTGAGCAGTGGTGTGAAGAAGCATACAGATTCAATTTTGCGGCGGTTTGCTTGTACCCCGCCTATGTCAAACAAGCAGTCGAACTCCTGCACGGTAAAAATCCAAAAGTCTGTACGGTGATTGGCTTTCCTGCTGGTGCGACGACTTCAGCAGTGAAACTTTATGAGGCTCAAGAAGCGGCGGATAATGGGGCTACTGAGTTGGATGTGGTAATGAACTTGGGCTGGTTGAAAGCTGGTAAAACTGAAGAAGTCCACCGGGAGATTGCCGAAATTTGTGAAGAGACTGGGCAAACTGTCAAGGTAATTTTGGAAACCAACCTGTTGACAGATGCAGAAAAAAAAATAGCTGCTGAAATAGCTATGGAAGCGGGAGCGGCATTCTTAAAAACCAGTACAGGTTGGAATGGTGGTGCAACAGTGGCAGATGTACGACTTTTGCAGGAATTTGCAAAAGAAAAAGTAGGAATTAAAGCCTCAGGTGGTATCCGCACTATCAATCAAGCTTTAGACTTAATCGTAGCGGGTGCTACTAGATTAGGCACATCTCGCGGTATCGATTTGATCCGCCAGCGCGATAACCTGGGAAAGGGTGAATAGTCATTTGTCCTTTGTCATTTGTCATTTGTCCCAAGCTAATGACCATTGTACAGACGCGATTAATCGCGTCTGTACTGACCAATAACCAATGACTAATGACTAAATAACTAATGAGTAGAACCTACAAAGCAACGGGAATTAATCTTAAAACCCAAGTGCTGGGAGAATCTGATAAAATAGTGACGATTTTGACACCAGAATTCGGTCTGATTCGAGCAGTGGCTCCAGGGGCACGCAAGCACAACTCCAGCCTGGGCGGCAGGAGTGGTATGTTTGTTGTGAATGAACTATTGATTGCGAAAGGGCGATCGCTTGATAAAATTACCCAAGCACAGACGTTAAAAACTTATCCTGGTTTAGCTAAAGATTTGGGAAAATTGGCTGCTGGCCAGTATTTAGCAGAAATAGTCCTGTGTCAAGCTTTGAGCGAACAACCCCAAGAAGAACTTTATGAGTTGTTCAATGAACATCTCCATCGGTTGGAGGCGTTATCTAGTGCAAATGCATCTGGGGTTTTGGCTCATCTGGCTCATGGGGTGTTTCACCTTTTAGCCTTAGCAGGAGTAACCCCGCAAGTGCAAGTCTGCTGCCTATCTGGGCGTTTGCTAAAACCAGACTTTACAGACCCCAACTGGCAGATAGGATTTAGCATCCCTGCGGGTGGAACGGTTTGCTTAGAAGCTTGGGAACGTTTACGAAGAGAGGGGGAGAGGGAGAGGGAGATACAAAGAAATTCATCTTTTTCTCCATCACCCAATCACCCCATTATCCCATTACCTCCAAAACCTGGCTCCCAAACAGTTGTTGTGCATCGCCAAGAAATACCTGTGATTTCTAGTCGTCCGGGTGCTATGGAACTGGCTTTGCTTCAACATCTGTCACAACCAGAGATAATGCAAATTGATGGTGCTAGAGATCATGACTGGTTATCTGTTGAACAGATTTTGCGCCAGTATGCTCAGTATCAATTAGGTCGCCCTATTCGCTCTGCTACCTTGATCGACTCTTATTTTGCTGCTAACCATGATGCAACCGTCTGATTTGGATAAAAAAATCCTGCCTTTGTCACCAAGCCTCGCTAAAAAACAGAATAGGGTATCAGATCCTACAGTCAGGAATCATTTGAGTGCTGTTTCAAAGTGTACACCTAGTCAAATAAATGGACAAGAAATGTCCCCAAAAGACGTTTCTAAAAACGATCAAAGTTGGACAGACCAGATCCCAAAAACTGATATTCTAAGTCAATCAGAAACACAAGCTGAGGGCAAATTAACCACTGCCCAAGGAGATAGCAACGGGCAGAGTTTGCCAGTAGCTACTATCCCAGAAAAAGAACCATCAACATTAAATGAATCTGGTTCAGGTGGAGAAGTTGGTTCAGGAAATATCAAACAGCAGGGGTTTTTGCCTGTATTAAAAAACCCTAATTTCTTAGCTCTTTGGGGTGGTCAAGTTTTCTCGCAACTAGCAGATAAAGTTTATTTAGTGCTGATGATTGCTTTGATTAATACTCAGTTTCAGGCTAGTAATCAGAGTATTAGTGGTTGGGTGTCAGCCTTGATGATGGCTTTTACGATTCCCGCCGTATTGTTTGGTTCCGTTGCTGGTGTGTTTGTCGATCGCTGGTCGAAAAAGGCTGTGCTGGTGGCAACGAATATTTGGCGCGGCATCTTGGTTTTGTCAATTCCCTTTCTGCTGTGGTTGACTCATGACTGGAAACCCATAGGAGTGCTGCCAGTGGGTTTTTTGATCATTCTGGGTGTGACTTTTTTAGTTTCCACGCTGACGCAGTTTTTTGCACCGGCAGAACAGGCGGCAATTCCCTTAATAGTAGAAGAACAGGATTTACTCTCGGCAAATTCGCTTTATACGACAACGATGATGGCATCGGTGATTGTTGGGTTTGCTGTCGGGGAACCATTGTTAGCGATCGCAGATGGACTTTGGCTGCAAATTGGTGGTAATGGTAGTTTGGGCAAAGAACTTTTAGTAGGTGGTAGTTATGCGATCGCTGGACTAATTTTGTTCCTTCTGGCAACTAAGGAAAAACACCACGATCCCGGTACAGAATTCCCTCACGTATTCTCTGATTTGCGAGATGGTTTTGCCTACCTCAAAGCAAATCATCGCGTCCGCAATGCTTTGCTTCAGCTGATTATCTTGTTTTCTGTTTTTGCAGCATTAACTGTTCTAGCCGTTCGGATGGCGGAAATCATTCCCAACATGAAAGCCTCCCAGTTCGGCTTTTTACTAGCAGCCGGCGGTGTTGGCATCGCTGCAGGAGCAACACTTCTGGGTCAATTTGGTCAACGCTTCTCCTACACCCAGCTAAGTCTGTGTGGTTGTATGGGCATGGCAGCATCCCTGATTGGTCTGTCAGTATTTACAACCCAACTTTGGCTAGTCTTGTTACTGGTGGCGCTATTAGGTATCTTTGGGGCACTAGTGGGAATTCCCATGCAAACAGCGATCCAAACAGAAACACCTCCAGAAATGCGTGGTAAAGTTTTTGGTTTACAAAACAATGTAATTAATATTGCTCTCTCCTTACCTTTGGCATTAGCAGGTGTAGCAGAAACCTTTGTAGGATTACAGGCAGTTTTTTTGGGATTAGCTGTGATCGTCTTTTTAGGAGGCATATTAACCTGGTATAACTCACACAAGTAGTTATCAGCTAACAGGAGCTATTATTCATTACTTTTAAGTAATTAATATTTACTTAAAGATTTTCTGTTCATGGTAAACTATGGTCAGTGAAAATTTATCACATACTTGCGGGATATCAATCTGACATTAGTCAAAATAAGTTGTTTAAATATCATAAATTAACAACTTATAAGTAGAATAAATAAAGCCATAAATCCACTGGTTTAATCAGCTAAAATAGGCTTTTTAAACTAGATTCTGTTGGAAATCTGTAATAACTAAAAAAACCAGCAAGTATAGCTAGATAAAATAAAAATCACCAAGGACACACAAGTAATAGATCAAACCCGCTTTTCTTACAGCTAAATAAAGAATGCGTATAGCCTGGATTGGAAAAAAATCACCCTTTTGCGGTAATGTCACCTACAGTCGAGAAATTACAAATGCCTTGCTAGATAGGGGACATCAAGTTAGCTTTCTTCACTTCGCCCAGGAAGAGTCTGAACCTGATAATTGGCCAAATCTTCGAGAGGTTTCCCTCCCTTTCATTTACAAGTCCCAGGTTTATACAATTCCCACTTTTAAAGCGACCAAACTTTTAACGGAGTCGCTGCGGGAAATCAAGCCAGATATAGTCCATGCTTCCTTGACGCTATCTCCTCTAGACTTTTTTCTACCGGAAATCTGTGAGGAACTAAGGTTGCCCTTAATTGCCACTTTTCACACACCATTTGCTGGTAAAGGGGCAAAGCTGATATCGGGAACACAGCTTTTGGCTTATCAGCTCTACGCACCTTTTTTAGTTAACTACGATCGCGTGATTGTATTTTCCCAAATTCAGCGAGAATTATTAGCAGGGATGGGCGTGAGGGAAGAGAATATTGCTGTAATTCCCAACGGTGTTGATACCGCCAAGTATTCTCCAGGATTTTCTCAAGTCAAAACAGAATTTAAAGCCGAACGTTTGTTTATCTATCAGGGTCGCATAGCGCCAGAGAAAAATGTCGAAGCCCTCCTCCGGGCTTGGAAGCAGTCTGCAATGGGGCCTGGTACTAAGTTGCTAATTGTTGGCGACGGCCCTTTAAAGTCTTCCTTAGAGCAATTTTATGGTTCAGAATACGGCATTATCTGGTTGGGATTTGTCGCTGATGAAGACCGACGCATTGAGATTTTGCGGGGCGCAGATGTATTTATTTTGCCTTCATTGGTAGAGGGTTTGTCCCTATCTCTGTTAGAAGGAATGTCATGTGGGTTGGCTTGTTTAGCAACAGACGTGGGTGCAGATGGAGAAGTATTGGAAAAGGGCGCAGGTATAGTTATTAGTACTAAAACAGCGCGATCGCAATTAAGAACCCTCTTGCCAGTGTTGCAAGACCATCCAGAGTTAACAACTTTACTAGGGCAAAAAGCAAGACAGCGTGTATTAGACCGCTATACCCTTAGTAAAAATATTACTCTGCTCGAAGAACTTTATAAAGAAGTTTTAGCACAGCGACCTCTACCGCTAAGTCGCAGAGCGTAGGGAATATGAAAGTTTTTTTTAAGACACTGAGTTTAGCGTTAGCGATCGCTTTAGCCGCAACAGTAGAGAATGTGCAAGCAGTGACTAGCGCTCTTTTATGTCTCTGGTGAGAGAAAAATGCTCTGATTTGCTGAGATTTTTGAAATTCCTTGAAGACTGTGAACAATACAGGCGCTGCTATGTCGGAAATATTGAGAAGTAATCAAATATAT
>NZ_JAIVFS010000083.1 GCF_020829645.1 Nostoc mirabile CHAB5784 | reverse complement strand
CTCCCCGGTTAGGAATTAAGCTAGCTGAATAAGTACGTCGCCCGTTTTTGTCGATTTCTGATTTGTAATAAACGCCTGGCGATCGCACTATTTGGTTGACAATTACCCGCTCGGCTCCGTTAATAATAAACGTGCCGCGATCGGTCATCAAAGGCAAATCGCCAATGAATACCTCTTGCTCTTTGATTTCCCCGGTTTCCTTATTAATCAACCGTGTGGGAACATACATTTGGACGGCATAAGTACTATCCCGACGTTTGGCTTCTTCAACGCTGTACTTTGGCTCCTTGAGTTTGTAGTTATGACCCAAAAAATGTAGTTCTAATTTGCCCGTATAATCTGTAATAGGACTAAAGGAGTTAAGTTCTTCTATCAGCCCTTCTTCCAAAAACCAGCGAAAGCTCGAACGCTGGATTTCAATCAAGTCGGGCAACAGAAAGGCGGGTTCCATGTATGTTTCTTTAGTCATGCCTCTTCCTTTGTCAACCTGGTAAAATTTTCCCTTGGACACTGCTGTTTTACGCTTCCCACTGCTAGCTAGTGTCCTTAGCTGTTTGGGAACTTCTTATTACACACTTGCTATTTACAGGTGTGGGCAAACGCAGCCATTAAAGCTGGAATGAGCAATTTGGACAAGGGGGTAATCGCCCGGAATCGGGGACTCAGACGCCAAAAACCCACTATAGTCTTGATTTAAGAAGAATATACAGTTGAGATATTCCTGAGTTTTATCTACTTTCTTCATTTTCCCTCCAAAAAGCGCGTTAATTTGCTGACGCAGCTCTAGACGGTGTGTCTTAAATCACCCGCCTATTTATACTCTCAGTGATATCCTAGATATCCTAAGACTGAGGGAATGATCCGCACCTTGTCGGCTTTGAATCAGAATCACTTCATTTTGCTGGATTGTACTCACAAGGCAATTTCGTTTAACGATTTTGAATAGGTTCGATACACACCAAACCGATGTTGTGCAATCTAGCTCAACTTGGGTTGGCACAGTTAGTCATGTGTAGAGAGCATCCGCTTGTAGAGATTTGGAGGATGGCCAAGCCGATAAGAGTATGGAAAATTAGGCTCAGAAATTTTAGGTTCCTTCCTTTATCATTATGGCGCAAGCAAAATGTTTTTGAGGGAATAATATTACCATATTTTCCCTCTCTAGAGTTTTATTTTTTTTTAGCACAACGGAATAAAAGAGAATTATTGCACACTTTATATTGACAGACCAAATAATTCACAGGCATTCTGGGTGGTTTGATGGGCGATCGCCTCTACCGTTTCCTGACGCAGTTTAGCTACTTGCTCGGCTACATATTGCACGTAGGCAGGCTCGTTGCGCCTCTGGCCTCGTTTAGGAACTGGGGCGAGAAATGGGCAGTCTGTTTCAATCAGTAAGCGATCGCTACTCACCATCGCAGCCGAGGATTGGATCGCTTTGGCGTTTTTGAACGTTACCGTCCCGCTAAAGCTGATGTAGAAGCCTAAATCGAGAAACCATTGAGTTTCTTCTGGCGTTCCTCCCCAGCAATGCATGACGCCCCGCACTCTTTCTCCTTTAATTTCCCGCCATTTTTGCAACACTTCTCTGGTTGCCACAGCAGCATCGCGGCAGTGGATAATCACTGGTAAGTTGAGTTCAGATGCGATCGCTAACTGCGACTCAAACACCATCACCTGATGCTCATAGTTATCAGCTTTGTAAAAATCCAGCCCCATTTCTCCAATTGCTACCACACCAGAGTCAGAACTCGCTAAAGTTTTGATTTTTTCGGCTGTCTCGTGATTCCATTTCTCAGCATCTAAAGGATGTAATCCTACGGCAAAGCTGATTTCGGGAAAGTCGTGCGCTATGGATTGAATGCTGGAAAACTCCTCTGGGTGAACACAGGAATGTACTAAACGTACTACTCCTGCTTCTTGCCACCGCGATCGCACTGTTGCTAAATCCGGCTGGAAACTATCAAAGTTGAGATGAACGTGCGTGTCTATCAGTTGCATTCTTTGCCCTTTGTCATTGGTCATAAATTATTAGCCCTGATCACGACTAAGCACAAATGACCGTCCGGGTGAATCTTTACTCCTGCGATCGCTAAACTCCTCAAGAGGGACACGCCCGCTACTCATTTTAATTCGCTCATGGGACAGCCCTGCGTTGGACGGGTTGAGAGACATAGAGTAAGTGGTGTGGAAACTTTCAAGACTACACTGGCTTGCCATTACCCTTGGCGTTTCACACCACTTACAAAAACTTTGGTAAGCTTTGTAACATGGTGTCTCCCTCATTCAGAAGAGGCCACTGACTCATCAATGACTATTGAGCAACTGCTTGAGTTAAAGGTTTTAGTTTATTAGCCAATCTTGACTTTTTCCTTGCCCCATTGTTTGGGTGAAGGACACCCCGCTTAGTCGCTTTATCGATTTTGGCGTAAGCCTCGGATAAGCGAGCCTGTGCTTCTTGTTTTAATTCTGGGGTAGGATTAGCTGTATAGACAGCTACAGCATTAATGTATTTCTTCATCAGCGTCTTGACTGCTGATTTGTAAGCTTTGTTACGCAGTCGGTTACGTTCTGCGATTTGGGCACGCTTGAGAGCAGACTTTGTATTCGCCACAGTCAATTCCAAAAATACTATTAATATGTACACACACTACTAGACTTACTAATATAGCATCCAAATTGCCAATGTTATAATTTCCTAAAAAAAATCTATCATTGGAAATTCGGTACTGGAGATTGGGGAAGATAGTTTTTAGTCCCCGCTCCCGAATCCCCAGTCCTTAATTTGGTGTGTCGTCAATTAAGGAAATGCGTTAAAATGAGGTACATGTAAAATAGTCACCCTAACTCATCACCTGGTTAAGCAATGTGATTGCCAATATAATAATCAATCTGTCCCGAAAACAGATGTATTGTCAAAGGCAAGAAACTGTAAAGAGCTAAATTTCAGGGGTTTCAAAGTATAGAATCGATACTATATTATCGCCTCTATACAGATGTTAACTACTAAAAGTTAGGAAAAGAAAAATTATACTCAGACCCTAACCCCTGTAAATCTGGGGGATTGGATGTGTCAATACACCACCTGCACCCCGCAAGGAGTGAGGGTAAGGGCGTAAGAGTAGCGGGAAATGGCACGCCTGCTTCCTGCCGCTAGCCAAGCCTTGGCTGGTTGGACTGAGCAATTAAGTGGCCTTCTCAAGCAAACTAGATGCTGGCAGACTTGAGAGTATCAAAAAAATCCAGGTTAAGCTAGAGAAGAGAATTAGAGTCAGCTTGCACACCCCAGTGGGTCAAGAGCAATACTAAATCTCAAGTGATCTTATTATAATTTTGGCATTGTCCTTACTCCATGCTGCGAATCATTACTCAGCAGGCAGACGTCAGAGCAGAACTACAACGGATCTGCGATCGCACCCATGACGAACAGGTGCTTCACAAAGAAGCAACGGTGCGGGAAGTTTTGCAAGCAGTGAAGCGCCAAGGCGACAAAGCTGTATTGCATTACACAGCCGAATTTGACAAACAAACCCTGAAAGCAGAAGAACTCCGAGTCACAGGCTCGGAACTAGATGCAGCCTATCAGCAGGTGTCAAAAGAGTTGTTGGGCGCAGTTCGGCTAGCTTGCCGCCAAATTGAAGCGTTTCATCGTCAGCGAGTCCCAAAAAGCTGGGTACACTTTGGCGACGATGAGGTAGTGCTGGGCAAACGCTACACCCCCGTAGATCGAGCGGGGTTGTATGTGCCTGGTGGTCGTGCCGCCTATCCCAGTACAGTGCTGATGAATGCAATTCCGGCTCATGTTGCTGCTGTACCTCACGTTGTCATGGTGACACCACCAGGCCCAGGGGGTGCAATTAACCCAGCAGTCTTGGTAGCTGCCCAAGAAGCAGGAGTGCAAGAAATTTATCGCATTGGAGGCGCACAAGCGATCGCCGCTTTAGCTTATGGCACAGAAACAATTCCGAAAGTGAATGTGATTACTGGGCCTGGTAACATTTATGTTACCCTAGCGAAAAAACTTGTCTATGGCACCGTTGGCATTGATTCTTTGGCAGGCCCCAGCGAAGTGTTGGTGATTGCCGATGAAACCGCAAATCCAGTGCATGTAGCTGCTGACTTGCTAGCCCAAGCCGAACACGATCCAATGGCTGCAGCAATTTTGCTGACAACGGATGCGGCTTTGGCGAAAAACGTGCAATTAGCCTTGGAAAGACAGCTAGTAGATCACCCACGGCGAATAGACACAGAAAAAGCGATCGCTCACTACGGCTTGATTGTGCTTGTGGAATCGCTCCAAGCAGCAGCAGAACTCTCAAATGAATTTGCCCCCGAACACCTGGAATTAGAAATCAAAGATCCTTGGGCACTCCTACCACAGATTCGCCACGCTGGGGCAATATTTTTGGGTTACTCTACACCAGAAGCTGTAGGAGACTATTTGGCAGGCCCTAACCACACCTTGCCAACTTCTGGTGCTGCCCGCTATGCTTCGGCATTAGGGGTGGAAACTTTCCTCAAACACTCTAGTATTATTCAATACTCCCAAACTGCGCTGCAAAATGTGGCTAGTGCCATTGATGTGCTAGCGACAGCAGAAGGTTTACCTTCCCATGCTGATTCAGTCCGACGCCGAATTCAGCAAGAAGAGTGATTTGGAATGCTTAATTTTTTTTAATACTGTTGGCAAAAGTCACTCGATAGACTCCAGATAAAAGTTTGGATGGCGATGTCTGACGACAAGCCGCTACGCGTCTACGCACGCTAATTGCTACCCTGCTTTAACGTGAATTCGACGGCTCATTATAGTGTCTGCTTAATTAGCTGAATTAAAAGACCTCTCCCTGCTTTTACTACGCAAAACCGTCCCTCTCCGAGTCGGAGAGGGACAGACTTGAACTTTAGTTCAAGGCAGGGAGAGGTTCGTCGAACTCACGTTGCTTTAATGGCACAATACACTTGGGTTAAAAAAAATTGTAGGTTGGGTTAAGCAAAGCGCAACCCAACAAAGCCCCGGAAATGTTGGGTTACCCTGCGGGAGGCCCCTTTGGGTCTACGTTCCTCAACCCAACCTACGCAGTTTAAGGTTTTTGGCGCTGACTGAACCGTATTGATATATGGCACAGTCTCGAATATATAAACTAAGTAGGCAGATGGAAAAATAATTTAGTGTAGCTGCCAACAAGTTTTGCTACATACTTATGTAAGGGGTCTACTCTTTAGGAGACGAAAGCGGTGCTAAAGAATATTTTGGTAGCTCTGGACGGTTCGGAAATTGGAGAACGAGTAATTAGGACTTTAGATAATTTGGCGTTGTCAAAAGATGCCAAGGTTATTCTCTGTCATGTCTTCCTTACGCCAGAGTCAGAAATGGAACTACCCGCTGATCGTCCTCAGCCAGAGTCACCAACATTTTCTTATTTTCAGATTGAAAAACAGCTGCAAGCCTATCAGGAAAACTTATCAGTCACAAGTGAGTTAGAACTGGTAACTGGTGATCCTGCCGAAGAGATTATTCGCCTTGCCAATATTTACAAAACTGACTTGATTATAATTGGCAGCCGGGGATTGATGGGGGTGAAGCGAATTGTGCAGGGTTCTGTTAGCAGTCAAGTCGTCGAAGAGGCAAACTGTTCGGTGTTGGTGGTAAAGCCGAATTAGAATCAGGTAAGCCAAGTAAGATCAATCGTGATAAACTCCAAAATTTTCTTTTGGGATTGGCAATCTCTGGCAGACTACTCATTTTTTATACATCTATTCAACTTGCTCTAGATTAGAATCTAGTCCCGCTCAATCAAAAGCTCTTTAGATTTTCTTTACAAATCACCTCTGATTTACGATAAACAGCTCCACAATTTTCTTGGCTATATCGGGCAAAAGCCTGGTATTCCATGTTACCATCTGGTACTCGATAACATGTGAAAAACCCTGTATGGTTAAAAATTTGACCAATAGTCTAGTTGTATTATCATTCCCATACACTTTCTAGTCGAAAGAATAGGCTTTATAAATATGTATCTTACTATCGCACAGATGCTCTGTTTTCTCCAGGCTTTATCAACAGTTGCCTACTAGCAACCGTTGATAAACTTTGTTAAATTTGTTGAAGAAAAGTATGTGGTTAAAAATAAACGTATGCTAGGATCTATCTAGAGCTACAAAAACGAACAATCTAGCTGAAATATTGCCCGAGTTAAGTAAACTAGCAATTATAGATAGGCATAAAGTAACTGAACCTTCCCGAACAGGATAGTTAGTTTATGATCCTTTATCTAGATAAACACTTGTTACTTGTGTCTTTACGTTTATTCTTTACCTTGTACTCAACTCACTTCTTGAGCGATGGCTATGCCAGCTCCGCCATTCCCACCAGCTCCGCCATTCCCACCAGCTCCGCTATTCCCACCAGCTCCGCCATTCCCACCAGCTCCGCCAGCGCCGCCAATGCCAATAAGGTTAATTACAGAGATAACTATAAAGACTTGAGTAGTGACTCTAGCAGGAAGGTTGCTGGATTTTTTCTTGCCAGCAGACAACATTGCTTCTTCATGGACGGTTAATGCAGTGAACAATCTGCTTTGCATAATATTTAAGTAATCGACTAGATTGTGATGATTAAAGTCACGTCACTCCAAAGTAATAGATATAAACGTAAACGAGTATATTTAGTAACTTGCTTGTGCCGTTAGAAGTATTATACGGCTCTTGCTAAATAGGTCAAGCAATTATTTTCTCAAGAAATAAAAATATATTATACCGCTTCCTCTTTAGCAAAGATACTACATAGTTAGGATTTATACAATTAGTTAGGATTTATACAATTTAATTAAAAATAAGCTTTTAGTTATAAACAAATCGCAGATGTCAATATATATTGATACAAGTATGGTGATCTAAAAGGTTGATTTTGTCAAAAAACGTATATGCCCAAAAATTTATAAATAAAGCTTATTATTAATGCTAATGAAGTAAGGAAAATGCCCAGAATTAAGGATATTATCAAGCAAACTAAATAACATTTTTTATACGAGTTACACTGAAATAAATTTCCAAAACTCAAAACTGGAATTCTGTATTTTTTAGATAAGTATTTTTGTGTATAAAATGCTTTTTACAATCATTTTATACAACACTACATTTAGTATATATAAGTTTTTTTAATAAACAAAGGTTTAGTTTTGCTTAATTATTTATTAATTTGAAAAAAGCTTTATTATTTTGCTAATACAAATTTTTTGCAAATAAATGAAGAAAGAGTAAAAATTTAGAGGAAAATTATAAAAATTTGGTGCTTCTATTAAAATATGGTATGCGGGTTTATCTAACTAACCCTCCATTAACTTTTTTCTAGCTAGAGAGATGTCCTAGAAACAAGGGGGATTTTTCTTGTCTCTACGTTCAGTCGATTCAACGTCCTTGAGTTGCCAGAAATTAACGTAAGCTTAACAAACTCAGCGTTTGACCCAAATTCAATGGCAAAATTGAAATTCCTTCCAAGCGGGATTGTACCCAACCTTCTCCTCAGTACGAGGTTAGGGGGGATCGAGGTTTCAGGTTTTGAGTGCGTAAGTCCTGTTACAATACGGTTCGGATAAGACTCGATCCCCCCAACCCCCCTTTTTAAGGGGGGCTAAAAATGGCTCTATTTCCCCCTTTTTAAGGGGGATCTTTAAGGTTTATGCACCTTAACCGAACCGTATTGAGTCCTGTTACTTTAAGACGGTGACTGAGCACAATTGTGGTTTTGCCTTTGTGACAAAACCCAAAAAAATAGCAGGGTTTTATCCCTGCATGATTAAATAAAAATTTGACCAACAGTCTAGTTGTATTATCATTCTCATAGACTTTATGGTCGGAACAATAGACTTGCCAAAATGGATCTCAGGAGATTTTGTAAATCTACTGGCACAGATGTTCCCTTTATTGTGAATGCAGCTCCTCCAGCTCCTCCAGCTCCTCCAGCTCCTCCAGCTCCTCCAGCTCCTCCAGCTCCTCCAGCTCCTCCAGCTCCTCCAGCTCCTCCAGCTCCTCCAGGTGCTCCGTTTTTTCCAGGTGCTCCGTTTTTTCCAGGTGCTCCGTTCTTTATAACTGTACCAGTAATGTTAACCTTACCACCAGACAAGTTTGCTTCTTCGCCTTCAGTTAATGAGATAAACATTGGGGATGTTTGAGTGCTTTCCATACTTAACCTAAGTTGCTAATTATCAGTTTTGAACTTTTGACAAAGCAGTTTTGACTTAAGATAATGAGAGCAAATGCGTACCAAAATGGCTATATTCCATATCTCAACAGAGAAAATATCGGAAATTATTGGTATGTTTAGCTGATTTCTCAAGTAGCAGCGCTTGTTTCCCTAGTGGACTACTCAAAGCAGAAGAGTATGTTTAGGGAAAAGCGCTACTGAAACTTATCTACGGTTCCTGGTGGGTAACGTCAATGTTAAGGTTGTTTAATAAAAGTAGATGAGTAACAATAAACCTATATTAGGATTACTGCGATCAAGAAACAGCTAATCGCTGGTAGGATTAAGTCGATTAGCAATTGAGGCGCACTGAAAAGTAACTTCACCTGCGGCAACAGGGGAAATTATTTCAAAGGCGACGCTTTATTGCTCTAAAGGTGCAGTTAATCGCGTTAAGACGCGTTTATTGTTTCCCTTCTACTAAACCTCATAAGTTTGCCTATTGCCTTAAGAGAATGAAATGCCAGTTCCGCCAGCTCCGCCAGCTCCGCCAGCTCCGCCATTTCCGCCACGGGTCAATAAGCCGCCAGCTCCGCCATTTCCGCCATTTCCGCCATTTCCGCCCCTACCGCCATTGCCAGTGAATGTAAATATAAGGCCAATAAAGCTTGTAACACCACCAGACAGATTGGCTTCTTCGTTGGTGCTTAATGCAGTAAACAATGTGTTTTCCATGATTATCCAGAAGTTATAAGTTGGACTGTGAGGTGAGATTGTGAGAAATATGGTCTATAGTTTGCCTATTGCCTTAAGAGAATGAAATGCCAGTTCCGCCACGTCCACCAGCTCCGCCATTTCCGCCATTTCCGCCGCCAGCTCCGCCATTTCCGCCATTTCCGCCATTTCCGCCATTTCCGCCAGTGCCAGTGAATCTAAATGTCACGCCAATAAAGCTTGTAACACCACCAGACAGATTGGCTTCTTCGTTGGTGCTTAATGAAGTAAACAATGTGTTTTCCATGATTATCCAGAAGTTATAAGTTGATATGGTCGATTTCTCAAGTAGCAGCGCTTGTTTCCCTAGTGGACTACTCAAAGCAGAAGAGTATGTTTAGGGAAAAGCGCTACTGAAACTTATCTACGGTTCCTGGTGGGTAACGTCAATGTTAAGGTTGTTTAATAAAAGTAGATGGGTAACAATAAACCTATATTAGGATTACTGCGATCAAGAAACAGCTAATCGCTGGTAGGATTAAGTCGATTAGCAATTGAGGCGCGTTTAAAAGTAACTTCACCTGCGGCAACAGGGGAAATTATTTCAAAGGCGACGCTTTATTCCTCTAAAGGTGCAGTTAATCGCGTCAAGACGTTTATTGTTTCCCTTCTACTAAACCTCATAAGTTTGCCTATTGCCTTAAGAGAATGAAATGCCAGTTCCGCCAGTTCCGCCAGCTCCGCCAGCTCCGCCATTTCCGCCAGGGGTTAATAAGCCGCCAGCTCCGCCAGTTCCGCCATTTCCGCCATTTCCGCCCCTACCGCCATTGCCAGTGAATGAAAATGTCACGCCAATAAAGGTTGTAACACCACCAGACAGATTGGCTTCTTCGTTGGTGCTTAATGCAGTAAACAATGTGTTTTCCATGATTATCCAGAAGTTATAAGTTGATATGGTCGATTTCTCAAGTAGCAGCGCTTGTTTCCCTAGTGGACTACTCAAAGCAGAAGAGTATGTTTAGGGAAAAGCGCTACTGAAACTTATCCACGCTTCCTGATGGGCAACGTCAATGTTAAGGTTGTTTAATAAAAGTAGATGGGTAACAATAAACCTATATTAGGATTACTGCGATCAAGAAACAGCTAATCGCTGGTAGGATTAAGTCGATTAGCAATTGAGGCGCGTTTAAAAGTAACTTCACCTGCGGCAACAGGGGAAATTATTTCAAACGCGACGCTTTATTCCTCTAAAGGTGCAGTTAATCGCGTTAAGACGCGTTTATTGTTTCCCTTCTACTAAACCTCATAAGTTTGCCTATTGCCTTAAGAGAATGAAATGCCAGTTCCGCCAGTTCCGCCAGTTCCGCCAGCTCCGCCATTTCCGCCAGGCGTTAATAAGCCGCCAGCTCCGCCAGTTCCGCCAGTTCCGCCATTCCCGCCAACTCCGCCAGTGCCAGTGAATGTAAATGTTAGACCAAGAAAGGTTGTAACACCACCAGACAGATTGGCTTCTTCGTTGGTGCTTAATGCAGTAAACAATGTGTTTTCCATGATTATCCAGAAGTTATAAGTAAGATTGTGATGGATATGGTCGATTTCTCAAGTAGCAGCGCTTGTTTCCCGACTGGACTACTCAAAGGAGAACAGTATGTTTAGGAAAAAGCGCTACAACTTATGTACGGTTTTTGGTAGGCAACGTCAATGTTAAGGTTTTTTAAGAACAGTAGATGAATAACAATAAACCTATGTTAGGATTACTGCGATCAAGAAACAGCTAATCGCTGGTAGGATTAAGTCGATTAGCAATTGAGGCGCGTTTAAAAGTAACTTCACCTGCGGCAACAGGGGAAATTATTTCAAACGCGACGCTTTATTGCTCTAAAGGTGCAGTTAACTGCGTCAAGACGTTTATTGTTTCCCTTCTACTAAACCTCATAAGTTTGCCTATTGCCTTAAGAGAATGAAATGCCAGTTCCGCCAGTTCCGCCAGCTCCGCCAGCTCCGCCATTTCCGCCTGGGGTCAGTAAGCCGGCAGCTCCGCCAGCTCCGCCATTTCCGCCAGTTCCGCCAGCTCCGCCATTGCCAGTGAATGTAAATGTTAGACCAAAAAAGGTTGTAACACCACCAGACAGATTGGCTTCTTCGTTGGTGCTTAATGCAGTAAACAATGTGCTTTCCATGATTTGAGTTCTCGCTTGATTGTTGGGATTAAAGTAACGTCACTCAAAAGTAATAGATAGAACCGTAAAGTGTATATTTAGTAACTTTTTTGTGTCGTTAGAAGTATTATACGACTCTTGCTAAAAAGGTCAAGCAACCAAATGTTTAAGAAATATATATTACAGGCCTTCAGCAAATAAATTATTTAGTTATTCTTTATACAAGTTTAATTAAAAATTTTATTTATCAAAAAATCGCAGGCGTCAATATTATATAGCGATTCATTATATAGCAATACGCTTGGGTTAAGCCCAAAAAATAAAAATGTGTAGGTTGGGTTGAGGGACGAAACCCAACATTTTCGGCCATTTGTTGGGTAACACTAAAGTTCAACCCAACCTACAATTATCCTTAACCCAAGCGTATTGCATTATATAGCGATTCTCATTTGAATGAGGTACACGGGTAGGGACACGGCATTGCCCATGCGTGTCAACTTAACGTGAAACCCTTGTCAAGACGTGATATTCAGTTCTCTGGCTTCCCATCACTCAACGCGTCACCCCACCCTAACCCTCCCCTTAGAAAGGGGAGGGAACTAAATTTCCTGTTTCCCCCCAATATATCGGGGGGATTAAGGGGGGTAAAACGCCTGTGGGACATGCATTTGAGCTTAAGTTGACACCAATGGGCATTGCCGTGTCCCTACGAGTATCTGTATTCATTTATGGTTAATTGTTTTTTCTGTACCTTACCCATGCGTGAACCGCTATATATTAAATATAGCGATCTAAAAGCTGAATTTTGTCAAAAAATCTATAAATTAAGTTAATTACGTATTTATACTGATAATATAATGAAAATGTAGAAATTTAAAGATATAGTCAACCAAACCAAGCAACATTTGTATACGAGTTGTACTTAAATAAATTTATAAAAGTCAAAACTGAAATTCTGGATTTTTGAATAAGTATTTTTATGTAATAATGTTTTTTCTTAATTATTTTATACAACACTTGGTTGAATGAATATAATTTCTTTTAATATAAAAACGTTTAACTTCGCTGAAAGATTTATTAATTTGAAAAAGCTTTATATTGATTAAACAAATTTTTTACAAATAAATGAAGAATGGATAAAATTTTAGATAAAAATTATAAAGATTTGTGTTAGTGCTAAAACGCGCTAATTGTGATTTAGACTTAGCTGTATATAACCTTGATATTTACATACTAACTACGTATAAACAAGGCACTTATCAGTAATAAAAGCAAAAGCCGTCGCTTTCGCCCCGGAGGGCGAAAACGCCAAAATTATGGAAGTTTTGCAAAAAATCTTATTGAAACGGAAGAGAGCTTTTATTTTTTAGATATCCCTAAATCTTGGTCGTCACGGTAACGCTAGATAGATTTTTTTAGCTAGCTTATTTGCACAACCAAAATGTTTTTTGGCGCTTATGCTCATTGACTCCCAACCAGACTTTCTTTGCCTAGTCGAAAGTGACGAATATCTTCCGCCAATCAATAGATGGACAAGGTTGGGAGGGATATTTTTAATTAGAAGTGTTGGCGCTGCCTTCAGCCTTGCAAGTGTCATTCAATAAAATATAATAGTGAAAGCTGATGCTACTGTCCGCCCAACTGGAGAAATACGGTTAGTGCAAGCAGCAACTGAGGGAAGGATCAAAAGCATTAAGGTGAAAGAAAATCAGGTTGTGAAAAAGGGAAATGCGATCGCACTCCTCGACAACTGCCAATTGCAAAGTAAAAAAAGGCAAATACTCGGAAATATCCGGCAGAATCAGTTACAACGAGCGCAAATCGATGCACAACTCAAACAAAGCGCTAAAAATTCAAATGACTCCTGATATGAGTCCAATGCAATGGGACAGGCGATCGCATCTATGAATCAATATCAGCAGATGGGAAATACGGGGGCGATCGCTATTCTGCAAATTAAGGCAGAACAAGCTTTTGAAGCTGCTGTTGCTAGACTATAACGGGCTAAGGCGGGGCTGAATCCCAGCGATGCTAATGTGGCGATCGTTTGTTTAGCCGCGACTTCCAGTCGTTAGCTACTCTGGCACAAGATGTGAGTTGACCAAGTTTATATAAAATAGGAGGATAAATTTGGCTTAGGTTTTTTATGAGTTCCCGCCGCATTCTCCAAGTTGGTGAATCTTATACTTTCAGCCGATATTTTGAATTGCCTTTCACGATTGATGATATTTTAGCCGAATTAAATTGCACTATTGAAAGGAAAAATCTAACATTACCTGAATCATCAGAAATTTTAGACATCCAATTTTTACAGCAGCAACTTCGCCGTAATTTATCTCATATTGATTTAGTTAATGAAACTACTAGACGTGAAGCTCTAATTGGCCCAATTTTGTTTGAAGTATGCGATTTAACTAACCAGAGACTCAATATAGAATATTCTATTGCTGTCAACAATTATCTGAAAGGGACTCTCGACTACTATATTGCAGCACCTCAAAATTTATTAGTCATCGAAGCCAAACAATCAGATTTAGTTCGAGGATTTACTCAACTCGCTGTTGAATTAATAGCACTTGATCAATGGACTAAATCCACATCTGAACTTCTATATGGAGCAGTTACGACTGGTGAAGACTGGCGTTTTGGAGTTTACCATCGTGCGAATCGTCAGGTGACTCAAGACCAGAAACGTTATCAAGTTCCAGAAGATTTATCTGTGCTGGTAAAAATTCTTGTAGGTATTATTTCTGCTTCATAAACTGGGGACTGGGGACGCAAAAAATAACCAATGCCCAATCCCCAATCCCTTTACGTCAATCGATTCAACGCTCTTGAGTTGCCAAAAACTGACGCAAGCTTAACAAACTCAGCGTTTGACCCAAATTCAAGGGCAAAAGTGAAACTCCTTCCAAGCGAGATTGCACCCAACCTTCTCCCCAGTACCATTCGTGGAACCCGTCAATGCCTCCGCTGAGTACCAAGCGGAGGCAGTTGGATTTTACAATGTCTACTTGATGATGAATCGCAACTGGCCCAGTCCAGGTAGTAAACTGGAATCCGGGAAGCAGTTCTTCTGGCATTCCTGGCGCAAAGCGTTGCCCTAAGAGCCATTTTTCTAGTTGCACCGGATGCAGCAGACTGTCACGAATTGCATCTGTTGATGCTTCGATTTCAATCCGCAGTTGGCTTTGTTGAAAATTACCCAGCATTTTTATAGGATTACCTAAAGGTGAGATATCGCTATTTCTAATATTGCAAATACAATCACTGATTATTACGGCGTCACTTTTCTACCAGCAGAGAACTTAGAATAGAAAAAGTGAACTTGTTAAGAAATGTAAGGTTATTCATGGCGGATCAGTTAATTCGTGCAACAGCAGCCGAAGGTGGAATTCGTGCCGTAGGTGTGATCACCACACGTTTAACAGAAGAAGCACGGGGGCGGCACAAGCTTTCTTATGTGGCAACGGCAGCACTGGGTCGGACTATGGCGGCGGGCTTGTTAATGGCTTCTAGTATGAAGCGAACTGGGTCGAGGGTCAACGTCCGGGTGAAGGGCGATGGGCCTTTGGGTGGCATATTGGTAGATGCAGGCTTAGATGGTACGGTACGCGGCTATGTGGGAAATCCATCGGTGGAATTGCCTCCCAATGCCAAAGGGAAGCTAGATGTTGGTGGTGCAGTGGGTGGTGGCTATCTCTACGTTGTCCGGGATATTGGTTACGGTTACCCCTACTCTAGTACTGTTGAACTAGTTTCTGGCGAAATTGGCGATGATGTGGCTCATTATCTGGTGAATTCCGAACAAACACCTTCGGCTTTAGTTTTAGGTGTGTTTGTGGGAGCAGGTGGAGTAACTGCGGCTGGAGGATTACTCATACAAGTATTGCCCAAAGCTGCTAGAGACGAAGCTTTAGTAGAAACGTTGGAATCACGGGTTGCTGGTCTAGCAGGATTTACGCCATTGTTGCAAGCTGGGAAGACTTTAACTGAAATCTTTAACGACTTGTTGGGAGACATGGGGCTGGTAATCTTTCCCGAACGGCAAATGCTGCGCTTCCACTGTGGTTGTTCTTTTGATCGCGTTTTGGGGGCACTGAAGATTTTGGGAGAAGCTGAACTGCAAGATATGATTATTAAAGATGATGGTGCTGAAGCAACTTGCGAGTTTTGCGGCAACGTTTACCAGGCAAGTAGCGATCAGTTAACTCAATTAATTGCCGATTTGCAAGCTGAATCTACCGTTTCAGGATAACGTATAAAATAGCACTGATTTTTTAGATTGATAATGATATTCTGTGGAGAGAGATATTCAAAAAAGTAGCTTTTTAATTATGAGAAAGTTACTATGTCAACAATGGAATTATCGACCTAAAACAGAGCGGTATTCAATTATTTTGGTGTGAGAGATGACAGAGCGGGATATTCCAGACAGTTGGTCTTCAGCCAGTGGAAGAGAGCCAGATCAAAACAAAAGATTATCCCGAACAGAACAATTCGGTGAAACTCAGCCATTTGATGCCCCAGTTACTGGTTCTACCTCCAAGTCAGTGAAGCGGCGAAAAAAAAACCATACGGAAGGATTACCTATAAATAGTAATTCAAAAGAAACTGTACAACTCAGTAGAAATCCTGCGAAATTGCCACGCTGGATGAAAAGCTGGGTGTTGTGGCTGGTACTGCTAACTTTGATTCCCGGCAGTGTAGCATTCTTGGCAATGGCAATGCTGCTAAAGTTGCCAACTGCCCCTAATTGCCCCTCGATTTTCTGGCCGCTAGCTAGTGCTTCGGTGCGGTTACACTGCGCTCAGTTGGCGGCTTCTAAACAGACAGTGAACGACCTATTGCAAGCGATCGCTCTGGTGAAGCAACTACCGCAAAATCACCCGTTGCATGGAGAAATTGATCGTTTCATCGAAGAATGGTCACGGGATATTTTGAAGCTAGCCGATCAAAGTTTCCAAACAGGTAATTTAGAGGAAGCGATCGCTACTGCTCAGAAAATACCCGAAGATGTGACCGCTTATAAATTAGTCAATGAGCAAATTGACAAATGGCAGTCAATTTGGTCAAAGGCAGAAGCCACATACAACGGTGCGATCGCCCAAGTCAAGGAACGGCGATGGCAATCGGCATTTATGTTATCCGCCAAAATGCTGCGCGTAGACAATCAATACTGGGCGGGTACTAAATACGACCAATTGAATCGTCTAATTGCCACAGCGCGGGAAGATGGCGATAAGTTAGGAAAAGCCGAAAATTTAGCAAACAGCAAAGTTGTCGATAATTTATTAGAAGCTATCAAGTTAGCTCAGTCCATTGGGCAAGAAAGTTACATTTACCAAAAAGCTCAGGAAGCGATTCCGGTATTTGGACGTAAAATGCTGAAGTTGGCACAGGCAAAACTAGATAAGCAGGATGCGGATGAAGCACTGGATATTGCTAGACAAATTCCAGAGATTGCGAAATTACAGGGCGAAACAGATGACTTTATCGCCATAGCTGACGCGAAAAGGAGTGCTTGGATAGGTAATGTTTCTGGTTTAGAGGCTGCGATCGCTCAAGCACAACAAATTGATCCTTCCAGACCAGTGTATAACGAAGCACAGCAGCTGATTGCTCGTTGGCAATTGGAAATTGAAGATGTTGCCAATCTAGAAAAAGCGAGAATATTAGCTAGCCAGGGAACAGTCCCTAATTTAACAGCAGCGATCGCTCAAGTGCAGCTGATTCCTGCGAGTAATCCCAGGGCCACAGAAGCTAGGCAAGAAATGGGTCGCTGGCGTGCCCAAGTGGAGACAATTGAAGATCAACCTTATTTAGAACGCGCCGAACAGATAGCAATATTTGATGATATCAATTCCTTGCAAGCTGCGATCGCCCAAGCCAGCGAAATTCGTAGAGGTCGTGCATTATATCCAGAAGCACGGAAAAAAATTCGCACTTGGGTAGGAAAGATTCAGCGAATTCAAGACCAACCCTACTTAGATCAGGCACAAGAACTGGCTCAAAGTGGAGATATCACTGCCGCCATTAGCGTAGCTCAACAAATTGCCTCGTCGGGAAGGGCGCTTTCACAAGAAGCACAAGCTGCGATAAATGAGTGGGAAGGGCAAATCCGCACCAGAGAAAACTGGAGAAAAGCCCAGGAAGTGGGCGCAGCTGGCACGCCAGAAGCATTGGTTGAAGCAATACGGTTGGCAGATCGGGTTTCAAATAATAGCATCTTGCGTATGGATGCGAATCTAGCTATTGACCAGTGGAGTCAGCAATTGTTAGAAATAGCACGCTCTCAAGGTCAGTCTGATATTGCCAGAGGGATTGACATTGCCAAATCGATTCCACGCGGTAGTGCTGCTTACAGTGCGGCGCAAGAGCAAATTAGGGCTTGGCAGGAATTTCTCAATCCTCAACCAGAACCTCAGCCTCAGCCTCAGCCTGAATCTCTACCATTTCCTCAATCAACTACTACTAATGGGCAGTAATATCCTTATTAACAATTCAGTTAAAACCTTTTGATTCAGCATTTTCAAAGGCATATCAGGGATGCCACAGTGTAGAGAAGAACTTTTCTCAATGTGTCTCATACAATATTTTTCAAGTAGGGTAGCACAGCTAACTGTGCTACCTTACGAAAATTTATTCCCCCATAGCTTCTCCCCATTCCTTAATGACAGAAAATAGTGATGAGTAATCATCATCAGCAAATGACATTTTCACGGCTGTTTGCAAGATTTGCCGAACACCTTTAATACTGCTGAGATCCAAACTCTGAGATTTTGCTTCCGAGATAAATAATTCTGTATCTTTGAGCAAGTGTTTTGTGGGGAAATTCGGATCAGCATAATTGCCATCCAACATCCGTTGTAGCTTTTTGTCAAAGGTCGGTGCGTAGAGTGGACTGTCGCGCAATATTTGCATAAACACATCCACATCAACACCCTGACGCTGGACAAAAGCCAGGCTCAAAGCAAAGCTAGTTGTCAGGGAAGCTATTAGTTGATTTAGTGCCAATTTGAGCGCCGCCGCAGATCCCACTGGCCCGATAAGTAAAGGTTCTGTCCCAAAATTTTGGAGTAACTTCAAGTGGCGTTCATATTGTTCTGGCTCGGCCCCTACCATAACACTCAACTTGCCAGCTTTTGCTTCTGGGATACTCCCTAATACAGGTGCTTCTAAATACTCACCACCACCCGCAACAACTGCATCTCTAATTTCCTGGCTTTCTGTAGGAGTAATTGTTCCCATTTGGATGATTGTGCGCCCTTGCAAAGTTTGCCAAGCAGTGTCTGAAAGCAACACATTATAAATGGCCGGGGCATTAGTCAGCATGAGGATTACGGACTCAGCAGCACGAATGGCGTGGCGGGGATGTGTAACAATTTCAGCCCCAGCTGCTTGTAGTGGTGCTAATTTTTCTGGGGTGCGATTATAGGCAATTAGCTGTATATCTGCGGCTAATAACCTTTGAGCCATTGGTAGTCCCATCAGTCCAGTTCCCAGAAATGCCACCTTCATTTTTCACGTTCCTTTGGTACAGCGTCACTGATAGCGTTCGCGAGTGCGTCTTCAAGAGTTGCGTTAGCGAGTATTCGTACCCCTACGGGGATCTTGCTACGCGCAACGTCTCGTAGAGAGCGTCACAGCCTGTTGTAGACATCACGTTTCCATCGTTTGATTTTAATATCAGTTATCAGTGAACAGTTATCTCTAAATACTGATAACTGTTTACTGACTAGTGACTAAGGGATTTCCAAGAAATAAACGAACCACAGAGACGCAGAGAAGCCAGTGCGTTGGGCGGGTTCCCCGACTTGAGGCAACTGGCGCGACACAGAGAGAGGAGAAATAGAGAGGGTTTTGTGTCCGTTTTGAGATATTTTTTATTTGGAAGTCCCTAACGTCTCTGCCGATTAGCCACCAGCGGCAAAAGTGGCCATAATTATCACTGAAAGTAAAATTCCTGGAGTAAGTAAGGTTACTAGCATTAACAGGTCATGAGTGGACATAACTATTACTTTGGTATTGTGTTTAACTTTACAGTAATCATTGTTATGCTAGTCTAAATAAGACCGATACTGCATTCTTAAATAGAGTTTTAACTTTCAAATTTACTTTTACTCTGGCAGGGTCAATCCTTTGAGGGGTTGAGAAATTTCTATCTTATCCAGACCTTTGCTCTGAATTAAGACTCGAAAGCCGCCGAGTCCTGTGGGATCTAGAAGCTGGTGTAGTGAGTCCCGGCGCTGTAGTAACTGTGAAAGGGGTTGCTTTTGATCACAAAGGGCAGCAATGCGTTCGCCTAACCCCAACGCCATCAAAAATAATCCCTGTTGAATAAAACCAATATTCTTTAAATTGTACTTCTCACCCCAGAGTTCCAAAGCCGTAAAGTCAACATGGGCAGTGATATCTTGTCGCCCAATATTAATATAGGGGTTGTCATGGAAATGATGATGGTAATAACACTGTAGCGTTCCTTGCGATCGCCTGGGATTGTAGTAACGACTGGCAGGGTAGCCATAATCAATTGTTAACACATAACCGCGCTGCAAGCGGTCTGCTACTATACTCAACCAGTCTAGAGCAGCTAAATTAATTTCACTACGGTAATCATCTGGATATGCATTTTGGGTAAAGTCGATTCCTACTAAGTCTAAATATTGCGCCAGTTGGGGCGTTGAAGGTTCTCCTGTGACTTCCACAAATGATGGGCATGAGGCATTGGTTTCTTTCTCATTCTTATCTGTGGTTACATAAATTTCTTGTAGTTTTCCCGTTTCTAGGATGAATTGATGGACGGGGAAAGCATCTACTAATTCATTAGAAAAAAAGCAGCCTGCGATCGCATTTGGTGGTATATCCTCTACATTGCACCAACGCACGGGTAAATCTTGCAAGCGTTGCTGCTGTTCTTGTCTTAAAGTTGGGGACTTTTCAACAATGATGTACTCCAGTGCAGTAAAAAAATCTGGGTAGCGTAGCTGATGATATTTAAGGATATGCAATGCCAGCAATCCTTGACCTGCTCCCATTTCTACCAGAGAAAACGGTACAGGTTTTCCTAAAATCTCCCACATCTGAAAAAATTGTTCTGCGAGTAACTCGCCAAAGTCAGCACAAAGGTTAGGAGAGGTGAAAAAATCACCACCCTGAAAACCTATTTTGACTGCATCACTGGAATAGTAGCCATGTTCAGGGTGGTATAATACCATATCCATGAATTCAGCAAAAGTAATTCGCTGTTGGGGACTAGTGGTAATGTGATGAGCGATCGCTGCACACAATGCTGGATTTGAATCCATAAAATTTGATATTGATTGGGGAGTAGAGAAAATAAATGCTTGCCAGCAGCACAATCAATTTAACCGAAGCGTAAAAACTGAAACCTGTCGTTTAGTACAGCTATTTGTTAGTGCGGAAGTTTACTTTTATATAAAATAAACATGCTATTCTGCTCCCTATCTTGAGTCTCGGTAATTTCAAATAAGCCAGAAGCCTTCAAAATACCTTTTAGTGTCTTAATTCCATATTTATTAGGCGTACACTCAGGGTCTTGACTCTTAATAAATTTTCCTGCTCTTGCCAGCAAAGTCATATCACCTATTTTATCTGTGTTTGTTTCGGCTAAACGCAGTAATTTTACAATTTTTGTATTCTCCCACGTTGTCTCAGACGGATTGTTCAGATTTATATACTCAACGCCAGAAGAAATAATATGTGCCTTTAATTGCTTGTATAAAAGTTCTATGTCTGGGTTAGATTCGGCGTAATTTTCTCGAAGGAAGGCAAGCACACTAAATAGAAAGAGTGTTATGTCCTTATAAAAGGAAATTGCTTCTTGGTACTGTAATTCTAGGTAAGTAATGCAAGTTATACATCCTTCTTCGGTGCTTAATATATTCAAACCTTCCGACTCACCAAAGTGATGAACGAGTTTATTTCGCTCGGCAACAATCTCTTTTAATCTTTCGACAAAGTAATCAGTGTTATAATCCGCAGACTCAATAAAGGCATTTATTAGATTTCCTAGAGTCTTTGACTTAGCTGCTTCTCTGTACCTCCAAAAGCTATTGATATCCTTTGCACTACCATCTGAGTGTATAAATGGAAGAAGCACTTTTAAGCCTTTCTCAATGTGCTGAAACATCAATATATTCCGTCCTATTTTTATTAGGACTTCATTCACAAACTCGCGATACTCACTTTTCATTGTCGTGTTAGCCTGCGGGTCGCAGTAAGCGGATAAACCTTTATAAACAACCTTTAAGAGCAAAAATTTATACCGGAATTTCAATTAGGAATTCTGTACCCTCACTTATAACAGAGCTAAAACTCAATTTTCCGCAGTGGGTTTCTTCAACAATTTGACGAGCGATCGCTAATCCTAATCCTGTTCCTTTACCAACGGCTTTAGTAGTAAATAAATGGTCAAATATCTTTTGTTTGACTTGTTCATTCATCCCCTTACCATTATCTTTAATATTAATAATTATTTTTTGCTTGTCATCTCTAATTTGAGTAATAATTGTGATGCAATTGGGATTAGCTTTAATTTCTTCAAAACCGCGTCCAATATTTGACTCTTCCAAAGCATCAATAGCATTTGCTAAAATATTCATAAACACTTGATTCAACTGTCCAGCAAAGCATTCTACTAATGGTAGCTGACCATATTCTTTGATAACTTGAATTTCTGGGCGGGTTTCCGAAGGTTTGAGGCGATGTTTGAGAATCAAAATGGTGCTGTCGATGCCATCATGAATATTACAGGCAACGGGGCGATCGCTATCAGCACGAGAGAAAGTTCGTAAGGAAGTGCTAATGTCTCGAATTCGCTTCACGCCTTCTCGCATTGAACCGACTAACTTAGGTAAATCTTCGCGGATGTAATCTAGGTCAATTGCTTCGATTTCGTCTAGAATTATTTCACTGGGAGTAGAATATTCCTGTTGATACAAATCCAGTAAACCAAATATATCTTTGATGTAATCTAAAGCAGGTTGAATATTGCCACCCAGGAAGCCAACAGGGTTATTAATTTCATGTGCCACCCCCGCTACAAGGTTTCCCAACGCCGACATTTTTTCACTTTGCACTAATTGCACTTGAGTACCTTGAAGTTGTGCTAGTGCTTGTTCTAGATTTTGTTTTTGTTGTTTGAGTTGGTCTTCAGCTTGGCGACGTTCGGTAATGTCTTCTGTCACGGATAAAATGCCGAATACATTCCCCTTGGCATCGCGTAGAGGCATTTTGCTCGTATCCAACCAAACTTTTTGACCATCTGGCCGTTGCAATTGATCAATTATATGAAATTCTGCTCGACCAGACTCCATGACGTGGCGATCGTACATCATAAACAAATCGGATTCTTCTTTGCTGAACAGCAAGTCATAGTCGCTTTTACCCACAATCTCATCAGGGGAATTTAAGTTTAGGACATCAGCAAAACTTTGATTACAGCCCAAATAAACTGAATTGATATCTTTCCAGCCTACCCAGTGTGGAATAGTATCAAACACTAAGCGCATCAATTGTTGAGTTTGCTTCACGGTTTCAATCGATGCAAAGAGTTCCTGAGTTCGTTCTGCGACTCGTTGCTCTAGTTGCTGGGTGAGTTGTTGCAGTTCTCTATTTCTGGCTTCAAGAGACTGGCTCAATTGGTTAATTTTTAAGTGCGATCGCACCCGTGCTAAAACTTCACTTTGTTGAAATGGTTTGGTAATGTAATCAACGGCTCCCAGTTCAAAGCCTGTGACTTTGTTCACCGATTCAGACAGGGCGGTGATAAAGATAATCGGAATATTTTGGGTTTTAGCATTAGCTTTGATGCGCTCACAGGTTTCAAAGCCATTCATCCCCGGCATCATTACATCTAGTAAAATCAAAGATACTGGAGTATGTTCCAGTTGTTGTAGCGCACTTTCGCCACTGGTCGCGATCGCCACTTCAAAACCAGCATCGGCTAAGGTGTCTGAAAGCACCTTCAAGTTATTTGGTACATCATCAACAATCAAGATAATGCAATTCTCAAACGGGTTTGTAACAGAATTATTAGATGTAATGAAATTTCCAGAGAATGCTGTCATGGCAAAAATGGTAATGAGATGACAAAGGATTTATCACAGTAAAATTGAATGGATCAACTTTTAGCACTAGGAAGATACTGTTCAAGAAATGTTCGGATCTTTTCAGTCTGAAAATTATCTGCATACTGACGTATTGCTTTGACAAATGGCTGGTACTGCTGATCAGCTTTTTCTAAAGTTTTTAGTTGTTGCTCGATCGCCATCAAGCGTCCCTGTAACGCCAATGTGTATAACTGCGACAAAACCTCATCGGGCGGGGGAATGATCTCGTCTGAAGTTGATGAGGATGTTTCTGGCAACTTTAATGACACAGGTATAGATTGATGCTCATAAATCCATGTCAAATTTAGGTATTTTTCCAACAACTTCAACAAAGCTGAGGCTTCTACAGGCTTGGGTAAAAAAGTATTAGCTCCGGCTGTGATACTCTTATTTTGGTCACTTTCAAATACACTAGCCGAAGAAGCGATCGCCGGAATATCTTTCAACTCAGGAATCTGTCGCAACTGTCGCAGCATCTCATAGCCATCCATTTCTGGCATCATCAAGTCTGTAATAATCAGGTCAGGATGAATCTCCTGCGCCTTGTCCAATCCTTCTCGACCATTGCTGACATCAATCACTGCAAAACCCAAAGGTTCCAGTAAACTAACCAAAACCGAGCGATTCTCCCAACGGTCATCGACTACCAGCACCTGGCGCTTACTGCCTTCAAATCCGACAATCTTGCCTTGCTTAGTTGTTCGCACACTTGCTGCCCATTCTTGAGCTTCGGGAAGTTCGATCTCAAACCAGAAGGTGCTACCTTTTCCCAAATGGCTGTCTACATTTAGGGTGCTACCCATCAGGGAAACGATTTGCTGACTGATTGCTAGTCCTAGCCCAGTACCTTCTCCTTGTTTCTTCACATCACCCACCTGTTCAAAGGGTTGGAAGATTTTCTGGAGTCCGCCTGGCGATATTCCAACCCCTGTATCTTCGACCTCAAAGCGGATTTGATAGGTTGCAGTTTCCAGTTTGTGAGTTTTAACGCGCAACGTAACTCCGCCTTCGTCAGTAAACTTAATCGCATTGCCTAATAAGTTAATCAACACTTGGCGTAGGCGTTTTTCATCGACTTTAATGCCTACGGGTAAATTAGAATCAGGTTGATAGGTGAAGGGAATTCCTTTTTGACCAGCACGCACGCGCATCATCTCCGCAATGCCTTCGATAAGCGCTGGGAAATACGCATCGCCAGGATATAATTCCAACTTGCGGGCTTCGATTTTGGCGAGGTCAAGGATATCGTTAATCAGATTCAGCAAATGATTGCCGCACTGATAGATAATATCTATACCTTTTTTAGCTCGTTCTGTTAAGGGTTCACCGTTTTGGAGAATTTGGGCATAGCCCAGGATGCCATTGAGTGGTGTTCGCAGTTCATGGCTCATGTTAGCAAGAAACTCGCTCTTGGCAAGGTTAGCAGTATCGGCTTTCTCTTTTGCTTCTGCTAGTTCTAATGTCCGTTCTTCTACCTTTTGTTCTAAGGTTGCAAAGGACGTTTGCAACTGTTTGGCCATGCTATTAAAAGATGCGGAGAGTTCTCCAAGCTCATCGGTGCGGTTACTTGGTAGAGTGGCATTCCAATTCCCTGTTTCTAATTGCTTGGCGGCGCTATTGAGTTGTAATATTGGTAGAACTACTAGCGATCGCGATAGCCAACGCACTAAAAATACAGTCAATAACAACACAGCCAAAAAAGTTACCAAAGCAAATTCGGCTACCAAATATTCCTGGCGTACCACAGAACTGGCATCCAATTCAACCACCAAGAATCCATTTACCCGACCCTGGAGATTGGTAATTGGGGCATAACCGCAAAGAATAGTTTCGCCATTTGCAGTTTTGTGAAATTCCCGCTCGACAAAAGGTTTATTTTGAGCAACGGCTATATAGAAATCATCTAATGACTTTGTGTAATCCATGCCAGTCAATACAGTTTTGTCTCGGTCGGCAGGGTCATAGTTTAAGACATAGACAAATTTCTTATTTGGTTGTTCGCGTACCGTATAAATACGCAGAATATCTTTGCTAGTTGCTTGAATAGCTACAAGTCTATCTTGATTGATTTTGTAAAAGGCTGAGGTGCGTAGGCGTAGCCCGTCGTAGACATCGCTTGGTTTAACAATCAATCCGTGATAATCGCTGTCGATTTGTGGAACTGCCAGACTAACAATCGCCAAAAGACGATTACGGATTTCCTGCCGTTGACTAGAGTACAATTGCCAGTACATCCCAGAAGCTATTGTCCCTGCCATCACCGCGATTAGCACTGAATAAGAAGCAATAATTTTTGTGCTGAGGTTCCAATTTCGCACGCTCTGTGGCTCCTTTTACAGCCCCAAACTACTGAGATGGGCAGTGCATTGTTAGTCACTTCCAATGTTATGTTTGCCCAATTATTTCTAAGATGCCCACTTCATCTTTCAAATGAACAGTCATTAGTCATTAGTCATTAGTCATTAGTCATTAGTCATTAATTCTTCTCCCTCACTCCCTCATCTCCCCCCGCTCCCCCTCATAGCCCAAGGGTGGCGCGGTAAGCGGCGCGTTGAGACTCCAGCCCTACTTTGTTAGTAATCTGTTCCCATCTTTGTTCAATCTGCTGCATTGCCTGCTCGGTTGTAATTTTGTTCCCTAAAAACTTAGATACAACGGCATCAAGAACTTCAAATTGATATTGTTGATTATGAGGAATGGTCAAACTCAAAACCATATTGGGACTATTCAAGCTGATGCCGAGCGCTGCGAGATAGTTGTTGGCTGCTTCAGACGACATCCCAGATTTAATCCAAGGATCTGAGTTTTTAAATTGCGAAATTCGGTAGGGGTTCAAGCCCGTTGCCCCAATCGTCACATCCACGTTAGACTGAGCAGGTTGACTCATGTAAGAGAAAAACGAGTATGCGGCATCCTTCACTTTTGGTGCTGCCAACGCATGAATTACACTTGTCCAACCGATATTGGCGGCGTATGGTGCGTGATTGACACCATCAATGGCGTAAGGACAGGTAAACTTATCGCAGGCAACCAGTTTGTTAGTCTGGCGATCGAGCACTTGAGTAGTGCCTGGAGTGATGACAGCCCCTACTTTATCCATCACTTTAGACACAGATTGATCAATGGATAAGGGCCCAACATCGCCCCAATCAATGGTCAGGGCGCACCTGCCAGTAATAAATAATTCTCTAGCTTTGACATTACCTAGATTCTCATCCTGGGGAATTCCATAGTCCATCGCTTGTTTATAAATATCCAGTGCTTTGGCAAAGGCGGGATTGTTCACCAGAGGCTTCATTGTGTCTGGGTCAAAAAATGTCCCTTGTGCGGTTCCCTGAGATTGCAAAAAAGGAGTGGCAATGGATATCAACAGGCTTGTGTTATTATCAGCAGCACCCTTGGACATACAAGAGCCATAGTCCATTTTACCGTCACCATTCAAGTCTTTGCCGTGAAACCGTTTGGCGATCGCCAGATACTCATCCCAGTTTGTAGGAGGCGTTAACCCCGCTTGCTTTAACAAATCAGTGCGGTAATAAACCATGTGAAAGTCCCCATCCAACGGAATACTGTAGATGCGTCCTTTATAAGTCGCACTAAAATTCCGAAAGATCGGTGCAATATCTTCCCACTGTATGGCTGCATCAGACTTGACTCGCGCCGTTAAATCTTCCACAAAGCCAGCATCGATAAAGTCAATCTGCCATGAAGGTAAAATAATTGCCATATCATACTTTGAAGCACTGCTAGACCAGTTCTTTTGCAGTATGTTATATAAATTTTGAAAAGGAACGCCCGTCAGATTGACCTTCGCTCCAGTCAAGGCTTCAAACCCAGCAATCCGTCTCTTAGTACCTGTACGAACGGTTTCATCCTGAGTGATAACGTTAATTGTTACACCGTCAAAGCGTTGTGCAGTTTGCTTGATCTGGGTGGGCTGGGGTGCTACAGAGATTTGAGAACTGGGTGGAAATAAACTGCAACCCGGAATCCCTAAGCTCAACCAGAAGGCGGCCAGAAAAATTAGACAATATCGAACTCGCTGCCATTGAGAGCGAAAGTTTTGCCAATTAGACATTTTATAATTCCGCCAAATCTTGAGAATTTACAGATTTATTATTCCCAGATAGATTAATTTTTTTATAAATCAATAGGCTTGGGTTAAACTTTGATACATTCATAGGCAGTGTGCTAGCGTCGTCAACAGCCTAAATCCCATGCTTTTAAATGTGGATTACTTCTGTCTCCTGAAAAATGGTTTCTATTGATTTTTGCCGAAGCGATCGCGATCGCTTCGGCAATTAATTGCGTCCAACGCAAAATTACAGTCTAAAAGGTTCTTTCAGCAGCAACTACTAAGTATAAGTAAGAGAACTTGCTACTTAGGCACTCACTAACGACACCATCACGCCATTGGGATCGCGGACACGAGCAATGGTTTGTCCTCCAGGCTGGGTTTTAGGGGCATCTAGTGTTTTTGCGCCTGCCCCGATAGCTCTCATATAAGCGCTGCCAACATCAGGAGTGATAAATGATATCTGGATTAATGGCGGTGGTTGTGTGGGATCGTTGGGATGGCAGCCACCAGGAAATAACTTCTGTGCTTCGCTACTAGAGGAGAAAGCTAGTGTAGTGTTTCCGGTTTCGATTTCCGCCCAGATAGATTGCCCCTTATCCAAGAGAGTGCGACGAACTAGACCAAAGGCTTTTTCGTAAAACTCAACGGTCTTAACTACATCGTCTACCCAAATGACCGTGTAACCAAATTTCACAGTTTTTTCTCCTTATCTAGAAAAATCAGTGCTGGCGAGGATTTCTGCTACTTAACTGTATGCGATTTGAATACACAGTGACTAAATAATTACTAATTCGTAATTCGTAATTCGTAATTCGTAATTAAAAAACAGTCACAGAGAAGTCCACTAAATTTATTAATTTAGTGGTCAACAAGACGGTAGAGAGTTCTTAGCTCAGACTGATAGCGCAGCGTTAGCGAGTCACCGAGTATTTTGTAATTACGAATTATTCTGACTTAACTCTCCAAAATATTACGATCTGTTGCTAGAGTTTGTGCCCCTATTTGCATCATTTCTATATCTGATGGTGACCAATAATGAGGCCCCTGACAGTGATGTGCTACTAACAATCCCCATAATCCTTTAGGTATGACAATTGGTACAACCAAGTTGGCGCGAACCTGCAAATTGCGGAGAAAATCTCGGTGACAAGGCTGGATTGGCTCTAATTCAATATCAGCGATCGCTTTTATCCGTCCTGCTAAGTATAAAGCAGCATACTCGTTGTTAAAACAATCATCTGGGCCAGTGGAAGCAAGTATTGAGAATTCTTTAGAACTCAAAGATTCAAAAGTCACCTGTCCTTGCCAATGACTGTAAAAATAATACAACACCACCCGATCAACCTGAAGCGATTCTCTAAGTTGATTGGTTGTTTGCCGAACTAACTCATCACGCTGCATTGTTTTAACAAGGCGATCAAGCAAATTTTGCAAACCCTGTTGACGGCGATCGCGGCTATGGTGAAATTCGGAGTGAGGATGAATTTGCACGGTTTTAAAATTACGACTAAGTAAATGCTGCCGGATTTATATAGTAAATTATTAGACCTTACTTAAATACATTCTCGTATTTATAGCAGCAATTCAATTTTAACGGAACACAATACTAGTCAACCTCTTCGGTGAATTGGAAAAAATTATTAAGAAATTTACTTTTCTAATTTGCATCAGAGAAAATTCAACATTATAAATTTAAAGTTAAGAATTTTATAAATTTATCTGGTAGATGTAAAAGTAATTTTGCGTTGTAGTCACTTTTGTTCGTAAAAGCCAGTCTAGAACAAAGCTGTTTCATACTGCACTAAGAAATAATTGATTTCTATTATCAATTAGCTATTTTCTTTGATCATCAAAGATTTTTGCAGTTGGAATTTTGTTACTGTAAAAGTTAGGAGGAATAATAGTTGAAATCATTGTCTTCTCATCGGTATTGCGAGCAATATCACGAAAACCTAACCGAAAATATTGATCATCCAAATGTTGGCCGTTATCCCACATTCTGCAGGTTAGTTTGAAAATCTTGGTATTTTCCATAAACCAACTCTGACAATGGTCTTATTCATAGATAGCTGAAAAAATCAATAGTTTTAGTGAAAATTAATATAACAGTCAGAAAAAGCGAGAGATAGGCACAAAGACTTATCCTCGCTTTTTGATTACCTAAGCTGTGAGAGTTGCGATCGTCTTGTCTACAGCTTCCAAAGCAGTGTTGACTTCCGCCTCTGTGACAATTAGCGGTGGCACAAATCGGACTACTTTTGGCCCGGCTGGTACAAGTAATACACCCTCGTTGATGGCAGCATTGACGACATCTGCTGCGGTTAGTTGAATGTCGGCTCGCAATTCCAAACCGTTGATTAAACCCCAACCCCGGATTTCGCCAATCTGCTGAGGATATTTCGCTGCGATCGCCTTCAATCCAGATCGCAATTGTTCACCCCTGTCTTGCACATTCTGCAAAATATTTTCCCGTTCCAATGTCTGGCAAACACTGAGTGCTACACCACACACAAAAGGATTTCCGCCAAAGGTGCTGGCGTGTTCCCCTGGTTGAAAAACATCACAGAATTTCTTGCTCATCATTGCGCCGATGGGGATACCGCCACCTAAGCCTTTGGCACTGGTGAAAATATCCGGTTCAACGCCGAGATGTTCGTAAGCCCATAATTTGCCACTGCGTCCCATGCCAACTTGCACTTCATCGAAAATCAATAAAATGCCAGTTTCGTCGCAAATCTGCCGGAGCTTTTTGAAATAGGCAATATCTCCTGGACGCACACCGCCTTCTCCCTGCAATGGCTCAATCAGAATCGCCGCTACCCGGTAATCGCCTTCATCCAACTCGCTAATCGCCACTTCCACAGCGTTAATATCGTTGTAATTTACGTAGTGGAAACCAGGAACCAAGGGGTCAAAATACTTTTGATACTTCGGTTGTGCGGTGGCGGTAATCGTTGCCAAAGTCCGTCCGTGGAAACTGGCATTGGCGGTTAAAATAATTGGTTTTTCAATTTCTAATACTGTGTGAGCATACTTCCGCGCCAGTTTAATTGCGGCTTCGTTAGCTTCAGCTCCAGAGTTGCAGAAAAATACGCGATCGGCACAAGAATGATCAACGAGCCATTTTGCCAATTCACCTTGCTCAGGAATATAGTACAAATTAGAGACATGGTGCAGCTTCTGGATTTGGCGTGTCACCGCTTCTACCATAACTGGGTGGGCGTGTCCCAAAGTGCAAGTGGCAATTCCCGCTACAAAGTCCAGATATTCCCGCCCCTGTGTATCCCAAACCCGGCATCCAGCACCCCGTTCTAGGGCTAAGGGAAACCGGGCGTAGGTAGACATGACAGCTTCATTAAAGCTATCTGCATCAAAGGGACTAGATGCTACAGACCCTGAATCTGGGGGGATGGTGGCTTGTTCAACGAGAGTTTGTAGGCTCACTACCGCTCCTCCTGAAAGTTTTTCATTATATAGTTATTTACTAGTTTCCTAGAAATCCCTAAAAAATACTTTTTATTTAGCACAACTCGTACTTCTTCTTAAGCTAACGCTTATATCATCTCAAAGGCATGGTGGTGGTGAAAAAACTCCCCTGTGGAATGAAGGGAGTTTAGTGAGATAATGTCAAACTTACTTACTATTACAGCACGGTGTAAATAGAGATACCATTCACAATCAGGGAAGAGCTGATAACACAAGCTTTTTGACTTTTGACTTTTGACTTTTGACTTCCGCCTTGCGGCACTATGCATTCAAAAAATCTAAGTACAAGGTAGGAAAGCAAACTTGATTTGGAACAATACAGGACCGATTGCTGTGTTAAGTGTATCAATTCGGACTTGGGTTTGTAAACTTGCAGGAGTTGCAGATAGATTTGTAGCTCTTGCTATCACAGCTGTATTGATGATAGTAAAAACCGAACTCACTGGTTTTTTACAGGCATTTATTGTGTCTAATACAAGAGCGACATCTTGGCTCCAACTATCTGAGAAGCCAGAACCAAAGGTTTGCTTTGGATTAGCGGGTATAGTTGGAACCAGTGTACCTTTAAAGAATAGTCTAACGTTCACGTCAGCATTACCTCCTTTAGGCACATCTGCAAACCCATTATACAAGAGGCTAATGGGCTGAGCGTTTAATCCAACAGGTACATCAAAAGGGAACCACAGGTTGCAGAATCTTCCTACAGCCTTAGTACGTGGAGCTATAGCTTCCAACTTAGAAAATACTATTGAAAGAGTATCTCCATGCAAAATTGCCTCTGCTGTTCCCGGTGGGCAATTATATCCCATAGGAATTACTGAATATTTTCTAAACTCAAACGCGGGTGTTGGTCTAGATGGGACATTCGGCGGTACATTGCCTTCAGTATTAGTAATGGTTGTCACGGAAATTTGCGCGCTAGCTGATGATGCAGAAAAGATCCCAGAACCGACTAATACCAGAAAACCTAGCTGTTTCTTTAACTGTTTGATAAATTGCATACCTTAATCTTTATTAAAAACAAAAGAGATGTCACTTTTCTATGATTCCAAAACTAATTGAGCTACCTGAGATGTTTTACTTTTCATCTGTGCCGGGTGACAGCTTGTGAGCAAGAAACAACAAGATAGCAGCAACCCAACTACTAAATTCAGAGGTCGAACAACAGCAGGAATCATCTCTAGTTATCTACCTTGCAGCTACTATCTACACAGTACAGTGATTTACTAGTATTAGGATAATGACAGTAGACCGAAATGTTCTGCGTTAACGTTCGCGTAGCGTCTCGTAGAGAAGCTCACCGTTCGCGTAGCGTTCCGCAGGAAAGGTATCGCGCCTACGATGGCCGCTTCAAAGAGTGACCTTTCATCGCTGGATAATTTATAGTTTAAATGTACTAAAAAGCACAAATGCGATAAAGTTAGTACAAAACTAGAAAAAGTAGGCTAAAAGTACTATTTTTACCTCATTCTTAACACTTGAGCAAAAATATCAACGTATCCAAAAGGAGTTAATGGCTGGGGCGATCGCTCTTGGCGGTGTTTTCTTCATTGGCACTTTGTGGTACTCCTTAGTGGAGGGTTGGTCATGGGAAGATGCAGCTTACATGACAGTGATCACTTTAGCGACTGTGGGATATGGAGAGACGCACCCACTGGGTAGCCGAGGACGATTGTTTACAATTGCCCTGATTTTGTTGGGTGTAGTCAATATCGGTTACATTGTCAACAGATTTACAGAAGCGATCATTCAAGGCTACTTTCAAGAAGGAATTCGGCTACAGCAACAGAGGCGGTTAATGGAATCCCTAACAGAACACTACATTATTTGTGGATTTAGCCGGACTGGTCGTCAAATTGCCAAGGAATTTCGAGCAGAAGGTGTACTTTTTGTGGTGATTGATTCGGACATGGAATCTGTGCAAAGAGCGCAGACTGAAGGTTACACGGCATACCAAGGTGACGCTACATTAGATGACACACTCTTAAAAGTCGGCATTGAACGGGCGATGTGTATCGTTGCAGCACTCCCTTCAGATGCCGAAAATTTATATATTGTTTTATCAGCCAAAACACTGAATACAGGAATTCGGGTGATCGCACGGGCAAGTACAGAAGAAGCTTTGCAGAAGTTACGACGCGGTGGTGCAGATGAAGTCATATCCCCCTATATTACTGGTGGGAAGCGCATGGCTGCTGCGGCTCTCAGACCCCAAGTATTGGACTTTGTAGACGGGATTTTGACAGGTGCAGACCGTCAGTTGTATATGGAAGAATTTTTACTTGATCCGGCTTTTTGTCCCTTTGTGGGTCAGAGTTTGCAAAAAGCCAGATTGCGATCGCAATCTGGGGCATTAGTTCTGGCAATTCGCCGCGCTGATGGCACTTTAATCGGTGGCCCCACTGGCGATACGGTGTTAATGCCAGGCGATCGGCTAATTGGTATGGGTACAGCAGAGCAATTGCGTAGCCTTAACCAAATTCTTGGCCCAATTGGTTCGCAGAAATTGCGACGACCGAAAAATAGTTGAGGGCAGATATCAGATAATTTCTGTAGACAAACTCAGCCACTGCAAAATATTGGCTTTGCTCTCTGCCAAGCCTTTATAAACTAGAGATTCCGGTGTCATGGATTCGATTGCCTCACGCAGCTTAGACCGTAACACTGGATCTTTTCTCACTAGCACACAATCTCTAAAGTAAGTACGAATAGTAAACAGCGCCGCTTCATACTCTGGTAGCCCCCAAATTACTTGGCGCTCAATTCGCAGATAAAGTCTGGGATGCTGCGGATCAAAGTTTCTACCTTGCCATTGTTTAACTGACACACCAGGCGGTGGTTCGGGATGGTGGTTAAGGCGGGTGTCGGTACTCAAACCCCAAGCAAAGCGCACCATCGGTTTGTAGGTAATCATTGTATGAGCGATCGCACCTGCACGTCGATTAATTTTTTCCATACCTGCCACAGGTGCATGTATCGTAGCAAAGTCCTTGCCAATATTCTCCTGGGCTGACCAGTGATTAGGATAGCAGAGATGAACTGCGCTCAGCCAGTTGCTACCATCAGCAGACCGACAGATAATTGTCAGGTCTTCTTGTACCTGTGCTGCTAAAGCATCAAGGGTAGAGGCGTAAGCTGGAACAACTGAACTACCCTCAACTTGCTGTAATTGCAACTCTGCATCTAAATAGAGGGTTTCTTTGGTAAGTTGGCTGTGGAATTTCAGAGTGTTATTTATTGACTTTTGGCAGTGAAAATGCTGTGGATGTTCTTGGGCGAGGCGATTAATTATCAAACGAGCGATCGCACCTGCCACAGCTTTAGAATAATTGCAGGTTTGGTAGTACTTGCTCAACCGTTCCCCACGAGCTAAAAGTTTAGCCTGACGGTAGTGGGCAAAATTATCATCAATTTGAAATACCTGCTGATCAGCTTGAGTGTTACCAAAACAGGAACCAAAAGCCATCATCCCCGGCTTGACTTCGTAGCGTCCACTCATCAGAGGGAAGTAGTAAGCCGCACTATTAGAGGCTTCGACTGTCTTAGCTTCTTGGAAGAAGTTGTCTAAAGACACAGATTCTATAATGCTTGTTTTTTATTCTCCTCATTTCCAATATATATGAAGGGATAAGGAAGAAATAACCAATGCCCAATGCCCAATGCCCAATGCCCAATGACAAATGACAAATGACCAATGACAAATGACAAATGACAAATAACTAATAATCAATTTCTTTCCACCCATGCATGGATGCTATACCTTTTGTAACCCATTCGATCACAATTGGCGGAGCTTCTGATATCAAGATGCTAGGATAAACTGCTGCACCCCAGTCGGGATGAATTAATACACGGCATTGATTTTTAATCACTGGATAGTTGAGCAAAGCTTTGACAACTGCTGTGTCATCGTGGGGAATTGCTCCGGGATGAGACAGTAAAGGATAGCCTGTACGAGGGTCGATCAAGTCTGTTAAATAGCCGCGATCGCGCAGATTAAATGCCAAATCGCAGCCAAATCTCATAAACTTTTCTCGCAGGCGTTCTTTTTCTGTCTCTACTTCTACTGTCTTTTCGACTAGTTGATAACGCGATTGCTGTAAGACAATCACTACTCGTAAAAATGGCTGCCGTTTCCAATCTGGTAATATCCGTTCGCAGTTGGCACAGATATATTGACTGGGAGGATGAATTGAAATTTGAACCGCTTGTCCCGTTTCACCAACTAAATTAATGGGACAGGCTTGCTCCGAAGTGTAAACCTTGGGATAGTTCACTAAATTGATTCGGTTTTGGCAAGTTTTTTAATTTAATCTCCGGTATAGATGATACCTCTTAAAAGTTCAGAAAAATCATCAATTTATTATAAAATTTTACTTTTTTTGGAAGCAATTGCTAATAATTGGAGAATTTTAATCCGAATTTTATCCTTTATTAACCTGTTCTCATGGGATTTGTTGCGATCGCTGTAGGCATTGGCATAAGTGCAGCGTGTAGTAGACAAGCGATGCCTATGGCGGGCTACGCCTACGCTCCTGAAATCTGTTCGCTCAAAATCCCAAAAAATGACCTCTATCTCAGACGATTTGCAGTCAAAACCAAAATGGTATAACTGTCAGCAAAGCTGGATTAAACAGCCGTCTGGTGAAGCAAAGCACATTGGAGTTTCACCAAAGGCAAGCAGAAAAAACAAAGGTAATCGTGTCTCTTTGGAGATGCTGAAGCTATGCAGAATACTTTCCATGCACCCAATTAATTGAGTTTTAAAGAATTCACCGGCACTTCATCCCAAGAATCGACTGTCCGCAATTGCGCTACCCAACCTGCTGCCTTTTGTGTCTCGGTCAAATTATTCTCAAAGGAATCATGACAATCTTTGGCTTGAGATTCATTACAAGTGGCAATACAGGCATGAATCATTCCAGACGGATCAATTTGCTCATTTACCCAAATAGTCATAGAGTATTCCTTCAAAAACTTTAGCGAAAAAAGCTATTCGTCATTTTAGAACACTATTAGAGTCGAAAATTGGAGAGCAAAATCGGTAACAAGTAGTGAACTAATCCCAATTACCGATTACTAATTTACATTACCCAGTTTCGCTTCATCTGCTAGGCACAGCACTAATTACATTATCAAGGCGATAAAGCTGTAAGTAGGGAGGCACAATTAAATATAAAATAAAACCTCACCCTCAATCCCTCTCCTTGGTAAGGAGAGGGAAGCCGGAGGCAGGGTGAGGTTTTATATTTAATTTGACCCACTTACTTAGCACCTCTGACACCACCTTGTTTTGCCGATTATTTATCCTTACCCAAAAGCTGATACGTTCGATAATCAGCGCCACCGCTAACAAGGAGAACCCCAGCAGAGGTGAGATGACTACGCCACTTGCTGTAAACAGATTGCTAATTTCTATCTACTCTTTTTTAACTCTTCAACAGCGCTAGGTTAACAGATCGTTGTTTGAGCGGAGTTGATATCATTTCCCAAAAAGAATTGCTCTGCAAGTTTTAAAGTGTTAGCACCAAGTACGGCTTGTCCAAGCTGCATAGATGTTTCATAGCAATTATCAAATTTATAAGATATACTGTATTTAAGATAAAAGTCTTGCTGCTCCTTTACAAGAGTCGTAACAGTAAGTATGCTCGTTGCCTCATTACAGGGGTCGTAACAATGAGAAATGTCTAAGGAAGCCATACAACAAGAGGTTCAATTATGTCCGTAACTACAAAACAAATACTTAACAAAGGCTCAACCAATGCCCAAGTTTCACCACGAGAAGAAATCGTCTTGCTCGCACTCTACAACAAAGAACTCTATGGTCTCCAAATTCCGCAGGCTATGGAAGAGGCTAGCGGCGGTAACACTAAGATCGGAATTGGCACGCTTTACCCTGTTCTCCATTCTCTGGAAAAGAAAGGGCTTGTCGAATCCCGTTGGGGAGATGAAGGACGTGAAGAACGAGGTGGAGCAAGACGGCGCTATTACAAACTTACAGGTAGCGGCGTTGCGACTCTCGAAGCCGTCCAGTCTTTCCGCTCCAACTTACTTATCTGGCAGCCCAGTTAGTGGAACAGCAGGCACAGAAATTGAAGATAACGATTGGGAATTTGCTATTAAAGAAATTCAACTCAAGACACAACACCTGGATGTCATAACATCTTTAAAATCAGAGGAAGTGAGAAAAGTTGTAGAAGAGTTGAAAGCTCAGAAAGTGCTGAACGATTTAGAAGACTTAGTAGAATATCTAGAGAAGTTTTCTAAGTTAAACAAGAGATTACGCAAGTATAAAAAATCTGATCCTGCTGAAACTTGGGCTAGTAGGTGGATAGCTTCCCTAATTGCTTACCTCTTCCCCCCAGAACGACGTGAAGAATGGCTAGGGGATTTGTACGAAGTCAATAGGGAGATGCTGCACAAAGACTATCCCCGTTGGCTGGTTAATCTTAATAATGTTTGGAAAACTCTCATCCTGGTAATTTCTGCTTTAAAAATCAGGCTGTCCGATTTCTTCTCACTAGCTAAACTCAAGAGCAAGTAGAGGAAAATGCATTCTCAAGGATGGCGTAGAGTAATTTAGCACTACGCTATTTCTCTTTAACGCTCTTTTATGTCTCTGGTGAGAGAAAAATGCTCTGATTTGCTGAGATTTTTGAAATTCCTTGAAGACTGTGAACAATACAGGCGCTGCTATGTCGGAAATATTGAGAAGTAATCAAATATA
>NZ_JAIVFS010000082.1 GCF_020829645.1 Nostoc mirabile CHAB5784 | reverse complement strand
GACTTCAGCTATTAGCCCTGAACTTTAGTTCTGGGCGGGATGTTGGTGAGTGTGACAGTTTAACTCTGACAAAATGTAGGTAAAAAAGTTGAAACCTATGTGGACAGCACTTGTGTGTACACCGTAGGCTTGCGGGGAGGGGAGATTTTGGGGAGCCAGTGCGGTCTTGGGGTCTCCCCAAGTGGAGCCGGATAGCGTGTGGGGTGCAATGACTGTGGAAATCATAACTAATTATACGGACATGATATGAATTGCAACTCTTAGAGACGCTCCGCGAACGCTCCACTTCGTTGCACTCGCAATGACATATCATAAGCAATTTGCCGGACATGATATCAGTGACCATCGTAGACATCGCATTCTCAAACTAGCACGGACTATTGCAGATTTAGCAAGAAAGTATTGCTCTAGAGGAGACTGCTTGTACTGAACTAAAGTGCAAGCTCCTAAAGTCTAATTTTTGATTGGATTTAAATCAGATTTTTACTAATTTTTTATTAATCTAAAATCTCCCTTAAAATACATTTTTTAATGATTAAGACTAGTAGAATAAAAAATACAAATAATGGTTTATATGCAAGCAAAAACAAATAAGGGTAACTAGTAAAAGTTCTCCTTAGCAATTTATCATTAATAGTTACCAACAAGCAGGAAAATATTTATGGTTCAAACTTGGCTGTGGATTGGTGTCATCAGTATGGCGCTGGGTTGTGCTTTTTTCGGCGTAGGCGCACACAATGGGAAAAATGAACGCTGGAAAATACTGTATACACTTAATTTTTTCATTTGCTTAATTGCTAGTGGGCTGTACTTAGCAATGGCATTCGGTCAAGGAGTTAACATCATTAATGATCGTCCAACTTATTGGGTGCGATTTGTCACTTGGTTTTGCTCAACGCCGCTGTTGTTGTTGGATCTGACTTTCTTGGGAAAAACCAGCCTGCTGATTACAGGTAGTTTGTTAGGAGCAAACGCCTATATGCTTGCCACTGGCTTCCTCGCCACAATTACACCCAAGCCGATCAGCTACATCTGGTATATTGTGAGTTGTGGTGCTTACGCGGCGGTTTTCTACTTATTAGTGAAGCCCTACCGGATCGAGGCAGAACGCAAACATACCAGATCCAAGCAAGCATTCCGCAAGCTGGTAACTGTGCATCTGGTGCTGTGGACACTTTATCCAATTGTGTGGATTCTTAGTCCAGAATGGTTTAACGCTTTTGGTCAAGGTGGGGAAACAATGGGTTATACGCTACTAGATATTGCCTCTAAAGTCGGATTTGGTTTTCTATCGTTAAACACCCTACGTAATTTAGAACAGGCAGGAGAATCGGTTACTGAATCGGAAGCGTTATATGAGTAAGTAATAAATTTTCAGTCAGAGGCTTTAGAGGATGTTTGAAAAGTCGTAAAGTATACTATAAACCCCGCTTCCATTCCTCTCCCCGAAGCGGAGAGAGGCTTTGAAACCCCCATTCCCTCTCTTCGAGACGCTGCGCGAACGTAGGGAAGGGGGGCTAGGGGGGTTAGGTTTGCGAGGCTTTGGTGTTACGAAAAATACTTTTCAAACATCCTCTTAGATAGCTAACCGAATTAGGGGAATCAATAAGGGATTATGCGATCGCTGCCACTGCATTTTATATGCTAAAGCGATCGCACTACCTATTTTCTACCAAAAAGCAAATTATTTATAGATATTCCCGTCAAGGAAATTACCGACTCTGCTAAATTCCTCCCCAAGGATGCTTCACAAACTCCTTTGGGGGGATGCCTCTACTTATGAAATCAGTATCCAATATATCAGGAAGTAAGCGATATCTCTTAAGGAGACTGATTGGATGAATTTGCAGGCGATTTGGAAGTTATTACAAGAGACATTCAAAGAATGGAGTGAGGATAAAGCCTCACGGTTAGCGGCGGCGTTAGCTTATTACACGATTTTTTCCATTGCACCATTGCTAATTATTGTAATTGCGATCGCAGGAGCAGTATTTGGAGAAGAAGCGGCAAGAGGTCAAATCGTTGGACAAATTCAAGGTTTAGTCGGGCCAGATGGCGCAGAATTTATCCAAACAGCGATTCAGAATGCTAACAAACCACAAACAGGAGCGATCGCTTCCATTATTAGTGTTGTAATTTTGTTATTGGGTGCTACTGGTTTATTTACCGAGTTGCAAGATTCCCTCAACACGATTTGGGAAGTTAAACCGAAACCCGGACGCGGCGTAACTAACATGATTCGCCTACGGGTTTTGTCCTTTGCAATGGTGATAGGTATTGGCTTTTTACTTTTAGTTTCTCTAGTAATTAGTACTGCATTAGCAGCATTAGTAACATACTTTAGTAACTTACTGCCAGGTGTCGATTTCCTCTGGCAGATTCTCAATTTCATCCTCTCTTTTGCCATCACTACGTTCCTGTTCGGACTCATTTTTAAAGTCTTACCAGATGTCGAAATTGGTTGGAGTGATGTTTTAATTGGAGCTATGCTCACCTCCTTTTTGTTTTCTATCGGGAGATTTTTGTTAGGACAATATTTAGGTAATGGCAGTTTTGGTTCAGCCTATGGTGCAGCTGGTTCACTGGTGGTAATCTTAGCTTGGGTTAACTATGCCGCGCAAATTCTTTTCTTCGGTGCGGAGTTTACCCAAGTTTATGCTAGAAGGTACGGTAGCGGCATAACCCCATCTAAACATGCTATACCTTTATCTGATAACACGAAAAATAATGGCAAGGCTCCAACAGAACAAGCATCAACCAAGAATAAGCCTTCTTCTAATTTTATTAATCGCTTGTTCCAGTCTTTCAAGAAGCCCAAACGTTTAAAACAGAGAAGAAAAAATCAGCGATTTTAATTCCTGATTGTTAGGTTTGTAAATCTGATAGATGTTGAAATATTTAACCTCTAATAAAAGTTAGTCTTATGAAATAAGATCGCAGATAAATAACCTTATACTGGATTTTTTCCAGAAGTCTATTGAGAAAGGAAGAAAATCAGTGCTAATGGAAAAATGGTTTTTTATCAATTGGCAGGCAATCTTTATTCCTAGCATCAGCATCTTTGAGTTAATTATCCGTGGTTCGCTGGTTTATTTAGCGCTGTTCTCAGTGCTACGCCTGCTTCCTAGCCGACAACTAGGAACACTAGGAATTACTGATTTACTCGTAGTTGTGCTATTTGCTGAAGCTGCCCAAAACGCTATGGCGAGTAATTATACATCGATTACTGAAGGCGCTATTCTGGTAGGAACCGTGATTTTTTGGAGCTACTTGCTGAACTGGTTAGGCTACAAAATACCCCAGTTCCAACGTTTTCTGAATCAGCCACCACTGCTACTAGTAAAAAATGGTCGGATGATTGAGCGTCATTTACAACGAGAGTTAATTACAGACGATGAGTTGATGAGCAAGTTACGCCAGCAAGGTGTGGAATTTTTAGCAGATGTGAAGTTTGCATATATGGAGGCTGACGGCAGTATTAGTATCATCACCTTCGACTCCAAAACTACTTCTGCCCCTGAGCAAAAAGCAGTACTAAAAAGCGATGTACATTAATTAAACTGTAAAATATGACGGTTGTATTCTGTGCCAAACTGTGATTGAGCGTTATACTTTGCCCGAAATGGCTAATCTCTGGAGTGAAGCCTATAAGCTAAAAACTTGGCTGCAAGTCGAAATTGCTGTTTGCGAGGCTCAAGCTGAACTGGGTTACATTCCATCTGAGGCGGTTGAGGAAATTAAAGCCAAGGCAGATTTTGACCCCGATAGGGTGCTGGAAATTGAGGCTGTAGTCCGCCACGATGTTATTGCTTTCTTGACAAATGTCAATGAATATGTAGGTGATGCAGGACGCTACATTCACCTGGGTTTAACTAGTTCGGATGTTTTAGATACAGCTTTAGCACTGCAATTGGTTGCCAGCCTGGATATATTATTGCAGCGTCTGGAAGATTTGATTCAGGTAATTCGCCAAAAAGCACAGGAACATCGTCATACAGTAATGGCTGGTCGATCGCATGGTATTCACGCTGAACCGATCACTTTTGGTTTCAAGCTAGCTGGCTGGTTAGCAGAAGTGTTGCGACATCAAGAACGCTTGAAAATTCTTTGCGAAACGATCGCTGTGGGTAAGATTTCTGGTGCGGTGGGAACTTATGCGAATGTTGAACCGCGTGTAGAAGCGATCGCTTGCCAAAAACTCGGACTCAAACCCGATATGGCCTCAACACAAGTTATTTCCCGCGATCGCCACGCCGACTATGTGCAACAATTAGCTTTAGTAGCAGCATCTATCGAACGTTTTGCTGTAGAAATTCGCAATCTGCAAAAAACAGACGTTCTGGAAGTTGAAGAATTCTTCTCCAAAGGTCAAAAAGGTTCCTCGGCAATGCCACACAAGCGCAATCCCATCCGTTCGGAACGGCTGACGGGAATGGCGCGACTCGTCAGAAGCCATGCCGGTGCAGCTTTGGAAAACGTCGCTCTCTGGCATGAGAGGGATATTTCCCATAGTTCTGTAGAACGGGTGATTTTGCCAGATGCTTGCACTTTGACGCATTTTATGTTGACAGAAATAACCGACTTGGTGAAAAACCTGTTGGTCTATCCTGAAAACATGGAAAGAAATCTCAACTGCTACGGCGGTGTTGTGTTCAGCCAAAAAGTCCTGCTTGCCTTGATAGACAAGGGAAGCAGCCGAGAGGAAGCTTATGCGATCGTTCAAGAAAGCGCTCACGCTGCTTGGAACAAGCCAGAAGGTAATTTTCAGGACTTGATTAGCAAAGATCCTCGCGTTACCGAAAAGTTGTCCCCAGCAGAACTAGAAGTCTGTTTTGACCCCCAGCAGCATCTGAACCATTTAGAAGAGGTTTATCAAAGGTTGGGTATTTAGCTTTAATTGGTAATTGGCATGGGTTCATAGGGTATTACGAATTGGTAATAAGTCCTATTTACTTGAAATTGGTGGTAAACCGCACGCCAATCGCCTCAACACAGGCAAAATACACACAGCCCTGGCTCATCTACATAGGCAAAATCCGCATAGCCTTTGGCTTATGCAAAGCAGTACGCGGGTTACAAAGCGATTAATTAGACTTGCCAATGAGTCTTTGATACTCGCCGAGGAGTCTTTGATACTCGCGGACGAGTTTTTGATACTCGTAAATGGAGCTTTTGTATGGGTAATCAAGCGGACTTTATATTATAAGGGATTTTCACTTGGAGAAGTACACAAACCAATACGCTTGGTGTTAGTGATATTTGGCTTTGGAAAATCTCCCCAACCCCCCTTAAAAAAGGGGGCTTAATTCTCTCCTTTTTAAGGAGGGTTAGGGAGGATCGAGTCTTAACCCAAGCGTATTGGTACACAAACTACGTTCTAAAACCAGGCATAAAGTCTGTTTGACTTCTGAATTCTGACTCTCCGAAGTTTCGATGCCTTCGGCGGGCTGCGCCAACGCCGGAAGCCGGCGCTCGAACTTCTCTCTGAATTCTGAATTCTGCTATATTTTCGCCCCTAATCGGATTGCAGCTTGCCGAGACTCTGCCAATGTTGCTACAAAAATTTCTGCACCCGCTTGTTTAACTTGTTCTTTGACTGCACCTGCTGTTTCAGGAGAGCCAGCATTAAATGGTGGAGCGGGATTATACTCTAACAACAATTGGATAAATTTTGCTGTTTCTTCACCGCACAGTTTTGCTGCAACTACAAGTCCAAAGTCAATTCCTGCGGTAACACCGCCGCCGGTGATGCGGTTTCTGTCAACAACAACACGTTCATTACTTACTTCAACTCCCATTGAAGCCAGACAATCCCGGAACATCCAATGGCAGGCTGCTTTGTAACCTTGGAGTAATCCAGCCGCTGCTAAAATCAGCGACCCTGTACAAACTGAGGTGATGTATTGGGCGTTGTTTGCTTGTTTTTTCAGAAATGTTAGCACTTCAAAATCACGCATTATTTCCACAGTATTCATCCCACCACCTGGAACACATATGACATCCAATTGTGGACAATCAGCAAAAGTATTTGTTGGATGCAGAATTAAACCACCTATATCTTTAACAGGTTCCAGATTTCTCCAAATCAAATGCACACGGGTTGTGGGCAATGACGAGAATACCTGATAAGGGCCAGTAACATCCAATTGGGTAAAGCCTGGGTAGATTAACAAACCGATGTTGTATTGATTTGAGTCAGTCATATTTACCTTGTCAAATATTCATTTCTACTAGCCTCACTGTAGGCAAACATAGAAGTGAATATCTTGTAGATTTTTAAGATTTTTCTTAGTAAATTCTTGCTATTGAGAACGCATGGCTTTTGGAGTGATACCAACCAAACGCTTGAAGTGCTTAGTCAAATGGCTTTGGTCTGTAAAGCCACACTCTTGGGCAATTTCAGCAATGCTTAACTCCTGGTTCTTCAACAGTAGCTTTGCTCTTTCTATCCGTTGTTGAGTCAAATATTTATGGGGAGTTATGCTGACTGATTGTTTGAAGAGATGGCAAAAATAATACTGACTGACTCCTACCAGTTCAGCGATGTCTGCTAATTTGATATCTTGGTCAAGATGTGTATTGATGTAGTCAATTGCTACCTGTAACTTGTTCTTGGCAAAACCATCAGGATAGGTTTTAATTAAGGGTTTACAGGTAGCATAAACTTGGAGCAAACGCACTGCTAGCATTGTCGCAGCTGATTCACTAAAAAGCCTACCTGTTTTGCATCCCTCTTCAATCTCTGCTTTAAGTGCTTCTGCGGTGTGCTGAATGATCGGGTCAATGATGGAAAATTGCGGGATAAGTTCAACATTTCTCTTCACTGACTCATAGGCTACCTTCTCCACAAACTTGGGACAGAGAGTAAGTATCAAAAATTCTCCCTCTCTGTCCCAGCCTAGGCACTGGCTAAGGTGTGCAGGGGTTAACTGAATTACGCCATTATCTACCAGTTGATTTCTGGATTTACCATCTTTGCGGACTTTCAGGTGGAATTGATTGTAGGCGATCGCTATGACATGATGAGTCAAATAGTGTTCAGTCGTGGAATGAGCAGGATGGCGATAATAAAACATGCCAATGCTGTCCCATCTTGCTTGTTGACTCGATAAAAGAGGAGCTTGAGGCAGAATCTGAAGAGATTCCTCCTGCTTGATTAAATTAACCAGAAGCTGTTTGCTATCAGTCATCCTACAGGCTTTAAAACATTTACTAGTAGCTCAGATATATATAAGCTGCCCAACCTCAACGAATAAATGTGTTGCGTAAGTCCTATAAATTTTAGTTCAGTGCTGGAATCATTACCAGCAGTGGGTAGTATAAATAACAAATACTTCCTTATCTAGCACCCAGAGTGCCCTAATGATTGAAATCCTAGCTACACTTTCAGCCTCTGCGGCAGCAGGAATGAGAATAGGTACACCTCTGCTAATCATTGGATTGTTGCAGGGTAGTAGCTTGTGGTCACAAGTTCCGATTTTATCTCACATTTCTCCACCAATATTGTTAGCTTGCCTCAGCTGTTGGTCTTTAGTTGAATTATTAGCCTCAAAAAAGCTATGGGGGCAAAGATTACTACAACTAGTTCAGTTATTCATGTCTCCCGTCGTGGGGGCAATTATGGGGTTAGCAGTAGCTAGTGCAACAGCAACGCCAACCTGGCTGATTGCCTGTATTGGGGGTTCGTTAGCTTTAGTACTCCAGCTAGTTCAAGTTGGTTGGTTCTATCGGTTACGTGGTTTACCTTTGTGGGCAGTCTTTCTTCAAGATACCTTGTGTGTTGCTCTAGTACTTTTTGCCTTTGATGCTCCCTGGCAAGGAGGAGTAATTGCTTTAATACTGCTCTGGTTTGCAGTTCGTAGCGCGAAGCAGTGGTATGACTGGTATTGGCAGAAAAGTTAGGAGTTAAGAGTGAAAAGTTAGGAATGAAAATAGAAGTTAAGAGTGAAGAACTAGGGACAAAAATTTAAAACTCCTAACTCCTGTACAGACGCGATTAATCGCGTCTCTACTCCTAACTCCTGTACAGACGCGATTAATCGCGTCTCTACTCCTAACTCCTGTACAGACGCGATTAATCGCGTCTCTACTTACTGCAAAATTCCAATCATGTGCAAGAAGCCATGACCAGTAATCAACTCTATGATTAATGCAATAAAACCCAGCATAGCAATCCGCCCATTCCATACCTCAGCGCTAGTAGTCAGTCCCCATTCCCAACGCTCTTGGGGGTACATTTTCACCCTTTTTTTCATTTGGGCAGCTTGCGAAAGCTTGAAACTGGGATTTTTCAACGCATCAATTACTAAATCTGCAAGTGCATTAATAAACACTGGATGCGTATTGGGAGCAGGAACGCGACGGAAGTTGTGAATTCCTGATTCTTCTGCTACTTCCCGATACTCAATATCAATTTCTTGCAGTGTCTCAATATGCTCTGAGACAAAACTGATTGGCACGACAACCAAATCTTTCACGCCTTTTGCGCCTAGTTCTTTTAGGGCATCCTCAGTATAAGGTTGGAGCCATTCTACTGGGCCGACGCGACTTTGGTAAGCTAAGGTGTGGACATTGGGTCGATTGAGGGTCTGCATAATCAGGGCAGTACATTCCTCAATTTCTTGCTGGTAAGGGTCGCCAGCTTCTTCAACGTAGCTTTTAGGAACGCCGTGAGCGCTGAAGAATATATGAACCTCGTCTGGATTAGGAAACTGTTCGAGTTCTTGGGCTATGAGTTCCGCCATTGCTTGTAGGTAGCCTGGTTCTTTGTACCAGGAAGGAATGACGGTGTAATCAATGGGTTGAAGCTTTGGGTCTTCTTGCCAAAGTTTTTCTAAAAGCCGGAAGCTAGAACCACTCGTACTGATAGAAAACTGGGGATATAATGGTAATATTACCAGGTGTTCTATATTATCTTGAGTGATCTGTGCGATCGCCTCTTCTGTATAGGGATTCCAATAACGCATTCCCACGTAAATCTTGGCTTCTTGTCCTAAATGACTCAACTGTTCTTTTAAAGCTTCGCCTTGCGCTTCTGTGATTCGCCGCAGTGGGGAACCGCCACCGATTTGCTTATAATTCTCTTGAGATGTTCTGGTTCGCCGCGAGGCAATAAACCAGGCTAGGGGCTTTTGCAACCAGCGAAATGGTAGGCGAATAATTTCCGGATCGGAAAATAGGTTGTACAAAAACGGCCCGACATCCTCTAGCTTATCGGGGCCACCGAGATTGAGTAATAAGACGCCTACACGACCCATAGCAGTTACTTTCCCCCAATCTTTTCAGGTTTTTTACTAATGTTAACAATATATCTTTATTAAATATAAAGCTTAATAGCAAGGAAATATGCAATGGCAACAATTTTAAGGGATTGGAGTTACCGCTATCAGTGGCTGTATGATGGTATCTCTCGTTTAGCAGCCTTAAGTGTAGGTGGTGAAGCCCGTTTTCGACAACTTGCTTTGCAAGGCTTAACAATTCACTCAGATACTCAGGTCTTAGATTTATGTTGCGGCAGTGGTCAAACAACGCAATTTTTGGTAAAATTATCACAAAATGTAACAGGATTGGACGCTTCACCCAAGTCTTTGCAACGGGCGCGGCAAAATGTACCATTAGCAGTCTATCTCGAAGCTTTTGCCCAAGAGATGCCATTTGCAGATAATCTATTTGATGTGGTGCATACCAGCGTTGCATTACACGAGATGCAGCCTCAGCAATTGCGAAAAATTATTAGTGAAGTTTATCGCGTGTTGAAGCCAGGAGGAGTGTTTACACTGGTGGATTTTCATGCTCCTACGAATCCGATATTTTGGCCTGGGGTATCAGTGTTTTTGTTGTTGTTTGAGACGGAAACAGCTTGGCAATTGTTGAAAACTGATTTGCCTGGATTGTTAACTGAGACTGGCTTTGAAGTGGGTGAGCCAACTTTATATGCAGGCGGTAGTTTGCAAGTGATACAGGCTCAGAAGTGAACAATACTGCTTTATTAATGGCAGGTAATACCAATTCAAAATTCAAAATTCAAAATTAAAAATGAAGAAAACTAGATATCACAAGGGTTTGAGAGTGTATATCTGTCGCATTCTTTTTTCAAATTGGTATAAGATACTCTGCTATTAATAAAGTATAGGTGATTGTTATATAGCACTTCTCATTTGCATGAAGTACATTTTTAAACCTCACCCCCAACCCCTCTCCAAAGCATCGGAGAGGGGAGTGTTTGCACCAGGGCTATTTCATTCTCATCTAGCCCGCCTCAGAATAAATTCTGAGGCTAATAGCAAAAGTCGTCTAAAGACGACTAAGAAAGGCTTTTAGTCCACTTTAGTGGACTTAAGCTATGAGCCGCGGAATTTTAGTTCTGGGCGGTTTATGTTTAGAACGAAATAGCCCTGGTGTTTGCACCCATCAAATACGGGGTGAGGTTGCGACTGTATAGCACCCAAGTGAGAACTGCTATATTCAAATTAGCATGATGAAATTTTGAGGTTAATAACAAATGACACAGGAATTAATAGACCTCAGAATTTGCATCCAGGAAGGACGTTACGCAGATGCCTTGGTAATTGTTGATGAATTAGAGGGCATGAGTAAACAAGCTATTCTGCGGAATATCCAAGCTTATTTAAGGATTCTGCTGATTCATTTGATTAAAAACCAACTAGAGCAGCGATTAACCAATTCTTGGGTTGCTTCTATTCGTAATTCACTTATAGAAATTAAAAAACTCAATCTCAAAGACAATAAAAAATCCTATTATATAAATTTAACCGAATGGGATACTTATATTGAAGATGAAATAGAAATAGCAGTGCGTGATGCCAGTGTGGAAGTTTTGAATGGAATGTACAATGAATTCCAACTTACAGAAATGGTAGATAGGAACCAGATTATTCAGACTGCTTTGAAGTTGTTGTCGCTAACTTATTCTTATTCAGTTAAGGAGTTACCCGCAGTTGTGGCTGAAACTTTAACTCAGCTAGTCGGTGGAGAAGATTGGAAAGCAGGTAGGCGGTAAAAAAATGACACAGGAATTAATAGACCTTAAAAATAGTATTTTGGAAAGACGTTATGCAGATGCCTTGGCAATTGTAGATGAATTAGAGGGAATGAGTAAAAAGGCAATTCTGCGGCAGATTAAATCGTTTTTAAGAATTCTACTGATTCATTTGATTAAAAACCAAGTAGAAAAACGATTAACAAGTTCTTGGGCTGCTTCTATTCGCAATGCAATCCGCGAAATTAAAGAAGTGAATTTAAAAGACAATAAAACATCTTATTATATCAATTTAGATGAATGGGAAAATTTGATGGAGGAAGAAGTGATTGAAGATGCGATCGCTGATGCTAGCGAGGAAGTAATGAATGGAGCATATAATCAATTCCAACTGGCTGAAATGGTGGATAGGAACCAAATTATTCAGACTGCGTTGAAGTTTTTGGCGCTAACTTATTCCTATTCAGCTAAGGAGTTACCCGCAGTTGTGGCTGAAAATTTAACTCAGCTAGTCGGTGGCGAAGATTGGAAAGCAGGTAGGCGATAAAAAAAATGACCCAGGAACTAATAGACCTCAAAAAGAGTATTTTGGAAGGACGTTATGCAGATGCCTTGGCAATTGTAGATGAATTAGAAGGCATGAGCAAACAGGCTATTCTGCGAAATATCCAAGCTTATTTAAACATTCTTTTGATTCATTTGATTAAGAACCAAGTAGAACAACGATTAACTGGTTCCTGGGCAAATTCTATTCGGAATTCAATCAGAGAAATTAAAAAACTAAATATCAAAGATAATAAAAAATCTTACTACATTAATTTAGATGAGTGGAAGAATTTGATAGAAGAGGAAATTATTGAGGATGCGATCGCTGATGCGAGTGAGGAAGTAATGAATGGAGCATATAATCAATTCCAACTGGCTGAAATGGTGGATAGGAACCAAATTATTCAGACTGCGTTGAAGTTTTTGGCGCTAACTTATTCCTATTCAGCTAAGGAGTTACCCGCAGTTGTGGCTGAAAATTTAACTCAGCTTCCTGGTGGCGAAGATTGGAAAGCAGGTAGGCGATAAAAAAATGACCCAGGAACTAATAGACCTCAAAAAGAGTATTTTGGAAGGACGTTATGCAGATGCCTTGGCAATTGTTGATGAATTAGAAGGCATGAGCAAACAAGCTATTCTGCGAAATATCCAAGCTTATTTAAACATTCTGTTGATTCATTTGATTAAGAACCAAGTAGAACAACGATTAACTGGTTCCTGGGCAAATTCTATTCGGAATTCAATCAGAGAAATTAAAAAACTAAATATCAAAGATAATAAAAAATCTTACTACATTAATTTAGGTGAATGGGAAAATTTGATGGAGGAAGAAGTGATTGAAGATGCGATCGCTGATGCGAGTGAGGAAGTGATGAACGGTAAATTTACTCGCTCTCAGTTGTCTTCGATGCTAGATAAAAGCCAGATTTTAACTACAGCTACTAGTTTACTGGCTTTAACATATACTTTTTCGCCAAAGGAATTACCAGCGATTATGGATGATTATCTCAGTCAGTTGGCTGGTGGAGAAGATTGGATAAATCGGGAAAAATAAAGCGATCGCTCTTTGTTCGGCAGTGATACCAAGTGTTAAATTCAGATTAGCACCGTAACCTCTGGAAGGGAATACAAATGACAGCATATACTACTGTAAAATATCAAGTCCTCAAAGCAGTAGAGGAAATGCCCCAAGACGTTACTTTTGACGAAGTGATGGAACGTCTTTATTTCCTGTACAAAGTTGATCGAGGTTTAAAGGAAGTTGAGACTGGTAATACCATCTCACATGCAGAAGCCAAAAAGCAGATTAAGACATGGCACAAGTAAGCTGGACAAGTCAAGCCTTAACTGATTTAGAAGCAATTGGCGATTTTATTGCACGGGATGCACCAAGTTTTGCCTAGGTATTTGTAGACAGGGTATTTCAATCTGTAGAACGTCTACAACAGTTTCCGATATCAGGGCGTGTAGTACCAGAAATCGCTCAAGAGGATATTCGAGAGATTATCTTTGGTAATTACCGAATCGTATATTTAGTCAGCGATGATCAGGTAAATATCTTAACCGTGTTTCATTCTTCAAGGCAGCTTAAGCTTTAATTAATGCTTATGTTTTGATAGCGATCGCTATTTCTATACAGGCGAAAACTGAGATAGCAAAGAAAGCCAATATTACGGTAAACTGATTCATAAATTGTAGTATTTGTTGTCGTAGTACTGTACCTGTAACAAAGAATAAAAGTTTTCGCCAATTGTAAGGTAGAGATAATGAAAGAAATAACACGCCGCAAATTTATCGCAACAGCCACCGTGGCGACGGGTTTTGCCCTCGCAGTACAACCCATTTCTGCCGAAGTCATCAGCACCGATGCTAAGGGGTTGGTAGCTGGTGCGGTGAAAATTCCTGTTAAAGATGGTGAAATTCCTGCCTATAGAGCAGCACCTGCGACTGGTAAAAATTTCCCAATTATTCTGGTAATTCAGGAAATCTTTGGAGTACATGAGCATATTCAGGATATCACCCGTCGCTTTGCCAAGTTGGGGTATTTAGCGATCGCACCGGAATTATTCATCCGTCAAGGCGATGTCACTAAGTTAAGCAGTATAGACGAAATTCGCCCAATTGTCGCCAAAGTGCCAGATGCCCAAGTTTTATCCGATCTTGATGCCACGGTAAACTGGGCTGTGAAATCAGCTAAAGGTAATGCCGATAAATTGGGGATTACAGGCTTCTGCTGGGGTGGTCGCATTACCTGGTTATATGCAGCACACAATCCCAAGGTGAAGGCAGGTGTAGCTTGGTACGGCCGACTCGTGGGCGATGCTACCGAACTTCAGCCCAAGTATCCCATCGATATTGCATCAAAACTGACAGTCCCCGTTCTCGGACTCTATGGTGGGAAGGATACAGGTATTCCCCTTGATACAGTAGAGCAGATGCGCGATCGCTTAAAGCAAAGCAGCAGCAAATCTGAAATCATCGTCTACGCCGATGCACCCCACGCTTTTTTTGCCGATTATCGCCCCTCCTACCGCGAGAAAGATGCTAAGGACGGTTGGAAACGCCTTTTGGCATGGTTTAAGGAAAATGGCGTGTAAGTCTGCGGAACATAAGTGGTTACGCAAAATTATTTATGTCATTGCGAACGAAGTGAAGCAATCCAAAGCCCTTGCGATTGCTTCGTTTCGCTTCGCTCCACTCGCAATGACAAATGTATATTTAATTTTGCACAACTACTTAGAAAAGCCTCCCGGTATGGGAGGCTCAAAGGTTAGGGCGATCGCTATATCTGCCATGATTTTTAGCAACCGTGAGTGAATTTTATGGGTTAGGGGATGATGTAGAGTTAGGTTTTAACCAAGATAGAAAGTCATTAACTAGCCAAGTTAAAAGTGAAACAATCACCCCAATTACAAATGAAATAATGGAAATTATCAAATCGTTGGCAAGTCCCCAACTAGCTAGTAAGTTTGACTGGAGGCTATTAACAGGTAAACGGGGGTCTATTCCCACCTGAATGCGTTTGGCTTTACCTGCAATACGGGCTTCTATTCCCTCAACAGGTTCAGATATTTCTACACTTTCACCATTGATGCGTAATTCTACTTCTGGGGTTGTTTTAGGTGGGATAATCGCCAAGTGTCGCAAGCGTTCAATTCCTGGTTCTCCCGTCATGAGGAACTGATTAGATTCAATTTTCAATTCTTGTTCTCTCATGCGGATATTGCCTTTAATAATGGTAGATTTTTCTAAATCATCATTAGCATTAATTCCAGTCCTATCTAACTCCTGTAATTGCATATTTTTAACTGCCAAATCTCCCCGTAGCCATTCCTCATAATCTACTTTGCTGGGATCGGGTAAGTCTATTGATAAGCGTGTATTAGTATTAATGGATAACCTAACTTCAGGGTTATTAGGCTGAAAAATTAATTCAATTGGATTAGAACTATCTGAACTATTTTGTAAATCTAATTCCGGTAATTTGTAGCTATTCAAACTAATTTTAAGTGGCTGTTCACCTAAGTCAAGAATGAAATTAGGCTTTTCTGGTTTGCCTGTTGCAACTGCTGGTAAAAGCGAAAGAGTTAGGCGCTGATTATAAGGATTGTAGCTGAGTGAATCAATAGTTGTTTGAGGTTGTAGTCGCAGTTCAGTCAGTTTAACTTACTTTCTAGTTTTGAGTCAGTAGGAGCAATCATCCACTGGCTACTGTCATAGGGTAATTCAATTTTTAGAGTATTTCGTTGAGTTAATTTTTGATTTAGTTCTGGGTGTGATGAACTAGAAAATTTTCCTGTTAATATCAGAGTTTGGCGACCATCTCCCAGCAGTCTTTTGATACCATTAATGTTATTAATAAAGAGTTTATTCGGCTCTTGACCGTTATAGGTAAAACCAATTTCTTTGACAACTAAACTACCCTCAAAATTATTATCACTGGGCCAGATACCTGCAACAACAATTCCAATGAGAATCAATATCAACAGGAGGACACACCAAGCCTGTTTTTTTTCTTTTAAGTACTTCATAAATGGCTTTAGTCTATTATTAATGAAGATATACCACGTATGCTCAAACAAGCGGATGATGGATCTTGGTAACTCTAGCCACTTTTTTCTCCGTGGTGGTCTGCTCATCAAATTAAATAAAAAACTTTTACTGTTTCTTGCCCATACTACTGTAGCCAAGCAGGGTTATGTTCAAACAAAATGAGTTTTTCTCCCGGTTTTTCTGGAGATTTACCAAATTGCTGTAATTCAGCTACATACTTGAGTTCATAACGACCTTTGGGTGCTTTGTCTGGCTTCCACTTAAAAATAATTTCACCACCTTGAGAAGTTCTGCTGGGACTGGTGTAGACAGACTTACCATTACGGCGAATTTGAAAAGTGGAAATTTCGACAGCACTGTTGGAGTAGAGAACAAACTCGTATTCACCAGAAGATTTACCAAGACTTACAGGTACAAATACGGCTTGGGAACCTTCGAGAAAAGAAGCTAGGGCGCGTAAACTTTCAGGGGTGATATTCTCCTTTTTCAAAACATAAGTAGACCAGCTAAAAGTGAATGCAGATGCTTCGCGTTTGAATAATATGTTATCTAGTTGATATCGTTTAGCCAATGAACGCACACTCATATCAGGGTTACTATTGTTGAACTTGGGAATTTGCAGTTGCAATTTCTCATCAAAGCTAGTAATGGCGCGGGTAGTTAGAGAGATGAGCCGTATCCCCCCACTTGCAGGAATATTTTTGCTAATACCTTCGCAGCGGTTTTTATCTCGCCACATATAAGTAGTATTCTTAGGATCTCCAGGGTCACACGCCTGAGAGGACGCGGGAGGCTGAGAACACTGGGTCAGCAGTAGACTGCTAATAAATAGGGTAGATATAAAAAAGATTCTGTAGATCATAAGCTAAAAATCCTTTAATTTGCATCCTCCAAAAAATAAATCTCTTGTGGGGTGGACATCTTGTCCGCCCTAGTTGTGCAAATTGAATGCGCGACAGCTTAGTTAGTTTAGGAGATTCCCCAGTCACGCAGTCTGGTTTTTACGAACTCAATTTGGTAAGCCAATCCAAAACCACCTGTAGTCAACTTTTCAGCGGACTCATTAGAAGTGTTTATATAAGTTAAAACACCCACAACTCGATCCTGCTCGTTTAACACTGGGCCACCAGAGTTGCCAAGGGATAGGCTAACATCGGATAGCTGCAATAATTTTTCCTGGCTGATTATATTGCTAATCTCGCCACCCTCGAGACTCCAATCAGTACCGCCGCCGCTGGGATGTCCGATGACTCTCACTTTGTCGTTGTGAGAAACGTCTGTGGAAGATATCGGCAAAGGTTTAATATCATCAGGAACATTTGCCACTTCTAGAAGTGCCAAGTCGAGGTTCTCGCTGTTTGGCGTAATTTGAAAAATTTTGGCAGAATGCCGCAATCGGCTTTTATTGTCATTCTCACTGTAAAATTCAACTACAATTTCTTTGCTGGGTTCTCGGATACCTTCACTACCTGTCACGACATGGCGATTAGTCACAATCCAGACGCGATCGCTTTCCCGTTTCACCACCCATCCTGTACCGATGCTATTCCCCTCCCGGATTTGAGCCACCACTTTGACTACAGACCGCTTTAGCAACGATGATTTCTCAGCTGGAGTGGGCAACTTTTCTTTAACTACAAGCTGAGTCTTCGGCTGCAACGCCAACAAGCGTTCAGCCTCATCCAGGTTGTTTTGAGCAAGGACATACTTTGGATCTAAGGCAATAGAGCGTTTGTACTCTGCAATGGCCTCTTCTAACTTGCCTTTTTCCTGTAGCGCCAGACCCAAACCGTTATGTAGGATAGCATCAACACAAGGACAAATAATTTGGGCGTTCTCACAATCCACCTGTATTTCCCAACTTTCCGTCTTTTCATTGACTTTAACAACTACCTGGTAAAAATCGTAAACAGCCCAAACAAAATTTATTCTCTAGCTAACGTATATTTTTACTGGAAATTATCTTGAAGAAGAATTCAGAAGTCAGAATTCAGGAGCGGAGCCGGAGACGCTCCGCCTCCGATCAGAATTAAGACGCTCTCTACGAGACGCTGCGCGTAGCTTGCTTCTCTGTAAGAGTACGCGGACTCGCTAACGCTTCACTAGATAGCACGATGCGTTAGGTTAAAGCCGTAATCCACTCTATTTTATCTGTCCAAATTTAAACGTTTGCAACAAATGCTCTTCCATATATAAGAAAGGCTTAAGTATTTCTTGCAAATGTATAATCAGTTGCAGCAAACGCTTAATACTTTGCAACAAATGCTCTTCCATATATAAGAAAGGCTTAAGTATTTCTTGCAAATGTATAATCAGTTGCAACAAACGCTTAATGCTTTGCAACAATTACTCTTCCATGTATAAGAAACGTTTAAGCAATTGCAGCAATTGTTGTAATGAACTTATGAATTGATTTGTTACCGGAAATCTCAAAATAATCTAAGTTAAATTACAGCAGTTTTCATGTATTTGAACCACATCTGTCGTAGGGGCACAGCATTGCTCATTGGTGTCAACTTAAGCTAAAAATAGCTTAACTGTTAGCTGCCTCACCCGCCTTGAACTAAAGTTCTTTGGCTTTTAGCTAAAGTCTACTGAAGTAGACTAAAGATTTTGGCGTTGCTGAATCAAGGGATGATTCTTGTAGGGTGGGCGTCTCGCCCGCCCTGAAATACAAGGGACGGGCAAGATGCCCATCCCACAAAACTAGCAAAATCATCCCGCAAATATGCAACGCCAAGATTTTTAGCTATATTTAGTCATCAACAGAAGACTTCCGCTATTAGCAAGGAACTTCAGTTCCTTGCGGGACATAGCTTTTAGGTTAAGTTGACACGTATGAGCCTTAAAAAGGGGGGAAAAGAAACTCTAAGAGCAAGCCAATTTATCGGGGGGTTGAGGGAATCTCCAAAGACTCAGGTGCTTCAAGAAAGGTTTGAAAACACGCACTAGGGCTAATCTCTAGAATCTACGAATTCAAATATCTACAAAAAAGCCTCCCATCGCGGGAGGCTTAAAAGTTAGCGGAGAAAACTTATCAATTTATTGGGTAGCTACAGCAATCACTCCTCCTAATGCAGAGAAAACTGCGGAGACGGTTGCTGTGGCAAACAGCCACCAAGCTGCTGAAGCTGCGGCTTTGCGGGTTTCTTCTGCTTGTCGCTGTGCTTGATTCTTCACCTGTTCTAGGCGGCGTTGGGCTTCATGCTGTATGCGTTCTGCACGTTGCAATACTGTGTTGCGTGCGCGTTCAATTTGGTCAATGATCCGGTTGGCATCTTCCTCAGAGATGTCCTCACGAGAACTCATTATTGCCACCAGGGTATCACGGTCAAAAGAAGATAGGCGATCGCGCAGGGCATCAAACCCCGCCTGGGGATCGTCAAAAAATGTGCGGACATCGCGCTTGATACTATCATAGTTAAGTTCCGGGCGATCCAAGGAGTTTAGATAGTTACGAATCCGCGCAAAAACCCCATCAATCGCATCTTGAATGCCTCGTTGGATATTCCGCACTTGTTCTACAAATTGATCCCTTACGGATACAATGTTATCGGCAATCCGCGCCGCTTCTTCATCGGAAATATCTTCCCGAATTTTCAGTAGGGCGATGATGGTAGAACGGTCAAAATGGGAAAGGCGATCGCTAAAAGTTTCTACCCCAACTCGCGGATCGTGCAACAGTAGTTGTAAGTCACGTTTAATACCTTCAGGATTAAGTTCTTCCTTACCAGTTTGGCGCAGATACTCTTCGAGATAATTTTTGAATGTTTCCGCTCTTTGTTGTGTGCGGGTAGCTAAACGACGAGGCGCACGCACAAAGTTGCGAATCGAAGTTTGCGTGGAATCAATGATTTCATTGACTTGTTCTTCACTCAAATCTTTACGTTGACTGAGTAACTTCACCAGTGTATCCCGGTCTACCTGCGACAACCGACGGCGCAGTGCTACGGCTCCCTCTTGGGGATTTTCAAACAATCTGGTAAAATCTCGCTGAATACCTTCTGGGTTCAATTCTTGTTTACCAGTATTCCGCAGATAATCTGCGATCGTGGTAGTAACAGAGTCGTATTGCTCTTTGGCTTTATCCACTACAGCTTGGGGTGTCTGGCGAATACTATGCCACGACTCTTCAGCAGAATTGATGATTTGATTAACTTGATCTTCACTCAAATCTTGCCGTTGACTCAACAATTGCACCAAGGTATCGCGGTCAAAGCGAGACAACCGCGCCCGAATTGAGCTAATTCCAGCTTGGGGATCTTCTAGTAATCTTTTGAATTCTGCGCGGATGGCATCAGGATTCAGTTCTGATTTCCCTGTATTACGCAGATATGATTCTACACTCAGCCACAGGGTTTCTGCTTGATATTGCGCCTGTTCTGCCAATCCTTTGGATTCTACCAAGACGCGATCGCGTTGTTTTTCCAACTCGTCAACAATGCTGTCTACTTCATATAGCTGCACATCATTACGTTGCAGCAATATCGCCCGTATTTCCTGACGATCGAGGTGGGCTAGTCGCAATGTCAGAGTTTCATAATCTGCATCTGGGTCTTGCACCAGTGGTTTGAAATTCTGCTCAATGCCTTCGGAAGTCAAATCGGCTTTCGGAGTAACCAGCAGATAACTTTCCACTGCCCGTTGCAAGTCTTGGACTATCTCTCTTTCTTCAATCCCTCTAACTATCACTAGCACATCTTTGCGGACAGCTTCTAACTGATCTGCAATGCGCTGAATTTGGGCTTGGGTAAGGAGTCCGCGTTGTTGCAAGATATTAGCGAAATCGTTGCGGGATAGTCGTTCTAGTTCCCTGCGGACGATTCCAGAGTCAGCTGCTGGGTCGTAGAGGACATCACGAAATTCCTGGGCGATTCTTTCTGGACTTAGTTGCCAAGCATAAGTGTTGTGCAGGTAATTTTCGACATCAGCCCGAATTGGGCTATAGGGTTGTGATGGTGTTGGCAAACCTAGCTTATCTGCTTGTTGAGTGACTTTATCTTTGGCGGTGGTGAGACTACGCAAGATTTTTTCCACATCCAAATCAGGCAAATCTGTGCGTCCCAACACAATACCAGTTAAGGCAGATAGTCCTTGCTGGAGTGTACTTTGAATTGGCCCAGGGGTTGCCTTTTGGTCAGCTTCTTTAGAGCTACGCGTTTCTGCTACTAATCGATCCAGTTTGGCATTGAGTTCATCTGTCTTGTTTTGTCCTGCTGGAAGTGATTTCAGATAATCCATTAACTCACCCAGCCGATCTTCGGTGGGTGGTTGCTGACTTACCACTTGCTGCCAAACTTTATATAAGGTATCAGCAATGCGGGTAACGTCTTTTTTGGAAAGGTCGGTGCGGCTGCTGACTAACTCGATAAACTTCTGGCGGTCGATGTTGCGAATATCTGGAGTCCCCGCGATCGCTTTTAATTGCGGATCGTTGAGTAAATTCTCAAAGTCACTCCGAATCTTTGACAAATCTAGCTCTGGAGGACGCAGCCTGTCTAAGTAATCTTCTATATTCTCCCGGATACTTCCAGGGTCGATGGCGCTTCCTAGTTCCCGGCGGACAGCAGCTGCGGCGGCTTCAGCTGTCGCTACAACTTGGTTATTGACAGCCTTTGCACCCAGTGCAGCCGTGGCTGTGCCCATAATCGCCTGAAAACCGGAAGTTGCCGTATTGACAACTGAGCCAATTAAGGAACCCACGGTGGTGGAACTTACCCAGACGAGGAGCAAAAAGTAAGCACCCCAAATCACCAAACCGAGAATCGCCCCCAATCCTGGGCTAAAGATTTCCTGGCTCAATTTAACCGCGAGAAAAGAAGCGATTAATAAGGCGATCGTCACAGTGACTAATGTCCAAATCCCTACTGCTGTGCCAATTTTGCGAATGTTACCGCCCAAACTTCCGGCTTCCCCACTATCTGAATCTGAGTCAGATGAGTGCCCCAGGTAGGAAATACCGGCTGCAAGGGAAAGATTAGTTAGAACTAATTGGAAAGCAAAGGCTAAAATCACGCCGGAGATTAAAGCCACAAAAAAGCGCGGCCCGGAAGTGAGAACCGATGCCTGTGCTGGCGTGACGTTTGAGGATTCTACTGGAACCTGTGCTAACCACAATAGTGGTTTGTAGAGTCCCAGCATGATTTCCGTACTTTGGAACATTGTATTTCCTTCTTCTAAGGTTTAAATTTGGGGAATCTAAGATTTTCTTGAGAAGCAACTCTTAGTATTTATGTATGTTTGTACCTATGGCAATACCTAACTCATTAGCTCAGAATCGTGGAATTTGGCTATTTAAAGCATCTCTCTAAAGATTGAAAAGTGTATCCAGCGAAAGATATAACTTTTATTATCCTTCGGTGAGAATCTTAATCAAATTACCACCTGCTCTTAATTATGTATAGCTAATTTTTACTTTTTAATTGCTTATTTGTAGCGATTGATTCTGTTTGAATTATAATTTTTTTGTAAGTTCTTTACATTTATTTACATATTTGTTTTTGGTCACCCTCTCAAGGTGGATTTGTCTAAAAAAATACCTTTATGATAATCGTCCAGAAGAAGTGGCTACGGTTTGTACCCAGAGACAGAAATAAGTCTAGTTATAAACAGCTACATTAAAGTTAACAAATGAATCGTTGAGGATAAAAAAATGGCAACTCGTTATTCCAGAGATTTGCCACTATTTCCAACAGAATGAAATCGCAAATATCGCAATGAAATTCTGTTTGATTGGACTCCTCAAGCCGAAATTCGGAACGGTCATTTTGCAATGATTGGCTTTTTTGCCTACTTAATTTGGGATTTAGCTGGCTATAGCGTTGTTAGTGACGTTTTGCGCTTAGTTGGCTATTAGAACATTAAACACTTGAAAAATTACTAGATATCGGAGAAAAAAAATGGCAACTCAAGAAACTCGTCCTTCTACAGATTTACCACCTGTTGCAGCAGAATACAACGGCATAGATCGCAATGCATTTTTGTTTGGCTTCACTCCTCAAGCCGAAATTTGGAATGGTCGGTTGGCAGCAATTGGTTTTCTAGCCTATTTGCTTTGGGATTTAGCCGGCTATAGCGTTCTTCGTGACGTACTACACATAGTTGGCTACTAGAACATTTAACACCTGAAACATTACTAGATCAGGACTTACGCAAACAATAGCTGAAACCCTTATTTTCACGTAGGGGCAATTCATGAATTGCCCCTGAGCGCGTGTACTTTTGCGTAAATCCTATAGATATTGGAGAAAAAAATGGCAACTCAAGGAACTCGTCCTTCTACAGATTTACCACCTGTTGCAACAGAATACAACGGCGTAGATCGCAATGAATTTCTGTTTGGCTTCACTCCTCAAGCCGAAATTTGGAATGGTCGGTTGGCAGCAATTGGTTTTCTAGCCTATTTGCTTTGGGATTTAGCCGGCTATAGCGTTCTTCGTGACGTACTACACATAGTTGGCTACTAGAACATTTAACACCTGAAACATTACTAGATATTGGAGAAAAAAATGGCAACTCAAGGAACTCGTGCTTCTACAGATTTACCACCTGTTGCAGCAGAATACAACGGCGTAGATCGCAATAAATTTCTGTTTGGCTGGACACCTCAAGCTGAAATTTGGAATGGTCGCTTGGCAGCAATTGGCTTCCTTGCCTATTTACTTTGGGATTTGTCTGGTTATAGCGTCTTAAGGGACGTACTACACCTAATTGGATATTAGCAATAGCTCAAGATTAATAAGTAATTGGGTATAAATAAAGATAATACCCATAAACCCGGCTTCTCACCAAAAGTCGGGGACTTATCTCCTGAGCATTTTATATTTAACTAGTTCCGTGGGTTTAAGTCCCCCGGTTCAAAAATCACGCAAGTTTTGTGTTGGGGTTAAATCCCCATTACAAAACAAAATTTACGAAAGCGTTGCGGGGCGTTCGCGTTTAGCGTCTCTAAGAGTTGCCCATTACGAATTACGAATTACGAATTACGAATTATTTAATTGGTTGCATATTAGCGAAAAAAGCCACCTAGTTCTAGGTGACTTATCTATGATTACAATTAGATAAAAATTACTGAAATTCTGAACAGTGATTATTCATCAATACAACTGGGAATACCTAAAACAGCGCAGGGGAAATTAGAACCTAGTGCCTCAATCATCGGATGATTTACAGAATTGCAACCGAGAAACAGAATATCAGCAGCTTCTGATTCAACAACTTTGTTAAGTTCTGTAGAAATGCAGCCAAACCGTAAATGAGATTTGAAGGAACCCTGCCACTCTTCAGCCAGACTTCGGGCTTGCCAGAGAATTATATCTGCTTGTTGCAGGGGAGTTACCACTGTCTGCAATTTGGGTTGAGTTAATACCAGTGTGACAGACTTTGATACTTCACTGACTTGACACTCCAATGCAGGCTGTTGTATTGGTAAGCTCAAGATATTTGGATGCTGGCTTTTTGAATTGTCTTCTAGCACATAAACGGCTTGAACTGTGACTTCTGCATTGGTGGCTAAACGCGTTTGATGGGCAATCCAAAAAGCAATATCTAGCGCCGTATGACTGTTAGGAGATGCGTCATAAGCAACAATTAAATTAACTGCTTTTGCTTCTTGAGGTTTTTTATAAAAAGGTTTTTTTGGTTCTGGCAACAGTACCATTTGTTCAATTAAGTCATCTCGGCCTGTGGCACTTTGCAGACGTGCTAACATTGGCTTAATTTGCACAGCTTTACTTCTCCCAATGAAATGAATTAACAATGAGAAGCAGGGCGAGCAATTTAAGATTTTGGACTTCGGCTACGCTCAGTCGAACGATTTTGGATTTTAGATTGAGTGACGATAACCAAAATTTCAAATCTTAAATCAGTCAAGGAAACCCCAATAATAACTGTATTACAGCCAAAGTCTTGGGGGTTCCTTCCATTGCCTACGGAGTTAGCTGACGGGCTAAGACTGGAAGGTGTCTCTCGTAAGATTAGCCCCAAACATTGGTTCCTCCGTTCCAAATTCAGCTTTCATAAATTTGAATTAGGCTACCCACTAAAAAAAATGATAATCTAATTTACTCGTCTTGGGCAAAATATCGATCAAGGAAATTCAGGGCGTGGTTGCGGAGATCAAAATATTCTTTTGAGTTTCGCATGGCGGCGCGATCGCGTGGATGCTCAAAAGGAACTTTTAAAATCTCCCCTATGCTAGCAGCTGGGCCATTGGTCATTAATACGATGCGATCGGACATATAAATTGCTTCATCTACATCGTGGGTAATCATCATCACTGCTTGACGATTATTTTCCCAAATATCTAATACCTGCCGCTGCAATTTGCCACGGGTTAGTGCATCTAGTGCCCCAAAAGGTTCATCCATCAGCAACATTTTGGGACGAATTGCTAAAGCTCTGGCAATACCTACTCGTTGTTTCATACCTCCAGAAATTTCATCAGGATATTTGTCAGCCGCCGCCGTCAAGTTTACCATTGCCAAGTGTTGATTTACAATGCTAATTTTCTCAGCCCTATTAGCATTTTTTAACACTTCATCTACGGCTAAACGGATATTTTCTCGCACTGTTAACCAAGGTAACAGCGAATAATTCTGAAATACCATCATCCGTTCGGCTCCTGGCTTACGAATTTCTTGTCCATCTAGCCTTACTGAGCCGGAAGTGGCTTTTTCTAAACCAGCTACTATCTTTACTAGAGTTGATTTACCACAACCAGAGTGACCAATTACAGAAATATATTCATCTTCACCAATCGTCAGATTAACTCCATCTAAAACTACAAAATTATCTTTATCAGGTGTCGGATAAGACTTGACTAAATTTTCAATTTCTAAAAATCCACGGCGGGGTAGAACTTCGGTCTGGGTATTAATAGGTAATGAGGTATATTCCATCATCAAAATGCTCCGGAAATAATTTAGTCATCAGTCAATATTTGAACTTGCCATTTAAGACATGAAAAAGTTAGTGGGAGCGTTAGCCCTGATGGCAAAACTATTCAGATAACCCACAGGATCGCTGGGGTCGAAGCCTTTCTTATCTATAAATACTTCTGGTGGTTCGACCTTGTAATCATCCTTGGGACACTCAATGCCCATTTCAGATGCTATCTCCCGATATAAATCTGCTCTCCAGCCAAGTTCTGCTAGTTTCTCGGCATTTTTCGGGAATTCCTTAATTTGTCCCCACCGTGCTGCTTGTGTCATCAACCACATACTTCTTGATCTCCATAAGAATGTGGAGTGTTCTCCTGGCTGTTTGGGAAGGTTGTCAGGAATATCGAAGAAAATCGTGGTGTCAGCGGCTTTGATGGTGCGATCTTTGCCGTCAAAGCCGCCATAGTTGTAATTGCCGAGAATTCCCGGACTTGTTAACTTCGCAATTGGGGCATCTTTCTTTTTAGGTCTAGCACCTGTAAAGGAACGGTCTGTTATCAGTTCGGCTACTTCTTGGCGGTTTTCTGCTTTGCTGCAATACTGACAGGCTTCAATCATCGCCTTGACTAGGGAACGATAGGTTTTAGGATATTGCTCGATGAAAGATTCCATCACCCCCAAAAGTCGATCTGGGTGTCCCAACCAAACTTCTTTACCTTGTGCGAAGGTAAAGCCGATGTTTTCGTTACCTGTTATTGCTCGTGTATTCCAAGGTTCTGCAACCATGTAAGCTTGCATTGCACCAATCCGCACGTTTGTCACCATTTGGGGGGGCGGAACGATGATGACGCGAAACTCTTTAAGCGGATCAACACCAGCGGCGGCGGATAGGTAACGGACAAAGTATTCGTAAATGGCGGAACTCAGAACAACTGCCCAAACTTTGCGTTCTGGCGGCTGCTGGTCAAAGTAGCCTCGGAAATCGCGCCCAAAGGCTTCCAAAGCACCATCACCATATTTTTCTTGATACTCGTACCACGGACGCAGCCCAAAATCCCACATGGCTTTGTTCATTGTCATGGCGTTACCGTGGCGGTGAATGGTCATGGCTGCACACAAGGGAGCGTGGCGTGCGCCTTCAGCACCAATTCTGGCGTTGGTGACGGCACCGGATACTACAGGTGAAGCATCCAGGCGACCAAAAATTACACCGTCGCGAGAGGTGGCCCAACTGGCTTCGCGGTTGAGTTTGACGTTCAAACCATATTTGCGGAAGAAGCCTTTTTTCCAGGCGATCGCAAATGGCGCACAATCATTAACAGGAACGTAACCAACGGTGAGATCAGATTTTTCTAGGTCTTGGGATCTAACTACTGGTTGCACAGCTAAAGCTTCTTCAGTTAGTCCTTTGGCTGACCTATCTCCTGAAATCGCACAGGAGGACAGCGCCATTCCCGCCGTTGTTGCTCCTATTCCCTTGATAATATCTCGTCGAGTCCAGTTAATATCACCCATTCTTGTAGCTCCATTGGTGATGAATTGCTCACGCTTCAGGCGTAGAGTCTCATTACATCTTGCTGTTTTGATAGCAGCCGAATTTTCTTAGTTAGCGGCTGTAGGGCGGCGAGTTACTAATTCTTGGATTTTACCCACAGCATAATCCAGGATTAATCCAGTTAAGCCAATTATCAACACAGCTAAAAAGACTGAACTCAGGTTTAAGCGACTCCATTCATCCCAGACAAAAAAGCCGATACCAACACCGCCTGTGAGCATTTCCACGGCGACGATTACCAGCCAAGCTATCCCTAAACTAATTCGCAAACCTGTAAAAATATATGGTAAACTTGCAGGCCAAATTATTTTTGTAATCCGTCGCCAACGGGGCATTTCTAGCACTCGCGCCACATCTAAATAATCTTTGGGAACGCTAGAAACTCCTAAAGCGGTATTAATAATTGTCGGCCATAAAGAAGTAATAAATATGACAAAAATGGCTGAAGGATCTGCTAAGTTGAAAATTGCTAAGGCGATGGGCAGCCAAGCTAGGGGCGATACAGGTTTAAAAATTTGAATGATCGGATTGAGTGCTAGCATTGCCGATCTGGACATGCCAATTAGAAACCCCAGAGGAATCGCTACTACCGCACCTAACAAAAAGCCTATTAATACCCGGCGCAGACTTGCGATCAACAGCCAACCAATTCCTAAGTTGCCGGGGCCTCGCTGGTAGAAGGGATTTAAGATGTAGTCTAGATTAGCGATTAACGCTTCTGGCGGGGTGGGCATCAATTCATGGTTGGCAAGTGCAATAATCCACCACAACACAATTATTCCCAAGAACCCCAACACAGGTAGAAAGAAGACATCTCTAACGATGACAGGTTTTGTCTTTTTCCAAGCAGCTTGTCCAGCGATCGCTGCGATCGCTGCTAAATTTAATTGCAATATCATTTACGACCTCAACAGATTTAAGTGCAGGTACAAAGAATCCGAGCAGTACCAGCCTTGGACACCGATGAGATCGGAACACTATAAAAATGCCGTCTCTTCAGTCTCCTCTCAATGCCTACGAAGTTAGCTGACGGGCTAGGGCTGAGAGATGCCCTTCACAAAAAAGTTATAAGTTAGGAGTTATAAATTATGAGTTATAAGTTGAGTATTTAGTAAACTAACTTCTAACTCCTCACTCTCAACTCCTCACTTTCTATGAGATACGCCCCACAATTTGGTTCCTCCGCTCCAGCGTTATGCACTGTGACACGCTGAATTAGGCTGACTTACTCTAATGGATTACTAAATTATGCACAATATAACATCGATCCTCAGTAAAAGCCATCTATCTTATGATAAATGTTGTTAATTATAATACTAAAAATAAGTATTTTCTTGCAATCAATTGTAATAAATAAAACTTGTAATTTTAGTTGTATTGTGGTGAACTCCTTGTACAGACAGCTAAACAAGATAGTAGAGCCAAGCATCAATAATGTTACGTGCTTGATTAATATTTTTTAATACAAAATAGATGATACTGAAAAAATTTTAGATACGGTTAGTTAATCAGCAAACAAAAGAGCATGTATAATCTATTCCTTTTGGTAGGTGAACAAAATTGGTAAATTTGGTAAAAACTCACTGCACTCGCTAAACTAATTGGATATGGAAGTTTACTCATCTATCTCATAGCTGATATTTAACATAATGGATTTTAGTCAAGTACTGGCTGAAAAAACGGACACCATCATCGATAAATGGATTGCAGCAGTTCGCAAGGATAGACGGATTGAAAGTGCTGATGACCTATCTTACACAGCAGTAAAGGATCACATCCCTGATGTTTTGAAAGCAATGGTGACAGTGCTTTCAAAATTTCAGGATAATGATATTCAGTCAATAGTTACTGCCAGTTTTCAGCATGGAGCGATTCGAGCGGAACAAGGCTTTGATCCAGCAGAAATTGCCAGAGAATATCATCTGCTGCGAACAGTAATATTTGATGCTCTACAACCAGATTTATTGGAGGGAACACCTGTAGAGATAATTCGTTACATGCGTTTGATTGACGCTATCATAGACGAAGCGATCGCTCGGTGTTTCAAGAGTTATGTTGAGGAGCGGTTGCGAGAATTACAGCAGTTACAGTTATCACTAACGCTTCATAATGATGAACTCACGCGCTTGATTAGCGCAAATCAAGAGTATCTTTCACAACTAGCCCACGAATTGAAACATCCCCTAACTTCCATTATTGGTTACTCGGATCTGTTTTTACGCCAACAACGACGAAAGCCTGAGATAAAAGACACTTCTGCCAATCTCGAACATATTGAGCGGGTACTACGCAATGGCAGACAATTACTCCACCTCATCAACGATGTATTAGAACTTTCGCGGTATGACGCAGGGCAGATAAAACTCCACCTAGCATCCACCGATGTGCGTGAATTAATCAATAATGTCTGTGAAATGTTGGAACCTTTAGCTGCTGGTAAAAATTTAAAAGTCGTAGTCGATTGCGAACGCGCTCCCAAAGAAATAATCACAGATCCTTTTCAATGTCAACAAATTGTTACAAATCTTATTAGTAATGCGATTCGCTATACAGAGTCGGGGACTATTATTATAATGTGTCAGGTGTTGGAGAATCAGAAATGGGCGATCACGGTTTCTGACACTGGAATTGGCATTGCACCAGAAAACCAAGCCCAGATATTTGAACCTTACTTTCGCGTAAGTTTTAGCGATCGTCCCTATCTCCCTGATAGTACAGGATTGGGATTAGCGATCGTCTCCCGCTTAGTAAAACTACTTGAAGGTGAAATTAAGCTAGTCTCTGAGGTAGGCGTTGGTTCTACCTTCACCGTAATTTTGCCCTTACAAATAGAGAGTTGATTTCGCGCCAAGACGTAAAATTCTTCTTTGCGCCTTTGCGTGAAATCAAAAAACATTATTACAACAATCCTTGTTTTTTCAACTTATCTAGCGCATCCTCAGCAGCAGCTTTTTCTGCGTCTTTCTTATTCCGTCCCTTACCTTCGCCGTAAAATTTTTCATCTACCAATACTTTTGCTATGAATTCTGGCGCGTGAGAAGGGCCTCCTATTTGTTCTGTGAAATATTTGGGAGGATTTGGAGTCACGTTACGTTGCACCCATTCTTGAAAGCGATTTTTTGAGTCTACATTAGAACGAGACACAACTATATGCTTAGGATCTACAGAATCAAATAGCGGTTCTATAATTGCACGAACTACTTCAATATTGGAATCATTATCTAAATAGTAAGCACTAAGTACAGCTTCAAAGGTGCTACTGAGCAAATTAGGATTTTGGAAGCCTCCGTCTCGAATTGCGCCTTTTCCTAACCGCATTCTAAAGTCTAAACCTACCTCCTCGGCAAACTTTGCTAATTGTTTCTCATCTACCAGCGCCGAACGCCGCCGGGTTAATTCATCTTCTCCCATTTCTGGGTGACACTTATATAGATATTCGCCACTTAAGAAATTCAGCAAAGCATCACCGAGGAATTCTAAGCGTTCATTATGTTCGCCTTCTCCAGGGTTTTCATGGACATAAGAACGGTGGGTAAGTGCTTGTCGCAATATTTTTTCATTTTTGAAAATCAAAAGTTTGTGCATTTTATGCTACTTTTATTTGCAAATTTAATGGAAGGGCAAGCAGGATGCCCATCCCACAAGATAATAACCAAGAAAATTCAGGTATTATTTAGACACAATTACCTTTGTTCCAGCCAGGTGGAAACAAACTATTTCCACGAGAACGGTTGCAAGTTAAACAAGCGAGTCTTAGGTTTTCTAAAGAATTGGAACCGCCACGACTTTTAGGAAAAAGATGTTCAATGGTCAGTTTACCTGTTGTTATACAATGACCACACCACCAACAGTTAGGGCCATACAAATTAAGAAGTTGCTGCTTCTTGTTGTACTTCTGCCTAGAATTCATTTGCTTTAGTTTCCTTTTGCTTTTTGTTTGCAAAAGCAATGGAACATCAGCTATCCAGCATAAATATAGAGTTTTAGATAGGAATTTTTAGGTAGTAATTCCCACAACAACACTTATGCTTACAATCAGTGAAAACTTTATGAGTTTCACCGATTGGAAGTTAAAGGGCGCGTACAGCACAAAAATCCTTAGCCGTAAAATCAGCGTAAATAATAATGACTATATACGCTCATTAAACGGTTGATGACTTTTATAGACGCGGCCACTAACTTTATCTGTTAGCTTAGTTTTTATTTGCTTTGATAGCGAATATAAACCAGAAATTTATGTAATGTCAAGAGATGCGGGGTAATTTTTTTACTTACCACCTTGACAACGCTTACCCCTTTAGCATAAACGCCCGATCTCAGTCCAAAGACAAACCAGGAAAACAAGATAAGCATATCACCTGATTTGCTTAAACAATTCTTATTTCAACACCTATATTTACATTGACTATCCTAATATGACTGACTGTCACATCCTTCATCTTTAAATTATATTTTATTCAATAAATGATTTATGATTTACTTTGCGCGATCGCACCATACAAAATACCTAAAATCCTCTTAATATCTTTAATATAATATTCACTCAAATCAATCGAAACTATATTGCCTTCAAGCTTGAGAAATTGCCAGATCGTACCGATAGTAACAGCACCATATATAGCTTTGATTTGATTTCCACCTCTCTCGTTAAATAACTGAGCCGCTACCATTTCGGCAATACATTGTGCTAAACCAGACCTCAAATTCTCATTTTTACTTTCTACTAAAACAATCACCGGACTACGTACAAGTAACTGCTCCGAAGAAAGACTCAAAATAAAATCACAAAAGCCATTTAGTCCTCGTTGACTATCAACAGTAAAATCAACTCCCGAAAAAAAGCTTATTTCATAATTAAATTTGCGTCTAATCTCTAATAAAATTGGACTTATTATCATTTCACTCCGAGCTTTTTCAGAACTTATCGCTACTGCTAAATCAACATTTTCCCTCAGAATAGTAGATAATAAATCACTACAGTCTTGCTCCGGTACATTTGCGAATAGTCCAGATGACTCGTGGATAACTAACCCAAAAGAATCAATAACTTCAATAAGTTTAAAATCACTATAAGCCATTAAACTTACTCTTTTGTCTTCTGACTGAATTCTATAACAAAGTTTAAAAATTCACCTTTGGCGGAAACACCTTAGCTAAATCAAGAGATAAATCAGGGAAGCAGGGAAAAGTTATTATCTCATTTGACAAGAAAATTCGCTTATTTGAATAACCATATCTGCTTTGATTATCCTGATATGGTTCACTGTAAGCTTCCAAATAATTATCGAATAAATTGAATATCCAATAATCAGTAATACCCGTTTTAGCATAGAGAGGTATTTTCACATCTTGGTCATAAGCTAAAGAAGAATCTGAAACTTCCATTACCAATAACACATCAGCAGGTTGAGGATGACCATAAAGATAATTATCATCTCGGTTTTGAAGAATAGCAAAATCCGGTTCAGGTTCACTATTCGGTGGCAAAGCAATCGGGGCTTGAGATTGCAAAGTTGCCCTATCACTTACAATTTTTGGAAGTTCACGCAACAAGTTTCGCAAACAAGTTTCATGGGCTGTACCTTTGGATGCCATTTCAATAATTTCCCCGTTGATTAATTCAATATGGTCATCTTCATGGAAAAAGCCCAATTCTCCGAGCCTGTGGTATTCATCCAGTGTGAAGCGTTTAGCCTGAGCAATACTCATAACCTTACCTTTCTCTCATTGCCATAATCCCTATTCTAAATGTGTCAGAAATTGGTATGCTAAAGGCCAAGACTCGCTATGAAAGCAAACAATGCCTGCGCCTACTATCAATCCCACCATCACTGCCTTTCCCTTGACAGCCGTAGTCGGTCAAGAAGCAATTAAATTAGCCTTGCTGTTAGCCGCAGTTGATCCTGGTTTGGGAGGAGTAGCGATCGCAGGTCGTCGTGGTACGGCAAAATCTGTAATGGCTCGTGCTATCCACGCTCTACTACCGCCGATTGAAGTTGTCAAAGGCTCAATCAGTAATTGTGACCCCAATCACCCAGAAGAATGGGATGATCAACTGTTGGCGGATTACGCAGACAAAGACATTCAAGATGTGCCCGTCGAAATTATCCCTGCGCCTTTTTTGCAAATTCCTCTAGGTATTACAGAAGACCGACTATTAGGTTCAGTAGATGTTGAAAAGTCGGTAAAACAAGGTGATACCATTTTTCAGCCGGGATTACTCGCTACAGCAAACCGGGGTGTACTGTACGTAGATGAAATTAATTTATTAGATGACCAAATATCAAATCAGCTTCTAACAGTATTATCTGAAGGACGCAACCAGATTGAACGGGAAGGGATTAGTTTTCAGCATCCGTGCAAATCCCTATTTATTGCCACCTATAATCCCGAAGAAGGCGGATTACGGGAGCATTTGTTAGATAGAATTGCGATCGCACTTTCTGCTGACGGTGTACTCGGCTTAGATCAAAGAGTAGAAGCAGTTGAAGTTGCGATCGCTTATTCTAAATCTCCCCAAGACTTCCTCAAACAGTACAACGAAGACTTAGACTCCCTCAAAACCCAAATCATCTTGGCACGGGAATGGTTGAAAGAAGTTATCATCACCCATGAACAAATTGCCTACTTAGTGGATGAAGCAATTCGCGGAGGAGTTCAGGGACATCGCGCCGAGTTATTCGCTGCGCGGGTTGCCAAAGCTGCGGCGGCTTTAGAGGGACGAACAACAGTTAATGCCGAAGATTTGCGCCGTGCTGTAGAACTGGTGATTGTACCACGCGCCACAGTTGTGCAGACACCGCCACCCGAACAAGCACCACCACCTCCGCCACCGCCGCCGCAACAAAATCAAGAAGAACTCCAAGATGAATCAGAAGACGAAGAACAAGAAGAACAGGAAGAACAAGAGCAAGAACCCCCTAGCATCCCGGAAGAATTCATTTTCGATCCGGAAGGGGTAATTCTTGATGACAGCGTGCTTTACTTTACTCAAATGGCAAAGCGGCAAGGTAAATCTGGTAGTCGCAGTGTCATCTTTTCTGATGACAGAGGACGCTACATTAAGCCAATGTTGCCCAAGGGAAAAGCGCGACGCATTGCAGTAGATGCCACCCTTAGAGCTGCGGCTCCTTATCAAAAAGCACGAAGAGAAAGACACCCAGATAGAAAAGTTATTGTCGAACAGGCTGATATTCGCTCGAAACGCCTGGTACGCAAAGCGGGGGCGTTGGTAGTATTTGTGGTAGATGCTTCTGGCTCAATGGCCTTGAATCGAATGCAATCGGCTAAAGGTGCGGTGATGCAACTGTTGACTGAAGCTTATCAAAACCGTGACCAAATAGCATTAATTCCCTTCCGGGGAGAACAGGCAGAGGTATTATTGCCTCCAACACGTTCTATTGCTTTGGCACGTAACCGTTTGGAAAGGTTGCCCTGTGGTGGGGGTTCGCCCTTAGCGCATGGTTTAACCCAAGCTGTGCGCGTCGGCTTAAATGCTCAGATGAGTGGAGATATTGGGCAAGTTGTCCTTGTAGCAATCACCGATGGACGGGGTAATATTCCCTTAGCGCGTTCTTTGGGTGAACAGCTAGAACCAGGAGAAAAGCCAGATATCAAAGGAGAATTATTAGAAATTGCTGCGAGAATCCGTGCTCTGGGGATGCAACTATTAGTAATTGATACGGAAAGTAAATTTGTGTCTACTGGCTTTGCTAAAGAATTATCGCAAACAGCAGGCGGTAAATATTATCATTTGCCAAAAGCCACAGATCAAGCTATTGCTGCTATGACCAAAGGTGCGATCGCTGATTTAAAATCTAGATAATTAGTTATTAGTCATTTGTCATTTGTCAGTTGCTTTTCTACTAACCACTGACCATTGACTAATGACTACGAGCCAGTGGGCATTACCTGTGGTTGCAAATAGCAAATCAAATCTTGGATTCCCTTTTGCAGATACCGCGTTACTGTCATTGGACTAGTACCAATATTTTTAGCAGCATCCTTGCGAGAAAGTTCCTTCAAAAATACCATTTCAACTGCCATGCGGGGCTTTTCTTCCAACATATTTATTGCGCCTTGGAGTTGTTGGCGTTCTTCTTCTTGTTGGAGAAGCACATGAGAACGAGGACAAGGAAGTGCCTCACCCAAGGTTATTTGGCAATCAACATAGTTAACTGCGGTTGCATCTAAACTCAAGGGCATCCGGTTTTGAGCAGCTAACTTGGTTTCTTGCCACTCTTGTACAGATACACGAAGTTGGCTGGCAATTTCAGCATCCTTGGGCGGGCGACCTAAAGAGATTGATAAATCCTTGCGAATCTTTTGTCCTTCATTATATAATTCTTGCCAACGGCGAGGAATTTTTAATAGAGTACTGCGATCGCGCAAAAAGTGCAGCATCTCACCGCGAATATATGGCACAGCAAAGGAACTAAAAGCATATCCTTGGCTAGGGTCAAAGCGCTCAATTGCCCTAATTAAACCAAAATAACCGATTTGTTCTAAATCTTCATAAGGTTCATTACATTGATGGCTGAATTTATGAGCCATTTTCCGTACTAAGCCAGTATGTAACTGTACAAGTTTATTACGAAGTTTAATAGAAGGATTCTGGTGGTACAAGTGTAATAATTCGATACCATCAGTTCGTAAAGAGGACTCACTTGTTGCCATATACATTCCTTTGTTGTAACTCCTATTTTTGAGAAAATGGAGCTGCGTATATTTTCTTCTAAGCTGTAATTATTTTCGTTAGTCAAGGCAGAATAAACCATCGTCGTTTCACTGAACTTATCAGGGGTCGAACTCCACAATTCAGTATTTGTACGCATGATTTTGCAAACCTCTCTGTTACAGGTTATTTTTGCTTTTTATATAACTGTTGAATGGTAAATAATCTTTAGCTTTTGCAACAAAAACTAGCTATTTATGCTGAAAAATGCATGACTGACCTAATACCTATCAGTTATACTGAGTGCAAGTAGATCAGTACTAAATTAATCGCAAAAGAGACTGGACAATTTTATCTCTGACTACGCACCGTCATTAACAAAGGTCAAAAATCCAAATTGGCAGTTGGATTGAAGAACAAAACCCAAGCTACAAAAAACAGAATTTCGATTCATTTTTATGGAGATTCGTACTTAATTGGGCATTGAGAGACATTTCCATTCAATAGATATCTTGCATAAATTGCAGGCGACAAGCTACCCCAGTTTGTTCATTCTCTAAGGAATCGCTGGCCTTATTTTGCAAATAACGTTGTTTTACCATTGCCTTTTCCCTTTGCAATCAAGGCTAAAGAGTATGCTGTCAGTACTAAAGATCCTCTGGAATCTTCAGAGACTGAGGAGAGGACTCTAATTTTTAACAACAAACCCGCCCTTCAGATTTGGCAACCTTAATTTAATCCTTGGCTGTTAACCCCAAAGATTGGTAAGAATAGGAATAAGCAGAACGTTTTCCTAAAAAACAGTTTTTCAATATGAGCAATACCAGTAATTTTCGTGAAGCTATCCGTGAGGCTAAATCTCACGCCCTCGTTGGCCCAAACGTAATCGCCAACGCCCTCCCCTACGTCGGTGGTGGATTGGTGCTAACGGCATTAGGAACCTACGGCGGTTTGGGAGTTATCCGTACTAACCCGAAAATATTCTTTCCCACCTTCATTGGTGCGGTGATTTTGGAGTTAATTTTGTTCTTTGTTGCCCAAAATGTTGCTCAAAAAGGTAATAAGGGTCTTGCATTACCCCTGTTGGCAACCTACAGCCTCTTGTCTGGATATACCCTCAGTGGCTTGGTATTTGTCGCTTTGAGATCCCAAGGTGTTGGCATTCAAGGTATTGGGTTGGCTGCCCTTGGTTGTGGCGTTACTTTTATTGCTGCCCGTCAAATTGGTTCAAATCTTTCTGAACAAGACGGCATGGCTTTGACGAAAACCATCAATCTCGGCGTTATCGCCTTGGTGGTTGTGTGCCTTGCCCAATTTGGGTTTGCCATGTTTGGTGTTTACACGCCAAATTGGTTAGAAATTGCCATCTCCGGTTTAGGAGTATTCCTGTTTGTCGGGGTTTCTGTGGTTGATTTCTACATCTTGCCCCGCACTTACAGCGATGACCAATATTTGCCTGCTGCTTTGTCGATGTACCTTACTTACATCAACTTGTTTGTCTTTATCTTGCGGTTGCTAATTGCCATCAATGGCCGCGATTAATTGTCTGTAGGCACTAACAAAAGTAAAGTTTTATAAAGTAAAAACCGTGGTTAAATTTTTAGCAACCACGGTTTTTTTCATCTGCTTAACAGTATAATATGTAGATTAAGTTAACGTGAGTTCGATGGAACTAAAAAATCGCAGGAGGTAGAGCAGGTAAATCTTTCGGGGAAATGTCAATACCAGGTTTTTTGGGTAAATAGGTGTAGGCGGTTAAACCAGCTATCAAGTTAACCA
>NZ_JAIVFS010000081.1 GCF_020829645.1 Nostoc mirabile CHAB5784 | reverse complement strand
CGGTCAACCAACCGCCTAGTGCTAGGAAGGCGCAGGGGAACAATAGTATCCCTGACCAACCTACGAATACGAAGCGATCGCGCTTGAGCCAGTCGTCTAAAACGTCAAACCACCCTCTACTGGGGGCACGTCCAACTGCGATGGTCATTAGACTAATCCTCTTTTTACTAAAATTGCAACGTTTCTAAGACAGTGCGGAGAGCCAGTGTAACCGACTGCCATGAGGAATTAACGTTTTTTTTGACAATCTCAACAGCGTGAAAGCAACTGAGATTCTGAGAGAAATCCTGATTTCACTAATCAGCATTTTTCTTTCTTTATGCCATTACACGTACCATCAGCTAGTAATCTAGCTTGTGGTAACTTAATGATTCTTAACTTATCATACTACTCAGGGTTTTTGCCTGATACACAGAAGCAAATCAGTCATGAAACACAAACCTTATAAATAATATGAATATCAGAAATTTTACAATTTGACACAACTTTTCTCAGAAATGTAAAAAAATTTAGTCTACCTCGACGTAGATAGGGAACTCATTCCCAAAAGGTGAAAAACAGGCAGGGAGCAGGGAGGACAGAGGACAGAGGGGCAGGGGAAGTAGGGGAAGAAAAGAATTAAGTAGGTCGGCGTAAATAATTATCGTTGGGATAAGGCAGGGGGCAGGGGGCAGGGGGAAAAAGAGTTTGAGCCTTGTTTACTTTTCTTTACACAGTTTGCTTTTATTGTGCCGACTTACTTACTGAACAATAACCCTCTGGCTCTTGAGCCTTCCCTGCCTCCCCTGCTTATCCGAACCGTATTTGGGGAAAAAGAATTTTTATCAGCCATTGAGTGAAGAAATTTAAGACTTAGTGCCCTAACAAATTATATTAAGTAGCAGGAACAGGGAAGGGGGCAGTTGAGTTTTTGTCAACAATGTTTGGTAAAATGTGGATGGTTACTTCGCCGCCACAGTCGTTGATACACCTCTGGAAAAACTATGTGAAACGTTGGACAAGGGGAAAGGAAGTTGGCACATCTTGACTAATACAAATAGCCTAAGTGGTTTGTCCCATAGTGCAAGTAAGCCATCATCCGGGACAGTAAAATTTGTAGGGTACAGGATAAAAAATTCATCGTCTGCGGTAAAGTATACCGTGGACTTAAAACAAAGCTTCAGTGCCTCCTAAGCAATAGCCGGATTGGTATAGAAGCACACACTCTATGCAAGAGCATTAAGTGTGCAAGTATGTGACAGCGAGTATCTCACGGGGCAATGGTAGTTCAATGACGGCATCAACAACGATTAACAAAGGCGATCGCCTCCTGCATCAAAATGTTCTCGGTTCTCGTCGGTTCAGTAATTACAGCTGGGCAACTATCGTTACCTTGGGAGCAAGCGGCTTTTTATTGGCTGGGATATCCAGTTATTTAAAAGTTAATTTACTCATAGTTTCCGATCCAACTCAACTGGTATTCGTCCCCCAAGGATTGGTAATGGGGCTATATGGTACTGCTGGCTTGCTATTAGCTACATACCTGTGGCTAGTGATTTTATGGGACGTGGGAGGCGGTTACAACGAATTTAATCAGGAAACTGGCACAATCAAAATATTCCGTTGGGGATTTCCTGGTAAAAACCGCCGAATTGAGATTGACGGACGCATAGAAGATGTGCAATCTGTGCGAATAACCGTCAAAGAAGGTCTTAATCCCCTTCGCGCCCTCTATCTACGCATTAAGGGCCGGCGAGATATACCCTTAACACGGGTTGGACAACCGTTATCTTTAACAGAGTTGGAAACAGAAGGCGCAAAATTAGCCCGCTTTTTGGGAGTGTCATTAGAAGGACTGTAAGGGATTGGGGATGAGGGACTAGGGACTGGGGACTAGGGACTAGGGACTAGGGATTGGGGACTGGAGGACAATGGAATTACCCAATCGCTAATCGCCAATCGCCAATCGCCAATCGCCAATCCCCAATTCCCAATTCCCAATGCCCAATTCCCAATGCTCCTGAAAACGATAAGATACTCTGGTTAAATCGGTAACAGGCAATGCGGTTAAAAATTTCACAATTTTTGCTTTCTCTTATGATCATCAGTGCCTTGATGTTGGGAGGATGTTCAACACAGCAAGTCGCTTCTAATACATCTTCTCCAATATCGGCAACTACCTCGACCACAAGCGAGGCAAGCACCAAGACAACTAGTGAAGCAACATCTGTATCTCAAACTAATACTGAAAGTATTCCTGGACTGGCAGATTTACCACGCCTTGAAGGTAAGGCTACTGTGGTGCTAACGGTTAAAGGCTCACCGATTACTATCGAAGTAGACGGCACTAATGCCCCCATTACAGCTGGCAACTTCGTAGATTTAGTGCAGAAGGGTGTCTACGATGGTTTAGCTTTCCATCGAGTTGTACGTGAACCCCAACCGTTTGTAGTTCAAGGGGGCGATCCCCAAAGCAAAGACCCGAAAGTTTCAGCAGATAGACTGGGAACAGGTAGTTATATTGACCCAAAAACGGGAAATGCTCGTTATATACCTTTAGAAATTAAGTCAAAAGGTTCAGATACTCCAATTTACAATAAACCCTTTGATGCCACTGCTCAAGCCGTAATATTGCCCCATAAACAGGGTGCAGTAGCGATGGCACGATCGCAATCACCAGACTCCGCTTCTGCCCAGTTTTACTTTGCTTTAGCGGATTTAGCCTTCTTAGATGGTAGCTACGCCGTGTTTGGCAATGTCACTCAAGGCTTTGATGTAGTGAACAAAATTCAGCAAGGCGATCGCATTGACTCTGCTAAAGTCACCCAAGGTGCTGAAAATCTGAAAACACCAGGGCAGTAGGAGAAATCAATTCAAAATTCAAAATGACGCTCGCGGACTCGCTAACGCTACGCTAACAAAATTCAAAATGAAGAATTGAATGTTTGAATAGCGGAAGATTCTTTACTCCTAAAATTCAGATTGGTTAAGGTTTGTGTTACTGGTATTGGTCTAGTTTCCGCTTTGGGTGGAAGCTTAGAGGATAGCTGGCGAAATTTAATCGCAGGTAAATCTGGAATTCGGTTACATCAACCATTTCCAAAACTTATATCACTTCCTCTAGGTTTAATTGGTCAACAACCATCTGAGTTGACAATGTTGACTCAGATGGTTGTTTCTTCTGCTTTGCAAGATTCTGGGTTAGTTTCACCTTTAACTGATTGTGCTGTAGTCATTGGATCGAGTCGCTCTTATCAAGCGTCTTGGGAAATGCTGGCGCGACAAATGTATGAAGACGCGGCAAATTTGCCCGTGTCCTCTTTTGGAAATTGGCTAGATACATTACCTTACATGAATGCGATCGCAGCTGCCAGGCAAATCGGTGCATCTGGAATGGTTTTAGCACCGATGGCAGCTTGTGCTACTGGAATTTGGGCGATCGCTCAAGCAGCTTTGCTTATACAAACTGGGCAATGTCAACAGGCGATCGCTGGCGCAGTGGAAGCACCAATTACACCCTTAACTTTGGCTGGGTTTCAGCAGATGGGTGCTTTGGCGAAAACTGGGGCTTATCCCTTTGATTTGTACCGGGAAGGCTTAGTGTTGGGCGAAGGCGCAGCTGTGTTTGTCTTAGAATCAGCAGAGTTGGCAAAACAGCGTCAAGCAAAAGTGTATGGTGAAATTCTCGGTTTTGGCTTAACTAACGACGCATATCATGCTAATTCACCAGAACCTGAAGGGAAAAGTGCGATCGCTGCCATCAAACAATGTCTAGAACGTAGTTGTCTCTCACCAGGCGATATCGATTATATTCATGCTCATGGCACAGCTACCCAGCTAAATGACCAGATGGAAAGTATGGTAATCCAGCGTTTGTTTCCTCAAGGCGTGGCAATTAGTTCCACCAAGGGAAGCACAGGTCATACACTAGGAGCATCTGGAGCCTTAGGTGTGGCTTTTTCTCTCATGGCCTTAAAGCATCAAATTTTACCTCCTTGTGTAGGATTGCACCAGCCAGAGTTTGATTTAGATATCGTTACAGCAGCACGTCTAAGTAAAATTCGGCAGGTATTATGTTTAAATTTTGGCTTTGGTGGACAGAATGCAGCGATCGCATTAGCAAGGTGAAATAGTCTGTCAAATATGATTGATAAGTTTTGTTTAAGCATTTCTTGCAAATGTATAATCAATTGCTGCTAACGTTGAAACATTTATAAGTTTTGCTTAAGCATTTCTTGCAAATGTATAATCAATTGCTGCAAATATATAAATATTTGTTGCAAAGGTTTAAACATTTGTTGCTAACGTTGAAACATTTATAAGTTTTGCTTAAGCATTTCTTGCAAAGATATAAGCAATTGCTGCAAATGCTCAAGCAATTGTTACTAACGTTGCAACATTTACAAGTTTTGCTTAAGCGTTAGTTATAAATGCTCAAACAATTGTTGCTAACGTTGAAACATTTACAAGTTTTGCAATACCTTTGCCAATTTACGAGGATTCAACCAAATTTGTAAGAATTGAGTACTCAGGAGCAGTTCTTACTGGAGTGATAAAATCCTTTAACCACAAGCTTTTTGGGCATTCTACTTTCTTTACCTTCGCCTCTGCCTCCTGCAAGAACTGCCTTCTTCAATTTGCTAAGTCGAAGAAAATATAAAAATGTAACAAAAACTACAATATTCCTATTTTCCCAAAAAACAAGGATAAGCTAGGCATATATGAGATCCGGTTCGTAAAGATACCGTCAGAAACCCCGCGGCTAAAGCCGAGGGCTTGAAAAAGTCCATCTGACCAGACTAAGTACCTTGAGTACTTCGTTTAGAGGAAGAGTTTAAGACCTACCAGGGGATGCGAAGCTAGTTCCCTGCTCTAGAACCGGACAGTTAAACATCTGTACAAGGGTTAAGGAAGTGCTGTTTGGATAGTTACCGACTCTAAACATTGTCGAAGCTAACATTACCCGCAAGGAGGGACTTATGTCCAAAATTTTTGTAATTGATTCAGAAAAACGACCGTTAAGCCCAATTCATTCAGCACAGGCTAGACAGCTATTGCGAAACAAAAAAGCAGCAGTTTATAGATGGTTCCCGTTCACAATTATTTTGAAAGAATCACGCCCAGAAACTCCCGCATCCGCACTCAGATTAAAGATTGACCCAGGCGCAAAGTTTACAGGAATAGCATTAGTTAATGATTCCACGGGGGAAGTTGTATTTGCTGCTGAATTAAAGCATAGAGGTTTTGCAATTCGAGACGTTTTAACCACAAGACGCCAGTTAAGACGCAGTAGACGGGCAAGAATTACTCGTTACAGACAACCAAGATTTTTAAATAGAACACGTCCACAAGGTTGGTTAGCACCTAGCCTACAAAGTCGTGTTGACAATATCAAAACTTGGGTTGAGAAGTTACGTAAACTTACACCAATTCAAGCTATTAGCCAAGAATTAGTGCATTTCGATATGCAATTAATACGCAACCCTGATATCCAAGGGAACGAGTACCAACAAGGTACACTTGCTGGCTACGAAACACGGGAGTTTCTGTTAGAAAAGTGGAATAGACAATGTGCTTATTGCGGGATTAAAGACATTCCACTTCAGATTGAACACATTCATCCAAGAGCAAAAGGAGGCTCTAACTCAATCACAAATCTCACTTTAAGTTGCGAGAAATGCAACTTAAAGAAATGTTCTAAAGACATCAAAGATTTTATTAAAAAAGACCCAGTTAAATTGCAGAAAATATTAAGTCAAGCTAAAAAACCATTGGCTGATGCAGCAGCAGTTAATACAACTAGATGGGCATTGTTAGAAGCTTTAAAATCAACTGGACTACCCGTAGAAACAGGAACAGGAGGTAACACAAAGTTTAATCGTAGTCAGCAAAACCTACAAAAGACTCACTGGTTAGATGCAGCTTGTGTTGGTCAATCAACACCAATTCTGAATATCAAAGGTGTCAAACCATTGTTAATAAAAGCTTTCGGTCATGGTACTCGCCAAATGTGCGGTACTGACAAGTTTGGATTTCCGAATCGTCACCGCACAAATAAACAAATCCATTTTGGTTTTCAAACCGGAGACATTATTAAAGCGGTTGTTACCAATGGCAAAAAAGTTGGCGAATATGCTGGACGTGTTCTGTGTCGTGCAACAGGCAGTTTTGATATCGCTACCAAAATGGGAAGAATTGCAGGTATTAGCTACAAATATTGTTCAGCAATTCATAAAAAAGATGGTTACTCATACGCATTTTGAAACTAAACTGATAAGCGATTAAAATCGCCTGCCCCTTACCCCCATGCATAAATGCACTTGCTCTCCACGGGGCGAGGAATTTGGTGATTAGGAGAAAATTTTATGATTTCAAAATCACTGTTGCTGCCAGAACCAGCTTCTCCAGGGCATATATGCCCATTTGATCAAGCGTGTAGCTACTTAGAAGCGGCAGCTAAAGAATTAAATTTAAATCAGGGTTTGCTGGAAATTCTCAGCCACCCGCGTAAGGTTGTCACGGTTTCCATTCCCGTGAAACTGGATAATGGGGAAATACAAGTTCTCGCTGGACATCGCGTGCAGCACTCCGATGTTTTAGGCCCCTATAAGGGCGGGATTCGTTACCACCCCGCTGTGACATTGCGGGAAGTATCCGCTCTAGCAATGCTGATGACCTGGAAATGTGCTTTGTTAGGTATTCCTTACGGTGGTGGGAAGGGTGGCATTCCCATAGATCCAAAACGTTACAGTGTTGGCGAATTAGAGCGAATCACCCGCCGTTATATCAGCGAGTTGATTAAAGATATTGGGCCTGCCGTAGATATTCCTGCCCCAGATATGGGTACTTCGTCCCGTGAGATGGCTTGGATGATGGACACTTACTCTGTGAATGTTGGTCATGCTGTGCCAGGGGTTGTAACTGGGAAACCGCTTTCTATTGGTGGTTCACTGGGACGGGAAATGGCAACCGGACGGGGCGTGATGATTATTGTCCGTGAGGCGCTGGCACAGCAAGGTAAATCTTTAGCAGGAGTGCGAGTAGCCATTCAGGGTTTTGGTAACGTTGGTAGTGCCGCAGCAGAATTACTACATCTTGCAGGCGCGAAAGTTATCGCTGTTTCAACGGGTGCTGGAGGAGTATTTTCCGAAGTCGGTCTTGATATTCCCAAGTTGAAAATCTACACTGCTGAAAATCGCAAGAGTATTATGGGTTTCCCGCAATCTGTACCAATTAGCAATGCAGATTTATTAACTTTACCCTGCGATGTTTTAATACCAGCCGCTTTAGAAAACCAAATCACTGAAGAAAATGTGAATCAAGTGCAAGCGCGAATTGTCGCAGAAGCGGCTAATGGGCCGATTACCCTTGAGGCTAACTTGTCGTTAGAGGCGCGGGGTGTAACAGTGCTACCGGATATCTTGGCGAATGCTGGCGGTGTGGTAGTTAGTTATTTGGAGTGGGTGCAGGGTCTTTCCTACGTATTCTGGGATGAGGAGCGTGTTAACCGCGAAATGGAGCATTTGATGGTACAAGCTTACCATCGGGTGATTCATCAGTCGGAGGTACGGCAAATTCCTCTGCGATTAGCTGCTTACACTTTAGGGGTGGGTAGAGTAGCTCAGGCGCTGACTGACAGAGGTCTTTATCCTTAAGATTTAGGCATACACAGCAGTTTTTAATTGAATAGACCACAGATGTAGGGGCACAACAATATATTGTGCCCTGATATTCCTACTCTTAAACCAACCTTATGACTGCCCAGAAGGTTCAGCAGCATGAATCAGGTCTGGCTTTTGGTCACTAGGAGGACGCTCAATAGTTTGATCCGATGTGGGACGTTGATGGCGATCGCGAGTTTGGATCTGTACAGGTTGACCCTTCTCAATTGACTGGTAAAGCGCTTGAATGATACTAACATCAATCAACCCTTCCGTCCCCGATGGTTCTGGGTCTTTATCTTCGAGAATACAATCAGAGAAGTAGGTAAATTCAGCCGCTAGTTGATCATGATCCTCAAAGGTACGCTCTTGGGTTTCACCATTAATTGTCAGGTAGTGCTTGATTTCTCCCTGCCAAGAATATGCAGGTTTTACTCGTAAATCGCCTTGAGTACCTACAATCTGATAGGTTGAAACACTTGCTCCTCCAAAGCTACAGGTAAATGTTGCCAATCGCTCATTAGGGAAACGTAAGATGACGCTAGCCATTTCTTCCACTTCGCTGAAGCGTTGTTCTCCGTTATTGGCAGCTACAGCAAATACTTCAATTGGTTCATCTTGAAATAGGTAACGTGCAGCATTAATGCAATAAATGCCAATATCATAGAGCGTCCCACCACCTGTAACATCTCGTAAACGAATATTGCCTTCTTCTACTTGCTGAGTAAAAACTGAGTTGAAAATCCGTGGTTCACCAATTTGCTTTGAGCGCAAAATTTCGACTGCTTGTAAATTGGCTTCTTCTAAATGTAAGCGATAGGCAATCATCAGCTTCACATTATTATCATTGGCAGCTTTAATCATTGCCTCACACTCTTGTTCTGTTACTGCCATTGGCTTTTCACATAATACATGAATTGCCTGATTAGCAGCCCGCACAGTGTAGTCGCAATGTAAGTGATTCGGTAACGCAATATAAACTGCATCAACCTCGCCGCTTGCCAGACAGTCCTCATACTCCTCGTAGGAGTAAGTATGCTCTACACCATACTTTTTGCTCAGTTCTTCGTTTTTAGTCGGGTCATCTGAAACAAGTGCGACTAATTCTGAGTTTTCGGCGTGGGCAAACGCAGGTAAAGCAGCTTCTTGGGCAAACCAACCTAAACCAACAACGGCGTAACGAATTTTGCGCTTATCATTTGTAGCAGTCATTTTTCTACTCTCTAATGAAGGAATACTTTTGTAATTTATAGGTCTGAGAATTTGGAGGTTGATGAATGGAATCTCGTATATTCTGAATGACTTGGTAAATTAAAACCTCATTCTTTCAGTAAGCTTTAGTTTATACTTAAGGAATATTTGCGGTATTGCACCTTAACTGAAATTCATAACCTCAGCATGATGGATAATGACCTAAAGATGCTTCAGTTAGCTCAAGATTTACTCGACAAGATCAAACAACAGCCTGATGCACAGAAGATAATCAATGTAGAACAGAGTCATCAGTTGGAGCGAGAAATTAAGCGGTTACGTCAGACTACATTTGGCGCAATTACAGCAGGCTTAATCATCGCAGGATTTACTATTTTTACCATGTTTATCATTGCGTACTCCTTTGGAGAACCCGTAGGATATGAAGCAGTAGCGTAGTGTTCGCAATAACAATTCATAACGTGAGTTTGATATAAGAGATGATTTATAAAGTAAACCTTAAATTGTAGTGGCGTGGCAAGGCTAAAATGTTGCAAAAATAATGTAGGTTGGGTGGAGGCTTTGCGTAACCCAACATCCTGATATATGTTGGGTTGCGCTCCGCTCCACCCAACCTACGTCTACGTTTAATGCACTATTTTAAGCTTGCCACGCTAGTAGTAGCGTGTCAAGGCTAAAGTTGTGCATTATAAAATGGGCTTTGAACTTTTAAATTCAATGTTTTTAGCGCTAATTTATTGCAACATTTTAGCCTTGACACGCTAGTAGGGTGCGTTAAAGCAGCGCGTAACGCACCACTAATACGGTGCGTTACGGCTAATTCCTACTCTCTCAAACGCTCAAATCTTTACATAGCCGTAACACACCCTACTTAATATTTACTTTATAAATGACCTCTAACTTACACATTTGGGATGCTCCCGTAGTTCAGCGATCGCCTGTTGTAAATGCTGCTTTATTATGGTCTATTTACGATCGCAGAAGAATTAAGAAAGGCCTGAAACAACCGGGAGCATCGTTAATTCACACACAGAGTAGAGACGTTGCAATGCAACGTCTCTACATACCTAAAATCCTTAACCCAAGCGTATTGTTATATAATCAATCAACGACTCAACTTTCTTTATTATGATGGTGTTACAGAGGATATTCTTCTTTTGGTGAAAGATTAGAGGCGATTTTTGGTATTCAAAACCTGAAGCACAATTGATGTATAAAACACACAGTTTTTAATCCAAAAAATAGGAATCTAGCAACTGTATGGTGATACAAGTAGAACCAAAAAGTCAGACTTTATACGACCAAGATTATTACCTTTGGCTGAGGACAACCATCAACCAACTTCGCGCTGGTCAGTTTTCATCTGTAGATTTAGATAATTTGTTAGAAGAATTAGAAAATATGGGCAGGAGCCAGAAGCGAATGGTGAAAAGTCTGTTAATTCGACTTTTTGAACATCTGCTTAAGCTCACATACTGGGATGTGGAACGGGAGCGCAATGAAGGGCATTGGAAAGGGGAAATCAGGACATTCCGTAGAGAGATTAAGGATGAACTCAATGATAGTCCTAGTCTTAAACCTTACATTTTAGAAATATTTGATGAATGTTATCAAGACGCAAGGAAAGAAGCAAGCGATCGCTCTCAACTTCCCATTGATACATTCCCTGTTGCACTGCTTGGCTCTTTAGAACAAATTTTAGATGAAAACTGGTTTCCTGAGTAAAAATGGTGCGATTTGGCAAATATGATCATTAAATACCAGCTTCAGTCAATGCCCTACTCAACACATCAACCAAATTTAAACTTTCCGCCCACTCTATAAGGTAAGTGTAGTCTAAACTTTGTGCTTGCAACTTGAGTATTCCCAATACATCACGCCACTGTTTTTCAGATTGACTACTTTGCCGCCACCACAACTTCTGTAAAATCGTATCCTCTGGCGAAGCCACCCAAAATTGAGGTATCCCATCTAAATCTGGCAATATTCGACGTGCCATCTGCGATACTGCAAATGGTGAATCATCAGTAATGTACAGATCGGCATTAGCTATGGTTTCGGTATGTGTGATGTTGAGCATTCGCTCGTATCCTCGCTTCAAATCTTCAACCGCCCCTGCTGGACAATAGTATCCTGCTGTTTCCAGTGTCGTCACCAACAAATCGATTTGGCCGGGTTGAACTGAAATCACCAAATCTAAATCCCGTGTCGAGCGAGGTTCCCCGTGAATTGAACTAGCAACACCTCCACTAACGTAATAAGGTATATTTATTGATTCAAAAAGTTGATGGAGTTCGCCTGCTAGCGAGATGGAATCTTGAATCCACATACTTTCATCAACACCAATTAACTGCAAGTTTGGAGAGAATTTTTCTGCAAGCATTGCACGCGCAAATATACAACGAATTTCCTCCTTGGAAGCACTGCGATGTCGTGATTTAATTCCTGCAAGGCAAAGTTTTTTTACCCCACGTTCATGAGCCGCGAACATTTTTATTCGTTGTTCAAGTGAGAGTTTTCGCAACTGAAAAAACAGATAAGTATCGGCATCGATACTGGTATCGGCGGCTTGCGGTCGATAATTTAGTTTTGAGTCATTAGTCATTAGTCATTTGTCATTTGTCATTTGTCCAAGAGATACCACGCCTACCCAACGGCAAAGCTCAGGGCATCGTAAGGAGCGAGGGATGTTCCAAAACAATACGCTTGGGTTAAGCCCAAAAAATTAAATTATGTAGGTTGGGTTGAGGAACGTAGACCCGTTCGCGGAGCGTCTCGTAGAGAAGGGGCTTAAGGCAGGGTAACCCAACGTTTTCAAGCCTTTGTTGGGTTTCACGACCTTCAACTCAATCTACAATTATTCTTAACCCAAGGGTATTGTGTTGCAAAAACTCTTTATCGAAAGTTATTAATCGTGGTTCTGTGGTCATAATACTCAACTTGATATCCGCTTAAACGCGATCGCCTACACAAGTACTGCATTGTATCTAAAATAGAGCAGAAAATAAGTGCAAATGCTTTTTAGCTTGATCTAATCGTGTTCCCCAATCTGCTTTTTATCATAACTATACGTAACCATCCATTGCTTCTCTACCAAACCCGATTAAAATAAATACGCAACTTGGGCTTCCATAGGAGTTATCCAGCCGTGCAGCCGGACTTAATAGGCTTGGAAATTAGTAAGGGGGAACTGAGACGTTTGACTGGATTCGATCCAGAAGACGTTTTTCGCCCCTCGGTTTTGCGAGATAGCAAGAAGCGATTAGGGTTTTTTATCAATGAAATGCTGGTGACGCTGGCGCTAACGCCAATAATTGTTGGTTTTGTTTACGCGTTTATTATTCTGCCAACAATTGGTTCTTCAATTCGACTAGGAATTCTTTTACTCATTTTAGTGCCAATGCCGATATTAGTGGGGCGATGGCTCTGGCGACAGTTGACCTGTCCCGAAGGACTGACAATACTTTTAGATGAAGTTGATAAATATCATGATCTGATTAGCGCCATCGATATTAATGACCAATTAGCAGCATCAGGAAACGTAGAAAGCAGTTTCCATGACCGAGATCAAGTAACCGCCGCCCTACAACTGATTAGAGAAGATTTAGTTCGCGCTCTGAAAACAGAGCGAATTTTGCGGGATAATAAAAAATTGCTTGCTAATAACCAAGAGTTATTTGTGAATAATTTAGCCAGTCTGCAAGCTTTACAAGTTAGTAGTCAAGCAGGCGAATATGCTCAACTGCTAAATCAATCATTGCAAATTGCGATCGATGTACAAGCAGAAATCAGAAAATTGCACAAAGGCTAAGTGGATGTTTAATAAGTCACAAAATATACTAAGAAACCTCACTTCCATTCCTCTCTCCTATAAGGAGAGAGGCTTTGAATCTTCCCCCCTTCCCTACAAGGGAAGGGGGTAGGGGGTTAGGTTTCGATTGCTTTGATGTTTAGCAAAATACTTTCCAAATCCGAACTTTCCTAAAAAACAATTGCCCCGTTGACCTAAATGAGCAACAAACCAAAAATAATTGTCCTGGATGATGACCCTACAGGTTCTCAAACAGTCCACAGCTGCTTGCTGCTAATGCACTGGGATGTGGACACTTTACGCACCGGGTTGCAAGATGATTCGCCGATTTTCTTTGTGCTGACTAATACTAGATCGCTAACGCCAGAGTCAGCTGCATCTGTCACTAAAGAAGTTTGCCATAACCTGAAAATAGCTTTGAATGCTGAAGGAATTGACGATTTTTTGATTGTCAGCCGTTCTGATTCTACTTTGCGGGGACATTATCCCATTGAAACTGATGCGATCGCACAAGAACTCGGCCCTTTTGATGCTCATTTTCTTGTACCAGCTTTTTTTGAGGGTGGACGCATCACTCGTGACAGCGTTCATTATTTGATTATTGGCGGTGTACCCACCCCAGTGCATGAAACTGAATTTGCCCGTGATTCAGTCTTCAGATACCATCACAGTTACTTACCCAAGTACGTCGAAGAAAAGACTCAAGGACGAATTAGTGCCGAAGCTGTAGAAAGGTTTCTCCTAGCTGATATTCGCGCTGGTAGTTTAGAACGTTTGTTACAACTGAGTGGTAATCAGTGCGCTGTTGTAGATGGTGAAACTCAAGATGATCTCAACCGCTTTGCAGTAGACATATTAGCAGCAGCAAGTCAAGGGAAACGCTTTCTGTTTCGCAGTGCAGCAAGTATTTTAACGGCTTTAGCCGCTTTACCACCCCAACCCATTGCCGCCGAAAAGATGGCGCAGTACGTGCTACAAGGCAAACCAGGTGCAGTGATTGTTGGTTCCCATGTGAAAAAGACTACCCAGCAATTAGAGGCGCTATTGCAAGTAGAAGGAACGGTGGGAATCGAAGTGAATGTAGCACGATTACTTGATGATGCAAATCAATCTGCGGCATTGCTAACTGAAATTCAAGAAAGTACACGGGCGGCACACGAGGCTGGCAAAACACCAGTGGTTTATACTAGCCGTCAGGAACTGAGTTTTAAAGATGTCAACACACGATTGGAGTTTGGAGAAAAAGTTTCAGGTTTATTGATGGATATTGTGCGTGGTTTACCATCTGATATAGGATTCTTAATCAGCAAGGGTGGTATTACTTCTAATGATGTCTTGAGTACTGGACTAGCTTTAACTTCAGCCCGTTTACTCGGTCAAATTTTAGCTGGTTGTTCAATGGTGTTAACGCCATCCGATCATCCCCAGTTTCCTGATTTACCTGTGGTGCTGTTTCCCGGTAACGTTGGCGATGCTGATGCCTTGGGGACAGTTTATCAGAGGTTGACCCTGGCAATTTGAGATTTGAGACTTCGGCTTACCTCGGCTTACTTCGACTACGCTCAGTACAAGTTGCTCGGCACAAGTCGCTCAGTCGAACGATTTTAGATTAAATAATCTTTTGGTTCATGCCAGACTAACGTCTTGCTACGCACTTTCACCCCTTGTAGGTAATACAAATCCAAAATCCCAAATTTAAAATCCAAAATCTGTGCATCCTTTGTCTTTTGGCTAGTACTTCATGACTTCTGATTCTGCGGTTCCCGATCTAAAGTCAAATTCTGCACTTCCTAATGCAGAAGCAAACTCTATCCCTTCTGAGGTAGAGGTAAATCTCACTGTTTCTAATGTAGAGTCAGATTCTATCCCCCCGGATGCGGAGTTAAATTCTGTCCTCCTTTATTTAAAATCAAATACTGTCCTTGCGGATGTAGAGTCAAATCCTGCTAACCCAGATGTAGATTCAAATACTGATCCGGCATCAGATTTTATTCTTACTGATTTAAATCCCAATGAGTCAGCAATATCAGGGCATCGCCTAAATGACAATACTCAAGTCCAGTTAAAAAGTAAGGAGGGACGGCTGTTATTAATTCTGCCCCCGGAATCTCAAGTATCTACCTCAGAACTCAGTTGGTCTGATATTTGGCAACAAATAAGACAGCGTTTAAATGCAGGCGATCGCTTTCGGATATCTAATACTCCTGTGCATCTAATGGCACAAGACCGCCTAGTAGATGCCAGACAACTCCAAGAACTCGCCGAGGCTTTGATTGAAGTCCAACTCCGGCTAATCTCAGTCTCGACTAGTCGTCGGCAAACTGCGATCGCTGCCGTCACATCTGGGTATTCTGTAGAACAATTACAGCCCGTAACTTCCCTGAATTCCGAGCCAAAAGCCACAGCTATACCCCAGGCAGATGCCCTCTATTTAGAGATGACAGTCCGCTCTGGAGTAGAAATTCGTCATCCTGGTACAGTAATTCTCTTGGGAGATTTAAATCCAGGTGGTATTGTAATTGCAGATGGAGATATTATCATCTGGGGTCGCCTACGTGGAATCGCTCATGCTGGTGCTGGAGGCAATCGTGAGTGTCTGATTATGTCCTTGCAAATGGAACCAACTCAATTACGGATCGCAGATGCTGTAGCTAGGGCACCAGAAAAACCGCCAATGCAGTTTTCTCCAGAGGTGGCACATATTACGCCCCAAGGAATTCGCATCGCTAGGGCTACTGATTTTTCGAGAAACCAATTCACCAACAGCAATCAAGAGCCATAAATATTTACTTAAAGGATGAAGTAGATAAAGATGAAATAACATAAATATTCATGCCTCGCCCTGATCAGGGAGACCAGATATTTCTTCATACTTGATACGATACTTCATACTTTATACTGCAATTTACTGTTTTATATTTTCTGAACCCTTATTGACTGCATTTCTATCATGACTCGCATTATTGTGATTACCTCCGGCAAAGGAGGAGTGGGTAAAACCACAGTTTCAGCAAATCTGGGCATGGCTTTAGCCAAAATGGGGCGTCAAGTTGCCTTGGTTGATGCGGATTTTGGTCTGAGAAATTTGGATTTGCTGCTAGGGCTGGAAAACCGCATCGTCTATACTGCGGTGGAAGTCTTAGCCAGAGAGTGCCGCTTAGAACAAGCCTTGGTGAAAGATAAGCGCCAACCCAATCTCGTACTTTTGCCGGCAGCCCAAAATCGCTCTAAAGATGCAGTCACGCCTGAACAGATGAAGTTATTGGTGAATGCACTGGCGCAAAAATATCAGTACGTGATCATCGATAGCCCCGCCGGCATTGAGAATGGGTTTAAAAATGCGATCGGCCCGGCAAAAGAAGCGCTAGTTATCAGCACACCAGAAATTTCCTCAGTTCGTGACGCTGACCGGGTAGTGGGGTTACTAGAAGCACAAGGTATCAAGCGTGTTCATTTAATAATTAACCGTATAAGACCCGCAATGGTGCAGGCAAATGATATGATGTCAGTGCAAGATGTTCAGGAACTTCTCGCCATCCCCCTGATCGGGGTAATCCCTGACGACGAGCGTGTTATTGTATCTACCAATCGCGGCGAACCCTTAGTGTTAGCAGAAAATCCCTCTTTAGCTGCCACAGCCTTTGAAAACATTGCTCGTAGATTAGAAGGGGAAAGTGTCGAATTTCTGGAGATCGACTCGTCCCAAGACAGCATCTTCGCCCGTATACGAAGGTTGTTTAGGACAAAGATTGTTTAACTTACTTTTCCAGTCTCCGCGCCAGACCTATTCGTAATGATTGAACTTCTAGAACGACTTTTTTCTCGCGGTACTGATAGCAGTCGAACTCAAGTTAAACGTCGCCTGCAATTGGTGATTGCTCATGATCGCGCTGATATAGACCCTCAAACGTTGGAAAAAATGCGGAAAGAAATCTTAGATGTAGTCTGTCGCTATGTCGAAGTTGAGACGGAGGGCTTAGAGTTCTCCTTAGAAAGCAACCAACGAACAACAGCTTTAATTGCTAATTTGCCCATCCGCCGAGTCAAAGGAACCATACCTGAATGGGAAAGGGGTGATTAGTCTCTATAGTTTTAATCTTAGAGGATAGGAATAGGACAACAGGCGAACGCTTTTGAGTTAAGTGTTAGAAAATAATCAAGTAAGGGAACACTAGTCTTGTCCAACAAGCTAGGTAAATAAATGCGAGTATGCCTTTTCTTAGATGGTGCAAACTTCTTTTATATGCAGAGAGATTGTTTGAGGTGGTGGACAGACCCAAAGAAAATTTTGGATTTTGTAAGAACAAAAGGCGAATTGGTTGATGCGTTTTATTATATGGGTGTAGATGCTCCTCCAGAAGCTAGACAGGAAGCTTACTTAAAAGCATTGCCAACTATGGGCTATACGTTGGTCACAAAAACTTTAAAGAATATTCTGCTTTCTGATGGGACTAGAAAACAAAAAGCAAACTTAGATGTCGAAATAGTGCTAGATATGTTTAACACTATTGATCATTATGATATGGCTGTTTTAATCAGTGGTGATGGTGATTTTGAACGCCCCCTTCAGCTTCTAAGGGCAAGAGGCAAACGCTTTTTTGTTATGTCAACAAATGGTGTAGTAGCAGAAGAAATTATATCATGTCCGCATAATTAGTTATGATTCCCACAGTCATTGCACCCCACCCCGCCAAAGCTACGCTTTGTCTCCCCTCCCGAAGAGCGGGGAGGGGATTAAGGGGTGGGGTTCTTCGGGTTTAATAAGTAATCAAGCGGACATGATATTAGAGCCGTGGCAGGAACTCACTATATTGACTTTTGGGATATACGCACTCTGGTTGAGAAGAATAAGCAAACTGATTTCCTTGTCACTCTTCTAATTAGCTAAGTATTTATGCAAAATTAAATATACATTCTGAGTGTAGCGAAACGAAGCAATCACAAGGGTTTGGCATTGCTTCGTTTCCTTTGCAATGACATAAATATTTTTGCATACCCACTTATAACTCAGCAGCTAGGATATTGAGGAGGGCTTGTCACCAAGTAAATATTTTTGGAGTGTTGGAACTGTTGGGCGATGCCTACGACGGCAAGCTACGCAAGACTAAATAATGCTACTTATATTTTGGGATAATTAATAGTTAATAATGATAACGAGCTTGTAAAAAATTTATTTCATCATCTTTTACAAGATATACAATTCTATGTTCTTGTGTTAAACGGCGAGACCAAGTATTAGGATCTAAATATTTTAAAGGTTCCGGCTTACCTTTCCCCTTAAAAGGATCTTGGCAAGTCTCTTTGACAAGATCCAAAACTTTAAGGGTAACTCGTTGATCATTTTCCACCCAAAATTTTAAGTCTTCTAAAAATTCAGGTTGAAATACTGTTTTTCTTTGCTTTGGAGTTGCTGGAATTTCTTGTTTTGATTGGTTTTTGAGGTTCTTCTTTTTGGTCAAATCCTAACTCCTTACTAAGATCATCCAAGGTTTGAGATTTCACAACTCCTGATTTAGCTCGATTTAAAGCTGTTAGCAAACGTTCAGCGTTACGGGGAGAACGTAAAAGATGAGCAGTTTCTAGAATACTAGAAAGTTCATCAACAGGTATTAAGGCTACACTTTCAGCATTACGACGTGTAATGATTACAAAATCGCGTTCTGAAGTAACTTTCTGGCACAGTTCAGACAGCTTTTCTCGTGCTTGTGTGTAAGTATAACTAGCAGAAACCATAAGTATCAAAAGTTCCGTTTTTACTTGTAAATTGAATTAAGTACATTCTCGATTAACCTGTACACAAAGTCTGTACAGGTTGATGCTTTTATCGTAACATAACAGAAATTGATAAAGTAAAATTTTCAAAAAACCTGGTCAAGCAATTTTGACTAATTGGGGTCAAAAATATTGTAGGCTGGCTGTAGATTACAGGATCTACAGTCTAAGAGGGGGTTTGAAAAGTTTTGAATAGTCAAATTTTATGCCAGTCGCCGCACCCTAATACGGATTATGGCAAGGTAGATGAACGTCTGCGATGTTTCGGAAACTTTATATTAACAGTGGAACGAAGTTTTAAAGGGGTTTTGCTTAAGTTGACACTAGTGTTAGGATGCCCACCCCACAAGAATCATTTCTATTTTATGCAACGCCAAAAAAAATCTCCCGTTGTCAGCAGTGACGACAATGGGAGTATATAAGATATTTAATAAATTATCGGTAGGCTACTTGTGGGCCTGCCCAAATTTCTGTAACCTTTTTACCAAAAGTAATCGGCTGATCTTCGTCTGTTGTGGGTACAGTCTTACCATCATTAGCAACTTGCATTAGTGGCCAGTTTTCATCACCTAATTCACCTGCACGGAACAATACATGATCCGGTTGCCTTTTACTCCAGCCTAACAATACTGCAATTTTCTCATGCTCATCTTCCTCATTTGCAGGAGCAACTGTGTTAGCGTGATTTTTTTGCCGATCCCAAATCACTGCACTATCTGTAGAATCACCCGTATTAAATATACCTTCAAACTTACGTGCTAAGAAGCGATCGCCTTTTTCTGACCAGCTAACTGGAACTAATACCCCAATTTTACCACTCGGCTCAGTTTCTTCTGACGACGCCCCCTTTACAGCCTTTACCTTTAATAAAGGATCGCTAACAGGAGTAGTTGAAGCCATCACCCACAACTTCTTGGTGTGCATATCTTGGACAAACAGAACGCTGGTGACACGGCTGTTGTACATTTCTGGTTTTACCTCCAGTTGCACCCGGCTATAAACTGCATATTTCCCATCTGGAGAAACCACGGGTACGCTGCGGTAGTGACGCACTCCCGAACCACCCTTGGAACCAATAGCCTCTTGAGTTGCTGTAATCCATTTCCAAGGAATAGGATGAGGACTACCTATGGGATCTATTTGTTCTGCTTGGGACTCATCACGGGGTTCAGAAACAGGTATTTCCGTTGTTGTGGTTGGTTGTGATTCTCTAAGAGTTGGTGCTACTTGAGTTGCTGTCAATGATTCAGTAAAAGATTTTTCTTTGAGGAAATAATTTTCTTGTCCTTTCAAAGACTTGATATTAGCAGCTTTGAGTTTTCGGATTAAATTAAGCTGACTAACAGGAACATCAGTTAATGGTGCGAGTTCAACTGCTGCCAAAGTATCAGGAATAGTTAAATCGCTGCTTGACACAGAACTATCTATTTGAGCCAAAGACTCAATTTTATCAGCTAGTAATACTTGCGGTTCCTGGAGGGCAGTACTTTGTGTTGGCACATCAAATTCTTCTGTTAAAAAGTTGGTTTGCTCTGTTTTTGATATTTCGGCTATCTCAGGTTCCCCAACTACAGCTATTTCCTTTGATACAGAGTCAGAATCTCCAGTCATCGAAGTTAGTTTAGTTACTTCGGATTTTACCGGGAACGAGTGAGCCGATGCCCCTAGCAAGGGTGCGAGCAGTATCACAACGACAACGTAATTGAGAAATGGTTGGGCGCGGAACCATCCTGACAGCAAAAGGGATTTAAGCATTTGTAGACTCTCTAGAGGGGCGGTTGCTATGTGAGAAGCAATACCTATGCAGCAATGGGCAGGCAGTAATTATATGTATAACAAGAAACTAAAAACTTTGACGATCTATTTTCTACAAAGTTTGCAGAGTTTTACAAAAATAATTAAGTATCATTATCTACACTTTTTATTACTCAGGTAGTGGATGTTTTTTTACAGGAATATGCGAGTCTAGTAAATATGCTGAAAAGACAGTAATTACTACACAATATGTAATGTTGCAATTGCTATACCTAACCACACCAAAAATAGGTATTAGTCAAGGGATATTCAGCCTATAGTAACCCTGGCAACCAAGAGTGAGATAAATCGGCTATTGGGGATCGTACTAGCGATCGCTAGTACACAACAAACAAGCCAGGTTACACACTAATATAAGAGGGCAAACCCTCATAATGGTAAACGTGAGGCGTTAAGTGAAAAGCTGGTAAAGCAGACGCACAATACATCATACTCAGAAAATACTGCTGTCAGCAACCCAAACTTATAAACTGCAATCTTAACTACAGAAATAGTTAGAAGACGCAATAGTTTTTTAGAAACCCAATTGCATTTAACGCCAATTAGCGGCAAATTATCAGGAACACAACAAAATTTACTCGATAGATGCTCTAGCGGCTCGTGACGAAACACCACTAAACGATTAGGTTCACTAAAGGCAGATGCAGTTGATACTACTACAGGTCGGCAGAAACAAACCTACCATTTCATTAAAGCCATAAAGCCTAAAAAAATTAAAGCCTTTTGACTTTTGACTTTCCCAAAGGGGCTGACTTCCACCTTGCGGTACTACTTGTTACACTTCTTAACTTAACTATTTAAGTTAAATCTTGCAGGCTTTTGTTTCACCAATACGAAAATATTGTACCACCAAACAGCCGATATTATTTACCATTAATTAATCACTAACGATTAACAACTAATTATTAATGAAAATTGTATTTTTTGGTACACCGCAGTTTGCTGTACCCACGTTGGGAAAGTTATTGAATCATCCAGAATTTGAGGTGTTGGCAGTTGTCACACAACCAGATAAACGCCGGGAGCGCGGAAATAAGCTTACGCCAACACCGGTAAAAGCGATCGCTACTGCTCACAACTTACCAGTATGGCAACCCGAACGGGTGAAAAAAGACACCGAAACTTTAAACCAACTCAAACAGTTAGATGCAGATGTGTTTGTTGTTGTCGCCTATGGACAGATATTATCGTCAAAAATCCTAAATATGCCAAAGTTGGGCTGCATTAATGTGCATGGCTCGATTTTACCCAAATATCGGGGTGCAGCGCCGATTCAGTGGTGCTTGTACAACGGTGAAAGGGAAACGGGGATCACGACAATGTTAATGGATGTAGGGATGGATACCGGCCCAATGCTACAAATAGCGACTACACCGATTGGATTACTAGATAATACCCAAGATTTAGCCTTTATACTAGCTGCGATCGGTGGGGATTTGTTGGTAGAAACTCTGCTGAAGTTGGAACGCCAGGAAATTCAGCCAATTCCCCAAGATAATTTAGCAGCTACTTATGCACCTCTGATTCAAAAACAAGATTATGCTTTGGATTGGTCAAAAAGTGCTATGCAATTACACAATCAAATCAGAGGCTTTTACCCTAACTGCACCGCTAGCTTTCGTGACAACCTGCTGAAAATCACCGCTTCTGCTCCCCTTGGTTCTGTAGGCGATCGCGATCTACCACCAGAATTACAAGAATTAATTCATAAATTGCCTGATTTGTCAAATACATCAGACAAACCAGGAGTTGTAGTCAGCATTGCCAAAGGAATTGGTGCGATCGTCCAGACTGGGGAAGGTTTGTTGCTGTTGCGAGAAGTTCAGCTAGCTGGTAAACGTCCCCAGTCGGGATGGGATTTTGTTAATGGTACCCGCTTAAGTGTGGGAGAAGTTTTTGGTGCGGGTAGTTGAGGGATTGTCAATTGAAACCAGTAACAATTTTGAATGGTATCCTGATTTTTACGGCAGTTTACTTGAGTTCAACACAATCTAGTAGTATATAATAGTATGCTCTGTATGCTTTTCCTTAACCGCCCTCGTCTTAGCCTTCAGCAGTTTAGTAATTTGATTTGTTAAAAAACGCACAGATGTATCAAAGTAAACCAATTGACTTTATTGAACGAAACGATATTAAAGCTTTCCTAGCTTTGCTGAGAGACTGGATTGCAATTTTTATGATTGCTGCTTTTAGCATTTGGATAAATAATATATTTGTCTATTTGATTTCAGTATGGGCGATCGGCATTTTTCAATTTGCTATCGGAGAAGGATTAGTACATGAAGCAACACACAATAATTTATTTAAGAGAAAAATCTGGAATGAAAAGTTAGAGTTTCTCTATGCTTTTCCTGTCTTTAGAACAGTAGCTACTTATCGTAAGCACCACTTTTCTCATCATAATTATTTTGGGAGCGATAAAGATTACATACCTAAATATTATGAAATGTTGGGCTTATACAAACCAAGCAAAAATTTGTTATTTGTCTTATTTATTAAACCTATAATGGGATTTGCTGCCTATCTTTTCTTTGAAGATGCCTACCTTCACATGAAAGAGTTGGACTGGCATCCGTTCAAAAGCAGCTTTAAGATATTTCTGTTTTGGTTCGTTGTCGTTCTCAGCTTCTTTTTATCAGGACATATCCAAATCTTACTGTTATACTGGTTTGTCCCCCTAGTATGGTGTTATTCTTGTTATTCATGTTGGTCTGAGGTACATGAACACTTTAATACTGTATCCGGTACGAGATCAAACCTTAACTCGATAATTAATCTTTTAACTCATAATACTGGGTATCACTATCTTCACCATCTTTACCCGACTATTCCCTGGTACAAACTACCAGAGTCACATAAGGTTTTGTGTCCAGAGAGTTCAGACATTTCATACGGTTTATTTGATGTCTATAGACAGTTATCAAGACAATTATCACGCAGTTAAGTGGATGCCTAAGTTAGGAGGTCATCCTCCTGACTCGGCTACAAAACCATGTTTGAACTTTTTGACTCCTAACTTGTAACTTCTAACTTTTCATAAAAGCGGCAAGATTCGCAAGGACCCTCTGGGTTGACTGCACAGCGAATGAGTTCTGAATGAGCATTGTAGCAGCAGGTAGCATCGCCAATTACCCAACGTCCCCCTACCAGACTTTTTTCAGATGGTCGTTTAGCCGACTGCACGTAAATGGCAATATTATGTAAGCGGTAGCGCCCTGCTTGAAGTTGGTATCGATGACGGCGTTCTAAAACTGCGTAGGTTTTACCTTCAAAATCGAGATAGTTTCCGGGTTGGGGTGTCCAATCAAGTTGCACTTTACCGAGTGACTCACGCGGATGCGTCAGAATCACCTCAGTTTGTAAAGAGTCTGGCTCCATAAGCTTATGTGATTTGATTTACATTATAAGGATGGTATCGCAATAGCTTTCTTTAGCTTACCGAATTTAGATTACAATTAATGATTAACTCTTCGCATCCCTACGGATTAGGGCAACCAAAATTCAGGTAGAATAGATTTGCCCAAGTCACGGAAAGTTTGGTTGAGCGATCGCGCCACTTGGATATGCGCTTCATCCTCTTCTACAGCTAAAATCTCAGATGGCTGACCTTCTCCCAAATAAGACACTACCAAATTCGCCGCCTCCAAACCAGTAACATAAGCCTTTTCCTGTGACCAAGAACCATGACGGTTCACAATCCAATCCCCACTCATAAACACATTCTCAAAACTTGTCTTAGCGGGCAACATATAACGATAGCTACCAGGTGCAAAGTGAGTCACCGCTTGAGGTAGCCGAATTACACTTCTATCAATGATCTTTGCCTCCCGAAACGCTGGTACACAAGTTGCTAAATAACCCTGAACTATTGGTAAAATCTCCTCATCACTCAAATTGAGAAACTGATTCGCGTGATAAAAATCAGCTTCAATTACTGTTCCTGGCTCATCCCGATATTCATCATGTAGAGCATTCAAATCAAAAAACGTCCAACCTGTACTTGTGTCGAATCCAAAGCAAGCATTAGAAGGACGAGGAATATCAATTTTGCGGTCAAACCATAGTCGCGTTGCTAAAACATCAATTGCTCCTAAATTACTCAAATTACGGAATTCTTCACGGCTTTGTAAACTAGGGCTAGTTGAGACAATTTTCTTCATACCCGTGATCCCAACTGCAAAAATCACAGCATCTGCTTCAATTACTTCATCACCGCAAACGACACCCTTTGCTCGATGATTACTATCAACAATTAAATCTGTAACTCGACGCTTGGGTAATACTCGCACACCAGCTTTTTCGATACGTTCCACCCAAGGACGAAATATCTTTTCTCCAACAGTTCCTCGACACCAAACTACATCAAAATCTGGTTGATGAGCCAGAATAAAAAAGTAAAGCATCCCTAAAGTTGCTGCGGCTGAACATTGTTCGCCAGGCGCAAACAAGCCCACTAATAACATTGGTTCAAAAGCATCGCGGTAAAGCCGGAAAGAAACGTTAAAATCTTTGAACAATTCACGGGCAGTTACAAAGTCATAGCGCCGCCAAGCTGCATCAGAATTGTCAAAATCAACAACAGCATAAAGTAAAGGCAAGGCGCTGAGACGGTCAATTAGTGGCAGCCGCTTAAATTGAGTGTAGAGAAAAGTTCCCAGTGGCGAGGGAAGTCGTGGTAAGTCTTGAAAAATTGGTGATTCAACTTCCAAACCTGCTGGCGAATATTGGGAAGAACGAGTCCAAGTAGTAAAAGGATTAATTCCTAATTCATTAATTAGGGAAAAAATATTTTTGTAAGGATACCAAAAGCCATGAATGCCAGCTTCAACAGATTTTCCGGCGGCTGTTTGCCAACCTGCCACCAGTCCACCGGGATAGGGGCCTGCTTCTAGAAGCGTCACATCATAGCCTTGTTTTGCCAAATGGTAGGTTGCTCCTAAACCAGCCCAACCAGCACCTACAACTACCACCCGTTTTTGTTGTGACCCTTCTACCATCCCAGCCTCCGATTGTTGCAGTCTATTAACTAATGTATACGAACTTGCCGTTCTCATCAGATGACGGCTTGCTATTACAACGGTTTTCGTACCCTGCGGGTTCGCTGAAGGGACTTCCAAGAAATAAATTATCCAAATGAACGAACCACAGAGACGCAGAGAACACAGAGAGGGGAGAAATAGAGAAGATTTTTGCGTCAGTTTTGGGATATTTTTTTATTTGGAAGTCCCGAAAGCGTTCTCGAAGAGTAGCCGCTACGCGTCTATGGATACAATACGTGCTTTGGTAGCATAGCTGTGCTAGCCTACGAACCATATTCTATTGAATTAAAAACAGTTATAGACTTTGAGAAAGGCTAAGGTGGAGCAATTCAGTAAAAATTGCTTGCGGTTAATGCTGAGTTAAGAGTATAACAGAAAACAGACTTTACTATTCACGAGGAATAATCATAATGTCTCAATTAGCAAATGTAAAATCCAGTCTGAATGACTTTGAATTACGAGATGGCATTTATTTTCCTAACGACTATGAACAATTGAATAATACTCAACATAAAAAAAGATGGGACGCAATTGGTAAAACATACTATGGTTCCCAAAAAGTTGAAAAACTTGCAGATACATCGCCTATCAAACAAGATTACACTCTGTTAACTGGCACACCTGGAGGTACTTGGAATAAATTTCCACTAAATAAATCTGTTGATTCTATTTTAGAGATTGGTTGTGGTTATGGTCGCGCACCTTTACATCTATCTAAAGCTAAAAATTTGAGATGCGGAAAATATTATGGAATTGATATTTCTGAACCTTTGTTGCAGCGGTTAATCAAGGTTAAACAAGAATACAATTTTTTTCCTGAAGCTGAATTTAACTTAATTTGCAATTCTGCTGAAATATTGCCTTTAGAAGATAATTCTATAGATTTGGTAATTTCTAATTGCGTCTTTATGCATATCCCAGATGCACAATTAAGAAATTTGCTGGCTGATATATCTCGCGTACTAAAACCTGGTGGAATTTTCGTTTTTAATCATTCCTTTCACAACAAGTCTTGTCCTTCTCATATTATCCATAATTTTATCAGAAGGCTGAATCCATTTGTGAGAAATCCAGTTTATCTCAAGCAATATACATCTGCTGAAATAGATGAAATGTTGGCGACTGCTGGGATAAAAGCTAAGTGTCCCCAATACAGTGTCGAACCAACGCAAGAATATGCAATTTTGCCGGAAACCATTAAAGGAATTCCAGTGCCGTTTGCTAATGCTATCAATAGAAGCCTTAAGCCATCAGATAGTTTAAAGGAAACTTTGGCTTATGGTTTTAGTGCCTACAGTACTCAACTGGACTAATTAAGAAAGTATTTTTTTTCACAATAGACCTCTTGCATAAATCAAAAATAAGAACCCCACCCCGCCAAAGCTACGCTTTGTCTCCCCTCCCCGCAAGCGGGGAGGGGTTGGGGGTGGGGTCTTAGGGACTTTTGCAACAGGTCTAATGAACTGAATACAAAGGAACTACGGAAGCACAACCAACATTGTTGTGCTTTTATTTTGACAATAAATGTAATTTACCAACTTTTAGCAACATGTTTTAACTAAAGTTGGTAAATTAGGGATTAGTTGAGCTAATTCTTCCCTCCGCAGCTATGCCATTGGATTTATCGCCTCTTTGGATATCACTCAAAACTTCATTACTTGCTACATTTATCACATTCTTCTTGGGTATCGCTGCTGCCTACTGGATGCTGGGATATCGTGGCAAAGGGAAATCGTTGATTGAGAGTATCTTTATTGCGCCACTGATTTTACCGCCTACGGTTGTCGGTTTCTTGTTGCTGCTATTTTTTGGCAAAAATGGCCCTGTAGGAAAATTCATGGAGACTTTTGACTTCACCATCGTCTTTACTTGGTATGGTGCAGCGATCGCAGCTACCGTAGTTTCTTTCCCTCTAATGTATAAAACTACATTGGGAGCTTTTGAACAAATAGATGGTAATTTGCTGCGAGTAGCCAGAACCCTTGGTGCAACTGAAGCCACAATCTTTTGGCGCATCAGTTTCCCCCTAGCATTACCCGGCATTGCAGCCGCCACAATGCTCGCTTTTGCCCGTGCTTTGGGAGAATTCGGGGCGACATTGATGTTGGCTGGTAACATTCCAGGACTTACGCAGACAATCCCAATGGCGATTTATTTTGCTGTGGAAGCGGGAGCAATGAACGAAGCGTGGTTCTGGGCGATCGCAATTATGGTGATTTCTCTATCTGGAATTATTGCAGTCAACTTCTGGCAAGAATTGAGGGAAAAGAAGGGGGGAGTGGGGAGTGGGGAGTGGGGAGCAGGGGGCAGGGAGCAGGGAGCAGGGAGCAGGGAGCAGGGAGCAGGGGGAGAAAATCTTTATACGTTGGACTCTAGTTTTGAATCTGGTGGATTGTTTGTAAACATTGAAAAAATACTTCCTAGCTTTGATTTAAAAGTTGCTTTTACTACTGATGAGCAACCCTTGGGATTATTGGGGGGTTCTGGTGCAGGTAAGAGCATGATTTTGCGCTGCCTTGCGGGGATAGAAACGCCCACAATCGGGCGCATAGTTTTAAATGGCAGAGTTCTGTTTGACTCAGAACAAAGAATTAATTTACCCAGCCGCGATCGCCGCATTGGTTTTTTAGTGCAGAATTATGCTCTGTTTCCGCACATGAGTGTGGCGCAAAACATCGCTTTTGGCTTGCCCAAAGGACTATCGGCTGGGAGCATTAGAGTGCAGGTAGAGGAGCAACTAATAGCGATGCAGTTGCAGGGATTAGGCGATCGCTATCCGCACCAACTTTCTGGAGGCCAACAACAACGGGTAGCTTTGGCAAGAGCATTAGCAAGTCAACCGGAAGCATTACTTTTGGATGAGCCGTTCTCGGCACTTGATACCCATCTGCGTAGTCAATTAGAGCAGCAAATGACAGAAACTCTTGCTGGCTATCAAGGTGTGACTCTATTTGTCACCCATAATATGGAAGAAGCTTATCGGATTTGCCCGAATCTATTGGTGTTGGAGCATGGTAGAGCCGTTCATTATGGCTCAAAACACGATATTTTCCAGCATCCTAGTACTGTTAGTGTCGCCCAACTTACCGGATGTAAAAACTTCTCCCGCCTTATTCTTCAGTCATCGCAACAAGTGGAAGCGATTGATTGGGGTTGTACTCTGAAAGTAATTGAACCTGTCAAAAGCGAATTATCCCACATCGGCATTCGTGCCCATCAGTTCATTTTTACCAACGACTCATCACAGGAAAATACCTTTCCCTGCTGGGTAGTAGGAACAAGTGAAACGCCTCATCGAATGACGTTGTTTCTCAAACTACATTCGGCTGGAAAGAATTCTCAAGATTATCATCTGCAAGCTGAAGTCTTCAAAGAAAAATGGGCGACTATGAAAGACCAAGCTTTTCCTTGGTATGTGCGTTTAGATCCTCTGCGGTTGATTTTGATGGAATGAACGCAGAGATGCACGGGACGCAACGAAGCTGTAATAATGGAAAACTTGGCGGCAGTGATAGATTAGTTCTTTGACCATACATAGGATGATTATGGCAAGCAATAGCTTCAAACCCGTAGAGGCGGGTTTTGTCTGTATAGCTGCAACTTCCTAGTCGTCTGGTGCAAAATGTGAGTTAGCTGGCTTCCAAGACATTACAGTTGATGAGTCTACCCTGGAGTTTTTAATGTCTCGAACGGAAAAAGTAAGAAAACTTGCTGGTTTTATTTGGAGTATTGCTGAACTTTTACGCGGTGATTATAAGCAAGCTGACTACGGTAAAGTTATATTACCGTTTACAGTGTTGCGCCGTTTAGACTGTGTTCTAGAGCCAACAAAAGCAGTAGTCATGGAATTTTACGAAACCAAACTAAAGTCCATGAATCTGAAAAATCCAGAGCCGTTACTAAATCAGAAAGCTGGCGTAACTTTTCACAACATTAGCCAGTTTACTTTTCAAAAACTCAAGGCAGACCCAGATAATGTAGCTGCTAATCTCAGAAACTTTATTAATGGCTTCTCTATTGCTGGAAGAGAAATCATTGAATATTTTAACTTTACTGACCAAATTAATCGTTTAGATGAAGCAAATATATTATTTTTAATTGTCAAAAACTTTGCTGAAATCAATCTTCATCCAGATGAAGTAAACAGCGTGGAGATGGGCTATGTTTTTGAAGAATTGATTCGCAAATTTTCGGAACTATCTAATGAAACCGCAGGGGAACATTTTACACCCCGTGAAGTTATCAGGCTGATGGTCAACTTACTGTTTCTCAATGACAGAAATATTCTAACTCAAGAAGGTATTGTGACAACTATCTATGACCCTGCCTGTGGAACAGGTGGGATGTTGTCTTTAGCAGAAGAGTACATTAAAGAACTTAACCAAAACTCTAAAACTGTAGTTTTTGGTCAGGAAATTAATCCAGAATCCTACGCAATCTGTAAATCTGATATGTTGATTAAAGGTCAAAATATCAGCAATATTAAGTTTGGCAATACTTTCACAACTGACGGTTTAGCACATGAAAATTTTGACTATATGTTATCTAATCCACCCTTTGGCGTGGAATGGAAGAAAGTACTAACCTACGTCAAAAATGAGTATGAAAAGAAAGGATTTGATGGCCGTTTTGGAGCAGGGTTGCCCAGAATCTCAGATGGTTCTTTTCTGTTTCTGCAACACATGATTTCTAAGATGAAGCGGGATGATGGCGGTTCTAGAATTGCTATTGTATTTAACGGTTCACCACTATTTTCTGGAAGTGCTGGCAGTGGCGAAAGTGATATTCGCAAATGGATTATTGAAAATGATATGTTAGAAGCTATCACGGCACTGCCTGACCAATTATTTTATAATACTGGAATTTACACATATATTTGGATAATCACTAATTATAAAACCCCAGAGCGCAAAGGTAAAATACAGCTAATTAACGCCATTCATTATTACAAAAAAATGAGTCGCAGCTTAGGAAATAAGCGGAATGAAATTGGCAATGGTGAAGATGGCAAACCCAATCAAATTGAGGAAATAACCCGAATTTATGGTGAGTTTCAAGACAATGCTAAACGCAAACTTGAGATCGATGGCAAAGAACAGGATATCATTGTTAGTAAGATTTTTGATAACGAAGACTTTTTAAAGGTAGACTTAAATGAATTCCAACGCGGCAAATTACACGAAATTCTCCGTCAGGTTGCTTATGAGCAATTTTTAACCGCCGTGAAAATGATTGAACAGACTGAGGCACAACCATGATTGCAACTGTTCAGACAACTGAAAAAGCTTTTGAAAATGCAATTGTTCACGCTTTAGTGAGTAATGGTGGCTATGAAGAAGGCAATGCTAGCAACTTTATTCAAGAATTAGCGCTTGATAAAGTCATCCTGCTACGGTTTATTCAGACTTCTCAGCTAGAAGCATGGCAAAAGCTGATAGACATTCATGGTGCTGAAGTTGAATCTAAGTTCATCCAACGGCTGTGCCAAGAATTGGAAAATCGCGGGATGTTAGACGTGCTGCGCTATGGCATCATTGACTACGGTGTACGCTTCAAATTGGCATTCTTCAAACCTGCCAGCAGTCTCAATCCCGATACTTTAGCACTTTACGAGCAAAACATCCTGACTGTGACTCGTCAGGTGCATTACAGTGCTAATCATGAAAACTCCGTAGATTTGCTGCTGAGTATTAATGGCTTACCAGTCGCCACAGTAGAACTAAAAAACCAGTTCACTGGACAAAATGTAGAAAAAGCCAAGCACCAGTATATTCAAGACCGGGATAACCGAGATTTGTTATTTCAATTCAAGCGGCGTTGTTTGGTGCATTTTGCCGTAGACCCCGATGAAATCTGGATGACTACGCGCATTGATGGCAGTAACACCCGTTTTCTACCCTTCAACAAAGGCTATAACAAAGGTGCAGGCAACCCACCCAACCCAAAGGGTTACAAAACCGCTTACCTTTGGGATGATATCTGGGCAAAAGACAGTTGGTTGGATATTATATGTCGTTTTTTGCACCTAGAGCAAGAAAACATTAAACTAAACCACAAATCTGCTAAAAAAGAAAGCCTCATCTTTCCTCGGTTTCACCAATTAGATGTAGTTCGCAAGCTAACCGCAGATGCCAAAGTTAAGGGGACAGGACAAAATTACCTAATTCAGCATTCTGCTGGTAGTGGCAAAAGTAATTCTATTGCCTGGTTAGCATATCAACTTGCTAGCTTATATAATGATCAAGATCAACGAGTTTTCGATTTAGTTATCGTTATCACTGATAGAAAAGTATTAGACCAGCAACTTCAAAATACGATTTACCAGTTTGAGCATAAGCAAGGAGTAGTGCAAAAAATTGATAAAAACTCTGCACAACTAGCTGAAGCGTTGGTTTCTGGCACTAACATCATTATTACTACCTTACAGAAATTTCCTTTTGTCTTAGATAAGATTCGAGAAATCTTAGAAAAAAACAAGATTGGCGAACTGCCTAAACGTAATTACGCCCTAATTGTGGACGAAGCCCACAGTTCTCAAAGTGGCGAAGCGTCCAAGAAAATGAAAGAAGTGCTTTCTATCAACGATTTAAGTCTTTCAGCCAAGCAAGAAAGCATGGTTGACGAGGAAGATGATATTGAAGATAACATCCGCAAGTCGATGCGTGCCCGTGGTAAACAACCAAATTTGAGCTTTTTTGCCTTCACAGCCACACCCAAGCCAAAAACCTTAGAAGACTTTGGCCAGATGAACGCCCAAGGGCAAACAGAACCCTTTCATCTTTATTCCATGCGGCAGGCAATTGAAGAAGGTTTTATTATGGATGTGTTGCAAAATTATACAACCTACAGAACTTTCTTCAAAATCAGTAAGGCGATCGCAGATGATCCTAACATTTCTAAAAAGAAAACGAGTCGAGCGATCGCTAAATTTTTATCACTCCATCCACACAACCTAGCCCAAAAAACTCAAGTTATTATCGAGCATTTTCGCCAATGTGTGATGCATAAAATTGGCGGTAAAGCTAAAGCAATGGTGGTTACAGCTTCTCGATCCCATGTAATCCGCTATAAAGAAGAATTCGACAACTATTTACAGAAACAAGGTTATGCAGACATCAAAGCATTAGTAGCCTTTACTGCTTTTACCGATAGAGAAACTTACATCGAGTATACTGAATCTGATATCAACGGCTTTGGTGAAAAAGAATTACCCGAAAAATTTGAAACGGTTGAATATCAACTCCTGATTGTAGCAGATAAGTATCAAACTGGTTTCGATCAGCCATTATTGCACACCATGTATGTAGATAAAAAACTTTCTGGTGTCAAAGCTGTACAAACCCTCTCTCGCTTGAATCGCACTTGTCCCGGCAAGGAAGACACTTTTGTTTTAGATTTTGCTAATGATGAGCAGGAAATTATTGATGCTTTCCAGCCTTATTACGAACAAACAACACTAATAGCAACAACAGATCCTAACAGACTGTATGATTTAAAAAATAGGTTAGATAGCTACCAGATTATCTGGCCTAGTGAGGTAGATGCTTTTGCCAAGATATTTTTTAAGTCTCAGGAAAAGGTAAATAATCAAGATCAAAGTAGACTGCATTCCTTTATTGATCCTGCTGTAGACCGTTTTAAAGGTTTAAGTGAAGAACAGCAAGATGAGTTTAAAAATAGTCTAACCGCTTTTATCAGATTATATGCATTCTTGGCACAGATTATGCCATTTGCAGATGGAGAACTAGAAAAATTTTATGCTTTTGCTCGTCTTTTGCAAACCAAATTACCAAAACTTAGCCAAAGCGAAGCTTTTAAACTTATTGACGAAGTTGCACTAGAATATTATCGACTACAAAAAATTCGAGAAGGTCAGATAGTCTTAGAAAAAAATACAGAGTTATCTCTACAACCTATAACTGAAGCTGGCATACCAAGAGATAAAGAAGAACAGGCTAAACTTTCAGAGATTATCGATATTCTCAACAAAAGATTTAGAACTGATTTTACTGAAGCAGACAAATATTTTTTCAGCCAAATTGAAGAAGCACTAGTTCAGGATAAGACATTATCACAACAAGCCAAAAGTAACTCAATTCAGAACTTTAAATATGGCTTTGAGGATGTATTTCTGACAAAGCTGATTGAGCGAATGGATTTAAATCAAGATATTTTTACCAAAATCATAGATTTCAAAGATTTTGGTGAAGTAGTCAAAGAGTGGATGCTGAGGAAAGTGTATACAAGGTTGACACAATTCAGCTAACAAAAATGATTAAATTACTTCAAGCGCCCAGACCCAAAGAGTCTGAGCGCTTGAATATTAGGTTGCAGAGAAACTTCTGCTAGATTGTCGTGGAATTATGCGGGCATCATGTGCATACTTCTGCAAGACTCTGTACACTTACGGCAAGCAGTAGCACATTCCATCATTTTGGGATCATCACTCATCATTTCACAAGCCATTGCAGTGCGATCGCACATTTCAGCACACAGCATACAAGTGCGTTCCATGAACTCAGAACCACTCATCATCATATTCATGCACATCATGCACATTTCAGAGCAATCGCGCATCATGCTCATCATGCTCATCATGCTCTTGTCCATCTGCTGACCACCTTTGCTCATGCAATGAGTCATGGTTTCCATGCACATTTTGTGACAGTCCATACAAACATCCATGCAAGTTTGCATTTCTGGAGTCATGGTTTCAGTCATCATCATCATCGGAAATACCTCCTTATTTATTGATGCATAATAGAGTGTCTTTGGAAGGACTACTCATAACATTAGTCCTATCCTTTTAAAGAGTCAATGGGATTTTTAATTCATAATTTATAAGCATAGTATCCCAATATAATTACCGGAAACTTGAACTAATTCTACACTAGTTTAGTGTTGTTTATCTGGGGATTACTACACATTAAGGCTTATAAACTCCTGTTTCAAAGTGGGGTTTTATTGAGCAAGTTAACTTTCCATCAGAAATTAAAAGTTAGAGTTAAATTTGGAGCAAAATAATGTTATTTTTTTTTACAAACGCCTAAATAAAGCATTCATTTATAAACTTATATTAACCCAGAAATTATTAACTTTTATTAACTTGAAGATAGACACCCTTAAAAATTCGTAATTCGTAATTCTGTTTCTGGTTGGCTTTAAATCCCTACCGGAAAGAAAGCTATCTGTGAAAGTAAGGCGATAAATCAAGTTTACAACGCCAAATGAAAATCGGTCTTTCGTATTGGATCATAGGATGTTTAAACGAACCGCATTCGCGTTAGCGTCTCCCCTTGGGAGAAGGACGCATAGACGCGGAGCGGCTTCCCGCAGGGTAGGGCGCGAAGAAGTAAGAGAAGAGAAGAAATGAAGTTAGGATGTGGGTTGTAGATTTGATTGGAGTTTGAGTAAGCGATCGCTCGCTGTTTGTAATGTCTCAGGTCTTTTGCTAAAGCAAAATCTGATCAATGAATGTCCTTTTTCTGGTTGGCTGAAAAAGCTGGAACCGGGAACTACGGCAACACCAATATCTTTAATTAGATGGTAAGTGAATTCAACATCAGTTTTGTAGCCGAATTTGGAAATATCTGCAAGAACGTAATAGGCTCCTTTGGGAACGAAATAGGGAATGCCAACTTGATCTAGAATCTGTAAAATGCTGTCTCGTTTCTGGTGATAAAGTTTGGCTAGTTCTTCATAATAGGATGGTGGCAGTTGCATGGCAGCAACTCCAGCTCGTTGCAATGGTGCAGGAGCGCCAACGGTGAGAAAATCATGGACTTTGCGAATGGCTCCTGTCAATTCGGGGTTTGCCAGAATGTAGCCGACTCGCCATCCGGTAACGCTATAAGTTTTGGATAAACCGTTAATAGTAACGGTGCGTTCTTCCATGCCGGGAAGGGTAGCTAGGGCAATATGTTGAGTACCGTCATAGAGAATATGTTCATAGATTTCGTCTGTGAACGCTAACACATCCCATTTTTGACAAAGTTCAGCAATTAGGGTGAGTTCTTCACGGGTAAAGACTTTACCTGTGGGGTTGTGGGGTGTGTTGATAATAATAGCTTTGGTATTGGCATTGAAAGCTTGACGCAACTGTGCTTCATCAAATGTCCAATGGGGGGGATGCAGTGTCACGTACCGGGGTATAGCACCAGCTAAAATCGCATCGGGGCCGTAGTTTTCGTAATATGGCTCAAATACAATTACTTCGTCACCGGGATCAACTGTCGCTAACATTACAGATGCCATTGCTTCTGTAGAACCGCAAGTAACGGTGATTTGGGTTTCGGGATTGATATCTAAGCCGAGATACCAGTGGACTTTATTGGCGATCGCATGACGAAATAAGCGATCGCCCCAAGTAATGGCATACTGGTTGACATCTGCCTCTATTGCATCATTTGCTGCCTGTTTCAACTCCAAGGGACACGAAAAATCAGGGAACCCCTGCGCTAAATTCACCGCACCGTGTTGCAGTGCAACCCGCGTCATTTCTCGAATCACCGACTCTGTAAACTGTTCTGCCTTCGCTGATATTTTTTGGCGCACAATCTTACTCACCCCTATACCTCCGTTGATCTTTATTGCAGTTATGCGGGAATTTTTGTAAACCAGATGAAATCCATAATATCGATTAATTTATCGTAGTATACTCAAATTCCAGATTCAGAGGGAATGCAACCTTATAATCTATAGAACTCTTGCATAAATATTTTGTGGTATAATTAAGGGTTATTTTAGTTTCAATTTTGGGACATTAAAATAAGACCTCTTGCATAAATCAAAAATAAAGAACCCCACCCCGCATTTGCTCACGCAAACGCTCCCCTCCCCGCTTGCGGGGAGGGGTTAGGGGTGGGGTGTATTAGGGACTTTTGCAAGAGGTCTTATATACTTAATTATTGATATAAATAGTCAATTACTGAAGTACAGATCCAGAATCATCATGAAATCTTTGCACCGTCCCGATCTCTATAGCTGGTCTAATTTCAATCCGGCAAGAAATATTGATTTCAATGGGATTGCCTGGATTCGCCCAGATGGCAACATCTTGATTGACCCAGTAGCCCTATCAAACCATGATTGGAATCATCTCAAATCCCTCGGTGGTGTAGTTTGGATTGTGCTGACGAATTCCGAGCATGTCAGGGCAAGTAAAGAAATTGCCGATCAAACCTATGCTAAAATAGCTGGCCCTGTGGCAGAAAAAGATACTTTCCCTATACCTTGCGATCGCTGGCTGTCTGATGGTGAAGAGTTCGTACCTGGGTTAAAAGTAATTGAACTCCAAGGCTCGAAAACTCCCGGTGAATTGGCTCTGTTACTGGAAGAGACGACTTTGATTACAGGGGATTTAGTCAGGGCACGCAAAGCAGGTAGCTTAACTATATTGCCAGATGACAAGCTGCTGAATCGAGAGGAAGCTGTTGCTTCTGTTCGCAGGTTAGCAGAACTGAGTCGCGTAGAAGCAGTGCTAGTGGGGGATGGTTGGCCTGTCTTCCGTGATGGACGCGATCGCTTAAAGGAACTTGTCGCGACACTGTAAATGCTAGGGTAGCACAGCTAGCTGTGCTACCCTACAGGAGATTGTGGTTCAAATAAATGAAAAAGGCTATAGGAAGAATTGTAATTTAAAACCTTTTCAGCAATTAAACCGGATTCCTATATGTTAATTAGACCTCTTGCAAAAGTCTATCCCCTTTTCCACATCCCAATACGCTTGGGTTAAGAAGAATCGTAGGTTGGGTTGAACTTTAGTGTTACCCAACAAAGCCTTGATAATGTTGGGTTTCGTTCCTCAACCCAACCTACACCAGTTTTATTTTTTAGCCTTAACCCAAGCGTATTGTTCCACATCCCGTCAAAAGTCAGGTTGAGCGACAGCATTTGCTTGTTGAGCGGCAGCATTTGCTTGTTGAGCGACAGCATTTGCTTGTTGAGCGACAGCATTTGCTTGTTGAGCGACAGCATTTGCTTGTTGAGCGACAGCATTTGCTTGTTGAGCGACAGCATTTGCTTGTTGAGCGACAGCATTTGCTTGTTGAGCGGCAGCATTTGCTTGTTGAGCAATCGCATTTGCTTGTTGAGCGAGAGCATTTGCTTGTTTGGAAGTAGGTACGGTACTCTCTCTCTTTTTTCCAACGTCATAGGCAGGAATGTTGATATCTTCTGACTAGAAGTGGATAGTTAACGCTACAGTTGAGTGAAATATCACATGAGCTGAGATAGCCAACTGGAGTTTAGACTAAAAGCGATATGAGAGAACGCAAATCAAATGGAATTAGAGATTAAAAATATTATCTTGTCAGCCTCAAAGCATCCGCGACCTTTAACAATTCTGTAGTATATCTGCTCCAGATAATAATACAATAATGATAATCATAAAAAGGGTGGGAGAGAAACGAGCGTCGCTGTGATTTGAACCATATTTTGACCAAACGGACACGATACGCTTCACTCCGCACTAGAACAACATATACTTCAAAGTTATAAATAGAGTCCAAAAACCTCAAAACTTAATTCCAGGAAGCAACGTGGG
>NZ_JAIVFS010000080.1 GCF_020829645.1 Nostoc mirabile CHAB5784 | reverse complement strand
TACGAATTAAAGACAATGGACAAGGATTTGAAGCCAACCATACAACCCTAAATCGGGGGTTTGGCTTACTGGGGATTACCGAACGAGCGGAACGCATTGGGGCACAACTCTCAATTGAGAGCCGACTGGGACAGGGAACAGAAACGCTCGTATCCGTACATCGGGAGGCGTCAACGTGAGTCACTCTACAGCAATCCGTGTTTTGATTGTTGACGATCACTCAATAGTCCGGCAAGGGCTAGCCGCGATGATTGAAAATGAGCCAGATATGACGGTGGTAGGTCAAGGGGGCAATGGACAAGAAGCGATCGCTCAATATCGACAACTCCAGCCTGATGTCACCTTAATCGACTTACGGATGCCCCAGATCAGCGGCGTTGATGCGATCGTCGCCATCTGTGCTGAATTCACCCATGCCCGCATAATTGTACTGACCACTTATGACGGGGACGAAGATATTTATCGAGCATTACGCGCCGGAGCTAAGGGCTATCTGCTGAAGGACGCAGAACCGGATGCACTCCTGAATGCGATTCATATTGTTCACAGCGGACAACAATATATCCCTTCCGAAGTCGCTGCCAAACTAGTGGAACGGATGAACATTCCAGAGTTGAGCGATCGAGAACAAGAGGTTCTTCGACAGATGGTGCTTGGATTGAGGAATCACGATATTGCTGCGGCTTTGAATATTACTGAAAGTACTGTCAAATTTCACATCAACAAAATTTTGAGCAAATTAGGTGTGAGCGATCGCACTCAAGCGGTAATTACCGCACTGAAGCGAGGACTCGCTAAGTTGTGAAACAAGCCCAACTGAACTTAAGTTCGGTTGAGGGTTCGTTGTTGAGATAGTAAGCAACTGTTGTTTCATCGCTTCAATCACTCAACTTTGAGTTGGCGACAAAGCTGAATTAATTTCATAAGCTAAAGACATACAAATAACGGAGTCGGGAGGAATCACAGATAGAAGTCATGCGAATCCCTTGATGCTGTGAGAAACCCTTTTTGATACAGTATCCGATGAATCAAGATAGGAATTTTAATCAACTTTTTGTTCCGCCTTCCGAACGCGATCGCTATCAGGGGATGCTCAATGCCCCAGTCATACTCGTGGAATATGGAAATTACCAATCTCTTCAGTTCAGGGAAATGCATCAGTTGATTCAAGCAATTCAGCAAGATTTCAATACCGGGCTGACTGAGAAAAATTCGATTTGTGTAGTGTTTCGTCACTTTATCGAACATTCAATCTATCCTCAAGCACAAAAGGCAGCCCAAGCAGCAGAAGCAGCAGCAGCGCAAGGTCAGTTTTGGCAGATGCACGAGATGCTGCTCACCCACCAAGAAGCATTGGGAAACGGCTATCTCGTTGAGTATGCCAATCATTTAGGTCTCGACATTTACAAATTTTTGCAGGATATCTCCAAACAAGTCCATGTTGACCGCATCAATCAAGATATCGAGAGTGGTCAGCAAAGTGGAGTAGTCACTGCACCAGCCTTGTTCATTAATGGAATTCGGTATTGCTCCGGTGTAGCCCGCCGCAGACATCGCTGGGACATGGAGCAATTGATGGCAGCCATTATCGCTGCAAGTAATGAAGTGCTTTGATCCTTAATCACACAATTCAAAGCAGAACGATTAAGTTGCGTTTTTGCTCAAAGAACTTGAGTGTTCTGAATTGAGCGATGGTCGCATTGCGCTCCCTGAAGACTGAAGTGTAAGCAAATAGGCATCAAGCTCACGAACCTAACGCCAACCTAATGGAGAACAACAAGCAGGAGCAGCATTAACGTGGACAGTAAAAATATGAAACTTGAGGTCTTAACATTGCCCGTCTCCGATGTCGATCGGGCTAAGCGCTTCTATGAGTCATTGGGATGGCGCCTGGATGCTGACTTCATAACCGGTGAGGACTTCCGGGTGGTGCAATTAACCCCTCCCAACTCAGAATGCTCGATCATCATCGGCACCGGAATCACCTCAGCCGTGCCGGGATCAGTGCAAGGTTTGCACCTCGTTGTTTTTGACATCGAGGCAGCCCGCGCCGAACTCGTCGATCGGGGGGTCGAGGTGAGTGAGGTGTTTCACGACATCGGAGGGATCTTCCACCACGCCGGAACCGAAGGACGGGTATCTGGTCCCGATCCGAAACGTCGCGACTATGCTTCCTTTGCCTCATTCAGCGATCCAGACGGCAATGGTTGGGTGCTTCAAGAAGTGAAGACTCGCGCTCCCGGTCGCGTGTGGAACTCTACGCCAGCACGAGACATAGACGTTGCAACCCTGGCAAACCTTCTTGGCGAGACAGCAGAGCACCACGACCACTACGAGAAGACGCACGCCGAGCACCACTGGTCGGACTGGTACGCGCCTTACCTGAGTGCGCGTCAGAACGGCAGCAGTTCAGAAGAGGCAGCCATCGCCGCTGACCGTTACATGGAAGAGGCTTTTCCAGTTCTTTCCAGATGAGGCGCTCACTCTGAGCGCCAACACACTAGTACCGCAAGGCGGAATTCGTAATTCGTAATTACCATTACGTAAGGGTTTTAGACATTTCAAATGGGTGGCTTATTTCCGCCGTGCTGTACTAGACAACACCTATAGCAATTCTCTGTTGAGTGCAGTACAGCCTGGTTAGGCAGGGTGTGGGGTGTCAGGAATGCAAGTGAGAAGCGCTATAAAACGAGGACACACGATGCAAACGCAGAAAGTATGGTTCATTACCGGAGCCTCCAGGGGCTTTGGCTTAGAAATTGCCAGAGCAGCCCTGGCAGCGGGCGATCAGGTGGTGGCAACGGTTCGCAGTCAGCCTGCACAACTCGCTACTACCCTGCACAACCACCCGGATCTGTACGTGGTGCAGATGGATGTCACTCAGGAAAACCAGGTACAAGTGGCTGTCGAGCAAGGGATTGCCCATTTTGGTCGGGTTGATATTTTAGTCAACAATGCCGGGTATGGCATAGTGACAGCGATCGAGGAAGCCACGGATGCCGAAGTCCGAAAACTGTACGATACCAACGTGTTTGGGGTACTGAACGTGACTCGTGCTGTGTTGCCGTACCTGCGCCAGCAAAAGTCTGGGCGGATTATCAATATCTCGTCTTTGTTTAGTTACGATGCAGTTCCGGGCTGGGGATTGTATGGGTCTACAAAGTTTGCCGTCGAAGGTCTCTCGAAGGGGCTGGCGATCGAATTGGCACCGCTCGGCATTCACATCACGGCAGTCGCTCCCGGTCTTTTTACGACTGACTTCTTAAGCACTGAATCTTACGTCGCCGCTAAAACCATCATTCCCGATTACGAGACAACAGTAGGACCGATGCGGAGCGGAGCCGATGCGCTACACGGGCACCAACCCGGTGATCCGAAAAAGCTGGCTCAGATGATTCTTCAACTTGCCAATACAGACCGTCCGCCGCTGCATTTGCCCGTTGGCAAGGACGCGATCGCAATGTACCGGAGCAACGCCGCAAAAATGGCACAGGAAATCGAAGCGTGGCTGCCAGTCGCTATCAGTACCGACCATGACCACCGCATAGCGACTGCGACCATCGCCTGAGCTGCAACATTCACACCTTCGTTTTCCAAAGGAGAACAAAATCAATGACCTTCATAGTGAACTATCTCACCACGAGCTATGGCAAAGCGGCTCGTAACTTGCTGAATGAAACGACTCAGCCGTCAGAAGCAGGGGCGCGTGCGGCACTTGAAACGTTCTATTATGCCTTCAATCAACACTCGCTTGAGACGCTTACTCAGATCTGGCTCAACCGTCCACTGGTTCAACTAAACAATCCGGTGGGAGGAATGCTCCGAGGCTATGAGCCGATTCGAGATATCTACTCCAAACTCTTCACAGGATCGTTAAACGTCTGGGTTGAGTTCCAGGATGTTGTGGAGTACTTCAGTGGAGAGACAGCCATCTTTGCTGGAGAAGAGCGGGGTGAATTTACAACTAAAGCTCGCATTATTCCACTTAGATTCAGAACGAGCCGCTGTTTTCAGTACTCGGAAAAGGACGGTGGGTGGCGGCAGATTCATCATCACGGATCGATCGACAATGTGAAACTGCTAGAAGCGTATCAACTTGCCGTAAACGATAAAGTTGCGGCGTGATCTCCACAACAGATTGATCCGATAAATATAAACTGCAAATTGGACTGGCAACGGCTCAAGCGTTTGACGACGAAGGTGCAAAAGTTGTTGTGACGGAGCGGAGTGCGAACACACTCTCGGACGGTAATTTGCAACATTCACCTATTCGCTTTTCAAGGGAGATTGTTATGAAACTTGAAGGTAAGAAGGCACTGATTACGGGGGGAAACAGCGGCATTGGCTTTGCCACCGCTCGACTCTTCATTCACGAAGGGGCTGAAGTGGCAATTACGGGTCGAGATCAGAAGACGCTCGATGCCGCTGTCGCAGAACTGGGTCCAAAAGCTGCTGCCTATCGTGCAGACGTGACGGACTCCAATGCCCGTACTGACCTTTTCAGCAAAATTGGTCAACGTTTCGGCAGCCTGGATATCGTCTTCGCCAATGCTGGGATTGGTGGAGCAACCCCTGTAGGAAGCACTGACGAAGCGGTGTTTGAGAACATCATTCGCGTCAATCTCACCAGCGTTTTCTTTACAGTTCAAGCCGCACTGCCACTGCTCAATGATGGCTCCTCAATTATCTTGAACGGTTCCGTTATCGGTTCACTGGGTAATCCCGGACGCTCAGCCTATGCAGCAAGTAAGGCAGGTGTTCGCGGTATGGCGAGATCGCTGGCATACGAGCTTTCTCCCCGCAACATTCGGGTCAACGTCGTTGCACCGGGAGCGACAAGAACCCCTATCTGGAGGCGTGGGTCTACTTCGTCTGAGAAGGCGGACGAACTGACGGCGCAATGGGCAGCAGCAATTCCACTGGGTCGTTTAGGTGAACCCGACGATATTGCCAAAGCCGTCCTTTTTCTTGCCTCAGACGATTCGTCCTATATCCAGTCGGTTGAACTTTTTGTTGATGGTGGCATTGTAGGTTCTCCAATCGGTGGAGCGGCTTTCCGTTGAACCTTTCAACAAACAGAATTCAGGAGTCAGGAGTCAGAATTCAGTTGAGTATTGTACCGTTCAATAGATTCGACCCTCGTTCCACTAATCCCTCAAAATCACAAAAGAGGTTTACTATGGGCACTGAACAGAAAGTCGCTGTGATTACCGGCGCGTCGCAGGGCATCGGCGCAGCCCTCGTCAAGGCGTATCGCGATCGCAACTATCAAGTGGTTGCAATCTCACGCTCAATTCAGCCATCGGACGACGATGGAGTCGTGGTGGTGTCCGGCGATATTGCCGATCGCAAAACTGCCGAGCGGGCAATCATCGAAGGCGTGACCCGCTTCGGGCGCATTGACACGCTGGTTAACAACGCTGGCATCTTCATCGCCAAGCCCTTTACTCAATACACCGAGGCTGACTACGAAGCTACCCTGAGCACCAACGTCACTGGCTTCTTTCACATCACGCAACTCGCCATTGCCGAGATAGAAAAGCAGGACAGTGGTCATATCGTGCAGATTTCGACGAGCCTGGTTGACCACGCGATCGCGGGCGTACCCTCTGTACTCGCATCGCTGACCAAGGGTGGACTGAATGCCGCGACCAAATCATTGGCAATCGAGTATGCCAAGCGTGGTATCCGGGTGAACGCGATCGCGCTGGGTACTATCAAGACACCAATGCATCCCGCCGAGACCCATGCCCAGCTTGATGCCCTGCACCCAATCGGTCACATGGGCGAGATATCTGATGTTGTCGATGCCATCCTCTACCTCGAATCAGCCAACTTTGTGACGGGCGAAATCCTGCATGTCGATGGTGGACAGAGCGCGGGGCATTAAACCAATTCGCAATTCGCAATTACGTTTTGTGACGGGGATTTAGCTGAGGCATCAAAACGCGCTGCCTATCTTGCTGGGGACTTAAACCCCCAAAGTTTGTTAACACCGCCTTGCGATCAGAAAAATGCAGCAGTTTTCAGTTTAGTAAGCCATACATACACATACGCTGACGAATTTGGGTGTGGGGTGTAGTTAATGCAAATGGAAACGGTTGTAACTCTGACACTTCCAAAAAGGAACACAGCTATGATCTATGAATTACGCATTTATCAATCCTTGCCCGGACGACTGCCAGCACTGATTTCGCGCTTTCAGAACCACACGATACAGATCTGGGAAAAACATGGCATCCGCCAAGCTGGGTTCTGGACGACGCTAATTGGCGAGAGCAACCAGCAACTCACCTACCTGCTCGCTTGGGACAGCATGGCTGAGCGTCAGGAGCGTTGGAGTGCATTTCTCGCCGACCCCGAATGGATCGCGATCAGTAAAGAGAGTGAGAAGGACGGTCCACTCGTGCAAAACATCAGCAACGAACTGCTTAAACCGACCGCCTTCTCCTCGGTGAAGTGAGCGATGGGGTGAGTTCTAGATGATGTCTGGGGTTACGAAAGTTTTGTCAGTTTCAATGAGCTAAATCCAATCAGAGAACGATCAATGTCTAAAAAAATCAACCAACAACGCCGCCGCTTTTTGGGCATTGCGGCGATGACTATTGCGACTACACAGCTAGGTCGATTCGGTTCTGCCAATGCCCAATCCAGCAAAGTAACACCAAAGGAGACTACCATGACTCAACTTGAAACCTTGCACACCGACACAACTACAATCCGTCCCTTCCACATCAACGTTCCGCAAGCGGCACTCGACGACCTCCGCCGTCGCATCGTAGCAACGCGATGGCCCGAAAAGGAGACGGTCGCCGATCAGTCGCAGGGTGTGCAGCTCGCAACGACTCAGAAACTCGCGCGCTATTGGGCAACCGATTACGACTGGCGCAAGGTTGAGGCGAAACTGAAGGCTCTACCGCAATTTATCACCACGATCGATGGACTTGATATTCATTTCATTCACGTTCGATCGAACCAGGAAAACGCCTTGCCGCTCATCGTCACGCACGGCTGGCCCGGATCGATCATCGAGCAACTGAAGATTATTGAGCCACTGGTCAACCCCACGGCAGATGGCGGCAATGCAGCGGACGCTTTCGACCTCGTGATTCCCTCGCTTCCAGGCTATGGTTTTTCAGGCAAGCCGACCACGACCGGCTGGGACCCCGCCCGTATCGCACGCGCCTGGGTTGTGCTGATGCAGCGCCTTGGCTACTCGCGATTTGTGGCGCAAGGGGGTGATTGGGGGAATGCAGTCACAGAGCAAATGGCCCTGCTGACACCTCCGGGACTGCTCGGCATTCATACCAACATGCCTGCCACTGTTCCAGCCGATGTTGCAAAAGCACTCAAGTTCGGCGACCCACCGCCATCCGGTTTCTCAGCCGAAGAGAAGAACGCGTGGGATCAGCTCGACTTTTTCTATAAGCACGGACTTGGCTACGCTCAGGAGATGGCGAACCGCCCGCAAACGCTGTACGGCATTGCGGATTCACCGATCGGTCTGGCTGCCTGGATACTCGACCACGATGCACGCAGCTATGCGCTCATCGCACGTGTCTTTGACGGACAGTCTGAGGGACTGACGCGAGACGACATCCTCGACAACATCACGCTTTACTGGTTGACGAACACGGCTGTCTCTTCGGCTCGTCTGTATTGGGAGAATAAGTTTGTCTTTTTCGACCCTAAACACGTCGCCATTCCGGTTGCCGTGAGCGTCTTTCCTAATGAGATATATGCAGCCCCGCGAAGTTGGACAGAGCGGGCGTATCCCAAACTCATCCACTATAACCGAGTGGAAAAGGGCGGACACTTCGCGGCGTGGGAGCAGCCAACGATTTTTACTCAAGAACTCAGGGCAGCGTTCAGATCGCTGCGCGCGTCAAAATGACTCCTTTGGAAAGAACTTCAGAAGGCAGAAGGCAGAAGGGAACCCACGTTTTTAAACGTGGGATTGAACGAAAGTGGCGGAACTTAAGCGTCTCTACCGATTTTGAGCCGAGTGACAGATCTAACGGAATCATTTCGATTTTGAAAACAAGGTAGACCCAATGAAAACGAATTTTGAGCATGAACGGGACAACAATCCGGGTAGCACCAGTAATGATGACAATTTCACCGATCGCGTCCGCAGCAACCAGCACAAGCTCACCTCTGAACTAAGACACCAGTACGATTTTATTGTTTGCGGATCTGGGTCTTCTGGCTCAGTAGTTGCCCGCAGACTGGCTGAGAACCCGGATGTTAGCGTTCTACTGCTTGAAGCTGGCGGCACCGATGATGTACCCAGTGTTGTCGCCGCGAATCAATGGTTTATGAATCTTGGAAGCGATCGCGACTGGAGCTTCCAGGGACAGCCAAATCCCCATGTGAACGATCGTTCAATTCCGTTCTCGATGGGCAAAGTACTCGGCGGTGGATCAAGCATCAACGTCATGGTTTGGGCACGCGGACACCAGCACGATTGGGATCTCTTCGCCGCTGAAGTGAATGATCCAGCCTGGGGCTATGAATCGGTCTTGAATCTCTATCGCCGCCTGGAAGATTGGCATGGTGCGCCAGACCCGATGTACCGGGGAACGGGAGGACCCGTCTTTGTGCAGCCCGCGCCAGATCCAAACCCGATCGCACCCGCAACGATCGCAGGAGCGCGATCGGTCGGTATTCCTACTTTCGAGAATCCGAACGGTCGCATGATGGAAGCAGTGAAGGGCGCCGCTATCAGCGATGTGCGAGTCCGCAATGGCAAGCGCGAATCTATCTTCCGCTCCTACGTCTTCCCTTATATGGATCGACCCAATCTGACGGTTCTCACTCATGCACTGGTGACGCGGCTGATGTTCCAGGGTAAGCGGGCGACTGGCGTGGAGATTTCTTACCGTGGCACACTCTATCGCATTGGTGCGGCAGTCGAAATTGTACTGTCGCTCGGTGCGATCCATACGCCGAAGGTGCTGATGCAATCTGGCATTGGCGATGAGGCTGAGTTGCAACGTTTGGGAATTCCGGTCGTGCAGCACCTTCCCGGTGTGGGGCAAAATTTTCAAGACCATGTAGCATTTGATTGTGTTTGGGAGTATCAGGAAGCGATCGCACCCCGAAACAACCTGTCCGAAGCCATCTTTTTCTCGACGAGCCAGTCCGGTCTGGACAGTCCAAATCTATTTGTCTGTCAGGCTGAAGTGCCAAAATCCACTGCCGAGAATGTCGCCCGGTTTGGCTTACCCGATGCAGGCTGGACGTTATTCGGGGCAGTCGCCCATCCCAAAAGCCGAGGTCGCTTGCGCCTCACGGGTTCTAATCCGTCCGACCCGATCATGATTGATGCCAACACGCTATCTGATCCGGATGATCTCAAGGCGGCGATCGCGTGTGTCGAACTCTGCCGCGAAGTCGGGAACTCCGCTCCACTACGCCCATTTGTCAAACGCGAAGTGATGCCAGGGAATTTGAAAGGAGCCGAACTTGAACATTTTATTCGAAATGCGGCAACAAGCTTCTGGCACGAAACTTGTACTGCGAAGATGGGACGGGATTCGATGTCGGTGGTCGATAGCAATCTGAGAGTCTATGGCATTGCCAATCTCCGGATTGCGGATGGATCAATCATGCCGCGAATCACGACTGGCAACACAATGGCTCCCTGCGTGATCATCGGAGAGCGGGCAGCGAAAATTCTACGTCTCGAACATCAGTTGCAAGCCATCGTACAAACCGACTCAGGCGCGACAAAATCAATTTCCACCTAATGGGAGAGAGAACAATGTCTAATGAAATTAATTCTAATCGCCGTTGCTTTCTGGGCACTGCGGTTATGACCCTTGCTGCTACTCAGCTTGGCGGATTTAGTTCTGTAGACAGACAATCTAGCCAGATAGCAAATGCAACCCCAACTAAAGCAGGAACAAACACTTCATTCAGTTCACTAAAGCAGATCAATGCAGGTGCCCTGAACATCGGATACGCTGAGACCGGTCCCACCGATGGTAAGGCGGTCATTCTGCTGCACGGCTGGCCCTACGACATTCACAGCTTCGTCGATGTTGCGCCTTTGTTAGCATCGGCGGGTTACCGGGTGATCGTCCCCTATCTGCGTGGCTATGGCACGACGAGGTTTCTTTCGAGCGAAACGTTCCGGAATGGTCAACCATCGGCGATCGCCCTTGATATCATCGCTCTGATAGATGCCCTCAAGATCGAGCAGGCAATCCTCGCTGGATTTGATTGGGGAGCACGAACAGCCGACATCATCGCGGCACTCTTTCCTGAACGCTGCAAGGCGCTGGTCTCGGTGAGCGGTTATCTGATCGGTAGCCAGGAATCCGGCAAGATGCCGTTGCCACCAAAGGCTGAACTTCAATGGTGGTACCAATATTATTTTGCTACCGATCGCGGTCGGGCAGGTTACGACAAATATCGACACGACTTTGCCAAGCTCATCTGGCAGCTTGCTTCGCCGAAGTGGAACTTCGATGATGCGACCTTCAATCGCAGCGCAGCATCCTTTAACAACCCCGATCATGTCAGTATCGTGATTCATAACTATCGCTGGCGGCTCGGTCTGGTCGAAGGCGAATCGAAGTATGACGAGTTCGAGAAGCGACTGGCCGCAGCCCCCGCGATCGTCGTACCCACCATCACGCTAGAGGGTGATGCCAATGGCGCGCCACATCCAGAACCCAGTTCCTACACCCAAAAATTCTCGGGCAAATATTCGCACCGTACAATCAAAGGCGGCATCGGACACAACCTGCCTCAAGAAGCGCCGCAGGAGTTTGCCAAAGCTGTCGTCGAAGTTGATGATTACTGATCATGTTTAGGCAGAACGTTTTGGCTCGGGGTCTAAATCCCCGTCACAAAACTTAATTACGAATTACGAATTACGAATTATTTTAATTAAAGCCAGTCGGACTCGACAAACTGTAATGACCAACTATCAACCGAGGTAACAATGGAAACAGCAGATGTGATTGTGATTGGCAGCGGTCAGGGCGGAGTTCCCCTCGCGGCTGACTTTGCCAAAGCAGGGAAGAACGTCGTTCTGTTTGAGCGCGATGCGTTGGGCGGCAGTTGCATCAACTATGGCTGTACACCTTCTAAAGCCTTTCTAGCTGCTGCCCACGCCGCAGGTCGCGCTCGACAAGCTGCAAAGCTAGGCATACACGCGCTCCTTGAAGTCAATTTTTCTACAGTGATGGAGCGTGTGCGTAGCATTCGCAGCCAGTTTAACCAGGGTGTCAAACGGCGACTAGACAGTGCAGGAGTTAGAGTTGTCTGCGCTGAAGCTGCTTTCACCGGAGAGCGAACTGTAAGCGGAGGAGGTGTGGCTGTACAGGCTCCGATCATTGTTATCAACACAGGAACATCCTCTACTATTCCTGATATTCCTGGTTTAGCTGGAACGCCTTATCTGACCAACCGAAATTTCTTTGATTTGCAGCAGATTCAGCCCCGCTTGCTCGTGGTCGGCGGTGGCTATATTGCCCTGGAGTTAGGGCAGGGAATGGCACGTTTAGGGAGCCAAACCGAATTGATTGTGCGGGGCGATCGCTTGCTGGCTCAAGAAGAATTCGATGTCAGTGCTGTGCTTGCTGATGCTTTTGAGCAAGATGGAATTGGACTGCATTTCAATGTGACTGTTCAGCAGGTTGCTTATACCAACGGTGTGTTTACCCTAACGCTGAACAATGGTGAAGTACTGGATGGAGAAGCATTGCTGATTGCGACTGGGCGCAAACCGAATACTCAGGCATTAAATTCTGTGGTGACAGGCGTTGAATTAGATGCACAGGGTTTTATTAAAATCGATGATCAATTTCAAACGACTTGCGCTGGGATTTATGCGATCGGGGACGCTGCCAAACAGCCTGCTTTTACGCATGTTTCTTGGGAAGACTATCGCCGCTTGAAAGCCATTCTGTGTGGCGAACAGCGGACGCGCAACGATCGGGTGTTAGGTTATGCCGTTTACACTGAGCCGCAAGTGGGGCGAGTGGGTATGACATTAGAGCAGGCTCAGAAACAGGGTATCTCTGCCCGCGAAGTTACCCTACCGATGGCTCACATCGCCCGTAGCATTGAGTGGGGGCACGAGCTGGGTTTCTACCGCATGGTCATCGACACCCACACAAATTTGATTTTAGGAGCAACCCTGGTTGGATACGAAGCAGCTGAACTCGTGCATGTCTTTTTGTCGCTGATGGAAGCTAAAGCAACGTGGCAGATACTCGAACAATCGGTTCACATTCACCCAACTTACGGTGAGGCATTGCCCAGTCTCGCAAGGCTACTCATTGAAGATGATATGCCAACCTGTCCCAATATGTAAGAAAATAGCAACCAATAACTACTAACTTGAATATGGGCGATCGCTTAGAATAATCACTTCATATATCTCATCTGTAAAAGCTACAATCAAAAATTTTACAGCAAAGCAAATGTGTAATTAGCCCCATTTGACATACCTTGTTATCGTACAAGACTGCACAATTGCGATACTTTTTAGTGGGGTAATTGCGGGGATGATTGAGGTAATACGGGGTTTGATAATGACAATCGTATTGTTTGAATTACAAGCAAAAAGCTAATTTTGTTTAATAATTCAACTTTTAGTTGATACAGAATTTGGGTGTGATTGGGGTAATTTAGTCATGATTTAGGAGGTGATTTGAATAACGGGCATTAAAGCAATATTTAATACTTTAATGTACTTAGGATTTACGGTTTTGATTTGATATTAGCGTTATGGAGCTACTTTAGTTAGCTTCCTGGCAATTTGAGCTTGGTTGCTAGCAGTTTACAGTAAACCTCTACTCAATGAAGTTGAGTATGAATGCTGTAGCGCCATTAAGGAACATCGCTGTAATGGTTTTTTCTCTACGCACTTTGTATGTAAAAAAGCTGTTAAACCCTGTAAAGAAAGTGTTTTACGCCACTGTATTTTTCCAATTTCGGTTAAATTAGGAACGATAGTAAAAATTAATAAAATATAAAAATATGCCTAAAGCTAAGGAGAAAACGGACGTAAAAAAGATAGTAATTACGATTGACATGGGTGCAAGTAAAATCAAAGCTATCGTTCAGGAGTATCCAGAAGGAAAGCCTATTGTTTTACTTTTAGACTCAGAAGTAGCGGATGTTGCTAAAGCTTCGATTAAGAGCATTCAACAAGAAGGTAGTCCTGAATCTCGTGCTTGGGTAGGAATCGGTGATGAGTATTACGCCTTGGGAGAACTTGCTCGTCGTCGGTTTGGGGGTATATCGCAACTGAAAGAGCTAAAGTACGAACTAGCAGTCCCCAAAATTTGCGGTGCATTTTGGTTGGTTAAGGAGAAGTTGAACCTGGGTAATGATATTGCAGCTTACTTGAGTGTCCTGCTGCCGCCGGGCGAGGTGCAAGACAAGGAACAGTTACAAGTTCGGTTAAAAGATGCGTTTCGGGGGTTTGATACACCAGCAGGTAAGATGCGGGTGAAAATGCTTCGTTATGATGCAGCTTCTGAGGGTAGTGGAATATTTTTCCACCGTAGGCGATCGCTTGGCAATAATATGCCTGCTTCTATGTATGTAATGCTTGGTTATCGCAACGCAAGTATTTTTACCTTTCGCAGTGGTTCAATTGGTGCGGGAATAACCAGCAATTTTGGTATGTCTTGGCTAGTGAATAATTTTACTTCCAAGACATCGGGACTAAGCCCTGATAATCCCAATATTATCGAGGTGTTGGTAGAAGCTGGAGTTAGTTGTGATCCCTTGGTGATGCAGAAACTCTCACGCAAGCGTAAACACGATGAAATTCAACTTGATGGTGAATCGATGTCCAAGGCTTTATTGCTTGCTAGAGATGAGTATTGGCGTGCGATCGTCAGGTGGTTGCGCTCGAAGATGGATGAGGATATTGAAGAACTGGTGTTTTGCGGAGGGACTGCGGATTACATTCGTCCAGAAATAGATGCTTATTTCCAGAAAAAGGGAATTAAGGTATCCTGGCACGGTAATATTTTTATACCTGATGAGATATCTTCTAGTATAGGCAATCGGATGGCGGATATTTGGGCGTTCCATCAGCACATGATTATTCAGTTTGATAAGCTGACTGGTTATACACGCTCTGAGGTTGTACCGCTAACTAAATCTGTTGAAGGCAGTCTCAATAATCTAGATGAAGAAGTTAAGCGTAAGTATAACTTTACGCTATGTGAGCGACCTAGTACCTTTATTGCTGTGAATGAGAATGTTTGATTGACTCAGAAAAAATAAGTGTAGTTACAGTTTTTGTAACTACACTTAAGAAAACAGTTGCTTTCTAACTGAATCGTTTGATTTTAGTATGGTTGTTGGGCTAATACTTAGGAGCAATCAACAGGAGAATTGGTAATTTCTGGAGAGTGCTTAACCACAAGGTTAATTTGCTCCATTTGTGCATATTGTTGTTCCCGTTTTTTGCGAAGCTCCCATGATTTACGGTTATAAGCCAACAAGTCTTCTAAACCCATGTTGAATTTGTTTTGTGCGAAAGTCAGCAATTGTTCTGTGGTGTAACGACAATCTTCAGGACGACCAAAACAGATTTCAAACTGAGTCTTAAAAGCTTTCCAGTCAAAATTGTCAGACCCTAATTGTCGTTGTGATTCGCGTCCGTAAAGGTCACGAATTGAATAGAAAATCGTGTTGTACTTACGCACATCGAATGACTCAACTTTGAATTGCTCCATTGCCGAATCATCGATTGTAATAACTTGAGATTTAGTGGATTTATTAGCAGCCATAGTTGTCTCCTAGATGAGTTTTTCACTCTTAGCTGCGTCAGCATTAGTAAAAAAAGTAAATCCCACTCTGTATGAGCGAGATTTTCTGTAAAATTAGATAATTTCTGATTATTTTGCTAATAGACGTTTGCGTTGTAGCCAAGTACGTTTGTTGACTTCGAGTAGTTCTTCTAAGCCCTTGTTGAAGTGCTTAATAGAATAGTCAACCATTTGTTGTACACAGTACTTGGGGTTTTTAACTGTACCAAATGTAGCAATAAATCGAGATTTGAATTCATCCCATTGTGCTTTATTCCAGTTAGCTTGAGATTGCGCTTGAATGGTTTTACCCCAGGTTTCTTGTAGCCCGTAGTAGACTGCATTAAACTTGTGCTCGTTGTAGGAAGCAATTCGGTAAATACCCATTGCGTTGTCATCAATTAAACTAACTTTTTTTGTTTTAGTAGCCATAATTTTTATCTCCTATGTGAGAGTTACTTCTTAAGGATTTGAGCGTCAGCTATAGTGCTTTCTCTTCTTTATTTGGATGTAAGTCCGTGTAAAAAATAACAATCTTAAATTGGAAATGAATGCTAACGCCTCCGCTACTATCCTGTTTTCAAAAATTTTCAGCGTTCATTCAGCCTCGATAGGAGGATCTACAGTAAAACTCTGTACAATAAAAAATTGTTATACGCCATGTGAATGGCAAATGCCGGACGTTTCTGGTCAACAATGAGAAGAAATGATATGGCTCTTAAGCGCATGGACAACGTCGGCATTGTGGTAGAGTCCCTCGATGCCGCCATCTCTTTTTTCGCCGAGCTTGGCATGAAGCTCGAAGGGCGAACCACGATCGAAGGAGAATGGGCCGGGCGCGTCACCGGACTAGGTCTCCAGCGCGTTGAGATCGCGATGATGGTCACCCCCGACGGCCACAGCCGGCTCGAGATCTCGCGATTTCTCACCCCGCCTGTAGTCGCCGATCACCGGAACGCCCCGGTGAACGCGCTCGGCTACCTACGCGTCATGTTCACTGTGAACGACATCGACGAGACGCTCGCCAGGCTTCAGAAGCTCGGCGCGCAGCTCGTCGGCGAAGTAGTCCAGTACGAAGACGCGTATCGGCTCTGCTATATCCGCGGCCCCGAAGGACTTCTCATCGGGCTCGCCGAGCAGCTCGCGTAAAGCGTTCCCGTATAGGTGCAGAAGAGCACTTGCCTTGTAGCAAGCGAACGGCTGTTGGGATACTTTCATTGGCGTATAACAACCCGGTTGGAGCGGACTATCGAAAAATCTTAGTTTGGATGCAAAGGTTACTAGCAGCCGCTCAACCGGAACGTTAGGCGCTTGAAGTCATATTTAGGAGTTGCATACAAAAATGAAAACTCAGTACTTCACAGCGACAAGTCTTGATGGCTTCATTGCTACTGAGAATGACTCACTAGATTGGCTGTTTCCGCTTGGTGATCTGAATGACTCCAGCTATTCAGAGTTCATTTCAGATGTGGGTGCGTTGGCAATGGGATCAGCAACTTACAAGTGGATGGTACGCAACGCCCAAAAGGTTGCCACTGAGACTGGCTTTGCGTGGCCATACACTCAGCCAGCCTGGATATTCTCTAGTCGCAAGCTGACAATAATCGAAGGTGCGAACATCCGATTCGTCAATGGAGATATACACCACGCCCACACTGAAATGCGAGCTGCTGCCGACACCAAAAACATCTGGATAGTTGGAGGCGGAGATCTGGCTGGTCAGTTCTACGATGCTGGTTTACTGGATGAGCTGATCATCCAGGTTGGCTCGGCCACCCTCGGCAAGGGTAAGCCGCTATTCCCTCGCAGAGTGTTAAGCCCAGTTCTGCGCCTAGTGTCTGTTCATCAGATGGGTGCTGGCATGGCTGAGTTGCGCTATGAAGTACACAAAGGCGGTGTGAGTGGAGCCGCCTAACAATTGCAATGCAGCGGACTGTTGAAGATCCTGGTTGTGATGCAGAGGCTGTTTGCCGCCGCTGATTGCAAGCGTAGTATGAATTGCCAAAGGAGGGAAACTGATGAGTTCATTTGTGCTTGGTTTTCAAGATATTGACAAAACAAAAATCACGGTTGTTGGGGGTAAAGGCGCGAACCTGGGGGAACTATCCAAGATTGAAGGAATCCGCGTACCAGATGGCTTTTGTATTTCTACTGAAGCCTTTAAAAGAATCATTGGGGAAACGTCGTCGATTAACGAATTACTCGATCAGTTATCGCATCTATTGGTGGAAGACCGGGATAAAATCGGTGAACTTAGCAGTGAGATTCGCTCTTTCATCGAAGGCATAGCCATTCCTCAAGACATTAATGAAGCGATCGCCCGCCTTCTCTCCAGGTTTGGAGAAAAAAATGCCTATGCAGTACGATCCAGCGCCACAGCTGAGGATTTACCAACGGCCTCCTTTGCAGGCCAGCAGGATACGTATTTGAACATTATCGGACATGAGGCAATCTATCAGCATATCAGCAAGTGCTGGGCATCGCTATTTACCGAGAGGGCAGTAATTTACCGCCTGCAAAACGGCTTCGACCACCGTCAAGTCCACCTGTCTGTGGTGGTTCAGAAGATGGTCTTTCCGCAGGTGGCAGGAATTTTGTTTACTGCCGATCCCGTCACTTCTAACAGGAAAGTGTTATCCATTGATGCCAGTTTCGGACTTGGCGAGGCCATCGTCTCCGGCCTGGTGAATGCTGATATCTATAAAGTGTGCAACGGCAAGGTTATTGATAAGAAGATATCCACCAAAAAACTGGCTATTTACGCCTTAAAAGATGGCGGTACGAAATCACAGGAGATTGAGCCTGAGAGACAGAATAGGCAAGCGCTGACGGATGAGCAGATTTTACAGCTTGAGCGCATAGGCAGAAAGATCGAAGAACATTTCAGTCGCCCCCAGGACATTGAATGGTGTTTGGTTGATGATACATTTTATATTGTCCAGAGTCGGCCAATCACTACTTTATACCCCATCCCTGAAGCGAATGATCAAGAAAATCACGTCTATGTCTCTGTCGGTCATCAGCAAATGATGACCGACCCCATGAAACCATTGGGAATATCTTTATGGCAGTTAACCGCTGCCCGCCCCATGTATAAAGCTGGCGGAAGGTTGTTTGTTGATGTCACGCATGAACTGGCTTCACCTGTTAGAAGAGGAATAATAGTAGATGTCTTAGGAAAATCCGACCCACTCATAAAAGACGCATTGATAACCCTCCTGGAGCGGGGAGATTTTATCAAGTCGTTAGCAGACGATCAGCAAGAACAAAGTTCCGGTAAAAGCAATAAAGGTCGGTCACCTGCGGATTATCAAACACTAAAAGAGTACGATCCGGCGATCGTGGGTGAGTTTATCCAGCGTAGTGAAACATCGGTAGAAGAGTTAAAACAAAACATCCAAACGAAATCAGGATCGGATCTATTTGATTTTATCCTGGAAGACATCCAGCAACTAAAGAAGAGGTCATCTGATACACAAAGTTTTGGTGTGATTATGACTGGTGTGAACGCTTCATCCTGGATCAATGAAAAAATGATGGAGTGGTTAGGTGAGAAAAACGCAGCAGACACGCTTTCTCAATCGGTATCTAACAATATTACTTCGTCCATGGGTCTGGCGCTATTGGATGTCGCAGATGCGATTCGCCCTTACCCGGATGTGATTGAGTATTTACAACAGGTAAAAGAGGACAACTTTCTGGATGAACTGATTAAGTTTGATGGTGGACAGGAAACCCAAGACGCTATCTATGCTTATCTAAACAAATACGGAATGCGATGTGCCGGGGAAATCGATATTACAAGACCTCGTTGGAGCGAAAAACCCATGACGCTTGTCCCCATAATTCTCAGTAATATCAAAAACTTTGAGCCTGGTGCTGGCGATCGCAAATTTGAGCAAGGGCGACAGTCAGCTTTGCAAAAAGAACAAGAATTATTAGAGCGGTTGAAGCAATTACCGGATGGTGAACAAAAAGCCGAAGAAACAAAACGAATGATCGGTCATTACCGGAATTTCATTGGTTATCGTGAATATCCAAAATACGGCATAGTTAGTCGCTACTTCGTTTATAAGCAGGCTTTACTGAAAGAAGCCGAACAACTCGTACAAGCCAACGTTATTCATGAAAAAGAAGATATATACTATCTCACTTTTGAAGAACTTCGCTCTGTCGTACTCACAAATAAACTGGATTACCAGCTCATCAGCAAACGAAAAGACGAGTACAAATTATATGAAAAACTAACTCCCCCACGTGTGATCGCGTCTGATGGTAAAATCATTACAGGTGAGTACAAACGAGAAAATCTCCCAGCCGAAGCGATTGTAGGTCTACCTGTTTCTTCCGGAGTTATAGAGGGACGAGCACGTGTCATCCTAAACATGGAAGATGCTGATCTAGAAGATGGAGATATATTAGTCACCTCCTTTACTGACCCTAGCTGGACACCATTATTTGTATCCATAAAAGGTCTAGTCACCGAAGTTGGTGGACTGATGACTCATGGAGCAGTTATTGCACGTGAATATGGCTTATCGGCAGTTGTCGGAGTAGAAAATGCTACTAAACTGATAAAAGATGGGCAACAAATTCGCGTACATGGAACAGAAGGGTATGTAGAAATCCTATAATGGGGAAGATGTTGCTTCCTCCTGGGGAGCTAAATAAAAGATGAAAGCTAGGAAGGCGGCCCAATCAGGGCATTCGTGAGAGGTTAAGATAATTGCACTAATGTCTGCGAGGGTGCAGGAAAAGGAGACAAATCCAGCGATTGAGACTGGCTTTCGTATGGATTTGACTACTCCTAAGTCTTGATTTTCTTTGGCAGCGAAATATTGAACAGGGTCAAGAGCTATTGGTTGCGATCGCTGTCTTAGCTGATACAGGAACTTCCCTATTGGTGACTGCAAATGGAATGCGGCTGTTTAAAACCAAAACTTTTAAAAATTAAACAAGCATTTTTTAGATGTCACCTGAACTGACTGAAATTATCAAGTCGAGCTAAGAAGCATCCTCCTTTTTTTCTTCTAAAAGTGCTTCAATTTGGTCAAAAAGACGATTAACTTTTTTTACTTTTTTCTCGTCATCCCAGATTTTGCTCTTAAGCAGTGATTTGTATATTTTGCTTGCTCTTTCTTTATTTTGTTGCTGGGGAGACTGCGGCTTGTTTTCTGATTGAATTTGGAGAATATCCCCCACTAGCTCTTTGATTGCAGATAATGACAGATTTTCTTTAATAGCTTTTTTTAAAATATTTTGCCGCTTTTCATTATCCTTGACACGTGCAATCACTTGTGCTTTTGTGTACTCGATTTGACCCTTTTCAAGGGTGATTTGGATATCTTGAGGAAGTTTGAGTAGAGGAAGGCGGTTGGATACAAACGATTCCCAAGATATCTTGCCTATCTGGAGGAATATTGTTTGTATAACAAGTGCTTCTTCACTAACCATAACGTTATGGTTAGAATTTCCTTTTGTCTCATTATTCATCTGATATAGGAGAGACACAGCTGTATTTGACTCAACTTCTAACTCACTAGAAATAAAATCAAGGATACCGATAGTTTCCTCAAAGGCGTTAAGGTCTTCTCGTTGGAGATTTTCTATAAGTCTGAGTTTGCGTGCTGTTTTCTCGTCACAGTTAATAATGTGGACACGAATATCTGTTTTTTCAGCAAGTTTAGAAGCTTCGATACGGCGCTCACCAGCGATGAGTTCATAAGCTAATTGCGTCGGTATAACTCCTGACTTGAGTACAGTGGTGTTTAGTTCACCAACTGGTCGGACAAGAATAGGTTCAAGTAAACCCTCTTGCTTGATACTATCGGCGAGGGATTGAAGTTTTTTGGGATCGAAATAACGACGGGGTTGGCTAGGCGGGAGGATAATTGCGGATATTGGTAAAGTGGTTTCAGATAAGAGTTGCTCCTCTTCATCTCCAAATAAATTATCGAGTCCGGTGAGTTTTTCTAGTTCGCGTTTTTGGCTCATAGTTGAGGTTGAGTGATATATTTTGTAATTTCTTCGAGTATGCTAACTGCGGGGTGGTTTTTCTTGTGGAGTGCAAGTGGTAGATGTGCCTGGGTCGCGTCAGGAAAAGCTGTTGATTTAGGAATTGGAGCAGTGACATGGATGCGTCCTTCAACCTGTTGTTTAATCTCTTCCAATATTCCTGTATCTTGAAGATTACGATTATCGTATTTGGTTGGAATTATACAGGCAATTTGTAATTTCTGGTGTCCTCCTTTTTTGAGCCTGGCGATCGTTTCTAGCAATTGGTTAGTGCCAAGATAGCACTTATACTGTGTTTCAACAGGAATAATAACGTGTGAAGCAGCTACTAAGCTCATAATGCTTAGTATTCCTAGAGAAGGCGGACAATCAATCAAAATATAATCATACTGGTCAAGTACATTTGAGAGTGCAAACTTGAGCCGTTGACGGTTATCGATGGTCAGGTCATGGAAAATCTTTTGCTCTGTACCTGCTAATTGGATATTTGTTGGTACAAGGTGCATTCCGTGAATCGGTTTTTCCCATATATACAGGGGAGTTTCTTCAGCGATCACACTATAAATAGTTTGCTCAGTTTTGAGCTTAATTTCCCCTAATCCCATAAAGGCTGTTAGTGATGCCTGTGGGTCCATATCCACAAGTAGTACACGGTGTTTTTGGGCTAGGTGATACCCAAGATTGTGTGTAATTGTCGTCTTAGCAGCACCACCTGACTGATTAAAAGTTGCGATTATTTTGGTTGATGACATGTACATAGGTAATAAGGTTCTTAAGTAGGTAATAGGGTTCTTAAGTAGAGAATGCGATTCTTTACTGACTGTCACACGTCCCTGGAACCCTTACCAGATTGAAAGTATTATATTCCCGAGGTGTTACGGGATTACGAACAAAGAACAAGCCAAGCTCAGGTCAACATACTCAAAGTAGAGTTACGCTCGAATTTATCACAAACCCGCCAAAAATATCAAAAATGCAGACTATTTGCCACACAGTAGTTGCATTACACTGTGGTTTAGAAACGAGAGAGTTTTAGAAATATTGATTTTTCATTAGTTTGTTTGCATTGACTTTTTATAGAATTGAACCTGTTATAAATTAAAAACTAATACTGGGAAAAGTATAGCTAGACAAAGCTTTAGGTTTTTGATTAAGAAGAAAATGTTTAAACCTGCACCACCCGTGACCTGTTAAGAAAAAGTGCATTTTGTCAATCAGCTAAAATACTCAAAAAGCTGTTAATAAAAATGATAATCGTAGCAGGGGGGGTGGGGTTAGCAAAGGGTAGCTCATTCAGCACTTGCAAGAACTTTAGCGATGAAGGCACTTGCCGTTCAAACCGCCACAAATGGCGGCGCTCAACACAGCTTGACTAACATAAACTGTTAGAGAGAATTGAACTTAATGAAGAAGGATTGAACTGAATGAATAACAGCCCCATGAACAACAACCCTGCCACCCCTCCTGCACAATGTCCCTTCCGGGGAACCCGCATTGGCGGCGCGCTCGGCTCCAAGCCGCAAGTCGATGATTGGTGGCCGAACCGACTTCAGGTCGAACTGCTTCACCAAAATTTGCCCCAAGCTAACCCACTGCGAGATTTCGATTACAAAGGAGCCTTCGCGAAGCTTGACTTTGAACAGTTGAAGAGCGATATCAAAGCGCTGCTGACCGATTCAAAGGACTGGTGGCCCGCCGACTATGGGAATTATGGACCTCAAATGATTCGCATGGCGTGGCACTCAGCAGGCACCTACCGGATCGCGGACGGTCGTGGTGGAGCGAGTCAGGGTATGCAACGCTTCGCACCCATCAATTCGTGGTGGGATAATGGGAACACAGATAAATCACGACGGCTGCTCTGGCCCATCAAGCAGAAATATGGTGCGGCACTAAGCTGGGCTGATCTGATGGTTCTGACGGGCAACTGCGCGCTCGAAATCATGGGGTTTAAGACCTTCGGTTTTGGTGGCGGTCGCATGGATGCCTGGGAGGCGGATCGCTCGACATACTGGGGACCCGAATTCTGGAACGGCGATTCGGTTGACGATGTTAAGGAACACCCTGGTCATCCTGATGAGATGGTCACTCGCACGATTCGGTGGGTTGGGAAACCGAACGAGCAATACTACGACCTTGAGAACCCGCTAGCAGCTTCGCACCAAGCGCTAATTTACGTCAATCCAGAGGGTCCAAACGCTGAGGGCGACCCCTATGGCTCGGCGCGAGACATTCGCGAGACGTTTGCGCGGATGGGCATGAATGACGAAGAGACTGTCGCGCTGATTGCAGGCGGTCATGCCTTTGGCAAAAGTCATGGCATGGTCTCGCCGGACAAGATTGGTCCAGCACCGGAAGCCGCGCCGATTCAGGCTATGGGCTTGGGGTGGCAGAACCTTGAAGGCACTGGGTTTGCCGAATATACGATGACGAACGGGATCGAAGGATCGTGGACTCCAAACCCAACCCAGTGGGACAATAGTTACCTAACCAATCTTTTTAAGTACGACTGGGAACAAACAAAGAGTCCAGTAGGTGCGATTCAGTGGAAGCCAAGCAATCCTGATGCGCCGAAGACACCGGATGCTCATCTGCTGGGGGTTGAACACCCGTTAATGATGATGACTTCGGACATTGCGTTGAAGGTCGATTCGACCTATCACGAGATTTGTCAGCGCTTCTTGGGGGACTTCGATTACTTCAGCGATGCGTTCGCACGCGCCTGGTATAAGCTGATCCATCGAGACATGGGTCCGAAAACGCGCTATCTTGGTCCGGAAGTCCCAGAGGAAGATCTGATCTGGCAAGATCCAATTCCGGCACTGGATCATGATGTCGTTGATGCCGCCGATATCAAGTCGCTTAAGGATCAGATTTTAGCGAGTGGACTCTCGGTTTCGGCGCTCGTGTCAGCCGCTTGGGCAGCGGCATCGAGTCACCGCCATTCCGACAAGCGCGGCGGTGCAAATGGGGCGCGCGTTCGCCTCAATCCCCAGAAGGACTGGGAAATGAACCGCCCGCAGGAACTCGGCGAGGTGCTATCGACCCTCGATCGCATTCAGGCGGACTTTAACGGCGCTCAGTCGGGCAACAAAAAAATCTCGATCGCAGACCTGATCGTCCTCGGTGGTTGTGCTGCGATCGAGAAGGCTGCACAAGAGGCTGGGCTTGCCGTTGCCGTCCCGTTTACTCCGGGGCGGATGGATACGACTCAGGAGCTGACAGATGTTGCAAGCTTTGACTTTCTGAAGCCAGTTTCGGACGGTTTCAGAAATTATCACAATGAGGCAGTTGGCTATAAGGTGAAGCCGGAGCGTATCTTCCTGGATCGAGCGCAGCTCCTGACGCTGACCGCGCCCGAATGGACGGTTCTGGTCGGCGGACTTCGCGCGCTCGATCAGAATTGGGACTATTCAAAGCACGGTAGCTTCACTGACCGACCGGGTGTCTTGACCAATGACTTTTTCCGTGTCCTGACAAGTATGGACTACGAGTGGAAGCCTGCTGACCATCGCGAGATGTTTTTTGATATCTGCGATCGCGAAACCGGTGCAGCGAAGTTCACCGCAACCCGCTGCGATCTCATCTTCGGCTCGAATGCGGAACTGCGTCAGATTGCTGAAGTCTATGGCGCTGATGACGGTCACGAGCGGATGGTCAAGGACTTCGTCGCAGCCTGGAACAAGGTGATGATGCTTGATCGCTTCGACGTTGGCGCTGAACAGACCCGCTAAAGTCTTGAGCGCTCAACACACCCGAACTCCACGGGTGTATCGCTGCGCTTTGAAGAACTCACCGTGGATAAGCAGCGTTCTTATCCACGGCAAGAGGAACCTTGCGCTTTGGATTAAAGCAATACGAACGAGATTATCTCGTTTGTCACTTAAAAGTTTTTGCGACCTAACGCCGTTGGACTGAAGCACTGCGATCGCACTTAGATTCAATTCTAAAAAGGTAGTTGAAATGAAAATTGGATTTATTGGTTTAGGCAATATGGGATGTTAATGAAGCAATTTTGTAATCCATGTCAGCGATTCTACCAAACAGTGGATTTTTATTCTAGATTTCTGTAAAAAATCATGCTAGTGTCAACAAGTAAGCCTGTCTGCACTAGCATTATTCAGTTAATTGGGACTAGAACGGAGGTTCATCGTCTAGGTCTTCATCTGTCGAAGTAACATTATCTTCGAGTAGTTCCTTGGCAAAATCGGGAGTTTCAGGTGATTGAGTGTTTTTGCTAACCTGAGTAAGTTCGTTGATAGGTTGTGCTGATATAAAATTTCTGATCACGAATGTGGCAATCTTTTCTTTATACTCACCCCTGTTATCTACTATTAAATCGAGATATCCTTCTGCTGTACCGTGTACGCCTTCCCCTTGCTCGTTAATAACGACGGCGGGTGCGCCCTTGGAACGGAATGGCATCTCGTCAGCAACTATTCCCTCCTTGGAACGGTAGTAGAATTCGGCGATCCCAAAGGCAATCAAGGAACCTTCTTTGTCGTGGGTAGTGTTCACTGACTTAAGATTGATAGTTGCAGTATTATGAATCATGTTCGTTTTATTTGTAGATTGATTAGATGGTTTATCGCCTACGATTTATAGTGCATAGGCGATTTGTAATTTCCTAGAAATTTGCGTTAGCTACAGCCTGTGTTTCATTTGGTGCAGAAGTGGATGTAGATTCTTCCTTACGGGGTGAACCTAACAATTCAATAGCGTTGATTGTAATTACGGGTTTTTGCCGCATAGTGCCAGAATTTTTATCTGCCCAACGGTCGAATCCAAACTCGCCAGTAATTGCAATTTGGGTTCCTTTACGAACGTAATTTCCAATCACTTCTGCTTGATTTCCCCAGGCGACTAAATCAAACCAAAGGGCTTGTTCACTTCTGTAGGGTGGTCTTACCGCAATAGAAATTGAAGCCTTAACTGCGCCGGACTCGAAATATTTGAGTTCTGGTTCTTGTCCGCATCTGCCAACCAGCATGACTTTGTTGATATAGTTCATAACGCGAGGATTTATATATTTCTATTATTGCTGCGTCAGCATTAGTTCTTTCAGGATTTATTATTTTGACGAGTTGTTTTATTTAAACCACATTCTTTTTTATTCATACTTATGAGTTATTTTTTCTCTGCTTCTCACAGTATTGTGGTTTTTACTAGGGAACGACAAGTTACTCTGTGCTATGGTGGTATCGCAATTAGCGTGGTATGCATCTAAAAATTATAAATAATAGACCTCTTGCAAAAGTCCCAGATGCGTGGGAGAAGTAAGTTAGAGTTGGGTAGCATCTATGACTTACGAACAGGTAAAAAGTCTGAAGCCAGAAGACTTTAAACGCTTATGTGGCGTACGTCCGGATACTTTTAACCAAATGCTCGAGGTAGTGCGATCGCACAGTCAGCAAAAACAAAAGACAGGACGACCAGGTAAGCTTTGCTTGGAAGACCAATTGTTGATGACATTGGAATATTGGAGAGAATACCGAACTTACTTTCATATTGGTCAATCGTGGGGAGTAAACGAGTCTACGGCATACCGAATTATCCGAAAAATAGAAGATACGCTGATGAAATCTAGGACATTCACCCTTCCAGGGAAGAAAAAATTAGCTACTTCTAATTATCAGTTAGAAGTGGTAGTAATTGATGTTACAGAAAGTCCGATTGAGCGTCCTAAAAAAAACAAAAAAAATTCTACAGTGGTAAAAAGAAACAACATACGTTGAAGTCACAGTTAGTAGTAGACCAATCAAATGGTGAAATCATCTGCACCGCTCATGGTAAGGGTAGAGAGCATGATTTCCGTATATTTAAAAATAGTCAAGTGAGGTTGAGAGAAAACATCGAGTGTTTAGGAGATAAAGGTTATCAAGGTATCCAAAAGCTACATAGCAACAGTCGGATTCCCAAGAAGAAACCTAGAGGAGGTAAATTAAGTTATGAAGATAAAAAGAGTAATAAAGAATTAGCCAGAATTAGAGTTTTAGGTGAGCATGTACATCGAAAGTTGAAGGTGTTTAAAATTTTGTCACTTACTTATAGAAATCGTCGAAAAAGATTTAGTTTGAGGTTTAATTTGATTGCTGCTCTCTATAATTATGAGCTTCTTCTCCCCCAAACCCAATCTTTCTGAGCGACTTTTGCAAGAGGTCTAATGACTTATGCTTGAATATCTTCTCCTGAAGCGAGTAAGTATTTGTAAGCTGATGCTTTTGGCTTTGATGTGGATACAGTCGGATGAGGATAGCCAAAACCAGCTGACTTCTGACTACTCCTTTCCTTTGCGGGTAGAAAATCCTACCTGGTTAGGAGAAACATCTGTTGGAGAAGATGTAGAGCATTTTTGTGATGTTTCAAATACAACTAGGATAGGCGTTTGGGGAGAAATCCTAGAACTAAAGTTAGTAGATTTAATTGCTGATTTACCGACTTGTTTGCACGATGCGTCATGGTTTGCCCTACTGGCAACTACCATGATGCTAGTGGATAAGGAACTAGACCGAGTATGCGTGCATCCACAAGATGAGTATTTTGTCAGGACTATCGCGCTTGAAATTTTAGCAGATTTGGGTGATTCTTACTTAGCCAAAGGTCATCCTTATTTAGATTTTCCTCTATCGTTAGAAGACGCTAAATCATTACTACCAGTTAATAGAAAGCAAGAGCTAGAAATCGAGTTAGATAAATTTATTATTGATACTTATGAAGATGATTTTGATGATGAATCTCCAGATGTTAATGAGTTTTCACCCATTTATTTACAAGAGATTTTAAAAGAGTTTTTTACTAAATCTGATTGGCAGGGTGATATCAATCAAGAGGCTGTTGCCGAACTCCAACAGAAGTACGGTTCGCAGTATTCAGAAGGTGCGTTTTCTGCTGAAACTGAGGGACAGGAACGTTGGGGGAAAACGCTTGTTTTTCTGAAACAGTTTATAGGTCTGGATTCCAGTTTTATCGAAAGCCAGAGCGATTTATTCCTTGATGATGAATCTCAGGTGGCTGATTTACCTGATTACTTCTGTATCGAGTCTCATTTAGAACGTTGGCAAGACCGAACAGTTGTTTTATCACGGTTGGTTCATACTTTGGTTTATTTCATGCTGGTAGGACAAAATTATCATCCCAGTCATTTGGAAGATTTGATGGCTATTCCAGCTTCTTCACGGGCGATATCCAGCTTACAAGCTTGTTTAGGTGTAGCTGCTTACAGAAGTGGTTATTACATGGCTGCTTATAATATTCCTGAATCAGAAGTTGGGCGCAACTGGCTTTTAGAAAAAGCTTTCCCTAGCCTGTGTGATTTTTATCAAACAGGTCGGTTGAGTGGGAAGCAATAATTAATATTTTATTGTTAGTTGACAAATACAAATTTATTTTTATGAAAAACTACTTATTTATAGGATTGTTACTCTTACTGATTGGATGTTCATCTCCAGAAAAAGAAGATAAAGTCTCGGCTATAGAATCGAATTCTTCACCTACGCCATCATTATCCTCAGCTAATATTAATAATGCTACGCCATCGCTAAATCCAGAAGCGTTGCCTGATTTATCAAATAAAGAGAAGCTTGGAGAAGTTAATGCAGAGAACGACTTAATTGACTTGTTCTATTTTGATGGTAATGGTGTGAAAGTCAGTTTGACTATAGCAGCTGATAAAGGTTGTTTTGTCTACGTGCGGCGCAGTACTCCAGACCGAGTTGGTGAAGTTGAAATTGAGTCACTACGGCGTGAGAAGTTAGGTCTGTGGCGTTCGTATAACACTCAGCGACTTCTAACTCAACCTGCTGGCAATAAACTAAAGATTTATTCATCAAGTGAGGAACTTTCTTCTACTTATGAAAATCCTGCTGTATCACAAGAAATACTTGTGGCAGTGAAGGAATTGAAAGAGCGTGAAAAATCGTTTAAATTACTTTTACGTCAGGACTTGAGGGCGAGTGATTCAGCAAGACGAATTTATGTCAATCAGTGTCAGAAAATAGGTAATTTTTACTATAAAGAAGAACTACCTCCTCTCACAGAGAAGGAGAGGAAGGACTTTGAAAAGAGTGTTGAAAAAAGGACTGAAAATTAATTATGAGAATAGTGATAATTGCTCCATCTGAATATTACTTTCAGTTGTAGTTGCTTTAACAGGGTGTTTGTTCTTATTTGACGACCTTTTACCCCACCCTTCTTTCGCCGTGTGTTTGACTATGCGAGAACGGATATCAGCAGCTAGGGTTTCATAATCAGAGCGGATTTTTTCATACTGAACTGGGGTTGTACCAATCTTCTCCCACAGTTGATCGTATTTGAAATTCTCAAAAGGTCTGTGCCTGACGAGGGCATCATGACTTGCCCAGAGGTAAACATCTGTCCATTCGGATGATAGCGGCACTTCAAAAGCAATTGGCATCATCAGTGCAACAACTTCGCTGCTAGAGGCGAGTTTACCTACTTCTCCCTTGTCTATCTCTCTTAACGCTGCATCTAATCTATCAACTGCGATCGCTTTTCCTACCCACGATGGAATTGACTGTTGCCAGCCGTTCTGCTGAGTCACAATTGGCCCGACGATGTATTGAACAATTTCATGACTTGCTCCTGCTAGATCAAGTAGACTGGCTGTTACAACTTTGTTAATCCCTTGGCTGGTTAGTAATTGAAGTATCTTTCTAGTGCTAGGAGTAAGAATTTCGCTAGCTTTTTGGCTTTTGCTGTTACGGATGGTTTCTTCGACATCGAATAAGCTTTGCTGCTGGTTCATATTCCTTATGTGTAAATAAATACTGCCAGCTAGAAATACTTCTAACTGGCAGTGCTTTTTGATAATGGATGGGTTTTGCTATGGCAGAAGTAGGTTATCCCAAACGCTTCTAGGAGTAACGTGATGCAGCAATTGCTTCCTTGCTTGGGTGAATTTAGCTAGCAATTGAGTGCTTTTGAATTTCTGCCACCAGTTGTGTTGCAGGTAGGTAAGCAGCCATAATTGTGTCTCGTGATTCCAGCTTGAGATGGAGTTACTCAAACTGAGTGCGTTGAGGATATCGTCAGGAGGTACTTCCAGTTGACTTGTGATTTCTTTTGAGATGGAAGCTAACATTGTGATGTTGGCGATCGCTTGACCAGGACTACCTGAACTGATAGCTAGTATTTTTTCTGTTACCTCGATTTGTTGGTCTTTGAGGACAGAGATAACCTCCTCATCAGTTAACCTTTGGAAAGGTATGATTTGACACCTACTCTTGATAGTAGGTAATAGCTTTTGAGGATAGGACGAGATCAGGATAAATGTTCCAGTTTTCGGTTCTTCCAGCGTCTTGAGAAGTTTGTTGGCGGCGGTAGGGTTGAGCATATCTGCTTCGTGGATAATCACCACCTTTTGCTTGGCCTTGACTGCACTAGTTGATAGAAATTCAATTACCTCGCGCACCTGTTCTACTCGAATAGCAGGTATACCTTTCTGCTGGGAGGTGTTTTCGGGATGGGTTGGTTTGATTTGTAAGATGTCTAGATGGTTATTTTCTCCTGCGATCTCAGTTGCGATCGCCAGAGCGGTTTTTCCTTTCCCTACTCCCTCAACTTGACTGCTAAATAGGTATGCAGGAGCAATTTTATTCTGTTCGATTGCTTCAGTCAGGAGAAGTTTGGCGGTATGCTGTCCGGTGATTTCTGTAAATGGGTTGTTTTTCATATCGTAGAAATTTCAGCAATTCGACTGGTTAGGTTGTCAACTCCGCTTTTGAGTTCGGCTTCGAGTTGTACAAGTAAAGTAAGGCTGGTTTTAAGCTTTTTAACGCCTACAAACTTGACTTCATCTTTGAGGTAATACAATCTTTTGGGATTTTTCAGTTCTGCTATTTCTGCAATCTTCGTATCAGATAATTTAGTTTCTATCCCAGCTTTGGTTATTAACCAAGTGCGGAAAATAGAGGTAAGTGTTGCTACTATTTTGAGCGGGTGTTCATTATTGCCTAGTAGTTTAGATACCTTCACTATTGCTAAACTTGGATGGTTTTTTAACATAGCAATAGTAAGCTTTATGTAGTCAGTATTCTGATTACCAATGAGATGTTTGACTTCCTCAACAGAGATTATTTGTCCGCTTGCATAAACAGCAAGTTTAGCGAATTCGCTATCGGCTCGTGCAGTATTATTGCCAATTGCTTCAGCTAAGTAATCAGTGACATCTGGAGTGAGTTTAACTTGATGGGTAGCTGCATACTTTCCTATCAAGTTAACTATCCCCTTTTTATCCCAACTAGAGATCAGGGGAAACTCTTCTTGTTGGGCATATTTTAGGATAATTTTTACTACTGTCCTGCGAGAATCTGGCTTTTTATTACCAGTAATTAGAAGAATGTTGCTTGAAGGTATTTGGGAAAGTTGATTTTCAAGTTCTTGGTTATTATCTTCATTTGATAAACTTCCAATTAGAGAGTCGCTGTCTGTATGAATAATTTTGTTACCTTCTCCAAAGGGCAAGGTCATAACCTCGGTAAAGACTTTGGCAGCAATATTTCTCTCATTTCCAAATAGCTTGACGTAATTGAAAGCTTTCCATTCCGCATGAACATTTTGATTCACTAAATAATCAATTTTTTGATTGAGTGAGTAGCTATCTTCGCCGTAGTATAGATATACAGTCATGATAGATTCGATAAACATTTATTTATCAGGCGTTAGTCGGAAGCGGTGGTTTAAAAAATAAGAGTTAGTAGTAACTCTTTCCATATCCTTAGTATTTGTTATATAGCCGCTAGCAAAATATAGCGATCAGCAAATACTTACACTTAATTTTGTACTGACTGTACTGACTTCTGATTTGAGACTTTATCAGCAGGGTTTTCTACTGGTTGAGTACCCAAATATTTCCGCCAAGAATCCAATTGTTGGAGATATTCTATTAATCCACTAGAACCAGTTACCTCATATAGCGCAATAGCTGTTTCCCATTCCTTTAAGCTGGCTTTTTTCTTGGAAAGAATTTTGACTATAGCTCCTGGAAGTTTAGTCTCTTTACCAGTATCTAAATTTAGGTGCGATACGCTTTCTAGTAATAGTTCTTGTTCGGATAAAGGAACACCACCATCTTCGATATTCATAGTATGAAGTTGGGCACTAATTCCTGATAGAGGAAGAGTATGCTGAATTAATTTTTTAACTTTCTTGGTTTTAGTATTCCTCCTTTTTGGTTTAACGATAACTGGGTTGTTTGGTTCTGCAACTTTGTAACACTGGGGAAGTTCTAGAGAAAGTTGGCCTGTTAAGTGCCATGATGCACTTCGTTTTTCTGGCGGGGTGATCCGGTACGAGAACTCGGCTGTTTTTCTCGCATCACCAAATTTCCTTAGTTTGACCCGCATCTTGTAGCTGATAATTCCTTGAATGTAGGTTTTTGGGTCTAATATTACTGGGTTTGTATTTTCCCACCACTCAATTTCAACAACGCGATCGCCATCTAATTCATAGATATTTCTAACTCTGGCATTAGGATGAAATGCAAGGAATGAGTTCACCCAAGCCCTTTGTTTTTTATTAAGCCTGGGCTTGCGATATGAGGATTTATTTTTCATTGGTTACTTTTTCAATTTAAGAATAATATCTCCATTAATACATCAATAAATTAACGATTTTAATCAGTTAATTGATGACTGACACTGTGGTTGCTAATCTGATTTTTGATGACATATTTTTTGTTTGTACGAATACCTGAAAATACTTTAATGAAAGCCGATTTGGTTGTAAGCATTTGTCATCATTTACAAATGATTGAGAATTCATGAATTGAAAAAAGACTTGATATTTGTTATTTTCAGCGCTTATACCAATTCTCTATGAAGATGCACAGAATAAAACACTTGAAACTCCATGCCGGACAAGGAAATTATTCTATGCAGCCTCACATAAATTTGGTATTAGGTTAAATATCAAGTTTATTCATCTAGAAAAGAGATAACTGACGTTTATTACCTTCTAGTATTTCAGGAGCGGCTATTTTGAGGATTTCTTCTCGTCTTTTTTCTATAATGTCAAGATAGTATTGACGTGAATAGCTCTCATTAGTGCTAATATTAGTAATACCTCTGATTCCGTAATAGTAAATTACTACATCACCAGGTTTTCCTAATTTAAGAAGTTCTTTTTCCCCAACACGAATTTTGCGAGTAATGCAGAGTTTTTCTCTCGGGTATTTTCCTGATAAAATCTGCGATTTTACTTCTCTGAAATATTCCTCTGCCGTGGATTGGTTTTGGATTAAGTAGGTTAGATATTCAACAGGGAATTCTTTCTCTAGTTTTGAGCGAGAACGGCTTCTCCAACTACCTTTGCGGATAATCCAGTTATCTTTTAGCCATAACAGATAGTTCTTAGTTCCCCTTTGCGGAATAAACATTGCATTGGCAATAAACTCTAATTTGACGGTTATCTCTTTGGGTAATTGAGACTGAAGTGTGGCATATACTTTTTCTGGGTTAGGGTGAGTAAAGAACACCCCGTCAGTATCAACTTCTACAGGGGTTGCACCAGCATTATTGATTACCTCAATCATGAATTGTAGGATGCGCCGACCGTAAGCTGTTACTAAGGCGGCTGCTTCCATATCGTTGAAGGCGAGTTCCGATGTTCCGAAGAACCCAAACTGAGAATTAGCTAAAACTTTGGTGGATTCTCTTTTTTCCTTGGCAACAATGTCTCCGGTGCTGGCAACTTGTTCCAACCTTGATTTCTCATTTACCAAATATTGCAAGATGCTCAAGCCGATTCGCTTTGTATCTTTACGAGAGACAATCCCTTTCGACAAGATGGTTTTGGGGTACATAGAACTGATATCGATGTATCCAACCTTTTTATATAGTCCTGGAATAGAGTAGGCTATCCCCCCTTGGAATTTATACTTACGGTCGGGTTTGGGTTTGTATCCTGGGTAGTGATGCGAGAATATTTGCTTCCACTTGGTGCCGTTACCAGCGAGGGCTATCTCCGGTACAACCAGTGCTTCATAGTGATATGAGGGTACAAGTCTGTTAGCTATGAGTTGCGTATCTTCCAAGTCGTAAATAAGGTAATCCTTGATTTTCTGCCATCCCCTACTACCAGAACCGGCTTTCCAGCAGGCGAGAATTTCTTCATAGGGGAGAACTAGTCGCGCTTGCTTACGCAATCCCATTTCCAGTACCACCTGTTTAAGCGATCGCCCGTTAGTAAGTTCCTTGGCGACAAAATCCCACCTGAGAACGCAGATAAAGATATCTACGTGCAGGCAGTTGCGGATGAATACCTCCCGAATTTCCAGTGGTTCACCGCGTACTTGGGCAGTTCGGATAGTGCGCTTCTTAGATGCAATTCTAAATGGATGAGAAATGCCATGTAACTCGCAGCGGGTGATGAGAAACGGTAGGTCAAATTCTGTTCCATTGTAGGTGTAAATTACTTCTGGTTTGCTTGCTTCTAGGTGTTTGAAAAACTCCAGGAGGATTTGACTTTCGGCTTGATCCATAAAGATGGCAATCTCCCCTGTCTCCCTCATACAGCCAATTGCATAGATACGATTTTCTCTTGGGTTTATCCCTGCCGTCTCAATATCGACTACCAGAGTTTTGAGCGCCCCGTAGGTCGGAATATTTACTGTGGGATGCCACTCAGGTATTGGGGTAGTATCTGACCAGAATATGTCGAGTCTTTCCTCATCAACGATAATCTTATTACCAGATTTGGTAATAAAATCTCGGTGGTTGTAATTCATAATTTCCAAAATTAATTACTCTTTTTTGGCATGAATACTTGTGGTTTAGCTGGTGGTTTTTTTGATGATAAAAATACCTCAAAAATTATGTCTAGATTATTAGGAAGTGCGAATATTGAAAGCGGCTGTGTATGTGGTTATTAATAAAAATTTTGACAGATCCCTTGCTGGTTCTAAAATGAAATTGGACTTCATCGCTGACACGCCCTAGCTTATGCAAGACTTTAGACAAGAAATAAATGCCAGAGCTTCTATGGATTTGGAACAGCGAAGGACTTGGTATTCTCCCGTTGCTGATATTTATTACAATGCAAGACCGCACTATCCAAAGGAACTAATTGATTGGTCTGTGGCTTTAGCCCAACTTGACTCAGATGCATCGATTCTTGAGGTTGGTTGTGGCCCAGGAAATGCGACGGTGGCTTTTGCTCAATTTGGTTTTTCAATGACGTGTATTGAGCCAAACCAGGATTTTTATCATTTGGCACAACACAACTGCGATCGATATCCAAAAGTTACAATTTGCAATACTTCATTTGAGGAGTGGGAACTAGAAGCAAAACAGTTCAATGCTGTTATATCTGCCAATGCCTTTCACTGGATACCGCCAGAGATTAGATATACCAAGGCAGCATCGGCAATGTGTGATAACGGTTTTCTTATCCTGCTATGGAATCTGACCCCAGAACCGAAATACGAAGTTTACCAAGTGCTTGAGGAAGTGTATCAAGCTTATGCGCCTTCCTTTGTTCGATATGAAGGTGCCCAGATTCAAGCGGAGATTTTGAGGGGGTTTGGACAAGAGATTTTAGACTCCAATTGTTTTAAAGAGTTGGTTGTCAAGCAAACTACGTGTGAAGTTACCTATAGTATTGATGACTACCTCAAGCTTTTGAGTACCTTGCGGAGACTAGAGCCACAAGCCAAAGAGTTACTATTTGCAGGATTGCGCCAGAAGCTAGAAAAATTTGGAGATAGCGTACAACTCTCGTTTCTTTCTGCTGTTCATGTTGCCCGCAAAGCACCCGTGAGAGGTTAAGAGAATTGCACAAATGTCTACTTGCTGCTGGTAATTCAAGTCCTGTACGAAGGCTAATTGCTTCAACTGGCATAATTTTAATCAGATACTTCCAGAATGCCAGTTGTTAAATTTTGTTGTGGTATTACTTGATATCTTAATTTTTTGCTTTCAAGTCAGGTCAGTCTTTATTAATATTGAGGCTGACTGCACAAGGTAGATATTGCTGTAGATGCACGTATATTATATTTAATGTGATTTTGGAATAAGCCTGAAAAATCTTTCCCCAAAGTTTTTATTGGGGAAAGTAAGTGTTTTTACAAAGTGACGAACATTTGAATTAGGCAGTTTGTAATTGAGACTTCATCTGAAGCTCTTGTATCATTTGTACCCATGCAGGTGCTTTTTTACCTTTAATGGGAGTAAGATTGTTCCAATGCCTTTCGAGTTCAGATTGAGATAAATGTGGGAGTTGTCCCTTACCCCAATTTATAGCATCTTGGATTGTTTTCCAATTAGTCCAAGGTTGTTTTTCTTCTTTGATATTGCTTAACTCAATGAGTGTCGCTTCCAACCAAAGTTTAGCTGCCTCCGAGTCACGCATTAACTGTTGTCTTGACATTAACAGGGCAATACTTGCCTGAATCTGGCTTAGTTCCCACATCTGAGAAATAGTAACGAGTTCCTGCCAAATGTCTTCCTCCAGTTGAGTAATTTGTCTATTATCAGGGGTAGTTTTAGCCACTAGCAGGTCTTTGAGAAACCCAGTTAAACTTGAGTATATGACGAATGGGTTTTTGCCATACTCAATTAAGTCTTGGAGGATTTGTAAGTTAGCTGTTACGTCTCCTTTAGCAAGATTTTCGGTTAGGGTAAGTAGGTCATGTTCGGGAACAACACCTGATAATTCCCAAACCCAGTTTGGCGTGATTTCATCTACTCCCAGGTTGCTCAATTGATCGAGCAATACAAGACAGTTGCGAATAAAACCTCCACAAGATTTGACGATCGCCCAAATACCAGGTGCGTTAATGTTGATGTTTTCATTCTGGGCAACTTTTGATAAATACTGAACAAGTGTTTCTAGCCCTACTCTCCTAAAATCAAACTTTTGACAGCGCGAGATAATAGTTTCAGGAACCTTGTGTATTTCAGTTGTGCAGAAGATGAAAACTACATGACGGGGTGGATTTTCAATAGTCTTGAGGAGTGCTTGCCACGATTGACTGCTTAGGGCATGACATTCATCAATAATGAAAATTTTGTACCTTCCCTCAACTGGTGCAAACTGGGTAGTGGAAATTAACTCGCGGATTGTTTCTACCCCGCTATTGCTGGCAGCATCTAACTCAGTTACATCCAGGGAAGAAGAGGCTGTAATTCCCTTACATGAATTGCATTCTCCGCAGGGCTTGGTTGTCGGCTCTTGGGTTGACTGACAGTTGAGGGATTTGGCGATGATGCGGGCGGTACTGGTTTTGCCTGTACCTTTGGGGCCGTTGAATAGATAGGCGGGTGCAATCTTCTGGAGTGCGATCGCCGTCCCTTGCGCGTCTCCTTTAGGAGAAGGCGGGCGTTGCGCGATCGCGGAGTGACTCCCTCCTGGGAGTATCGCATTTATGAGAGTGCGGACGATATGTTCCTGCCCGATTACTTCACTAAGTGTCTGGGGACGGTATTTGAGATGTAGTGGTTGGTACATAATTTTGATGATAAACGAGTGTTTTATTTACTCCCTACCAGTGTGGTTGGTAGGAAGTTTGATTTTTTAGGCAGTCGCCGCTTCTTTTTTCGTTCGTGGCGATCGTGAGGTTGACTTACCTTTGGTAGTATCTTTGGCTACCACGGATGGCGTTTCTATTTGAGGAGTTTCACTATGGTCTGTTGCCTGTGCCACATTTGTTACTTCTTCAGTGCCAGACTCAGTTTGAGTGCTAACCTCTGTTACTTCTTCAGTACCAGGCTCACTTTGAGTCCTAACTTTTGCCTTTGTACTTTGGCTATTTACCTTTTCAAACCCCTGCTTGATTTCTACAGGCATTACCAGATACAACTGATTGAGCAGTCCTCCCATCGGGCAGACAATGACTGGTTGCGTGGGTTTGTTGCACCGCACCACTATTTCATCAGTACTGATATGCTTTAATCCTTCGATCAGGTAGTCGATATTTAATCCAATACTGATGTTTTCTGAATTACTAGTTACTGATTTCATCAGTACCGAGTCAACTGCATCCCCAATATCAGTAGCTTCGGTGTATAGTGTTGCCTGTGTAGCTTCTAATTCCCAGAGGATTTTGACAACCTTTTGCTTGCGTTCGGCTAGATACTGGAGTTTAGACTAAGCTATACAAAATGACCCAGCAGGGCTGAGTTAATCAGAGACTTAGCAAAAGTATGAATAATCTAAGGTATTAAACAGCAACAGATGCTTCTTTACGTGGTGGAGTTAC
>NZ_JAIVFS010000007.1 GCF_020829645.1 Nostoc mirabile CHAB5784 | reverse complement strand
ATAGGCATCGCAGTACTGATCTACCACGGTGATCGTGGAGGTAGCCGTTCTTGAACCCAATTAAATACCCTTGCTAAGTTAAACTGTTAGTAATTAATTATACTCTCATGAGAGTAATAAAAGAGCGCTAGGATGAGGGATTTTGATTACCGCCTTGTTGTCTCAGTAGATAGTCTAAAACTCGGTCAATTCGCTCCAAGGCAGCACCCGTGGTAAGTTGAAACTCCTGAAACTGAGATTTTTGTTCTTCAAAGCTTCGGTCAAGCTTTAGCATGAGTGCTTCTAATCGCTCAGTTCGTGCCTTTGTTTCCTCTATCTCACTGCCTGCCTTTGTAAATAGGCGTTGCGTGTGAGTGATAAAACTATCAACTTTATCAGAAAGTTGGTCAACCTTTCCCCCTATCTGGTCAACACGCACCCCTATCTGATCAAGGTGAGATTGGGTACGGTCTTGTTTTATCGTCAACTAACTCATCAAGGTGAGATTGGGTACGGTCTTGTTTTATCGTCAACTCATCAAGGTGAGATTGGGTACGGTCTTGTTTTATCGTCAACTCATCAAGGTGAGATTGGGTACGGTCTTGTTTTATCGTCAACTCATCAAGGTGAGATTGGGTACGGTCTTGTTTTATCGTCAACTGGTCAAGGTGAGATTGGGTACGGTCTTGTTTTATCGTCAACTCATCAAGGTGAGATTGGGTACGGTCTTGTTTTATCGTCAACTGGTCAAGCCGCCTACCTGCTGATTCGGCGTAGCTAGCAGTAGACACTAGCAATCGCTTAACAGTTTCGAGTTCATCTTCTACATGGTCTAGTCGCTGTGCGTTGGTCATGCTGTTTTCTCTTGGCTGGCTTTTTTATCTTTTGCGATCGCTTTCCTGACATCTCCTCCCTTTACCATGAATTAGCAATCACTGATAAACAAAATCTCATTACAGCAGAAATCATGTATTTGAACCACATCTGACGTAAGGGCACAGCATTGCTGTGCCCTTACTGCGTGGTCTATTTACCTGAAAATAGCTGTAAGATACACCAATCATTTTCTGTCAAGTGGGCACTAATTCACCAGGACGCAATTTCGACCATTTACCCGTTTCTCGCTTAAAGCTCAGACAACCAACAACATCCCATTCCATTTCAATTACATCATCTTTAGTGCGAATGTTGACATTGATAGAAGGTTCATTCGGATCAAAGTTCGGTGTTTCGGTCAAGTGAGGCTGTTGGTGCTGCCCTTCTACAGCATGATAGGTAACACATCGGTCTACATAGTGGCAGTTCACGCAAATACACATAATAGAACCAACTCCAGGGGCCTTTATTGTTAATCTAACTTAAGCCCAACTGTTATTCATGAGTTGCTGGGTTGATTTTTATTACAATGCTTGAAGAAGAATTCAGAATTGAGAAGTCAGAATTCAGGAGCGGAGCAAGGAAAGTCCGCCTTCGGTCAAAATCAACAGCGTGGGGGATTCAGACCCGCCACTGACAGCGTAGCCTCTACTCTTTCTCTACAAGATGCTACTCGTAGCTTGCTTCACCGTAGGAGTACACAATCTAAAATCTAAAATCCAAAATGGTATTAGCTCCCGAAAATTGGCCTTTCAGCTTGGAATTATTGCCACAACCCGCTTACATGGTAGGTGGCGCTGTACGGGATGCTATTCTTGGCAGAACCCGCGAATATCTGGATCTAGATTTTGTTATACCATCTAAGGCGGTAAAGGTAGCAAGAGCGATCGCTCATCATTACAAAGCTGGTTTTGTGTTACTCGATGCAGAACGACAAATTGCTCGTGTGGTTTTTCCCCACGCCACGGCTGACTTTGCCCAACAGGAAGGAGATAGTTTAGAAGTTGACTTGCACAGGCGGGACTTTACAGTAAATGCGATCGCTTATAATCCCCATACGCAAGAAATCATCGATCCTCTGCAAGGTTATGCAGACTTACAACAGGGCATTTTGCGAATGGTATCACCTGCGAACCTAGAAGATGACCCTTTACGGTTAATGCGAGGTTATCGCCAAGCCGCCCAACTAGGTTTTACTATTGAGCCAGCTACCCAAGCCGCAATTCGTTCTTTGGCATCACATATCAGCAAAGTTGCAGCCGAACGAGTTAGGGTAGAAATTGGCTATCTACTCAGCAATTCTCAGGGTACTCCTTGGATCACAAGTGCTTGGGAAGATGGTTTACTTAACCCTTTCTTCAAAAATGCCACCCGTGAAAGCTTGCTCAAACTAGCAGCAGTTGACGAAGCAGGTGCCTTACTTACAGAAAATTGGCAACAATTAGGGGCACAACTGCAAGAATATGTCCGCGATAGTATCAAAACCACTTGGTTAGGTATTGCCAAACTTGCTTGTCTTGTCAACCCAGTTCCAGAGTTAGCAGAAATAGAACTACAGGAACTGACTTATAGTCGTGCCGAAATCCGGGGTGTAACCACTGCCTTGAAACTGTTACCGCAGCTTCAAGTAGTCGATATGTCCTTACGAAAACAATACTTTTTCTTCCATGACGCAGATATTGTGTTTCCTGCTATGGCAGTCTTAGCTGTAGCACTTGATATTTTGGTAGAGGCGATGTCTGGTGACAAGCCACTACACCCAGCAGTGGAAACCAAAGCAAAACGCTGCCTTATTTGGGCACCTTTGATCAACCGCTACCTGAACCCTGATGATCTGGTTGCTCATCCCACTCCACTAGTGAGCGGGAAGGAGTTGATTATAGCATTAGATATTCCAGCTTCGCCAATTATCGGGCAACTGTTGAGAGAAGTTGGCGTAGCACAAGCTGAGGGGAAAGTCTCAACATCAACAGAGGCGATCGCTTATGCACGTCAGTTATTTGACACTCCCTGACCTTTAGGTACAGGGATTCTTCTATCTATGAAACAGCTTGCTCTGACAGGATTACTCCAATTAGAGTAGAGGTCGATTCTCCAGAAGCGTTGCTTGCGTCTAGCACAAAGGTTCCAGTATGCCCTACTGTACCCAATCCTAAATTAAGGATGTTTATCCCGGCGTTGTGATCTCTATCTAGCTTGCAGCCGCATTGACAAACGTGTGTGCGAGTAGATAGTGACTTTTTCACAATGGAACCACAGTCAGAACATTCTTGCGAGGTATATGACGGATTTACCGCAATAGTAATCTTCTTAAATACCTTTCCAAAATACTCCAACCACACCCTAAATTGATACCACCCAGCATCATTGATTGACAATGCCTTGCAATGATTTTTGACCATGTTCTTAATCCTCAAGTCTTCATAGGCTATCAAGTCGTTAGACTGAACTACGCACCTTGCCAACTTCACGGCATGGTCTTTACGCTGTCTACTTATTTTGAGGTGAACCCTACCTAATCTAGTTCTAGCTTTGCGTCTGTTGCTAGAACCTTTCACTTTTCTAGAAACAAGTCTTTGCGACCGTTTCATTTTTTGTTCCCCGGTTCGATAAAACCGAGGATTTTCAACTTTATTTCCAAGCGAATCAGTATAAAAGCAAGACAACCCTACGTCTAACCCAACTGTTTGATGAGTTGGAGCGATTGCCTCTGCACGGTCTACTGATATGGAAAACTGAACATAATACCCATCTGCACGTTTAACCAGTCTCACGCGCTGAGAATATCAAATAACGTTAGTTGCACCGACCGCCATAACTTCAGACCATTGACTCACAAGAAGAACGCCGAACGGCACTTCCTCCACTTGACTTAAGACAGTGGAGGAAGTGCCAACAAGGATTTTTTTCTCTTCTCTCTGTTTCCTCTGCGTCTGGAGCGGTAGCCGGACGGCTTGCCCTCCGGGTGACGCTCGTACCGACGCTCGATGACTCGCTTGCCGCCGGCGCTATCGCTAACGCTGCGCTAACAGCAGTCGCTCATGGGGGAAACCCCCAGACGCTCGCGGACTCGCTTGCCGCCGGCGCTATGCGCGGCATCGTCTCCCCTTGGGAGAAGACCGCGCTGCTTCACCGCTTTGCGTCTACGTTAAAAATTTGACTTTGATAAAGAGTTTTAGCCTTAACCCAAGCGTATTGTCTGCGAAAGTTCTGTCATAAGGAAGCCTTAGCTCAGACTTTCCGCCAAATCTAAAATCCAAAATGGGAGCAGATTGCAAGAAAGAGTTTATTCTTCTTCTTTCTTTTCTTGCAAATTGGTTATCTTTGTATTTAGCATCACAATAGAGTTTTCCTGACTCTCTTTTTCTTCTTTCTTTTCTTGTACAACTTGAGTGGAGTATATTTCCACATCTCGTTGAATAATATCTTCTACATTACCTGCAAAAAGATTAAACGCCTGTTCATGGCTTGTATAATTACGATAAGGGCCTGTCAACTGTGAGAATTGCCACCCTTGGCTTTTTAATGATTCGACTGTACGGCGATAGTGTCGCCAACGTTCTCCATAGTGAAAAAACTCTTCAATGGCAGCACTAATAGCAACTATTTGGCTCAAACCAAAAGTTGACCAGATAATGACATCCCTGGCTCTATTATTAACTTGTAGAGTAGTGTTGATGTTTAGACTTACCAATGCCGGGAGAATTACACCACCAACAATAGTCGTTATCCGCAACAAATAATGGCGATCGCGTGAAAAATTCGCCTTCCCTTCCATCCAGAGTACTTGGTCTAACCAGCGCGATCGCAAAAAATGTTTTTGCACATCGCCTAACTTCATCCCTTCAAATAACTTGTTAAATTCTTCCTTTAAAAATTCATTATAACTATCTTTTTTTGCCATTATTACTCCTAATTAGAAAGCAAACTCTTAATTATTTCGCCTAATTTTTCAACTCCCTTCTCTATGTCGATTAAGTCGATGTATTGTAATGTACCAGATTTAGCTAACTTTTTAGCTCGTTCATCGGTAGCTTGTCCACGCAAGGCATCTGCAAGTATATCTGCGGTTCTACCACTACCAGCAATCACAACAACTAACCTTCCACTATTAACGCTCTTAAACGCATCCTCAAAGGTAATCTCACCACCGTTCAAAAGTACAGTTATCGAAGGTGCATTATTGGCCAGCACAGTTGCAACGCAAGATATCCAAATAGACCCGTCGCCCCAATTATCGCCAGGAACCAGTACAAAATGAGTATGGTTTGGCTCTAAGGGTGTCAAATCAGCAGCAGGTTCTTGTTGATTAGGTAAAGCCACTTTGCTTTGGGGTGTTACACCAATCAAAGCAAACTTACCACCTATCTGGGTACGAGCCTCACCCATCAATTGCATTACTCCCGCATCCGTACCTCCATCCACAACATAAGCCCCCAAACTTTCGGCGATGGGGGCTAAAACTTCTGTAAACAACCGTTTAATGCGGAGAAAGTCGGCTTCACTGATGTTACTTGCACCCCCCACCACTACTAAAACAGAACGCGAACCGCCAAGCCCTATTCGCTCAAGAGCATCTGGTAATTCAGCTTGTTGATCAACTCGAATAGCTAATGCTGTTTGTTCACTGTCAAAGGTAAGTTTCAAAAAATTTTTCATTTGTCAACAATACTGAGTGCTTAAGTTTTCCAGCGTAGAACTTTGCAGCCATGTTCCGCAAGTGCTGTATTACGCACAGTCAATTGCTGAAGCTTCAGCTTTTTGTCCCACAGAGGAGCGATCGCAACAAGCTTTATTTAGCGCAGCATCAAAAAGCAACGTTATGATAATTAATCGTCTAATAATAAATAAGTTGGCACAAATAAACCTCAATAGTACGGAGACGATTAATCGCCTCTGTAGAGCAGTCAAAAATCGTTGAACTATAGACTTTGGGCTATGGAATCTTCAGAGTGGACTGTTAGGTGCTGTATCCAACCAAAATCAGCCGTTGTACAAATTTCCACAAGGATAATTGAAGTGACTAAGACTAACTCAGACTTTCTTACCTCCACCGATCCAGCGATCGCAGAGTTAATCAACGACGAACTACAGCGTCAGCGAGATCACTTGGAGTTGATTGCTAGTGAAAACTTTACCTCTGCTGCTGTACTGGCGGCTCAAGGTTCAGTACTGACAAATAAATATGCCGAGGGATTGCCTGGTAAACGCTACTATGGCGGTTGTGAGTATATTGACAAAATCGAGCAACTGGCAATTAACCGGGCTAAACAGATATTTGGTGCTGCTCATGCGAATGTGCAACCTCATTCTGGCGCACAAGCGAATTTTGCAGTGTTCCTGTCGCTGTTGGAACCAGGAGACAAAATTATGGGAATGGATTTGTCTCATGGGGGACATCTCACCCACGGTTCCCCTGTAAACGTCTCAGGTAAGTGGTTCCAAGTTAGCCACTACAATGTCAGCCAACAAACAGAACAACTTGACTACGATCAAATTCGGGAGCTGGCGCTGAGGGAGCGTCCTAAGCTCTTGATTTGTGGTTATTCGGCTTATCCCCGTATAATTGATTTTGAAAAGTTCCGTAGTATTGCTGATGAAATCGGCGCTTACTTACTTGCCGATATTGCCCATATTGCTGGTTTAGTTGCTAGTGGTCTTCATCCCGATCCCATTCCTCATTGTCATGTGGTGACAACAACTACACATAAGACTCTACGCGGCCCTAGAGGTGGTTTAATTTTGACCAGCGACGCAGAACTAGGTAAAAAACTAGATAAATCTGTTTTTCCTGGCAGCCAAGGCGGGCCATTGGAACACGTCATTGCTGCTAAAGCAGTAGCTTTTGGAGAAGCCCTAAAGCCTGAGTTTAAAACCTATTCTGCTCAAGTAATTGAAAATGCTCGTGCTTTGGCAGAACAACTACAAAACCGGGGTTTAAAGCTAGTGTCTAATGGCACTGATAACCATTTAATCTTGGTAGATTTACGTTCTGTCAGTTTAACTGGTAAGCAGGCAGATCAGCTAGTTAGTACCGTGAATATTACTGCTAACAAAAATACTATACCCTTTGATCCGCAATCGCCATTTGTTACCAGTGGTCTGAGGTTAGGTTCGCCTGCAATGACCACGCGAGGTTTAGGAGAAGCAGAATTTACCGAGATTGCAAATATTATTAGCGATCGCCTGCTTTCTCCAGATTCCGACGTAGTAACCCAAGATTGTCGGCAACGGGTAGCAGCATTGTGCGATCGCTTCCCCTTATATCCTCACCTGGAAATTCCTGTACCAGCACTAGCATAATTGGGCATGGGGCATAGGGCATTGGGCATTGGTTATTTCTCCCTCTGCCTCCCCTGCTCCCCTGCTCCCCCTGCCCCCACTCCCTACTCCCCACTCCCTACTCCCCTTCCCCAATCCAATGAGTGCAGAAATTATTTGTGTTGGTACTGAACTGCTGCTAGGAGATATCCTCAACGGCAATGCTCAATTTTTGGCGCAACAATTAGCGCAACTCGGAATTCCCCACTACTATCAAACAGTGGTTGGGGATAATCCAGAACGGTTGAAGCAAGTTATAGAAATTGCTATTTCCAGAGCGCAAATTCTTATTTTCACTGGTGGACTCGGCCCAACACCAGATGATCTCACCTGCGAAACCATCGCCGATTTTTTTAAAGTTCCCTTAGTAGAACGTTCTGACATAATCGAAGACATAACCCAGAAATTCTCCCAACGTGGTCGGGTTATGTCACCAAGTAACCGCAAGCAAGCTTTGATTCCCCAAGGTGCAGAAATTCTCCCCAACCCCAGTGGAACAGCACCCGGTATCATTTGGCAACCCCGTCCTGAAATCACAATTTTTACCTTTCCCGGTGTTCCCAGTGAAATGCACCTGATGTGGGAAGAAACAGCCGTACCATTTCTCAAAAGTCAAGGTTGGGGTAAAGAAATTATTTACAGCCGGAGTTTAAAGTTTTGGGGTATTGGTGAATCTGCTTTGGCGGAAAAAGTTGCTTCCTATTTGAAGTTGCCAAATCCCACAGTAGCGCCTTACGCAGGTAAAGGGGAAGTAAGATTGCGAGTTTCTGCTAAAGCCACTTCAGAAGCAGCCGCAGAAACGTTAATTGCGCCCATTGAAAAACAACTTAAAGAAATTGCCGGACTAGATTTTTACGGAGTTAATAATGATACTCTTGCTTCCGTGGTTGGTCAGTTATTGCGGGCATCAAAAGAAACGCTTTCAGTGGCAGAATCTTGCACTGGTGGCGGTTTAGGGCAAATGTTGACTGAGATTTCTGGGAGTTCTGATTACTTTTGGGGTGGCGTAATTTCTTATGACAATTCGGTGAAGGTTAGGCTGCTGGGGGTTAACCTAGAAGATTTAGATAAATTTGGGGCGGTAAGTGCAACTGTTGCAGAGCAAATGGCTGTTGGAGTCAAAACCCGCCTTGCAACAACTTGGGGATTGAGTATTACTGGTATTGCTGGCCCAACTGGAGGGACGGATACTAAGCCAGTGGGTTTAGTTTACATTGGTTTAGCTGGGCCAAAGGATGAAGTAGCAAGTTTTGAGTATCAGTTTGGTACAGTGCGAGGTCGAGCTTTAATTCGTCATGTGAGTGCGAATGCAGCATTGGATAATCTGCGGCGGAAGTTGTTGACGAGGTAGGAGGTATGTTATGTTTGTCATACAAATTGTATGACAAGCGAACCTGACGATGCGAATTAATGCGCGATTAGATGACGAGTATGCTGATAAACTAGCATTTATTCAACAGCGGACTAATCAGGCAGTAACAGATGTGATTAAGTCTGCTATTGAATTGTATTACCAGCAGCTTCAGCAGGAGCAAAAGAACGCCTTGTCAATGCTGACTCAAACAGGCTTTATTGGTTGTGGTCATACAGATTCGGATCTGTCTGTAAATTACAAATTAATTTTGAGAGATGGCTTGAAAGCTAAGTATGATTATCGTTGATACTGGCTTTTGGTTAGCCTTAGCAAATCGAAATGACTTGTACCACACTCAAGCAATAACAGTACTTGCCAATGTCAACGAACCTCTGATTACGACTTCGGCTGTCGTTACAGAGACTTGCTATCTACTGCTAACAAAGATGGGGAACCACGCGCAAGTAAGTTTCATTAATAACTTATTTTTAGGGGCCTTTACGGTTTTTGATTTGCAACCCCATGATGGTAAACGCATTTGTGAACTGATGGAAAAATATGCGAACTTACCAATGGATCTGGCCGATGCTTCGTTAGTAGTTTTGGCAGAACATCTGGGGCATGGAAGAATTTTGTCTATAGATTTCGGAGATTTTAATGCTTACCGTTGGAAAAATCAGTATCCGTTTGAAAATCTGATGGTATGTTAAAAAACTCAATTACGAATTATGCAGGTATGAGCAAAATTCCTATTCTTAAACCAAATCAATCATACACTTTCAGAAGCTATTTTGAGATGTCATTCGAGCCAGAAGATATACTGGCTGAATTTGGCTATTCTTTAAAACGTTCCTCTCTCAATCAACAAAAGTCCACGATTGAATTAGATAGACTCGCAAATCTCAAATCTAGGATTGAGGAGAGTTTGCCATATATTAGTTTGACTAGTGAGGCAGCCCGCAGAGAGTTACTAATTGCTCCAATTTTACTGGATGTTATTCATTACACTCGCGCCCAACTTAGAATTGAATATCCTTTAATTGTTACAGAACAGTTAAAAGGTTCCCTTGACTATTATCTCCATGCAGAGCATAAACTCTTGGTTGTGGAAGCTAAAAATGCTGATTTGGCAAGGGGCTTTACTCAGCTTGCTGTAGAACTGATTGCTATTGATGCGTGGACTGACTCTCAAGAGCCAAATTTACAGGGGGCTGTTTCTACAGGGGATATCTGGCAATTTGGTCTATTGAATCGAGAAAGTAAACAAATAACTCAAGACCTCAATTTATATCGTGTTCCTGCTGACATAGAAGACTTGCTTCGGATTTTGGTGGCGATACTCGGTTGTTAAGAAATATAGCGATGTATGATCACAAGCTGCTTTGTATCTACACGCTTTTGATTTTGTGATGATAAAGTGTATAAATGTCGAAAAAACGTAAATTGCTAGAGAAACTTCTTTCTAGCTCTAAGAATATTCAATTTAATGAACTGGTGACTTTGGTTGAGGCGTTTGGATTTTCTCTATCACGGGTTAATGGCAGTCACCACATATTTACTAATCCAGATATTCCTGAGCTTGTTAACCTGCAAAATCGAAAGGGCGAAGCTGTTCCGTATCAAGTCCGTCAATTTTTGATTTTGATTGAAAAATATACACTTACTTTGGAGGATGAAGGATGAAAAACTATCATATTAATATCTTCTACAGTCAAGAAGATGAGGGCTATATTGCTGATATTCCTGATTTGAAATACTGTTCAGCGTTTGGTTCAACTGAAGAAGAAGCACTTCATGAAGTTTTGAAAGCAAAAGAAGCATGGTTAGATGCTGCGAAAAAGGAGGGAAAACTAATTCCTGAACCGAGATATCGTCCTGCAATTTACCAGATAGCCTCATAATTAGCAGAGAGGCGATCGCATTTTTGTGTAGAGGTTGCGATCGCCTCACTTCACATACATGGAGAAGACCAAACTTTAACAGCTATATCTGCTAATAATTCTGCTCTTTTATTGATTTCTGTTTCGTTCCACTGTTTCAGATGTTGCAACCCCCGATTCAGACGTAGAGGGCTATCTGCGAATCCACCATCCTTTTTATCCCGCTTCTCTATAAACGGGCGATCGCTCAACTCAGGGTTATATCCAGTTAGAGTTAGATTTCCAATAGTGTGTAGATATTTGGCTCGAATTTCTTTCCATTGTTCTCCCAAATCTGCCTGCCATTCTAAACAAAGATTGGGATTTTGTGGCATGATATGCTCAATACTATATTCTTCAACATTGACTAACTCTTTCCGCTCATAATTTTCTAGTTTACGAAGTAGATAGTTGCGACCGCGAAAGTTATAAATATCCTTAACTAGCAACTCTCGACGAAACTCTTCATCATCTGGAAATCTTTTATAACTCTTTTTACTACTCAAAGCAATCTGTAAACTTTCTAAGTAGTTTTCTCGGTCAACTTCTCGACTTAAAGTGGCAAAATTCTTGTTCATATAGTTAGTAGGAATGCCACAGATAGTCCGCCGAAATACATAGCTTTCCACAAGCCTAAGAATGCTGATAAATTCTTTTCGTGCTATTTTATTTTGATTGTAATCATCATAAACTTCTATTAAAAATGGATAGGCAACATCTACCTTAAGAGTATTAATATCCGTAATTAACTGCTTAATTTCTTGGTCAGTTTCCTCAGCAAAAGCTAACTTGACAAAATATTTAGAGTAAAGGTAAACATCCGCTAATATCTCTTTGATTAAAGTATCTTTTTTCCCTTGTACATAAATCTTAAAGCTATTATAGACTTCTCTAATATTAGGAATAGTTCCTGATCTAGATTTGATGGTCAGATAGTCCCGAATGAAGCGGTCAAATAGCTGAGAATATCCGGTTTTATCAAAGTTTTTCTCCATTGGATGCCAATAGAGGTTGTAAATTTCGTTCTGCTCCTCCGGTTGAAGTCCCATCAGTACATAGTTCCGAATCTTGTCTGCTTCCGAAAGCTCAAGTCCTGTGGAATTTAGACTTTCAAATATTAATTGTGGATCATCACGATCGCGCTCCAAAGAAATTTCTACAATCATTAACTTGCATATACCTCGATACAGGCTATTAAGGTCAATGTCTAGTTTAGGAATTTGACTCTCAAAATATCGGTAGTTATCAACAAGCTGCTGAGATTTATCGTTAGGTATTTCTGTATCTTCTAGCAATCGAATTAGAGTTTCTCTATCTTTCTTATTTAAAAGTAATTTGTATCGTTCACTACCCTTTGCATGTCTATTAAAAAGATAAAAATCCTCTAGGGCTTCAGAACTAATATCAATTTCTTCATTACTTGCTCTAATAGCTTTACTTAAAACAGAAAGTAGTAATGAAAGGGTTGTTAAACGTTGCTGACCATCAATAACTAACAATTTAGGTATTACTGCTGTTAGATACACAGTATCTACCATGTAAACTAATGAACCAATGAAATGCCCTGAAATTTCATTGTCCTTAGCAGCACGCAGAATATCATTCCATAGCTGCTGGCATTGAGTAATTGTCCAACTATAAGGACGCTGATAGATGGGGATGATTAATTGCTTGTTGCCTTCTAAAAAGTTGAGAAACTTGGTTTGAGTAGCTTTCATGGTTTTAGTACGTTATTAGGAAACTGTAGGTATCAAAGCTTCAGCACAAACCGCTCTCACGTAATCAGCTAGGTTAGATTTAGCTGTGTCATAATTAGCAGTGGTGATAAGCTGTCTGATGTCCTAGTTAAAGTATTCCCACCAATAAGTTATTCATAACTTTCCTTGCAGAAATTCTATATTAATGTCAACATCTGACTCAGTTTTCCTCACTAGAAATGCCATACTTGTGCTGCATTTCCCGTTTAAATTCCTCAACAAAACGTGTTTGACCTACATTTACGTCCTCCACTCCCGTTGTAAGTAGTAACATCTGATACAGTGGCCTTGTAACCATCAGCCATTCTATGCCTACCCATCAGCACAATTAATCACGGGATCGCTTGCTGTATTCTTCACAGTTTGTTACAAAAGTACAAAGAACTTCTAGAGACCCAAAACCACATGTTCGGCGGACTTACTGGTTTACAAGATCCTAAAGGCACAGATTGGGGAGAGCGGATGCTCAACACGGTCGCCAGCCAAACGATTCGCCACCTGTTTAGCATGAGCGAGTCAGTAGAAGTCTTTGTGCGCTGCTACCCCTCCAGCAAACTGTTGCAAGGCAGCATTGATAGCTTCAAAATGAGCGGTCGTGGCTTGGTGATTCGGAGAGATTTCGCGGTAGAGGAGATGTCTTTTGAAACCGATGCGGTTGCCATTGACTTCGGCTCGGTTTTAAGTGGCAAACTCAGTCTCAAGCAACCCACTCAAGCGATCGCTCAAGTAATTTTATCAGAAGCAGGGATAAACCAAGCCTTTAATGCGGAACTGGTGAAAAAGCGCCTGCTTAACCTCACCGTACCATCACTGACAGAATTATCTGGGGGTGAACCAGTCTCCTTTACGGAAGTACAGGTACAGCTATTGCCAGGAAATCGCTTACAGCTTGTAGCAAAAGCAGATTTAAACAATGGCGAACTCGTTCCCCTGAACATGAGCCTAACTTTAGGCATTGAAAGGCGGCGGCGAGTTTCCTTCAAAGATCCAAAAATTGAGCTTGACCAAGTGCCAGAAGCACAACGGGAAATCTCGCAAACCTTGAGCGTGGCGCTGGTAGAAATTTTAGATAATATGGTCGATTTGGATCGTTTTGACCTCGATGGAGTGAAAATGCGGCTCAACCGATTAGAAACTGAAGGTCAAAAACTTATTTTCAGTGGATATGCTGAAATTGAACGTATTCCACATAGCGCTTGATATGAGATTTTCACGTAACCAAGGTAAGTAAAGTTTTTATAACGTGAGTTCGATGAACCTCTCCCTGCCTTGAACTTTAGTTCAAGTTTCTCTCAATACGGGTCGGTTAACATGTTTTCTCTCGAAGATCCCCCAACCCCCCAATAAATTGGGAGGCTTTTTCTGATCTTTACCCCCTTTTTAAGGGGGTCGCCGCAGGCGGGGGGATCTTATCCGAACCGTATTGAAGTTTCTCTCGCCTGTCAAACAGACAGTTTTATCTTGTAAAATCTCTTAGCGGTCTTTTGATAGGGCTAAATAGACGGACAGTATATGAATAGTCGAATTCACGTTTTTTTAGCGTCTTTGCATGAAGCTCTAAAACAAAATTAAATACCGCCTAAATCGTTTTAGGCGGTATTGTAAATATTTGGGTTTTTAAGAGAGTTGGGAGTTATGGATTATAAGTTGTAAGCAATTCTTATGCATCATTTATCGCTCCTAACTCCTAAACCTCTATCGTCCCACCCCTACATATTGGAATCCAGCCCGTATCATTGCTTCGGGGTCAAGGAAGTTACGACCGTCGATGATAACGGGATGGGCCATTAATTTCGCCATCTTCACATAGTCGAGAGTGCTGAATTGCTGCCATTCGGTGACGAGTACTAAGGCATCGCAGCCATCAGCTAGTCTTTCGGCATCGGTTTCTACTAGCACACCAGAAAGCCCATGACGTAAACCTGTTTGGGAAACAATGGGGTCGTAGGCTTTAACTTTGGCTCCCAGTCGATTTAGCTGCTCAATTAGGTTGAGGGCTGGGGCGTCGCGCAAGTCGTCGGTATCGGGCTTGAAGGTCAGTCCGAGTAGTCCAACTGTTTTGCCTTTGAGAATTTTCAGAACTTTTTGGAGTTTTTCTAAAGCAATCAATCTCTGGCGTTCGTTGACACTGACAGCAGCTTTGAGTAATTGGGCTTCATAGCCATAATCATCAGCAGTGTGAACCAGAGCGGAGACATCTTTGGGAAAACAAGAACCACCCCAACCAATACCAGCTTGTAAAAATTTGTTACCAATACGGGAGTCTAGACCGATACCTTTGGCTACTTGGGTAACATCAGCACCGACGCGATCACAAATATTAGCAACTTCGTTAATAAAACTAATCTTAGTGGCTAAAAAAGCATTAGCGGCGTATTTAATCATCTCCGCCGAACTTAGGTCTGTTGCCAAAATTGGCACAGGGGGTAAAGATTGATCGTCAGCGTACTTGCGTTCTACAATTGGGGCATAAAGTTGTCGCATTAAGGCTACTGCTCTTTGACTATTGCCTCCTAGTACAATGCGATCGGGGTTGAAGGTGTCGTACACTGCCGAACCTTCGCGCAAAAACTCTGGATTGCTGATTACATCAAACTCGGCTGCAAACTCAGGTAATTTCTCATCACTCGGCACCCCACCTGCGGGTACTAATGTTTTCTGCCGTTCAGCAACACCATCTAGAACAAGCATCCGCACCCAGTCACCTGAGCCAATGGGTACTGTAGATTTATTTACTATGACTTTATAACCACCATTGAGATTTTCCCCAATCCCACGGGCTACAGCTTCAACATAACGAGTATCACTTTCACCAGTGGGTAAAGGTGGCGTTCCCACAGCAATAAACAGAACTTCTCCGTGGGAAACTCCAGCAGCAAGATCGCTAGTAAAATGAATTTTCTCTGTTTGAATGGCAGACTGCATAATTTCTGAGAGTCCCGGCTCAAAAATCGGGGACTGCCCAGACTTCATTAACTTAACTTTTTCTTCGTTATTGTCTACGCAAATTACATCATGCCCAATATGAGCCAAGCAAGCACCTGTAACTAAACCAACGTAACCAGTACCAATCACGCAAACACGCATTTTTTAACTCCTCACTTTTTTGGGGTTAGTCTTTAAAAAGAAGTATCAAGATGAGACTTAAACACTGGCAGTCAACTCAGCCACCAAGCATACTAGTACAGCGCTGCGTAAATCAAGCTACCATTTTAAAACTTGCAAAAAGCTTGATATACAAAACTTTTGACTTTTGACTTCGCCTTGCGGTACTAGCTACCGATAGGTGAGCCTGGATGAAATTTAGAGTAACGCTAGGTGCTGCTTAGGTGGTTGAATTATTTTCATCGCTTTGAATGCGATCGCGAAAATCTTCTATTGTTAGTTTTAACCCTTCTTGCAGAGGAATAGTCGGTTCCCAATTTAACCAAGTTTTTGCCTTTGTTATATCAGGCTGGCGACGCCGGGGATCGTCCAAAGGTAGTGGCTCGAATTTAATCTGTGCGTCTGGGTTAATCATATTTTGCACAGCTTGTGCCAATTGCAAAATTGTATATTCACCAGGATTACCCAGATTTACTGGGCCAATGTAGTCGCTATTCATTAAACGGATGAATCCTTCGACTAAATCGGAAACATAGCAGAAACTACGAGTTTGCGAACCATCACCGTAAACGGTTAAAGGATTACCCCGCAAGGCTTGAACTATAAAGTTGCTCACCACCCGGCCATCATTTTCTAACATTCTCGGCCCGTAGGTGTTAAATATCCGAACAACTCGAATATCAACTTTATTTTGCCTATAGTAATCAAATGCTAGAGTCTCAGCAATTCTTTTACCTTCGTCGTAGCATGAACGTATCCCAATGGGATTAACGCTACCCCGATACTCCTCAGGTTGGGGATGAACTTCTGGATCACCGTATACTTCACTGGTTGAAGCCAAGAAAAACCTAGCTTTCACCCGTTTAGCCAGCCCCAACATATTGAGTGTTCCCATCACGTTAGTTTTAACGGTTTTAACTGGGTTGTACTGGTAATGTACTGGTGAAGCAGGACAAGCTAAATGATAAATTTGATCCACTTCTAACCGAATTGGTTCGGTAATATCGTGGCGGATCAGTTCAAAGTACGGATGACCTAACCATTTAAGGATGTTCCGTTTGTGACCAGTGTAAAAATTATCCAAGCATATTAATTCATGCCCATCATTCATTAGTCGGTCGATGAGATGGGAACCAATAAACCCAGCACCACCCGTCACCAAAATTCTCATAATTTCCCAGTTACTTGCAAATATTTTCAGTAGCTATTGCACTTACTTTTAGGTTACCCAGGTTGAGTACAAAAATACAAAACGAAAAAAAGAACAATGTTTAAGCAAAAAGTGTCGTTGAATTTACCTATTTTTCTACGGTTATAGTTTTATTATTTTTTACTTGCTTCCTTAATAATTTAACTAGTAAAATAACAAAAATTGTCAGTCTTCCACCTAAAGTTCATCAAATCTTCAACAATATAAAGCGTTTTTATGGCTACTACTGTTTTCAATTGGATGCAGGAATAGGTTGACACTTTCCCCAGTTTAAGGCATTACAATTACCCATATTTTTGCAATAGCCAAGTTGTTGCATTTACAAAGAAAGGCAGGGGGCAGGGGGAGAAGAGAGGCAGGGAAAGAGAAGAATTACTCAACAATAACCCTCTTTCCTCAAGAGTCTCCCCTGCTTATCCCAACGGTATTGAGTACATAGGCTCATATCATTTCACGAAATTCCTGCTACAAGTACATACGTGTGTAGAGGCGTACATCTGTATGCCCTTATAGGCGATTAATTTGTTGCAAAGATTGTTGTCAATGCCATGCCTCCGGTGGTCACTGAGCTAAGTCGAAATGCGGACTACACCAACGCAGCCTAAGTCCACATGAGTGGACTAAACTATGCTTCATATCATACAGCAGAGGTAATGCTAGTAACCGTCTTAGACATAACTAAATTAGTGGTTTGAGTGCGTTGCGGTTCTCCAAGCATGACAATGGAGCAGGTAAGTTGTCTGGCTAACTGAGTTGTGACATCGCTAATGGCTAACCCTCCAGGGCTGGTACGATTACGTATAAAAGGTAAAACTACTAGATCATATAATCGTGCTGCCTGCAAAATTGCTTGAGCAACATTTTCATGAGCGATAATTTGAATTTCTGGGGCATTGGTCAAAGCCAATTTAGATACCAATAGGGAGAGATGCGATCGCCTCCAAGCAATTTTACTAGAACTAGTGCGGCGATCGCACACATTCAGTACAGTAATGTGGCTCTGATTTGCCTCTGCCAGCATCTGGGCAAATTGTACAGGCTGTAATGTAGGTGCTGTTAAGTTTTCTACTGGTACTAAGATACGCTGAATTTTTTTTGGTGATTCTACTAGACGTGTTACCGCTACTGGACAATGGGATGCCCAAAGCACACCATCAATCACATTCCCAAATAAACGCGCTCGCAACCCAGTCCGTTTACCCCAACCCATAACGATTAAATTAGCCTTTTGTTCACGAGCCGCTCTGCTAATTCCTTGAGCAAAGGCATCATCAATCCGCAGCATTGGTTCTGCGCCTACGCCCAATACTCGACTGTGTACCGTGGCTTTGGTTAATAATTGCTCACTCCGTTGTAGAGACGCTTCTAACTGCGGTGCATCCATTTGAGCGGTGGCATTAGCGATCGCAAGCGGTATAATTTTTCCCTTAGATTGACGCGCTAATAACGCGGCCATTTCAATCAAATACTGCTCGGTGTGAGGATTATAGACAGGTACGACTATAGTAAAAGCACTGTCTGTCCCTGGTGCGTTTTGGTCAGGTAGGGGGGGGGTTAGCTCTTCGGCGGTTGAGGAATTCAAACCAACAGCTATTCTACTAGTGAGCAACGGCCCCAAGGTTGATGTGACAACCATTAAGACAATAACGCTGTGTAATACTTCTAGTGGCAGCAACCCAGCCCCGTATCCCACTAACGTTGCTGCTAACGTTGTACCAACCTGAGGAAGTGATAGCGACCAGATGGTTAGCATTTCTTGCCACTTATAGCGGTAAACCAGTTTTATGAAAAAAGCTGCAATCAATTTACTGACAATCAAACCGATTATCATCAACAGCGTTAACTTGAGCGTGTCTAGGTTGTTCACAAAGGCGGGTAGATTGATTGTTAAGCCAAGGTCAACAAAGAAAATCGGAATGAATAGCACACTGCCAATAAATACCACCTTTTGTTTGACTGGCCCTTCCCCTACAGCTTCATTTACCGCCAAACCCGCTAAAAAGGCACCAACAATTTTCTCTACCCCAATCAATTGAGCGCCCACAGCCGCCAGAAACACAGAAAGCAACACAAACAAAAACTTGTTTCCTTCGTCGTCTCCAGACCGTTTGAAAAATTCTTTACCTGCCCAATCAAAACCTGTGACAACGGCTACAGAGTAAATAATTAACCAACCCGACAAGGTGAGTAGTTTAGCAAAGCTGAATGCTCCAATATCAGCGACGGCTACACAAAGGGCTAAGATCAGTACTGCGCCAATATCTGTAAAAATCTTAGCTCCAATGGTGACCGTAACAGCTTCGTTGTTGACCACTCCCAAACGGCTGATTATGGGATATGCCAAAAGAGTATAGGAAGCGAATAAAGAGCCAATTAATATTGAAGTATTCCAGCCATAGCCTAAAATCAGCCCTACTAAAGTTCCCATCACCAGGGGTACAGTGAAAGTTAAGCTAGCAAACCCGAAGGCACGACTTTTTTGCCGGCGAAACTGTTCTAGATCAACTTCTAGCCCTGCGACAAACAGCAAGTAAATTAACCCAATGTCTGATAGTAGGTTAATCATCGGTGAGTCCGACTGAAATAGATTCCAGCCTGAGGGCCCGAGTACTACCCCTGAGAAAACCAAACCCACTAATCCTGGTAATCTTAGCCGCTCAAACATGATGGGTATAACTAAGATAACCACCAGCAAAATAGCAAAGGGAACAATTGGTTCCTTGCCAAGAACTTCGGAAGTTGCCTCCAGAGCAAGAACTTGTGATATGAGTTCCATAGGTAGGAATTGAAGGGGCTATGGTAAAACGCGATTACCTTGGGGCGATCGCTTAATCGATATAAATAGATAGAGAAGCCACCTGAGCAAAAATCAAATAAATCCAATATATTAATTTACACTAACTAGGCAATTGTCTCAGAACTAACTACCTACGGATGGATTTGACTTAAAATGAACCGCAAGCGATCGTAGTCGTCTTTAAGTAGCACACTCAAGCTACGTCCAGCTTTAATTAGCCATTCTCGGTCAGCTTTGCGTAACTGGTATATATCTCGAATGGCAGCTGCGGCCAAAGACTCTACTGGCGCACCATTAATACAAAGGAGTGTCCGCAAAAAATCTAGTTCTTCAGTAAATTTAATGATTGCTTCTGGTTCACACCGATAAACAGCTTGATGAATTTGCGGGGGACGGGGTGGTAGATACTGATATATTCTTTGGTTATAACCTCGATTCTGGGAAGATTGCTCAAATCCTACGATCGCAGCCCTAAATTCTGTTCTGAGCATGGCAAATATTTGGGGTTGTTCTTCTCGTAAGTCTTGCAAAGACAACCCCAAAGCTCTAGCCCGGTGTACGGAATCTATGGGCATTGTGGTGGCATAATATACCACAGCATAAACTTGATTGCCCGATTCTTCATCTACAGAACAGACCCAACTACCAAAAGGTGGCATGGAGGGAAAGCTCAAATCTGGTGGTTCCAAACACTGAGCTAAAAACTCGGTACTAGTAGTTTCAATCACCTCCGCAATGTGGTTGGGATGGCGATCGCCAGTTGCAAATTGTGGTAGGGGGAGGCGCATAGTAATTTAGTCATTAGTCATTGGTCATTAGTCATTTGGCAAAAACAAATGACTAATGACTAATTTTATTTGGCTTTTTTACGTCCGGCTGTGGTTTCTACGAGTTCCAATTCGCTCAGACGAAAGGTAACTAATTTATCCCAGTTACCACCTTCAAATAATACGGCTACTTTGCCATCACTAACCCGTTGCACGAGTCCTTCGTAGCGATAATAGGTATCTGCGGGATTCTTGACGCGAACAGTTGCTCCAGGCAGAATCATGTTTTTAGCCTCGCTTGTTTCCTTTTAATAGCTTAATACTTCTTATTAGTCATTTGCCCTTGGCTCTTACAAATGACTAATGACTAATGACTAATGACTAATGACTAATGACTAATGACTAATGACGAATCAATAATACTTCTGCCTTTGGCGAAAATTTGCTACCGATTCTACTATTCCCAAGGAAATGAAGTTGGTCAGCATAGCAGAACGCCCGTAACTCATCCAAGGTAGGGGAATGCCTGCCACAGGCGCTAAACCAACTGTCATGCCAACGTTGACAATTAGCTGAAACACAATCATGGACAAAACGCCAATAGCCAACAAGGAACCAAAGTTATCTTTGGCGGTTTGGGCAACATGCAGTAGACGGAAGCAAATTAAGCAGAAGGCAAACAGCACTACCAAACAACCAACAAAACCGAATTCTTCCCCCACTGCGGAAAAAATAAAGTCTGTATGCTGTTCAGGCACGAAATTCAGTTGCGTCATTGGCCCCTTAAACAGACCCCATCCCCAAATTTCACCAGCACCAATAGCAATGCGAGATTGGATTAAGTGATACCCAGCACCGAGTGGATCGTGATCGGGGTTCATGAATACAGTTAGCCGATCTTTTTGATACTCTTTCAAAATATGGTTCCAGGCGAAGACTCCTAATTCGCCACCCAGTATATTAAGAGTCCACGCATTAATAGCACCTAAACCAAATCGACGCCAGGGAAGAGTTTGCCAGCCCACAATAGCCATCGCAAATGACCAAACTATTCCTAATGGGCCAAAAGATAGTTCTTTGAATAAAACTATCGGCTCTGATAAAGGCCAAGATATACTAAACAAAATGGCGGCAACCACAGGAGAAATCATCAGAATTAACCAGCCTGGGTTAGCATTTGCCCAGTAAAGCATTCCTAAGACGATCGCACCAAATACCAGTGATGTTGCTAAATCTGGCTGCAAAAATACTAATCCCCAAGGTATAGCAGTGATTGCCAGAACGCGGAAAACACCTTCGAGGGTAGAAGCAGTACGCCTGTGTAGCAAAGCTGCTAAGGTGATGATCATGCCGACTTTGGCAAATTCTGAGGGTTGCACGTTAAAGCCGGCGATACTAATCCACCTCTGTGCCCCTTTAGCGCTAGTACCAGCAATCATCACGGCGATTAAGCTGAAGTTCGTTAGTGCATAAGTTACCCAGTGCCACTGCATCAATAGTTCATAACGGACGCGAGCTAAAAACAGGGCTATAAGCACGCCGATACCCGCTACCATCCAGTGCCACCACCAGTCAGTTACTGGCTGCTTCAGTTCCGTACTGAGAATCATGAGGCCGCCAAAGATACTGACAACAAGTGGCAAACAAAATAGTAGCCAATCTACATACTGCCAGGGCTTAACCCAAGACTTCCAGCGAATTTTGGGGAGCGATCGTTTTAATAACATTGTGTAAGTTTAGACTTTAGTTTTAATTGTTGGGAATTTAAAAGAGGCAGAGGGGCGGGGGGCTGCTCTTGCTGAGGGGAAAATTCTTCTCCCCTGCTTTTTCCCCACTCCCCACTCCCCACTCCCCACTACTTCGGCTTCGCTCAGTACAAGTCCCCAATCTCCAGTCCCTACTATTCCCAAGCTATAGCCCAGGAAGCAGATAGAAATTAAAATTAATTATGTCAAAGCAGCAACTGATACTTTACCAGCAATGGTAAGAGCGATCGCTGTTAATGCTTTTGCTGAAGCTGAATCTGGATCACCAACAACTATTGGCACACCACTGTCACCGCCCACTCGTGTGGAAATTTCTAGCGGTACGCACCCCAAAAGTGGCACTCCCAATTCGGTAGCTGTTTTAGAGCCACCACCGGAACCAAATATGTCATACTGCTTATCTGGTTGATCGGGGGGTATAAAATAGCTCATATTTTCCACAATCCCCAATACCGGGACATTCATCTGCTGGAACATCCGCAATCCCTTGCGAGAATCTAACAGGGCTACCGTTTGCGGTGTGGTGACAATTACTGCCCCTGCCATCGGCACTGCTTGGGTTAAAGTTAACTGAGCATCTCCGGTTCCCGGTGGCATATCTACAATCAAATAGTCCAGTTCTCCCCATTGCACTTGATAGAGAAACTGGCGAATTACACCATTGAGCATAGGCCCCCGCCAAATTACTGGCTGATCCCGGTCAATCAAAAAGCCCATTGAAACTAATTTGACGCCGTGATTAAAAGCAGGTTCCAGGATGTCACCTGTTTCACTGGAACGCACAGTAATTTGGGCATCAGCCAGTCCCAGCATGGTGGGGTCATTAGGGCCGTAAATATCAGCATCTAGCAAACCGACTTTCGCCCCAGTTTGAGCTAGAGCCACTGCTACATTCACCGCCACCGTGCTTTTACCAACGCCACCTTTGCCACTGGAAACAGCAATGATATTTTTCACCCCAGAAATACCAGTGCGGTCAGGTAAACTTTTTTGTTGCGGTGTTTCTGCCGTCACTTCTATACTTACATCTGTAACACCTGAGAGTTTTTTGACCGCTTTCTTACAATCTTCAACTATAAATTCACGTAAAGGACAGGCGGGAGTGGTCAACACCAAAGTGAAACTAACCTTGCCACCGTCAATTTTTACGTTGCGAATCATATTCAGTTCCACCAGACTTTTGCGGAGTTCTGGGTCTTCCACTGGTCGCAACACTTCTAAGACAGAACGAGAATCGAGGACATCGTACATAAAAATTCAAAATTCAAAATGAATAAATACACTTGTGGCGAACATCTTAGCTATTAACTGGATGCTTTCTTAAGTAAGGTCAGCTTAGTATTTTCACTGTCAATCCCGTAATAAAACTTAGCAAATTGTATTATCACCAAGCACCTCTCGCCGTGGAGAGCAACTGCTTTTAAGCATGGGAGCAAGGCGTAGGCTAATTTATGACGCTCGAAGACTCGCTAACGCTACGCTAACGCCGTCAAAAAATATTCCTCACATGTGATATGTATAGATATCATGGAACAAGTACTGACATTGGTTTGCAGGCTTAACCCTACACCGGAGCAGGTTGTCATAATAGAGGCAACATTGAAGGCGTTTGCGGATGCTTGCAACTATGCCAATCAGCAAGTTAAACCCCAAATAATAAGCAAGACAACCATTCAAAATATGGTTTATCAGGATTTGCGTTTGTTGTTTGGATTGAGTGCTAACTTGGCAGTCCGTGCTTGTGCCAGAGTCGGGGCTAACCGTAAAACAGCTAAACAACAGGGTAAACCAGTCAAATCTTTTAAGCCAACTAGCGCTGACTACGACGCTAGAATTTTTGCTTTTAGAGAGAAAGACTGGACTGTTAGCTTGAACTTGCTCTGTGTCAGGGAACACATCAAAATGGATATCGGTAATTACCAATTGGGGAAACTCAAAGGTAAGAAGCCGACATCGGCACAGTTGTGTAAACATCGGGATGGTTCCTACTACATTCATATACAAATCAAAGACGAGGTTCCCCAAACACTTAAGCCCACCAACGTTATTGGTGTTGATTTTGGGCGCAGGAATATCGCTGTAACCAGCAATGGGGACGGCACTTGCTACAACGGGGGGAACCCCCGCAACGCAGTGCCTCATAAATGGGATGGTAAACAGATAACTGATATTCGAGATAGATACGCTAGAACTAGAGCTTCTCTCCAACAAAAAGCCAACATAGGCACAAGGTCTAGTCGCCGACGTGCGAGACGGATTTTGCAACAGCTGTCGGGGCGTGAGAGAAGATTTCAGCAATGGATAAACCATCAAATCAGCTACCGCATTATTCGACAAGCTTTGTCTAGTAGAGCAATTGTTGCGATTGAAAATTTGACCGGGATTAGAGAACGTACCAACTTTCAGCCTAGAAATAAAGTTGAGCGCAGACGCTCTAACTTTTGGTCTTTTTATCAATTGCGCTCCTTCCTTGAGTACAAAGGAATTAAGGAAGGAGTAAAAGTAATTGCTGTGCCACCAGTCTATACAAGTCAGACGTGCCACCAATGTTTGCACATTGGTTTGAGGTCTGATAAAAGTTTCAAGTGTGGTAATTGTGATTGGCATGGAGATGCTGACTTGAATGGTGCAAAAATGATTTCTTTATTGGGGCAATCTGTAAGCTTGCCCGGAGGTTCGGGTTATTTGTGCTGTAATCTCAGTACCAATAGCTCAGGGCTACTACAAAGCCCCGCCCTTTAGGGCTGGGGTTAGCTTACCTAATAGAATCTTAACTTTGTTTGGGCATTGGGGATTGGGCATTGGGAAGAGGCAGAGGGGCACAAAGCTTGTAGCAGAGGGGAAAAGAGGTAATTTTTTATTCTCCCCCTTCCCCCCTGCCCCTTGTGCCCAGCCCCCAGTACTAAAAATCCAAACAACTGTCATTAAGGGATTTTTTCTTACCAGATACCGTTGGCAATGCCGTCTTTTCTACTGCCTCTACTAAAGACCGTGCTACGCGGTCTGCATAAGGACGGGATAAAGACCAAATTAGGGGCGATAACCAACCCCGTAGTGTTACAGAATAAGACAAACAAGTACCACAAACCGTTGACTCTACTTGATAAGTCACCCGTTCCTCTATCCCAGGAATCGCCATCACTCGGATACTCAGCATCTCCCTGTGATTGACGCGCTCCACAAAAATTCGGATGGGAATCGGCCAAAAGCGTGTTACAGCATGAAAAATCAATCCTGGCTTGGGTACTAATCCGTAGGGCACGTTAGTACTCTTAAGTAGTGGATGCCAGGAAACATCTGTTAAGTCAGCGACTTTTTGCCACAGCTCATCTACAGAAGCAGAACTTATCTCTCGATACGTCCGCACCAGAGAAGCGCAAAACCGACGACGTTTGCGGTGGATGAATTTGGATAACCAACTTTGCATTTTCCTAATCCTCCTCCTAGACACTTTCTGGTAACTCTGGTATTGTGGGCAACTACGCTCAAACCCTAATAGAACTTACGCAAAACTATACGCGCTCAGGGGCAATTCATGAATTGCCCCTACCTGAAAATCAGGGTTTCAACTATTGTTTGCCTAAGTCCTGCCTAAATTAAAACTTTCTCAGAAATGCCCTAAACATAGCAAGCCTGTATTCGGTACAGACACTAACAGATAACATAAGCAATATGGCAAAGAAGTTTTGAGCAGGCCCGTTTAACCCTTGATAATTCCAGGTTACGACTAAAATCTAGTGTTTATACCAGAATGTTCCAATTAAGAATTTCAAAAAAAACTCAGTCAATATACAAGCCTATACGCATTTGAGGGAAAATAACTCTAGTGATGCCCATCAATCGTATAAATGCTTAACCAGTAAGAAAAAGCGGGTTGGGCAAATAGAGCTTGATTGTTGGCGCGTGTTTCCCCCAAATTTTAAGATAAGAAATTTGTGGCTTTCTGGAAATTGTAATTTTTTAGGTTCGGGAATCTATGTTGACCAACTCGCAAACACCAACTGTAGCAGCAGAATCATCCAAGTCTTTGCCAGCACCTGACGCTCAGACTAGAGTCAGTCAGTTTATGAAACAACTGCAAGACGAAATTACCGAATCATTGGCAAAACTAGATGGTGTGGCTAAGTTTCATGAAGATAGTTGGGAACGCCCAGAAGGGGGTGGAGGGCGATCGCGCGTGCTGCGAGAAGGTGCAATATTTGAACAAGCTGGTGTAAATTTTTCTGAAGTTTGGGGTTCCCATTTGCCAGCCTCAATTTTAGCTCAACGTCCTGAAGCAGCAGGGCATGGCTTTTATGCCACGGGCACTTCAATGGTATTACATCCTCACAATCCTTACGTGCCCACAGTTCATCTAAATTATCGCTACTTTGAAGCAGGGCCAGTGTGGTGGTTTGGTGGTGGTCTTGACTTGACACCTTATTACCCCTTTGCTGAAGATGCGGCACATTTACATAAAACGTTAAAACAGGCTTGTGACAAACACCACCCAGACTATTACTCTGTGTTTAAGCTGTGGTGCGATGAATATTTTTACCTCAAGCATCGTGATGAGACACGGGGCGTAGGTGGTCTGTTTTTTGATTACCAAGATGGTCAGGGTGCTTTATATCGCGGGCCAAATCCCAATGGGGAAGCGGCTATTTATAGCAACCAGGTGGGAACACCAGCAACCCGCAATTGGGAAGATTTATTTGCTTTTGTGCAAGACTGTGGTAGAGCATTTTTACCAGCCTATGTACCAATTGTAGAACGGCGACATGGGATAGAATATGGCGATCGCCAACGGAATTTTCAACTCTACCGCCGAGGACGGTATGTAGAATTTAACTTGGTTTATGACCGAGGCACCATTTTTGGTCTACAAACCAACGGACGCACCGAATCAATTCTCATGTCCCTACCGCCCTTAGTGCGCTGGGAATACGGCTATCAACCGGAACCCAATTCCCCCGAAGCCGAGTTGTATGAAACTTTCCTTAAGCCTCAAGATTGGATCAACTGGACACCCAAATAGTGCTGAGTGCTGAGTTAGGAGTAGAGACGCGATTAATCGCGTCTGTACAGGAGTTAGGAGTAGAGGCGCGATTAATCGCGTCTCTACAGGAGTTATGATAATTAATCCCGATCTTCCCCGACTTCCTCATTTCCCTTATCTCCCCACTCCCCACTCCCCATTATTTTGGTGAGTTAAACTACTAAAGTTAAGCACTTAGCAAAAAAAGGTGACAATTTTAGCTATAGCTTGTTAACCTCAAGTGGCAGCATTAGAAAATTCTGTAAATAGTTAATCTTAAGAAGAATGTTACGGGGAGGGCTTTAGTGATTCATATAGACCAAAAAACTTATACAACCCAAGAGGGAAACACCGTTATTGTCCTGACGCCAGCAGGTCGCCTAGATATTACCACTGCTTGGCAATTTCGTCTGAAGTTACAGGAGTGTATTTCTAAACTCAGCCGCCATGTAGTTGTAAATCTGGCTCAGGTAAATTTTATTGATAGTTCGGGTCTTACATCTTTGGTTGCTGGGATGCGTGATGCTGATAAAGTTAAGGGCAGTTTCCGCATCTGCAATGTACATCCAGAAGCCAAACTCGTGTTTGAAGTGACGATGATGGATACTGTCTTTGAAATCTTTGAAACAGAAGACGAAGCTTTAGAAGGTGTACCTCGTAGCATCGCTAGCTAAAAAAGAGTTAGGAGTACAGACGCGATTAATCGCGTCTGTACAGAAGTTAATTCAAGATTCATAACTCATAAGTCATGACTTATAACTTTATCTTATTTAATACTGGTTTCGCTTGGTGTAGCGATAAGGCCCCATAATCGCTCCCCAAGTTGCTTTTCCAGTTGCTGGATCAATTCCTTTGTCGTAGCTGTGAAATTCTGCCGCAGTAGCTTCAAAACCCAAGGAAACATTGATGCTATTGCCAAGATAAGCAAAGCTGCAACGAGTTTCTGGTAGTGAGGTAGCGGTAAACTTATAGCGATCGCCAGCTAGTGTTTCCTGAGTTACTGTTAGGATACAACCTGGTAGTAAATCTAATTGTTCGGATGTCAGTGTGTTAAGTAGAGCAGGGTTATTGCCTGCGCCTATTAATGCACCTGGATCTTGAGGCATGTAGTATTGTACTTCCAGAGATGCGTCAGGGCAGCAATGACGCAATCGCATAATTCGCTGGCGGTAAGGTTTATCTAGATTAACAAGGCTAGCCTGTTCGGCAAACAGGGTGATGCTATCTTCTGTGAACAGATTAATTGGTCTTTGCCACAGCCGGAGGTGGACATACCAAATTGGTTCTCCTATGGCTTGTTCCTGATTATCAAATTCACCAGCTAGATACTCACCCAAAGCAATTAACTGTGGCGAAAAGTTCATAAATGCGATAAACAAATCATTAAAAATAAATATTTTTGGCTAGTTTTTTAAAGGAAAGGGTCTTAATCCCCTGTGGCTACTAGCTTATAAAATACTTCTGATTTGTCTACATTGTAAATCAAACCGTCACCAGTCAAAAGCTCAACTTGGCAAAGTAGCCTTTAAGCGAGAAAATAAAGATACGTCGCCCTTAACATTTTCTTTGTGAACAACGTCCGTACTGTCTCTGATACAAAACGAACTTTTTACAATCTTCATACCCGTCCGATCAACACTATTTATCGTCGGGTAGTAGAAGAATTGATGGTGGAAATGCATCTGCTGTCAGTAAATATCGATTTTAGCTACAATTCAATTTATGCCTTGGGCGTCGTCACTACTTTTGACCGCTTCATGCAAGGCTATGAACCAGAACGGGATCAAGAATCAATTTTTAACGCCCTATGTCGGGCTATGGAACAAGATCCGCAACACTATCGACAGGATGCCGAAAGATTGCAAGCTGTAGCTAAAGGTTTGCCAGTTAAAGATTTAATTGGGTGGCTAGGCCAAACTACTTTTTTAGATCGAGATGGTGACTTGCAAGCACAACTGCAAGCGATCGCCAACAATCCTAACTTTAAATACAACCGTTTGTTCGCAATTGGTGTATTTTCGTTATTAGAACAGTCAGATCCTGAATTAGTCAAAGATGAAAAGCAACTCACGGAGGCGCTGAAAGCGATCGCTGCTGGCTTGCACCTTTCTGATGACAAACTCAACAAGGATTTGGAGCTATATCGTTCTAACCTAGAGAAGATGGCGCAAGCGCTAATAGTGATGGCAGATATGCTCTCAGCCGATCGCAAAAAACGCGAACAACGTAAACAACAATCAACTACCCCCGTTGCTCCCCCAAGTTCCAACGAATAGTTAGGAGATGGAAGTGAGGAGTGATGAGTTATAAGTTAAGAGTTGTTAATAACTCCTGTACAGACGCGATTAATCGCGTCTGTACTAACTCCTGTACAGACGCGATTAATCGCGTCTGTACTCCTAACTTTTGATTTTAGACACCCAATAATTTGTAGATTAAGCTGTTAATTATAGTCAGCGCAAATGCCCCAATAACGGCACTCCAAATACCGTAACGCAAGCGAAAGCCTTCTACTAACCAAGCAGCAATACTAAAACAAACCACGGCAATCATAAATGTGAAAATGCTGGATAGCAAGTCCAATGTGAGTAAATTTGGTACTGCAAAAACGAGGCTTAAAATCGGTCTGACTATTGCCGTCACGATACCAAGCACTGCGGCACAAAGGAAGGCTTTACCAGGAGTATCAATTTCAACTCCTAAAGGTAATTTACTAATTATCAACAGGCTAATAGCTGTTACTAACCAAACAATTAAAAGCGTAACGATATTCATGCCACAACCCCTGAAACGTGAATGGCAATTGGTGATAAATTACTTCAGTTTCTCGGTGAAAAAATCTTTAAAGCTCAACCAATTATCTATAAATTAGCAGGAAATTTTTCTCTAACGAAATTTTATTTCAGATATCTTTAGGATTGGGGAGTGGGGAGTGGGGAGTGGGGAGTAGGGGAGGCAGGGGAGGCAGGGGAAGCAGGGGGAGAATAAAAAATTACCTCTTTCCCCTCTGCTCCCAGCAAGAACTGCCTCTCTGCCTCTTCCCCATACCCCTATCTCATCTTTTGGGATTAGGTTGGGTTTGTTTAGGTGCTACAGGCGCTTGAGATGCTGGTGGGTTGGAAATACCAGGATTGATAGGGCTGATGCCTTGTCCAGTTGGAGGCTGAGTTATGCCAGGAAGGGGTACAGAATTAGGTGCTGAGGGAAATTTAGGGGTAAGATTCCCTTCGGGATTGATGCCTGGGACTGGTGCGGTTGTGGGTATTGGTGCTGCACCAGGATTGATTGGGAAAGAGGGGATATTAGGCTGGTTAAGTGAGTTTGTAGGTGGTTGAGATGGGCCAGGAATAATTCCCAAAGAAACGCGATCGCCTCCTACTTGCCGTAGCAAATCCAATGTCTCAATTACATCATTATAAGTTGCTGTCCGCGAAGCATTTAGCACCACAACGGCACTAGGGTTTGCTTGGAGATACTGTTTTAACCTCGCTCCCAAATCATCGCGTTGTACAGGCTGTTTTTCTATGTAAGTATTGCCAACGGCATCGATAGTTACAATCAGACTTCCACTCTGTGATGTTATTCCAGATACTGAACTGGCGCTGGCTTTGGGCAAATCAACATTTATTGCCTGTTGGCGCGTAAATTGTAATGCCGCTAATAAAAAAAACGTCAGAATACAAAAAACAACATCTATTAAAGGGATGATTTGAATTTGGACTTCTTCAATTGGGGTATGTAGATTAACTTTCATTTTCTCAATTTAAATGCCTAGTTCGGGGGTTGAATTATTGACTAATTAGGTGAATGCGGGGGTTCAGGAGGTTCAGGCAACCTAGTCTTTCCTGGCTTGCGGGGTGGAGTGAAATTTTCTCGCACAATTGCTGATGTACTATTACTAAAATCAGGGGGGGACTGGCGGTAAAGCAATTCCATCTCATTCCCTGCCTTCCGAAAAACTTTGACTTGATTGACTACAAAACTTTGAAATAGGCGGTAAAATACCAAACTAATAATGGCAACTATTAGCCCTGCTGCCGTACTAATTAAGGATTCACCAATACCAGTAGTCACCCCGGCGGTAGATTCAGTTCCTAAATCGCCAATCCGAATTGAGCGCAGGGACTGGATTAAACCTAAAACTGTACCTAACAATCCCAGCAGGGGCGCGAGGGCAATTACGGCTTCTAAAAGTTTTTCGCCCCGCCGCATTCCAGCCAATTCATCTTCGGCTGTGGACTCAAGTGCTAGTCGAAAGGTTTCCGCATCAGTTTTTGGAAAACGTAGAGGAGCATAGAGAAAACGCCCGACAGGCTGATGGCTTGCTTGTCTTGCAATGTCAGCAGCTACTTGCCAATTATCCTGGGCAGCATCCAGGATGCGATCAACTATTTGCTTTTCCTGAGTCAAAATTCGCAACCAAAACCACAAACGCTCAAAAATCACACTCAAAGACAGAATCGAGAGAACTAGCAAAGGCCACATCGCTGGCCCGCCCTTATAAAATAAATCTAAAATATCCACTGTTTAAGTTTCCTCCCTCCATGACTAAAGCAAATGTGCTAAGGCATTTTAATTCTAGAGATTAATGCAAAATGAGGGACTTCCAAAATATAAATTTACCGAAAACCTAAAAAGACAGTGCAAGTATGGGGTATTTGACTTAGACTACTGGACAAACTTGCTGCTGGGTAGGCAATTGAATGATAAACTCACTTCCTTTACCAAGTGTAGAAAAGCATTCCAATTTCCCACCATGTTTTTCGGTGCTAATTTGGTAGCTGATTGCCATGCCCAAACCTGTTCCTTTGCCTACAGCTTTGGTAGTGAAGAAACGATTGAAGATGGGGTTTTTAACCTGTTTTGGCACTCTCCCTCCATTATCAGCGATGCCAACTCTTGGAGACGCTACGCATAGCAAGATCCCCGTAGGGGTACGCCAACGCAATTTCCACGGACTGCGAATTGCTCATTGAGGTGCGGATGCTAATCTGGCTAGGATTTGCTTCGATCTCCTGATGGGTGCGATTGGCGTTTACTTCGTCTAATACCATTTCACTTTAATTAATGATACAAATACGCTGGTACTGTGCGTTCGCTTATTTTGAAAGTCGAAGCGGAATTAAAGGCTTAATGCAAAAGGAAAACGACTACTTTTAACAGTTATCAATTATCAGTTGTTAGTTTCATTCCTTGGGTTTAAGTCCCCCACAAAGAAGGTGTCAGGCGTTGGTTGCGCTTTTTATCCCCAACCATACGCCTGACTGACTGTTCACTGTTCACTGTTCACTGTTTTAAAGGCACAGGGATAGGATAAATCATAAAATGGCAAAAGCTCTATGCAAGACAAAAATGCCTGAATCCATTGAATCGCCTGAATTACACGCACTGTAAGGCAAAATTTAAATCTTGTATATCAAAAATGAGCGAACGTACAGCTGGTAAGGGCATGGCATTGCCCATAGGTGTCAACTTAACGTGAAACCCTTGTCAAGACGTGATATTGAGTTCATTCACTTACCATCACGATCCGCATTACCCCACCCCGGCTTTGCTGACGCAAAACCTCCCCTCCCCGATGCTTTGGGGAGGGGATTGAGGGGTGGGGTAGAACGGTTGTGGGACATAGGTTTGAGCTTAAGTTGACACCAATGGGCATTGCCATGCCCCTACGAGAAATCTATATGTATCAGGATTTTCGTGAATTGGTATAAGGCATGGATCGCATTCACCAGAATATGTTGTAGTTGTTTGAAGGAAGCAAAGTTTGAGCAATTACCCGAAACTGAATAGCTCCAAAGCTCAATGCTTGCGGTGGGAGCGACTGCCAACCAATAGATTCTGGGACGAAGTATACACGGGTGGCAATACTGCGTAGGTTTTGAAAATTTGTAGGTTGGGTTGAACTTAAGTGTTACCCAACAAACCTCTGAAAATGTTGGGTTTCGTTCCTCAACCCAACCTACATTGGAGTTATTTTTTAGGCTTAACCGAACAGTATTGACACGGGTGGATACTTAGCTAGATTTGTTTGCCAGCCGAGATCAAATGTGAAATATTTTGGGAGGCATATCCTTGAGATAATCCTTTCTCTTCCAATAGTGACAAAACTTTTTTAAGTTGATTTTCAAGTTGCTGCTGACTACGAAAGTTAGCCGATAGCATTTTTTCAATAGGTTTAACAATCCGCCTCATTTGTTCCTGATTAAGTTCTTCATCTTTTGGGTATCCTGTAATGAAACCATGAGTAATAAACAGTTCACAACCATTAATGATCCCATTTATAAATATTTGGTTAATTTGTGCGTAATTTTCTGCAATAAATCGCTCATTACTATATTTTAAAATAACTGGCTCTAATATATAAATTAATGAAATTTCTTCTGTATTTTTAGATATTAAACAATGCCTTTCAATTAAATTATTTACAGTCTCAAATAACTGCTGATAAGTTATAAATTGCTTACTATCTTGTACTAACTGATTCCACAAGGCTGTATTGCGTCTGATACCTACCCAATAGATCAGATTTATTTCTGCTTGTGAAAGTCTTTTAAATTGCTGATTTAAAAAACCAGTGGTTAATTCATCAATAACAGTTGTAACTTCACCATTATTTATAAAAGGTGATATATCACCATTAAAGACATTACTAATACTTTGTATAATTCTCTTAAGTATCCACGGATTGTTATAACGCTCACTAAATTTCTCTAATTCAATATCTGTGCCAAACAGACCTTCTGCACTTAAAAATTCTTTTACATCTTTTTTGGTGAGAGCTAACGGTTTTTTAGAGCAAACAAATTTTCCTTCTAATATTGCAATATTGTCAGGTTTTCTTCTACTAAGTAATAATAAAGAGCTTTTGTGGGATTCTTTAGCAACTCTGTCTAAAAATACATTATACTTTGTATAATCATCGCTATGATTGTCCATAATTTCCTCCCAAGCATCCAGCACTATTAAAGATTTTTGATTATGTAAATACTGCATAATTTGGGAAATATCGCCTTCTTCTTGTTCACCTTTAGATAAAAATTGCACCAGTCTGTTCAATATCTTTTTAAATGGTGGTGCTGATTCTAGAGAAAGCCAAATTATACGATTATATTTGTCAGCAATTTTATCTACTAAATGGCGAACTAAGGCGCTTTTTCCAATTCCCCCCATCCCGTGAACAAGGACTAACCGACAATCTTTTTGGAGAAGCCATTGCTGAAGTTCAGCTAACTCTTGGGTACGACCATAAAAATTAATAGGAGGAGGGGCTTCGCTCAAATCTCTATTAGCATCTGCTTCATTTTCTGCTACATCTTCCCAGTTCAAGTCCAACACTTGACAAAAAGTATTAAAAGTAGAAGCAGTAATACGCACCTTTGCTTCCCGAAAGCGTTTCAAAGTAGCTGATGCTACAGCATAATGGTCTTCTGAAACATTATCCCAGTTTTTATCTGGTTGTAAAATCCTACTTGTTTCTCTAAGAACTATTTCATTCATATCTGAAGGACTCCTTCCATGTATCATACTTAGCCTCTTCCAGGCTTCCTTGATGAGTTTTTTTCCCTGTTGAGAGGCTTTGAGAGTAAAGCGTTTAGGCATAAATTTTAAGTTTTTGCGAAAAAGTTACATTGTTACGCAACCAGTTTGTACGTCTTTTTAGGAATTATTTCGTTGTGGTGTTTCCAGAAGAGTAAAACCATATTCATCCCTGTTAGGATTACTTTTATTAAGTTGTACTAAAACGCCAACACCTGTGACTGCTTTGCGATCGTGATCCTGATCAAATCTTACCTCTGTAGTAGCGCCTGGAGCAGAAAAGCTAGGATCACTCAAATTATCGTATATATTTTGACGAGTTGGATTAGCATTTCCAGGAAGGTCAGTTAAAGCTTTAACAAATGCTTGCATTGCGTCATACGAAGTCATTGTTCTCCAACTAACTTTTTTTATTCCCCAAAGTTTTTTGGTTTGACTCTTGAAATTGTCGTTAGCATTATCCGCATGAAAAGGTACAGCAACCACCATTTTGTTAGCAGATGTTTGGTTTCCATATAGAACATCTCCTGCTAGAATTTGAAAATTTCCATTTGCCAAGTTAACAATATCTATTGCTTCTTGTAACCTGTTAGGATCAGGGACTAACATCAACACATTTACTGGCTCGTTCTGCGCCATATCGATGCAAGTTTGTGGGGTATCTGTTGCTAAATCACACTCTTGAATATTTCCACTACGTATTTTTTTGATGTTGAGCAGATAGCTTCTAAACATTTTCTTCAAAGAGTCACTATAAGGATCATAAGGATCACCTTTGCGATAGGCAATTAATACTTTATTCTGTATCATCATATAATTAGCCAAATCTTGTGCAGCAATTGAGTCATTAGAGGCTGTACGAAAAACGTAATCATTCAAATTTGGTTTATTTGAACCGGGAATCAATACCCTATTTGCGGTACTTGTGGTTGCTATCGTAACAAGTTTTTTTTCACCATAAATATTTCCGAATTGCCAAATATACCTGCTTGTATAGCGACCAAGAACGCCTAATATTTGACTATTCTTAAAATCATCAAATTCTTCTGGAATATTATTATTAGAGATATAGTTAACCACCTTTTCGCTGTCTTGTATTTTGTTATTATTATTATTCACAAGTAGTATTTGAAATAATGGTGTATTTGTGTTTTGTTCTTTTAAAACTTGGGCTACACCACGCAGTATTTCTAGTGCAATATCAAGGTTGGACTCACTTGGAATAACAACTGCAATTGTTGGCAGACTGCCATTACGCGCTGATGCAGTTTGAGCAACCTTAGAGTTGTATTGGTAAATAAATGTTTCAGGGTCAACTCTACAATAATTTGGGTTAGATTGATTTATGGATTGTGTTTTATTTATGGATTGTGTGAAAAATTTCTCAGCATCTCTGAAATCGTCTTTATTAGAAGATAAACTAGCCTTTTTAAAAGCATTTATTCCTTCTTGTTTAAAATTGTCAGCTTCTTTGCAACTTGGTTTAGTAGAGTTTAGTGGAGGAATTAAAGATTCTTCCCCTCTGCTAAAATAGTTTGCATAAGGTGGTGGTGTAACTGGTAGCTTATAAATAAATATAAAATAGAAAGCAACTGCGATCGCTATTCCTAATGAAAATGAAAAGCCTAAACTTATTATCGAACGCCAGCGTCTAGGAAGTTGCCTCACCCAATCAATAAATCTTCTCAACATTCTTGGTTGAGGAGGCGAGCCGGAATCAGGTATTTGAGTAGAACCCGAATCTGGATCAGGTTCACCAGACAGAATCTTAAGAACCTCTTGAGCAGACTGAGGACGATCTTTTGATCTGTGTTTGAGCATCAGGTCTAAAGCTTTTGCAAAATGCTGATCACTCACTGTCACAATCTCTTTCAAACATGACTCCTCAAGAAGTTGATTAGGATTTCTATTTCCTGTTAGCAAACATAGACAAGTTGTGGCTGTGGCGTATAAATCTGATGCAGGAGATAATTGCTGATTACGAAATTGCTCAGGTGGTGCAAAACGCGGATCTAACACTATAGATGTTGTCTCAAGCTCTAATCCTTGCAATATCTGTTTAACTGCACCAAAATCTATTAGATATAGCCTATTATTTTTACTACAGCGCATGATATTAGCAGGCTTAATATCTCTATGGATATATATAACTCCGTTAGTATCGTCAGGATTATGGATATACTTAAGTATGTTTAGAATTTCCTTTAGAATGTTTATAACTTCATTCTCTGAAAAGGTTCTCGGCTCTGGAAGACTTAGCCGAGCATTTAGTTCATTATCTAAATTTTCTCCTTCGATATAATCCTGCACCAAGTAAAAAAACCTCTGCACATAGCCTGTTGTTGCCTCAACATCCTTAGTAAAAAAACCAAAAAGTCTGGGAATTCGTGCGTGACGCAGATTTTCCAAAGTGATTGCTTCTTTTTTAAACATTTCTTCTCTCTGTGTGAGGTCTTCTGAAGTTAGTATTTGTCCAGGATTACTTATGGGGTGCAACTGTTTAATTACACGGTTTGTGTAGAAAAAGTCCAGATCCTTTGCTTTATAAGTTTTACCAAATCCGCCGCTTCCTAAATAACTTAGAGCTACAAAATGCTCCTGCAAAATCAATGGCATATTACAAGTAGAGCAACATATTTCTTTTTTTGCATTCTTTGAATTTATATTTTCTGTTGAAATAGTATTTACAGGGTTTTTGCAACCGGGACGAGTGCAGTAAACTTCCATTAGTTCTAACATTTATTAATTTCCAAAATTAGTTTAATTAAATGCTGGATAACAAATAACAATAGCTTGTTTTATTTGTAATAATTAATAGTTTAATATTCCCGACTTCTTGGAAAAGTCGGGAATATTAAACCTAAAAATTACCTATGCAAAAGCTTTGCCGTAGGCTATTACGAATTACGCATTAGGAATTAGATTAAAGTTACGCTCACCTCTTCAGCAATATTGCTTACGTAATAATTTTAGTACAGTCATGATTCTTGTAACATACTGCAACTAATGTTTTTTTGCAAAAATTATAATTTTTTCATATAGAAAAATTGATGATTTCACAACCTCGGCTTTTTTAAGAAAGTCAAGGTTATGACACAATGTTGTTTATATCTTGAACGTAGTTCTAATTACTCCCACAAAAATGTCCCCATTCTGCTCGTTGTGATTTGGTGCTGTCAGCCAAATTAAACCAGGAGTAATACTGATATTGTCGTTGATTTGATACCGATAAAACCCTTCAATGTGAAATCCCGTATCTGGGTCACGACGAGGTAAGCCTGATAACTCTGCTGAAGAACCAGTCAATTTAGGCTGCATCCCAACGATAATCCCTCCCAAATTACCCTTTTTGCCCAAATCAGGCAAGGCTAGAGTGACAGCCCAACTCCAGATATCAGCATCACCTTTGACTTCGCCACTCAACGCTCGTGCATTGGTGTAAGCTATCCATCCACCAAGTTGAAAGCCATCACTAACTGCTACATTCGTTTCAATACCATAGGAATTAGAAGAAACTTTTGGGCCGCCCAAGTTGGAGGCTAACAAGTTGGAGGCTAAACTGCCAGTATTATGTCCTAAACCGTTGTCGTTGTAAGCATTGACGTAAGTGAAGGCAATTTTGGTATTTGTATCTTTTTCATTTGGATAGAATACAATCTGTGCCAATGCACCATATTTATCATTAAACAAGCCCCTATCAGGGTCGTTGGTATTACCTGCTAAATAAAACATCTCTGCTTTTAAATTGCCATTCGGCTTAAAAGTCACACCTACACCCGTATCTCCACCCAAACGAAAAATCGAACTGTATCGACCGAAGCGAGAAATCGTAGCATCCGCATCGCTTTGTAGAGGATTAATCACATCCGCATCATCGAAGTAAGTATTAAAACCTGTACCCAACAGAAAACTTACTTTATCGCCTATGGGAAAACGATATTCCAGCTTACTGAGGAAAACATCATTTGTATCACTACCAGATTGGAAGCTTAAACGAGCTTCATTTCCGGGTGCAGTTGGGTTTACCACATTACTCGCCTGAAGTCGTACACGCAGCCGATCTTTTCCAGAAAAGCTGGTATCAAAGTTGATACGCGCCCGACTAGAAAATGTGAGGTTGCTATCATCCCCATTTCCACTACGGCTAGCATCTCCAAAAGCATCTGTGGCAGCAAATATCACTTGAGCATTAAGTTTTGTGGTGGTAGAAAACTGTTGTTGCTCTAGCTGTTCGGTACGTGCTTCCAAAACATCAACTCTACCCCGTAAGGTAGCAAGTTCTGTTGCAAATTCCTCTTGTAGCTTTTGCAAAGTCGCCAAATCTTCTTTGTTAACCATCTGTGTAATATCAGCATCAATTCTTTGGTTAACTTTGTCTAAGCAGGCGTTTAATGCAGTAGCAAACTCAAAGCGAGTCATGGCGCGATCGCCTTTGAAACTACCATCAGGGTATCCAGCAATACAGCCATAACGCTCAACTAGAGACTGCAACGCTTGAAATGCCCAGTCTGTCGGTTGCACATCAGAAAGCTGGGTAACTGAAGTGACTGGTGGAGAATTCAGTTGAGTAGATTGACTAACTTTATCAAGGGAATCAGTGCTTTTTTCAGTTGTTAAAACTTCTAGTGAATCTTCAGCCTGAACCCTGGCGAAGGTAGTTAGCACCAAAATCAAGACAGCAGGAACTAAGCTCAGAGTAGCTCTGAAAAAACTAAACATATTTTTCTCCTGACAATAATTATTTTTTTTAAACCTGGAATTACTATTTTTTGTAATAGGTAATATCCTTGACATTAACACGTCGCGGCGATAGCGCAGCGTTAGCGAGTCTTCGAGCGTCGGAGTCCCCCACCATACATAAAAGTTGGTGGGGGAGGAACGCCTACGGAATACTGGGTACTGGGTACTGGGTACTGGGAAAAATTTTTTAAAATTTGGTGGTGGGTAATGAGCAACCACCATAATTTTAAGGGTTTTACACCAGTCCCCAATCCCAAGTATTGAGTCCCTTTTACTAAATTCAGAAGCTTGAGTAACGAATCCGCTCAGGATAAACCCGAAAAGAATCAAAAAAATTAACTGATTCTGTGGTTAACTCATTTGGTGTAATAGCTCCCATAAAATAAAGATGCTGATTAACCACAAATGCACGATATTGTCCCAGACTTTCATCCGAGTGTTCCATCAGTAGCTCCAAACCAGGATGCCCATCAATTACAAGATTGGTAGTTCTAATAACCTTGCCAGTACGACCAATAGTTTCCCGCATTGCACTTTGCAACACTTGCCGAACCTGTGGAATAGGTATCCTGGAAGCTTCTGGAAATTCTTTATGTATAATAGTATATATTGTACGGCTAGTAGCGCTTACAGATGTCAATTGTTCCTCTGTACTGTCTGTGACTATACCTGGCATTAAAATTTTACAATCCCCCTGCGGACTCCAATAAGTAGTGTTATCTGCAACTAAATTAGACTGTTTGGGTGTCAATTTTTTAGTATTAATAGATACTAATCCACTCGAAAACACGGCTTGATCAACCAACGCAATTGCTGGGTTATGTATTCCAAGAGTCAGTAGTGTACAAGAAGTGACAGCAATATTTTTTATAACACTTAGCATAACTTGATCTCCTTCTTTGTTTTAAATTAATATCTCTCTGTTGAGCTACAATTAAGGGTTTACCATTAAAGCAAATATAAGTTCAAACCTCAGTTTTGGCTCAGAGAATAGTTCATTTAACGCTCAGAGAAAAGTTCAGTTAAGCTACCACCTTCTAATAATGGCCGATACCTGAATTTCAGAGTTCTCAGTTACAGCAAACTTTGTAAGTACAGTTGGGGTAGTGTGACTTTGACCATAAATTAAGCAAAAAGTTCAACATCTGCTTCAAAACGTATGTCATTACGAGTAGCGTCTTCCAGACTAACTAGGGCGGTTATTCCCACCGGCAATTTATAGGATAATTTGTCAAAATTAAAGATAACTGGAGGTTCAAAATATGAAATTTTCAATCGAATCACTTTACAGCTGGTATCGCAATTTGCTTCGTAACCCCAAGTACCGTTGGTGGGTAATTTTAGGAACCTTGGCTTATTTGGTCAGCCCATTTGATATTCTTCCAGATTTTGTACCCGTTGTGGGACAGATTGATGATGTTTTCCTTTTGACTCTGCTAGTTTCTGAGGTGTCTGGGCTAGTAATTGAGGGCTGGAAAGCTCGTAAGGGTGAGGTGGGTACTGAAGCATCTAATACCAGTGAGGGTTCTACCTCTACTGGAAGCACTATTGATGTTGATTCTGTTTCTGTTAAGTAAATTTAACAAAACCCCTGCTTTTGGAATCTGAGGTGGGGGATATTTTTTTCAACGCATAGGCGCTTCGCCTTCCCGCAGGGTAGGAACGCGGAGGGGAAGTTAGAGGTTGTTCGCTATGCGTTTAATAGTTCCAAATCACATAGTCAAATATAGTCAGACGTATGTAACCTAGATTTAAGCAACCTTACTTTTAGCATGGACACGCTTAAATAGTGGAGTTATCCGCCTTGGATGTACTACCAGACATCCCCTATCCCTTAGAATAGACAAGAGAGTGTCGAACCCTTCAGGATTACTTTTTCTGCCGATGTTAAATGCTCCATTTACGTCGGCATGAATTTTAAAACCATTTTTACTTACATACCACGCTCTTTTGATGCGCCTTCCTGAAAAGGTGTGATTTATTTTATTGTTGGTGTTATAAGTTGGGATATTGTCCCAATCAATAAACGAAGCGCGGCTCGTATAGCTTTCTTCGTTTACTACAACGGTAATGCCAACTCGTTCTAGTTTCCGGGTCAGCATTTCGATAAATCTCGCGTGGGGTATTTGAGTAAAACTTTGGTTGGTTCGCTTACCTAAATTAAGATGTGTTTTCCATTGTGCGTTCTTTCCTATAGAAACATGAGTTACTCCCAATCTTAAGAACTCGTTTTTCAGTATATCTTCTTTATTTTTAGCGCCTATGCGTTCCCTCTGCGTTCCTCTGCGTTTAAAAATCCTTCACAAATTCCGTCAAGAACCTGAATGCCTTCAAAATATAACTAGCACAATCTCTAGGAGAGGTATTGTAAAACGATCGCCACGCACTCGCCTTATCCTCATCATACCGATCGCTGCGATGAGTATGGTTTTCCAGCCACGCCAATCGCACTGCATGGCCAATTAATACATCCAACACGATATATTCTTCAATTTGCAGCTTAGGATTATTGGCTGCGATCGCAGCTAATTCGATTAATGCTTCAATATTAACTTGGCGATATTCTGGAGCTTCGATTTTATTCAGCAAATGCTCAACTAACAGAGCAAAATTTCTTTCCCCGGCTGTCATCTCCGACAACATTATCTCACTATCTAAACGATTGCGGCGCTCTAATTTATCTCCAATAACTAGACCCTTGCAATGTTGCATTAATAGCCAAACTTGCTTAAAAAATTCTTTTGGTACGCGCCCCGTCGCACCCTCGGCTTGGCGAAACCGTCGCCAACCGCCCGGCGGAACTTCTATCCCTTCGGCGATTCCTGGTAGCACCACCCAAGCAATATCACTTTCTTTTTGTTTGACGTGCAGTGATTCTTGCTGGCGCAACAGGTTACTCATGCCAGTATATCCAGTTAATACCTGACGCAAGCGCACTTTAACTTCAAAGGGTGAAAGTTGCATTAAGTGATCGTAACCTTCATCTTGAGTGACATGCAATTCCCGCGCTAGTTCGCTGGTGATCAATAAGATCAGATAGCCGACTCTCAGCGTTAATAGTCCCTGGAATAGTCCGGGTTCTGAGCGAATTAAGATACCAAGATAGATTAAAATCTCTTGTGTTAGGACGCGATCGCGGATATCCTCACGACAAAAATGATTAATTTTATCGGCAATTTCATCGTGGGACATGGGTACGCTAATCAAGGACGCTTCACTGTAAGCTTTACCCACAGCAATTTGCTTACCTCGCACCAAAATACTCGTTACTGCATCTGATAGGCTGATATCAACCATTTGCCGTAACCCCGCAGCCCGACGCACTACTGCCCAAATGCCTAAATCTCCAGCTTTGGTGTAAACTTCATCTAGTAAATCGGCTACGGTGACGGGATATCCTGGGCCTCCATACCCTGTATCAAATTTCATTCCTTGCAATCGAGTTAAAGTTTGCAATAACTCAATTTGCTCGTAGATATTTTCTGATGAACGCAAATAAGAAAGTAATAATCCGAAGTTAGTTTCATACTCCATTTGAAATTCTTGGGTATGTCCTAAGCGCCAGTTTTTCTCAGGATGATAAGCTAGATAATAGCAACGTGGGCTAGCATTTTTTACTGGCGATCGCGAAAATTCTGCATTGGGAAGAAAATCAATTCTTTGGATTCCAGCTGTTAGCATTAGCTGATTTAGCCGCCCTAATTTCACCCGCACACCGTTACAAACACCATCTTTCAGTTCTTGCATCAGTTCTAGTAATGCTTCCGAACCAGCTTCTAACATGGTGTGCGTCAACATTAAAGTTAAGGTAGGACGACCTAAATCGCTCCAATATTTTTGAATGTAAGCTAGTTCGCTTCTAATTTGATCCAGCAGAAAATGGTAATCAAGGGTTAAGTAAAACTGTTGAGAGTCTGAAAATGAAGGCAAAAATACAATTGTTTCACCGCTAATCCGAAAGATTCTAGATGTTGTCAAACTCCGCAGCCGCCGCACTGGCCGCCCAGTTAAACCAAGTTTATTGTTACGTCCAATTTGGGTATAAATAGCTGAAAATTCTCCAGCTTTTCTCACTTGAATCGGTTCTACTTGGGCGGGTGTTTGCGCTTCAATTCCGTGAACTTCTAGTTTCGTTTGTAAATCTTCATCTTCTGCTAACAAGGCAATTTGTACCAATGCCTCGCGCTGTTTACCCACACACAAATGTCTTCCTAAAGGGTCGATATCACCAACCGCTAATAACCCTTCACTCAACATTTCACCGAGAAAATATAAACTCTGCGCCCACACTAAGGGAATATTTTCATTGGGCAAACGTGGTTGTGTTTGAGGTGCTAATTTTTCTGCCTTTATGTTTTCTGCGGGAACATAATAAAGTTCTGGCAATAAACGCAAACCATTTTGTTCTATAAGTAATGATTCTAAAAGGTTTTGGTATTTTTTAACTTGTTCTTGTTCGCCGCGAAATAATCCATCTAGAACTAAATAAGTGAAAAATAACGGCCATTCGCATTCAATATGCTCAAATTGCTTGAGTTCCCACGGTTCGTAGTGTAAGCGCTGACTATCTTCTAAAACGGTTTGGTGTCCATCACGCAGAAAGCGTTTGCAGCCGTATTTACCTGCAAGTTTGTTGATAATATCGTTTAAAGTGCGATCGCGTAACTCCAAATCTTCCACTGCAAAGGCAGGATAACTAATAATACTCAACAGCGCCGCATCAATTTCTTTGGAACCAGATTCTCTCGGTAATAAGGATTCTAAGGTAATCCGGGCGCGGGCGATTTCATCTGGTAGCACATGAATTACCGATGCTTGACTACCATGCACGCCAAACAAATCCAGTCCGTTGATAGCTTCTAAAGCAGCTTTTGCCATGCCTACAGAACTGGCATTTAACTCAGCACTACCCCGATTAATTTTATTACCACGTTCCCAAATGCCATAATCTGGTGTGCGGTAAGCTCGTCCAATGTAGTAAACTAAATTTTGGACGAAATTCACTTCATCAATCGTATAAATTATTTGCAATCCGGCTGCGGTCATTTGCGCCAATATCAGCAAAAATATAGATGTGGCATCAAGTTGCAAATGTCCCCATTCATCATCGCCAACAACAATATCACCAGTCGCGGTATTATATTTGGCGTGCAGTCCATCTAGTAGCGACTGAGTATGTTTAAATGTCTCTACTTTATGAGCCTGTCGCATCATCGCAAACAACAATCCGCGCATCAGTTTGATGACACTGTGTTCTAGTTCATAGATGCGTCCTTTGTCGTCGTCAATCTTGCGGTATGCAAGTCCTAAACCCCAAACTGCCAAGATGCTGTAAACATTGTCTCGCACCCAGGCATCAGTATAATCGCCGTGGGCTGTAATCGCTGTACTCGCAGGTAGTAAACCAGTAATCGGATTCTGCCGAGTCAGGATGATTGTTTTGATTTGCTGGTAGTAATAGTCTAGACTAGCTCGCAATTTGGTAGATGTTTTCATGGTTTGGTTCAGAACAACTTGCAAAATTTGACCCTGTGACTGTGAAGTGAATTACCTAAACCAAGCCAGAATAAGTTCTGTAATGGTTGATGGGACAATAGCTAAGGGTGGTGTGAGCTTATTATTATCTCCTGTTAATACTTCTGTGGGTACTTAATTTTAGCGATTTTATTTCGGCGTAGCACTGGCGAAATAGTGAAAAATTGGGGAGATTTTTGGGTGTGGTCAGAATTACGTGCTATAGAGTGCAATCTAGGGGATATGAGCTAGTATGCTAGCAGAACAGCAGATTAACTTTTTTCATCATGGAAACTCGAATTAACAAACGCACCCACGGCGATTACACCCAAAGTGCTGCCTATCTGCCCAAGGATTTAGTTAAAATTTTCAAACAGCTAGCTCTTGAGTTAGAAATAGGGCACAGTGAGGCAATGGAAGAAGCTGTCAGGATGTGGTGTGATGCGGCAATCAAAAAGGTAAGTCAACCTTGATGAGGTATCCTACACCCAAACAAAATTTGATTTGTTTTATCCTCTGCCAAAACCTCACAACGTTTCTACTACCTATCTTTATAGTCAGATTAGATGAACGAACAGGAGACATCTATATCTTGGCTGGTGATGAAACTGGTATTGTAATTAACCCTAATGGTAAATGGAGATACGACGAATGACCAAGCCTAAGTTTGCAGCAATGAGTAAAATAGAGTTAAAACGTTATTTATTAGAGAATCGTAATGATACAGAAGCTTTTCACGCTCTAATGGATAAAATTAACGCTGAACCTAACCCAAAGTTTTATACCATAGATGAAATTGGTGAACTGGAAAAACTAATAGAAGCAAAACGGACACGAGAAAATCTCTAAAAATTACCGAAGAAAGGCAGAGGGCAGTTCAAGAGTGGAGGCAGGAGGAAGAAAATATATTTTTTGCCCTCTGCCAAACCAATACAGTTCAGTTAGCGCCAAAAACCATAAACTGCGTAGGTTGGGGAGCCACTGCGCCCTTGCGGTTTCCCGACTTGTTCGCGCAGCGTCTCCCCTTGGGAGAAGCAAGTGGCGTTGGAGGAACGAAACCCAACCTACGACGCGGGTTTGTTGGGTAACACTTAAGTTCCACCCAACCTACGATTATCCTTAACCCAAGCGTATTGTCTGCCAAACGGGTTTAACACAGTCAGAAATACAGCTAATTTTTAGTCATAGGTTAGAAAATGACCGCGATCGCAAACGAAAATATGATATTTGTTCAAATCTTCATGAATATGAGTAAAATTTTATACTTTTAATTTCAGCTTTTTAAGGCATAACGAATTCTTTTTGTTGATAATTTAACTTAGATAGACGACTAGTAGTTTACGTTAAATTACGTATGCACTGGTAGCTATTATAGCTTTATAATAATTTTTAAGTTGGAAATAAAATATTTGATTGAGTGGCGAAGCAAACAGCAAGCCCTCATCAATGATTGCCTGTGTTATAAAACATCATTTCCAATTAAATTTTTAAGTGCCTACTTACACTATAAAAATTATCACCAATCATGGTGATTTAACGAGCGCTTGCACTAAACCCGAATGGCGAATTATACAGATTGGAATCAGGCTTTAATTGATTATTTTATCAAAGGTACACCACACGGTACAAAAATTTATTTGAGCGTTGATGAAGATGTAATAGAACGTATTGGCTATCATTTTGGGCAATCATCTACAAGTGGTACTTGGGTTGATGACTTCTGCACAGCAGTCAAAAGAAAAGTCATCTTTGAGGGACAGGTTAATTTGCAGCATTTAAAAGGACGTGATTCGCAAGGATTACCCAAAGGAGTTGCTTTTTTATGCGCTACAATTTTAGCCGCTTCACAAATGGCTCAAGAAGAAAATACATCAGAAACTAATTATTTCAAACGCTTACGAGAGATTTTAGCCTTGCCTGGTTTTGCTCGTCCATTGGGGATGAAATTTGGTAATGAAGCTGAAGAACCCCTTTGGCGAGAGTGGAATCGTTGGCTAATGGAACATAGATTTTTACCTTCAGCAGAACGAGGTGGTGGTTCAGCTACCTATATTAATTATCCTATTTCTCAATCCCTACTGCGTCGCACTGATAAAGACAGATTGCGAAAACTATTCCAAGAAAAGAAATGGCAAGCAGAATGGGATGCCCAAACTTTGTTTGCTCATGTTCGCCAAGAAGCAGGGGGATTTGGCATCCATTTAAAAGAATTACTGACGGAAAAAAAGCAACGCCATGAGGCGATTGTGGAAGCTTTGCATCAAGTTTATGAACAGTGGAAAGCTCAAGGATGTCCTCCGGCAGACAAGAATAATTATTGCACTTGGAGTCGTCATCTTTTCTGTGGTTTATATCGCACTGAAGATCCATTTTTAAGACAGGTAGATTATTATCTTTACCCCAAGCAGCAACGGGGACGCAGGCTAGAATCAGTAGAATTTAAACAGGGAGATAATACTCACTCATTAAGAGAAGAACGCCCTGGATGGTATTTTCCTTTAGAGTATTCAGTCAGTCAGAAGCAGTTAGATAACGGTGCTAAATACCAAATTACTTCTCCAGATGATCTAAATTACCTAATTTTACCTGCCCGTGACTTTTGGATACTAATTCCCGATCCTGAAAATCCTGATTCTGGAGCTTATGCATCTTGGCAAGCCCCATCATTAGGTATTCAGTTTATTCTCCTGTGCAAACAAGAATTACTCAGTGATATTCAACGCTTGCAAGATGAGCATTTACTAAAGTCGAGTTGTATACCTCAGCCGATATTTAACAATTCTGGATGGGTAGAACTTCAACAGTGCATGGTTGTTTCTCAAGCTTGGGATGGAGTCTTCATCAAAAATCAAACTCTTAAGTATGCTTTGCAACCAAGTGTCAAATTATCAATCAGTTTCTCTGGCGGCTTGCGCGTACCAAAAATTGGCGCTTGGCTTGTGAATCATGGGCCACAAATTACTATTTTTGGCTTCTACCGTAACGCAGAATTAAAAGTAACTCGATTATCTGATAATCAGGTAATTGTTGATAGTTCACAAATAGCAAATACTTCTATAACGTTGAATTTTTGCCATCCTGGTGATTATCTAATAGAAGCTAATTTTGCAGGTGAATCGAGTCAACGTTTAGTCAGAATTGTAGATTGGGATGATCTTGCCATAGAAAAATATGTGCCTTGTGAAGTGTTCCAAATTGATTGTGCATATCATATTTGTGGCAGTGTAATAGAGCAAAAATTCTCAACGATTTAGAATCAACATGGTGCATTATGCCACAAGTCCAAAGATGGTATACAGGATTTTATTACCGGGGAAACCCACAAGACCTAATCAACCAAATTTCCGAACAAGTACAACGTCAAAATCTTAGTAAAATCATACCGCTTTTGCGAGTAGAAAAGGGAGCTAAACCTCGGAAAGAGTTTTGTTTCTTTCTCGCAATTGAAAATTGCCAAGTAGGTGAATTACCTACAGAATTACAAGCAAGTTTACTGAAGTTATCGTTTTTTCAACGTCCTATCACAGGGAATCGCGGCTTCACTTATGAAGAGATAAAACCTATGGTTGGTGTAGCTCATGATGTTCGTGATTATACCAGCCCTATCCCTTATGAACCTAGACAAAATCTCAGTGCTGAGAACCCCTTTGAATTAACAGAATTACACTCTATTAATCATTCTGATGCTGATTGGGTGAAATCTTCTCAAAATAGCGATCGCTTCCTATACTGGTTATCAACCCTCGGCAATGGTAGCTGGGAATCCTTTCAAAAAAGCTGCAATGCACTCCAACTTCAGGAACCTAAACGCATCTTACGACGGTTGCGCTTACTAGGACATATTGAGTCTTCACTAGACGGTTCCAGATGGTCGGCGGCTCCTTCAGCTATTGTAAAAATTAACTCGCAAAATTCAGAATTTATACTGTGTGGGCAACGCAATATCAGCTTACTAAAACAATTAGAACAACATGGTATTGTAGCATCTATTACTCCCCAACCCAGAGGGGAAGCACCACCCTGCATTCAACTGGCGGTGAATAACCCTGATGCGATCGCAAATAATTTTCCCATCATCAATGCGGGTGAAGTATCCACACGACTTGCTCAAATTCTACCTGATATCGCTACTTGGCAGCAAAATCTCAGGAATATGCCGGGAATTGTGCCGAGTCGGTGGGAATGGAAGCACTTTGACGGTGATGATTTTCAAATCTGCGGTATTCCTCACGAAACAGGGATGTATCAGATGTGTGATGAAAACCGAAATCTCCGCTACACCCTTTTTTACAACCAAAATACTAACACTTGGCATCAAGGCGATTGGTATGGTTTGCGCTTTCTAGCTTTGTATCATCATGGTGCATCTTGCCAAGTTCATTACAATGTTGCTACAAAGTGTTTGGCAATACCAGTAAAGCAGCGCTGGCCGGAACTATATGAACGTACTTTGGTGCTGGCATCTGGACAATTACCAACATATCAGGGCAACTGGCTACTGTATCAAAATGTGAGTGGGGAAGTTGCCTATCAGTTGAGTCAAAAGCTAAATGTTAAATATGAAGAGGCATTAATCTGTGCATGACGTAGTTGGAGCGTATCAAAGACTTAATCATATCTATCAGCTGTATATTAAAAGTGCCTTTCCACTACGTTATCGCTCTTTAGCCGCAGAACGCGATCGCCTTTTACAACAACCAGGTATTTTAAGCCAACCGCCTTTAATTGAACCAGTTCCGATTTACCCTTCATCTGGGAGAGACTTGCAAACTGCTGCCAAACAACTGCCTAGAAAGTACCATGATTTGGCACAACTGGGAAAAATGCTGTTTGAAGGGGGAATCGAACTTTATCAGCACCAGTGGGAAAGTTTAGAGTCAGTTTTAATCAACCAAAAAGATTTAGTTGTTACCACTGGTACAGGTTCCGGTAAAACTGAGTGCTTTTTATTGCCACTACTCGCCCATTTAGCCTGGGAATCTAGCACTTGGGAGGCAAGTCCGCCTCCACCGAGTAATTATTGCTGGTGGGATGTTCAGGGCGATAGCGAAGCGCTGCTGCTTTCAGCAGATCGCATCTCTCAGTGGAAACACGTTACTCGCCCCAAAGCTATGCGAGGCTTGATACTATATCCCCTCAACGCCTTAGTAGAAGACCAATTGCGACGACTCAGAAAAACCCTGGAAGCGCCAGAAATACACGATTGGCTGGATAAAGAACGCGGCACAAACCGGATCACCTTTGGGCGTTACACTGGACAAACCCCGATTCCGGGTGAACCAACACCTGATAAGATCAAACGACTGCGAAACGAATTAGATGAGTGTGCCAAGCAGCAACAAAATTTACTTCAGGCGAATTTATCTTTAAATCCCGATTTACCTTACTACTTTCCCCGACTTGATGGTGGCGAAATGTGGTCACGTTGGGATATGCAAGATACTCCACCAGATATTTTAATTACTAACTATTCAATGCTCAACATTATGATGATGCGGAGCATTGAAAACGATATTTTTGATATAACTCGTAACTGGCTGGCAGAACCAAATCATCCAGAACGGCAATTTTTCCTGATTATTGACGAATTACACGCCTATCGTGGCACTCCGGGGACGGAAGTCGCCTATATTTTACGCTTGCTTTTTTCTCGGCTGGGTTTAACACCAGATTCGCCAAAGCTGCGGATAGTCACGACTACAGCAAGTTTGGATGATAACCCAGAAGGAAGAAAATTCCTGCGCGAATTTTTTGGACGTGATGACAAACAGTTTGCTTTCATCACTGGACAACAACAACAGCCAAAAGCCAACGCGAGAAAATCTTTGGTTAAATATCAAAGTGCCTTTGCAGAGTTTGCCCAGTCAGTGCAGCCCGATCCATTACAGTCGATGACACAGCCAGATCCAACGGCAAATAGTGTGGCTATGTCTACCTTAGCTAGCAAGTTAGGATACTCCGAATCTGGAATCAGTGAAGAAAAGCAACTCGGTGAGGCTTTAGCAATTGTTGGGGCTGGTGAAGCTTTGCGCGATGCTTGTCAGGAAGTCGATCGCGTTGTTCGCCAAACTAATCAGCCGTCGGTTCGGGCGGCGAAAGTCAAAGATCCAAATAAACAAAAACAGCAAACAGATTTAGATAACGAACTTTTCCCCCATGCTGCGGCTAGTAGTTTGGTATCCGACTCCATGCGGGGACTACTGTTAGCATTGGGGATGTCCAAATTGAGTAATGGGCGATCGCCCCAACCTGTGCGCGGACATTTATTTTTCCACAACTTGCAAAGCTTATGGGCTTGCTGTAACCCAAGTTGTACCCAAGTTGATCAAATTCAGCGACAAAGCGATCAACCTGACTTTTCACAGAATCTAGAAAACCTCTCTCCAAACCTCTCTCCTGCAAGGAGAGAGGCTTTGAATTCTCCCCATTCCCTCGTAGGGAAGGGGGCTGGGGGGTTAGGTTTTCCAGATGACGTGAAAAGACAAAGCGATCCACCAACCATTGGTGCTATCCATGCTAACCATCGCCTCAGCTGCGGTTGTGGTTCCCGCGTTCTCGATTTAATTGTGTGCGAAGTCTGTGGCGATGTCTTTTTGGGAGGATACAAAAGTACTCGCAAGCTAATTAACCTAACAGTAGATATCCTCACGCCAGATCAGCCGAACTTAGAAGGTATACCCGATTTGGTTGTGATGAATCAACGTTACGGCAACTATCGAGTATTTTGGCCATTACCGGGAGAAACACCAGCCTGGACTACACAACCTCAAGTTTTAGAATGGACTGTTGATCGGATAAAACGCCAGTGGGTGAAAGCAAAGTTAGACAAACAAACAGGCGTACTTATCCAGAATGCCACACCACCGAAAACTGATGAGATTCCAGGGTGGCTGTATCAGGTAACGGGAGATGATTTAGATCAACCAGCACTACCAACAAAGTGTCCCCGATGTGATGCTGACTACGGTAGACGAGAGAAATTCCCCACACCTTTACGTATCCACCGCACCGGCTTTCAAAAGGCTTGTCAAGTTATTGCTAGTGGACTGTTACGAGAAATGCCAGCACCGTCTCAACAGGGATTAGGTAGTTCTCGCAAGTTGGTAATATTTTCCGATAGTCGCCAAGATGCAGCGAAACTGGCTGCGGGAATGGAACTCGACCATTACCGCGATATGGTGCGTTTGCTACTTATTCAGTCATTTTATCAATATTGGGATGACCTGATAGCCTTTTTGCGGATTACTAGTGCTAATAACCCAGCCAGTCTTGCGAAATTGCAGACTTTAAACGCTAATCTTTATAATGCTGTAGCCCAAGCAGCAGATGATATGACTCGGCGCGATCGCTTTGCTAATGCTAATCCTACCTTAGTTACAGAGGCGCTTTTCTGGGTGATGGGTTTACCCGCGAGTAATCAACAGGCGAGTAGTGCATGGCTTGGTTTACTCGAACGCTACCCCGAACGCATTCCTTTGTTGGAATTACGGCAAAAAGTTAGAGATGCTTTATTAGAGTGTGGTATTTGTCCCGGTGGTTCTAGTTTCCGCGCCTTGAATTATTCAATTGGACAAAATCAGGGTCAGCAACGGTATTCTTGGTTTGAATGCTACAACTGGTCTGGTAATTCGGTGACGAGAATTTTTCCAGCGACACAAACCCAGACTGACCATGCTACCCGACTGGAAGATATGCTCACTGCTGAACTGATGAATCCATTGTTTGATCACATGGTACGCACAATGGAGGGTTTCGGGCAAGGGTGGGTCAGCTATCAACCGCTAGAAAATACACCATCTAAGATCATTGAAGCGACTGACGCAGTAATTAGACAATTGGGCATCCGTCGCCGACACCAGTATTCTAAGTTTTTTTACCCTGGAACAGATCATAACTTACCTAGCTTTGCCCAAAAGTATATTGAGTCTACAGGTTTAAAACCTCAAGATATACAACAGCAATTACTCAACTCACAAGCTGGAATTGCCGCTAGTGGTAATTTGTCATTAGATCCAAATAAACTTTATTTAATGCTACCGTCGGCCAAAAATCAAGGATATCGGTGCGATCGCTGCAATGCTTTCTATCTGCATCCTGCTGCTGGTTTATGTCCTGAATGCAATACCCGTAATAACACCAACAAAAATCCTCAACAACTTGGTGCTGGAACCCCAACTGGCGACTTCGATTACTATACCTATCTTTCTTCGTCAGGTCAGCCGTTCCGTATGAACGCCGCCGAGTTGACTGGACAAACCGACCGAGATCAACGTACCAAACGCCAACGCTGGTTTCAAGATATTTTTATCAATAATGAAATCTCCCGCGTCCAAGGTATCGACCTTTTAAGCGTCACAACTACAATGGAGGCTGGGGTTGATATCGGTGCGCTGTTGGCAGTGATGATGGCAAATATGCCACCCCGTCGCTTCAACTATCAACAGCGAGTCGGTCGCGCGGGTAGACGTTCTGCTGGAGTTGCCTTAGCTGTTACCTTCTGTCGCGGTAGAAGCCACGATGATTTTTACTTCCAACGCCCGGAAAGTATTACAGGCGATCCGCCACCGCCGCCCTATGTTGATATGACAAGCGTTCCCATTTTTGAACGGGTTCTGATCAAAGAAGTTTTGCGCCAAGCCTTTAGCGATTTAGGTATTAGTGCTGCTAATGGAGGTGACAATGTACACGGGGAATTTGGTAATGTAATTGATTGGAACAATTACAAACCAGATATCCAAGATTGGTTGCATGATCCCAAGAATGAGCCAGCCATAATCACTATATTAGATAGCTTGCGAGTGCAGACAGCTTTACCCAACGCCAACAATGCCCAAATGTTGAATTTCCTGCGCGATGATTTAATCTCAGAAATTCAAACAGTTGTGGAAGACGATACTTACACCCAAGATAAATTGAGTGAACGTCTGGCAAATGCCGGGTTATTGCCGATGTTTGGCTTTCCGACACGGGTGCGATCGCTTTATACCCACTTTCCTACACGCACCGACCAATGGCCGCCAACAGAGGGAGTAGTTGATCGAAATCTAGATATTGCCCTAAGTCAATTTGCCCCTCGTTCCCAAACTGTCAAAGACAAAGCTGTGCATACAGCTTGTGGTGTAGTCGAGTTATATCCCCAAGGTAAGAACATAAAATCTAAACCAGGACTTGTGCCAGCACTCACCCAAGAAAATAAATCTTTGGGACTTTGTGGTAATTGTCAAGCGGTTATTTACCCATACAAATTGTTAAATAAACCACATCCGGGATATCAGGAACCGCCAAAAGATATCTGTCCAGTCTGCGGGGTGGATGCTTTGCGTTGTCTAGATGCTAGAGAACCCAAAGGATTTTTTACCGACTTGGTATCAGATGACTTTGATGGACAATTTGAGTGGCAACCGCGATCAACCAGACCATCTTTAAGTGTAAATGCTCAGGTCGGGAATATCCAGCGTACCCTTAACGCTTCCGTGTCTGCATTTAATGACCACATCATTTCTGTGAATGACAACGGTGGCGTTGGCGGATTTGACTTTCAAAATGCCTTAATTTATGGTAAGCCCAAACCCGGAGCTTACGCCGTTTCTCCAGATAACAAGAATAAGGTGACAACATCTGGTTCTGCCTATCGGGTGGCGTTGTTATCTCGGCGGAAGACAGATATTTTGTTGGTAAATATTGAAGAGTGGCCTACTGGTATTTTTGCAGACCCAACCACAGTTATAGGACGTGCTGGTTGGTATTCCTTTGCTTTTTGGTTGCGGGTAGCAGCCGCCACCCAATTAGATGTGGATGCAATGGAGTTGCAAGCTGGGTTCTGATCGCTAGAGCAAAATGGATCTGTGATCGGGCAGGCTTTTTTGTGCGATCATCTGGAAAATGGGGCAGGATATTGTCGGTTTCTGCAAAAGCCAAAAGAATTTAAAAAATTGATGAATTTGGCGAATCCCAATATTCTTAATAGCATTGCCAGCAAGTGGATAAATCAGCCACATGGAAACGCTTGTGATACATCATGCAACTTATGTTTGCGAGACTACCAGAACCTTGCTTATCACGGGTTATTAGACTGGCGACTGGCTTTAGATATGGCGCAATTAGTGTTATCAGCCTCATCTGCAATCGATCTCAAGTCCCCCAACGGCAGTATTTCAAATCCTTGGAGTGAACTATATCAAGGGATGAATGCACCAATTACCGCTACCCTTCAACGCCTTGGTTACGGCTTACCCACTCAGTTCGGAACTCTTACAGGTTACGTACACCAAAATCAGAACCGTCAGACAATCCTGATTTTACGCCATCCTCTGTGGCAAGACAACCATCCTGAGTGGATTGCATCAGAAGCAATCGCCAAAGCTCAAACACATTACCGCGACTATGAAGTGAAACCTGCTAACCCATTTCTGATTCTCCGTCGTCCAGGTGACTATGCATGAAGTTGCTTGATATCAAATATTACTTATTGATATTGTAAATATTTTAACTCTATAAAGTTTGCGAGTAAATTCGTTGATTGGGTTGACATAACTTGTGGCAGTAATAAAATCTACCTTAAGTTACACGAAAATTTCCTGAAAGTCAGGGAAATTAAGTTAGTTTCTAGTGAGAAATATCATAAGTACTCAATACTGATATCTCAGTATCTACCGGAGAGCGCTATTCCGGGTTAGGATGATGACTAGCAATGCTTTGATTTAGCTATCGATATTGAATTGTTGAAATTTTATGGACCATAGTCCACAAGATGGCAGTATCAACCTCCTCTGAGCTGTGGTGAGGAAGTCTCCCAGCGCGGGGGAGACTTAGGAGATATATCTCATGCTCACAGAAGATATTCGTGATTTGCTGACTGATACTACCGATTTAAACCAGTTGAAATGGGATTTAAATCGCTTACAACCTGTGGATGTGGGAGAATACATTACACAATTGCCTGAAAAACAACGCGCGATCGCATTCCGTTTACTCAACAAAGCTCAGGCAATTGATGTATTTGAATATCTGCCCACAGAGGTGCAGGAAGAACTAATTAATTCTCTGCATGATGTCCAGGTAGTGCAACTTGTAGAAGCGATGAGTCCCGACGAACGGGCAGAATTGTTTGATGAACTCCCTGCTGGAGTAATCAAACGGCTATTACAAGAACTGAGTCCAGAACAAAGACAAGCAACAGCAACAATTCTCGGCTATCCCGAAGGCACTGCTGGGCGGGTGATGACAACCGAATATGTCCGATTACGCCAAGGATTGACTGTAGGTGAAGCCCTAAGCAAAATCCGCCGTCAGGACGAAGACAAGGAGTCGATTTACTACGCCTACGTCACAGATGACAATCGGACGCTGGTGAGAGTAGTTTCACTGCGCCAGTTGTTGTTTACTTTTCCCGATGTTTTCATTAAAGATATTGCTAGCGATCGCGTCATCAAAGTTAGAACTGAAACCCCTCAAGAAGAAGTGGCGCGAATCATGCAGCGCTATGACTTAATCGCTATCCCCGTGGTTGACCGAGAAGACCGATTGGTGGGCATCGTCACCATTGATGATGTCATGGATATTTTGGAAGAGGAAGCCACAGAAGATATCCAAAAACTGGCGGGTGTCAGTGGTGATGAAGCCGCTTTATCCTCTCCCCTCCTCACTATCCGTAACCGCTTACCTTGGCTGTTGGGCATCATGGCAATGTATATTGGTGCAGCTAGTGCGATCGCGCCTTTTCAATCTGTAATTGCCGCAGTGCCAGTCTTAGCAGTAATCATGCCGATTTTTTCTAACACTGGTGGTACTGTTGGGATTCAATCATTAACGGTGACAATTCGTGGCTTGGGAGTGGGCGAGGTAACACCCAAAGATACTTTAAAAATTCTCCGCAAGGAACTTCTAGCTGGTTTAGGTACAGCCCTAGCTTTAGCCACAACGATGATCCTGCTTTCCTTAATTTGGGCGCGACCCCAAGAACGATGGGTGGCTTTAATTGCCGGAATGGTAATGGCAACTAATACAATTGTGGCTGTTACACTCGGCACTTTGCTGCCAATGGCTTTGACACGGCTGAAGCTTGACCCTGCTTTAGTTAGTGGCCCGTTAGTGACTACAATGCTAGATACAATTGGGTTTTTAACGTTCCTCAGCCTAATTTCTCTAGCTTTAAACGTTTTGCATTTACCAACGTAAAAGGATTGGGCATTGGGCATGGGGCACTTGTACTGAGCGAAGCCGAAGTATTGAGCATTGATTATTTCTCCCTTATCTCCCCCAATCCCCAATCCCCAGTCCCCAGTCCCCAAATATGCCTACTACTACCTGGAATCGTCATCACATTCTTTCCCTGGCTGACTTCACTACTACTGAATACGATACAGTTTTGCAAACTGCGGCCAGTTTTCAAGAGGTGCTATCACGGCGGACGAAGAAAGTACCAACCTTACAGGGACAAGTGGTGGCGAATTTATTTTTTGAATCGTCTACCCGCACCCGTAGCAGTTTTGAACTCGCGGCGAAACGGTTAAGCGCAGATACGCTGAATTTCGCCGCAGCCACATCTTCTATGACTAAGGGAGAAACAATTCTCGACACGGCGAAAACCTATTTGGCAATGGGAACTGATATTATGGTAGTCCGCCATCGAGAGGCAGGAGTACCAAATGCGATCGCGGCTGAAATGGATCGTCTAGGTGTAAAAGTTAGTGTCCTCAATGCTGGTGATGGTCAACATGAGCATCCTTCCCAAGCACTGCTAGATTTATTTACCATTTGTACTCTAATTGACCCAGCTAGTCCCCGACTAGAACTTTTAAAGGGGAAAAAGATTGCCATTGTTGGGGATATTTTGCATTCTCGTGTAGCGCGATCGAATATTTGGAGTTTAATTGCCAGTGGTGCCGAAGTGCATCTCGCAGCCCCACCCACCCTCTTACCTAAATTATTTGCCGAGTATATCTTGGAAGAGGCAGGAGTCAAGAATCAGCAGTTTATTATCTCTTCATCCCCCACTCCCGTTCGGCTTCGCTCACGGCAAGCCCACTCCCCACTCCCCACTCCCCAACTATTTCTACATTGGCAACTAGAACCAGCTTTGCAAAATGCCGATTTTGTCATGACTTTGCGCCTGCAAAAGGAACGTATGACGGCTCATTTACTGCCAAGTTTGCGAGAATATCATCAGCTATTTGGCATTACCCGTACAAAGTTACAACTTTGTAAACCTAACGTCAAAGTTTTGCATCCAGGCCCAGTTAACCGTGGTGTTGAAATTAGTTCTGAATTGATGGATGACCCAGAATTTAGTCTCATTCAATCGCAAGTTACCAGTGGTGTCGCCGTTCGTATGGCGCTGTTATATTTATTAGGTAGCGGCAAAGCTTAATAACAGGATAGACTCAAGCTACATCCTGGCAATACATTTTCACCCGATAGCAGTTTGGTGATGTCAGATAAGACTTATGCAAAAATTGTCTGAAACTCTTATTCCTTTGCGGTAGCCTGCGGAGTTATTGCTAACAATCTTTTAATATTAGTCCCATCGGACTAGCTTACCGAAGAATACCTATTCTCATAGAAATTATGTATTACTCCGATCGCATGAGTACAGAATTCTCTAATCTTGGCACACTGGTATCGTAGAAGTTCAAAAATTTAATGACTTCTAGAAGTGTCGGAGGTAAATATGAAACGAATTTTTTTGACGGCAGCAGCCTTACTCAGCACGCTATCTCTAGCTGCTCCCCTTTCCGTCAAAGCAGAAAACTCCGCCCCTGTCCGGCGCTTGCTGGAAACTAGAGAATGTTCTGGATGTAATTTAACAGGAGCCAACCTCAAAGGCGCTCACCTGATAGGTGTTGACCTCAGAAATGCAAATTTAAAAGGGGCTAATCTCGAAGGTGCTAACTTAGAAGGTGCTGATTTAACTGGTGCAAATTTGAAGTCTGCTAATCTCACAAAAGCATTCGTCAGCGATACTACCTTAAATAACGCTAATCTTACCAACGTTAATTTGAGTAATTCGCGTTTATATAATAGTGACGTAGATGGCGCTGTTATGGCTAATATTGATTTAAGCGGTGCTGATGTATTTAATACTGCCATTAGCATTGGTGGTGAATACTAATGGTGAGTAATGACTTCAAAGTGATGAGTTAAGAGTTATATTCAACTCCTAACTCTCTACTTTTTAACTTTTACTCACCAGTAATCGACAGTTCATTAACCCAGATTTTCGGGCAAACTCCCCCTGGCGTTAACTCTGCCTCTTTTTCTACATAAATAATTGACTTCAGGACTTCCAAGAAATCGCCAGCAACAGTTGCTGACTCAATACTCGTCCTCACACCCTTGTTAACTAGCCAACCATCAAACGGTAAAGAAAACGAACCTTGCAAAGCTTTCACTCCAGCATGGAGAGCTTGTAAATCATCGATAAAAATCACATTTTCAGCAGTTTCTAAGCTAAACTCCTGGTCAGGAGTTGCTGTTGAAAAAACGTGATAAAAATTGGGACTAACACTAACTTTTGCACCAATACTGGCATTACCTGTTGGCTGGGTATTGAACCTTTTGGCAGTGCCTGCACTGTGGAGAAAACTTGTTAAAACACCATTTTCAATCAGCGAAACCTGACGAGTAGGAGTTCCTTCACCATCAAAACTTTCTGCGCCTACGTTAGCTGGGTGAAGTGCATCATCAAAAACTGAAAGCAGAGGAGAAGCAATTTGCTTACCTAAATCATCAGCAGTAGATAAGCTTTGGTTGTCCAAAATACTTTGAGCGTTGAATAAGTTAGAAAAACCACCTAACAGACTTAAGAAAGCTTCCGGTGAAAAAACAACCCGATATTTACCAGTTTTAATTTTTTCATAGTTTAAGTGACTGATAGTTTTATCTGCGGTTTCTTTGATGCAACCATTGATGTCTAGATTATCTAAACTATGGTTGATTCTAAAAGCACCTGCACTGCGAGGTTTTTTTCCTTCTTCCTCAGTTTTGCTGTAAAGATAAACTGATGCTAAGGAGTGAGATTCAGTTCTCACGGCACCGTCACTATTGAGATAAAACCTGTCAATATCTCTTTGCGATAACCCATTATAAGGCACACCTTTAATTGCTGGATGAGCTGCTAGTAGTTCTTTTTCAGCTACCAACAATCTTTCTATGAGTTCAGCAACAGGTGCTTGGGGTGTCTTATCTAGAGGTTTATTTTCAATAGGAGCAGTAGCTTCTGGACTAAAATCAGGAACATTTTCTTTAACACCAAAGAAACTGGCTTCGTAGGCAGTTTTCAAAGCTAATTCCAGTCCTTTGGGGTCTACATCTGTGGTGCTGGTGACACCCATTGTATTATCTTCATTCCAGACACGAACAGTAACACCAGAGCGGTTTGAAGCTTTGACTTGTTTTGGCTCACCTTGGTCTACTTGCACGCTAGTATCATCTACTGTTGAGCCATAAATGTCGAATTTATTAATACCAAGCTTCTCAGCATTATCCTTGGCAGAATTTGCAATTTCATTGATATTTGGCATAGTCAATTTTGGATTTTGAATTTTAGATTTGAAGCAATTTTATTTTGGATATTAGATTTTGGATTTTGGATGTTAAGCTTTTCCACATAAAATTTGCTTGTATTTCTTGGGCGGGCGAGACGCCCACCCTACAACTGAGTATTATGCTAGATGTGGTTTAGCTTATGACTTATATTTGTCTCATAGCTTTTTATTGACACAATATCCTGATCATTCACAATCCAAAATCTCAAATCCAAAATTATTATCGTCCACCGACGGTAATAGAATCAACCTTGATGTGGGGTTGTCCTACTGTGGTGTAAATACTGCCACTGACGGAACCACAAAAACCTGGTGCAATTTCCAAATCTTGGGAACACATGGAAATTTTGTTCATAATTTCCTTGGCTTCACCAATTAGAATTGCTCCCTTTAGCGGTTTGGTGATTTTGCCATTTTCAATCAAATAAGCTTCATCAACACTAAAGTTAAATTGGCCTGTAGCACCAACGCTTCCGCCACCCATCTTTTTACAGTAAATACCTTTATCAACAGAGGTAAATAAATCATCAATGCTATATTCGCCAGAATCAATATAAGTATTACGCATCCGGCTAGCAGCAGCAAAGGTATAATTTTGGCGGCGTCCACTTCCAGTTCTGGGGTGTCCGGTGCGTGCAGAACCTGTTCTATCTGCTAAGAAGTTTTTAAGAACGCCTTTTTCAATTAATAGGGTTCTTTGAGCAGGCATACCTTCATCGTCCATATCAATTGTCCCGAAGGCATTTTCAGACCGCCCTTCATCCCAGGCTGTCAAACTTTCGTGGGCAATTTTTTCGCCTTTTTTGTCAGCAAAGGGAGTGGTATTGCGTTCAATTTGGGTGGTTTCTAGCAGGTGTCCGCAAGCTTCGTGGAAGATTACGCCGCCAAAGTGATTGGCCATAATAATCGGGTAAGTACCTGATTCTACGTAATCGGCGTAGAGCATTTTGCCAGCAGATTCTGCTATTTTTTCGGCGGCTTGTTGAGAATCCCAAGTCCTCAAGAAGTTGGCATCGCTGGTGTTACCAGCGCGTTCACCGATGGAAGCACGATTAGCACCATCAGCACACAACAGGTTAAATCCTACCGACTGGGTAAGGCGAATGTCACGGGCAAAAGTACCGTCACTAGCGGCGATTAAGACTTCTTGCCAATCACGGAAATAGGTAGCACGGCGCGATTGGACGTGGCTAGCTTTTTGCTTCAGGTGGCCAGTACCATCAAGAAGGACTTCTCCCATTTCTCGGATGGAGCTACACACTGGTAGCCAGGCATCTTTACCTCTTTTGGTGGCGTAATCTCTCAATAATTCCAGATTGATTTCTGGGATAAAAGATTTAGGAGTTGGTAGTTGCAATCCCAGGATAGAAAGACCTTTTTCTAAAGCTGCTTTCAAACCTGAAAAAGAAAGGTCATTGGTGCTGACGTAGCAATCGGCTTTGCCACGAAATACTCTGACTCCCGCGCCTGTAGACAGACTGGGTGAAATACTAGTTATGGAGTCATCTTCTGCAAGACAACTAATATAGTTGCGACGTTCTAAAAATAATTCGATGAAGTCAGCACCTGCGGCGCGTCCTAGTCCCAGGAGGGTAGCCAGGGGGGCTTCCCAGGTTTCATCGAAACGCTCTGGTGTGGAGGAATATTGTAGAGTAGGAAGTTGATTCGAGAGAAGTAGCGTACTTGTAAGCATGGGTAGCCTCGTCTGCTGGCGTAGTTCAGAGATTTGACTGAAAAATCTTGGTGTGTTTAGTCTAACAAATCAGTGAAAGCCAGAGTCGGCAATTAAGTAGTAGGGGTTTCCTCACCTGGGAAACTTACTTTCCCCTCCGTCAGGGAAATATTGTAAGTAACGCCCTTTGGAGAGCGATCGCTATCATCTAGATTCAAGATAGAATACAGTTTCATTTTGCGACAATAGGGGTAAAAGTTCCACAGCATTGCTAATACCCGCCGGGACTGTTTTACCTAGAAAAGGAATATAACAAATGAGTTCGTATGCTTTTTGGAACAACAAAGGTGGCGTGGGAAAGAGCTTTCTTTGCTTTGTGGCTGCTGCTGAATATGCTCACCGTCACCCCGATACAGATGTTTATGTAATTGACTTGTGTCCCCAAGCCAATGTCTCAGAAACCATACTAGGGGGATATCTTAATAGTCCAAAAGCACTACATTCTTTGAGCAGTAAAACACCGCGCTCGACTGTGGCTGGCTACCTGGAAGCACGTCTTAATTCTCCCTTCCGAATGATTACCGATGTATCTCCTTATGTGTGTGAACCAAGAGAATTTAATCCCCAAATACCAGAAAATTTGAAACTCGTATGTGGGGACAATCTTCTCGAAATAATTTCTGAAGCAATTAGGCAAACCTCTCAACTGTCCATACCAAATGATGCTTGGAAACAGGTGCTTAATTGGATTCGAGATTTAACAGTTTCTCTGCGTATATCTAGTGGTGAGAGAGATACTGTGTTTTTAATTGACTGTAGCCCTAGTTTCGCTATTTATACACAGCTTGGTCTGGTTGCAGCAGAGGGTGTTGTTATCCCATTTACTGCGGAAGAAAGTTCACTTCATGCGATTGAAAATGTAGTTGCACTTTTATATGGCATAACTGATATCAATACTGCACCCTATGCAAAAATTAGCTTTGCTAAACGTGCAAAAGAAGAAGGCATATCCGTGCCAAAATTATATGCATTTGTTCTTAATCGGGTGACAATGTACGCAGGTAGAACCGCTTCTGCATCCATAGCTATAAACAAAATGATTCAGAAAACTATGGATGATATACATCAGAAAAATCGTCATATTTTTGCTAATCCCAAAGACTTACCGAGTAATAGTTTTCTTGAAATTCCCAGTAAGAGTATAATTGAAATTCCTGCTTTTCACACTGTTGCTATGGTTGTTGCGACAACTGGCACCCCTTTACATAAACTCAAACCAGGTATCAAAAAAATTGGTGAACAGCAAGTGCAATTAAATTCAGAGCCATTACAGAGGTATCGAGATGCACTTGAAGAGTTTGTGAATTGTCTCTAAGAGCATCGCCGTGCCATCACCAGCAGCATTAAGGTACAATAAAGCGGCTTATAAGGCTCGTGTCCTACGTGATACTGCGACAGATCCCCGCTTACGTCCAATATTAAACAGCCAAACTCAAGTCTATTACCATTCAGCTTTAGCGATGTTTGTTGCTGGATGGGAGGCTTATATTGAGGAACTAGTTCGCAACTTTTTTGATGTAACCGCAAATCCTTTAGATCCTCAGTTTCATGCTGTACATTCTATTGCTAAAAATGCAGCAGAGCGATCGCTTAAACAATTTAATACACCAAATGCAGATAATTCGCGTAACCTTTTGGTTCAATATACTGACTATGACCCTATCAACGATTGGGTTTGGTCAAAAAGAAGCATGAATGCACTCGCCACTCGACAGATGCTAAACGATATTCTGCAAGTCAGACACAGTTTTGCTCATGGTTTTCCCATCCCTGCATGTTCTTGGACACAAACACCAACTGGAAAAGTTCGGCTTACTGCTAAAGCTATTAAGGATGTTGATGCGTTGTTACAATATCTTGTCACTGTTACTGACCTTGGCATGAAGCAAAATATTCAAATTATCTATGGCATAGTTGCACCCTGGTAATAAGTGAAGAGAATGTTTAGAGAATCAGTTGCAATAATGGGTGTAACGTTTTAGACGCAGAGAATGAGCAAATCAGAAAGTGAAAACATTCATACATAAATAATTGGAAGACAGTTTTAGACTGCCTTCCAATTTCTTAAACTATAGGAAAGAAGATCGACATATATTGGTAAAAGCAACAATTTAATCAAACTTATTTTTGATTTCTGCCTTGCTCGTCCCTAGAATGATACCGTTGATAAATTACCATTTTCCATCCAGTTAATTCTTGGTGAGAGCCTATTCCTTCTCAGGTTTATTTACGATTTGTCATTTTCAAGGGAATTCTTGCTGTTTCTTGCTGATTGAAAGTCTGACCTAAATTAGCAGCAGTTGGCGCTGCTGATGTTAAATTCTTAAACAAAAGCTTTAGAGTTCGAGTAATAGTTTTAAGAATTTTCATTTTGCTGGCACTCGGCTTTTGATCGTATCTCAAAACCATTGGAATTTCTACAATTTTTGGTTTGAGCAGTTTGGCTTTCAGCAGTAAATCTATCATGCAAGCAAATCCACTTTCAGTGAATAAACTATCGCCATAATACATATCTAGTTTGCTGACGAAAGTACGGTTATACAGTCTGTAGCCGCAAGTATAGTCTCTTACACCTGGTACACGGGCTGCAATTCTAAAAAGCCAGCTAGCTCCGTAACTCATTATCTCTCTAAATTTTGATAAACCTATGACTTTGGAGCCTTTTCGATATCTAGATGCGATCGCAATATCATAGCTACCAGCTATCATCGTCTCATACATCTTAATTAATAGTTCTGGTGGTTGAGTGTTGTCGCAATCCATCGCGGCTAAAAAATCGCCTTCTTTAGAAATTTCTAAGAAAGTTGTGAAACCTGTTTTAATTGCTTGACCTAAACCAGCATTTTTGGCATGTTGGACTAATTTCAGTGATATCCCTAACGATTGAGATTCATCTATTGCAGTCTGAGCAGTTGCATCCTTGCTACCATCATCAACAAGAATCAGCCGTATCTCCAGATTAGAGATTTCCTGCAATACCTGAAACTTTTTGAACAAGGGGCAAATTGATTCTTGCTCATTGTATGCGGGTAAAAGAACAAAAAGACTCATAAGTACCTCGTGTGATTTTCAAAATATAATTATCAGATTTCAAGAATTCAGTAATGTTGATTTCTTGAGAAATTCATCGACCTGTCGGACGACTGCGTTGTTATTGACGCTATCATTGACCAACTGTGAGGTATTGACGACGAAAAAATCATCGTTTTCAGTACTCACTTTTGGCACAAGGCTTGAATAATTTAAAACTTGTAGCGGCTGTACTTTAATAGCTCGATTAATGTGTGCTGCGACAATATCATCTGCTTTGAGTTCTGGGAACATCAAACGTATACCCTGGAAAAATACTTGGCGCAATTCATCATCTGGCTGTTTCAACAACGGGTCAGTGGAAAGGATATATTTTGGTAGGAATGTGATATGATATCCTGCTGTCTCTTGCAAAGAAACTAGGTTACTCATCCCGATGACTCCAGTAAAGGGAACATTTCTATCGGCAATATTTACTACGTAATAAGGAATTAAAGCCTTGCGAGTAATAAGTACCATGCAGATTACGCCCAGGTATTCCACTGTTTCACCTGTGTCTGAAACTTTTACCAGTTCTTTGGCAGCAACCTGTTGCAGAATATTAACTGGGCCAGTAAAGATGACTTTATCAAAATGTTCCTTTTTACCCTGATATTCTACCCACATTCCACCCTCTGGATGAGGTGCAATATATTCCACCGCAACGCCTGTGCGGATATCACCCCCAGCAGCGTAAACTAATTTTTCTATATGGTCAAAAACAGTTTTGTAACCGCCTGAGACATAACCAAGTTGTTCTTTATTTAATGAAGAATCCCGCGCTGAAAATAACCGTTTGATATAAGCCCAGATAAAAACTGCTGATATTCGCTTATAGTTCTCTCCTAATTTGGATAGAAGCAAGGGTTTCCAGAGCTTTTCGTATGTGCTTTTACCACCAAGTTTCAATAGCCAATCTTCAACTAATATCTTCTCTAAGCGCCGCCAGTTATTAAGGCGCGAACCATACAAGAGAGTGAAAGCTAATCTTATTTTACCTATAAGTCCAAATAGAGGAAAGCGGAGGAATTCTATAGAGTTACTGATAGAATAAAACTTTTGATTGTCGTAGAAGCCAGTTAAACTTCGATGCCAGCGCAGTTTATCTCCAAGGCCAATATCTCTGAGAAAATTTATTAAATGAGTATCAGAAGGGAGGATAACATGATAAAACCGATCCCAGGTAAACAACCCATAATCATGATAAGTGGTAAGTCCACCAAGCTGTTTATTACTGTCGAATACAGTTACTTTATGTCCTTGATTTGAAAGACGTTGGGCTAATACCAGCCCAGTTATACCCCCGCCAATGATGCCTATATTCATAAATTTAATTCAGATTTTTGTAGGAATATCTTGGAAATTCTATTTTCAGAGAATTTTAGTTCTAATAGCCTTGCTATCTGCCGATTTAGCTATTAGTTTACAACAAGAACGACACCAGTTATGATAATGGAAATTCCTACCCACTGGCTAAATATAACCTGCTCTTTTAGAAGATAGTGAGAAGCAATGGGTATAAGTGCATACATTAATCCTAGAACTGGAAATGCTTGACTCAGAGGAATTGTCCGCAATACATAAAGCCACAATATAGTCATAAATGTATAGCAAACAAACCAAATCCAAAAATAACGAGACAATAACAGATTTTGGATAGATGCGCTTGCTCCCTTAGTAGGGCTAGAAATGTAAAGTCCATACTTTAGTGATAGGTTAGCTGTTGTTCCGAATAAAACCACAAGCATTAAAACTAGCCAAGTAATGATGTTCATTTGTGAAGGCTTCCTGATAAGATTTACTATAAGTTTATGTAGATTTTTTCAATGGAATAACTACTAAAAGAACACCAAAAAAAATAGTGATTACTCCTGCTATTCGAGTTAGTGTAATCTCTTCAGTAAAAAAGTAGTATGAGCCGAAAAGTATCCCGACATAATTTAAACTAGTCAGTGGATAAGCAACACTCAATTTTACAGATCGTAGAGCCAAAATCCAATTTACTACTCCCAAGCAATAAACACTAATAGCTAATACTAAGTTTTGAATAAATACCCAATTAAATAGTCCCTCATTTGTATTACTCATGGTATGCTTCATCAGCAATTGCCCAGAAATACTAAATAAAATACTGACAAACAGGATAATATAAGGAATTATTTTAACGCTTGAAGTTTGCGAGATAGATTTCATAGTACATTTGCCTCAATCAAGATAGTAGGTATGAACCGGACAGTAAACAGCCCATCGTTTTGAACGTTTCGGATTTTGGTCACACCTTTTGTGCAATTCGACTTCCACTTCAGTAAATAGACAACAAAATTAGGAAGGGTATGTTGAAGTGGCTGATATCAAAATCATCATCGAAGCTCATGTCTAAGAGTTAGCAACTAAATACTATGCAGCTTGTAGGACGGTTGCTGTCTCATGGCAACGCCCGATATTATCCGAGTAGAATCGGTTACACTTGCAGACATAACAGTTTCCTTGCTTGACAATTGGTACAATCAATTTAGGCTTTGCCCAATTGTGAATTGCAGATGTCTTCCGTATCAGCCAGTTATGTTTCCAGACTAGTTTTAGTGCGATCGCAATATCTATGTCATAGTGGATGCAGATATAGGGAACATTGAGTCCTCTGCCACAAATTTGTGGACAAAGTTTAGCAGTGAGACATCGCTTATGCTGAACTCGGATTCGGCCCGCATGTTCAACAGATGGAGTTAAGCGAATAATAATGGATTTCCGGAATTTTTGATTAATCCATTCATTAACTTTCATCAGTTGTATCCTGCTATAGAAACCTTGTTGAAGACACTACTCAACTTCTCAAGCCATTAACTTGTGCATCAAAACTAAGCTGGATTGATAAATGTTTTTAATTTTCTCCAGGAAGTGTTTATTAGTTTTATGACATACCATAGAATTTATCCAGGTTCACAGACATATCTGCAATTTCGGCTGGAGACTAAGCCGATTCATAAAAATTTGTACTCAAATTGAGTGTGCATAGATGTTCTTTTTGGACATCGGAACACAATGGATAACAGAAATCTGCCTGAGAGAGAAAACCATCGATAGATAACTCTACAGTGATGTGCTTTACAGGTTTTTGGGGAATTTTATTGAATGTCAAAATGGAGTTTTCGACGGGACTAAGGGCTAATGTAAACTAGCGTTTGGTGATCAACTTGCAGCTTACTTACGTTGAGTTAAGTCAATTTGAGATGTTTTTACATTATCTTAAGTATTAGTGTTGTTTGATTGTTCTTAACTATATGTAATTTTAACTAGAGCTTTATCTCAAAATTAATTTTTACATATAATCACTTACTAGAATACCACGAGAAAACAATGTTGCAAATTTATCGCCACACTTCATCAAAAATTCATTTTAATAAAATATACCTAAACAAAAACTTTATAAAATCTACGCTTTGCTCTTGATGAATCTTTATTTTTAAGAATTTGTACATTGATGTACCAGTTTCTGGCTAATAAACTTGCAGAAGTAGGGATTTAGTGTCAGACTCTAAAAGTGCAAAGCTAAGAGTGTGAAAAAGAAGAATTTAAATTTTAACAACAGTGAAAATAGCTGTGCTTTTAGTATAAAAACGTTTAAGCAACCAAAACTATAGATGCTAACCGATAGTCTGAATCGTGTTTTATTTATCCATGAAAATCTTCAAATTCAGATATCTCAGACAAAACTTAGTTGAAGGTTAACTTATACACTAAGTAAGCCGCAAGCCCCTATTTCTGAATTCTCTTATCAAACCGCAACGCGAGAGTTATTAGTCATTAAGTCCAACAGAAACTACACCCACTCTTTAACGTGCTTTAAATTAGTCCTAAAAAAATTAGTTCATGGTAGTTGCTCTTATTTAGTTTCTCTAAATTGTTCTCCTTTGCTTGGAGTTTGTTTGGACTCATTTTCCTGCAAAAGTCTATTGGTAATAATTAAGACAATGATTAACAATCCAAACTGAATCTGCCAGGGTGCTAATACTAAACTGAAAATTAAGCTAATAGCTGCAAATACACCTGCAATATATGCAAGTTCATCACTACTCTTTTTAAAGAAGTAGCCAGTGGCTAAAGCCGTACACAGTGGTATCAAAAAAAACAAAGCCATTTTACTAACTTCTGAACTATAAGTTGTTGTGCTTATAAAACAAACTGAAATTGTTTTTTGGAATTGTGGTTAATTTTACATCCAATGAGGTTTTAGCCACAACAGCCCATTGAAATAAACATTATAGAAAATCAAGATTACGCAACGTCGTATCTTACACAAATTGGAATAATTCTTGCGACAGAAGCAGCGCCCAAAAGCTTGGCTAATAACTCCTTCTTTTGTGGTCGATAGTGAGCCAAGCTGGCTTTAACAGTAGGTTACCAGACGCTAGGCGTAGCTTGGTGAGGAGTGCAAAATCCCTTCTGGTGACATCCCAACTCAGTAAAGCTGCGCTATGCTATACAAACTCTTGTTTACCCACGCAGATTGGAAGGCTTTAAAACTTGCGAAGGTGGGTTTTGTCTATTTAGCCAATTGCACTTTTGTGAACAATCATCTGGTAAATTAGCTTAAAACTTTGGCCTTGCGCCAGGATAAGGATCTAGCATATTACCTTTAGAATAGGACTTACGCAAAAACCCTCTCAAACTCTCATTCCTCCGTGACACGCCAGTTGCTTCAAGTCTCTTAACCGCAAGGGCGCACTGGCTTCTCTGTGGTTCGTTTTCCGTTGTTACCCGTGCGTAAGTCCTATAGAAGTAGCATTTTCATTTTTTCATTTTAGACACTCAATGCTGAACATTCCTCAATTACTGGCAACTGAAATCAACCTCAAACCCCATCAGGTGCAAAACGCGCTGGAACTTTTGGCGGAGGGTGCAACGATTCCCTTTATTGCACGTTATCGTAAAGAGCGCACCGATGAGATGAATGAAGTGCAACTACGTGAACTGGCTGATCGATATACTTATTTAACAGAACTGGAAGAACGAAAATCTGTGATTTTAAGTGCGATCGCAGAACTTGGTAAACTCACAGATGAACTCAAAGCCAAAATCTCATCCTGCTTACAAAAAACCGAACTTGAGGATTTATATCTACCCTATCGCCCAAAACGACGCACCCGCGCCACTATCGCCAGAGAAAAAGGACTCGAACCTCTGGCGGAATTTATCAAGTTGCTAAATGTAAAAAATGCTGCAACGGCTTCTCTAGAAGAAGAAGCGGCTAAGTATATTTCTGAAACCAAGGGAGTAAAAACAGCAGAAGAAGCGCTCAAAGGCGCTGCTGATATTTTAGCGGAAGAAGTGGCTGAAAAAGCTGAATTACGGGCATATATCCGCGATTATCTTCTCGAAGAAGGGGTATTTGTCTCCCGTATCAAAGATGATTATCCCGAAGGTACAACCAAATTTGAGATGTACCGTAACTATCAAATTAAGGTAAAAAATATTGCACCCCACAATATGCTGGCGTTGTGTCGGGGTGAAACGGAGAAAGTATTAAGCTTTGAAATTGCTTTTGATGAGGATACGGTACTTTACTATCTTGAGTCGAAAGAAATTAAAACCAAAGTTCGGACAATTCGGGATTTTTATCAAGCGATGTTGAAGGATGCATTCAATCGTTTGATGAAAGTCTCTCTAATGGGAGAGGTAATTTCTGAGATTAAAGTCTACGCAGACATGGAATCAATCAAGACATTTGAAACTAATCTGCGAGAGTTGCTGCTGTCTGCACCAGCAGGAATGAAACCCACCTTGGCGATAGACCCTGGATTTAGAACTGGGTGTAAAGTTGCTGTCCTCGACCAAACGGGGAAATTTTTGGAATACCAAGCGGTTTTTCCCCACCAAGCGGCTGAACAACGCGCTAAAGCTGCACAAACTGTCAAAAATCTGATTGAAAAGTACAAAATTGAGTTAATCGCCATTGGTAACGGTACAGCGTCCCGCGAGACAGAGGAGTTTGTCACACAAGTATTGGAAACCATAGAACGCAAACCAGTTAAGGTGATGGTAAATGAATCTGGCGCATCTATATATTCTGCAAGTATTGTGGCGCTAGAAGAGTTTCCCGATTTAGATATTACCGTGCGCGGTGCAATTAGCATCGGCCGCCGTTTGCAAGACCCTCTAGCGGAACTGGTGAAAATCGATCCCAAATCTATTGGTGTGGGACAATATCAGCACGATGTCGATCAGAAGTTGCTGAAAAAGAAATTGGATGAGACTGTAGAAAGCTGCGTTAACTACGTCGGCGTAGACTTGAACATGGCCTCCAAAGAACTTCTGACTTCCGTCTCTGGGATTACGGCAACAGTTGCCAATAACATTGTCGCCTATCGTAACCAGAATGGAGCCTTTAAAAATCGCCGACAACTCTTGAAAGTTCCGAAGCTGGGGCCAAAGGCTTTTGAACAAGCGGCGGGTTTTCTGCGGATTCGCGGCGGTGACAACCCATTAGATAATACAGCAGTGCATCCAGAAAGTTATTCTGTAGTAGAAGCGATCGCATCCGATCTAAATGTGCCATTAAATCAGGTGACACAAATTGCCGAGAAACTCAAAAAGACCAACCTGAAAAAATATGTTACCGATAACGTCGGCGAACCCACACTGCGCGACATCCTCAGCGAACTAGAAAAACCAGGTAGAGATCCCCGTGCAGAATTTAAGTATGCCACCTTCAGAGAAGGAATTAAGGAAATCAGGGACTTAAAGGTAGGAATGGAACTAGAGGGAATGATCACAAATGTTGCCAACTTTGGTGCTTTCGTTGATATCGGCGTACATCAAGATGGCTTGGTGCATATATCCCAACTTGCTGATAGATTTGTAGACGATCCCAACAAAGTTGTCAAAGTCGGACAAGTAGTCAAAGTGCAGGTGCTAGAAATCAACGAGAAACTCAAGCGGATTAGTTTGTCAATGAAAGCAGTTAAACAATAATTACAAACAGCAGATGGCAGTTTATCAAGTTCAATTCATCAATCCTACACTTGGATTAGATCGGACTATTCCAGTACCAGACGATCAATATATTCTGGATATGGCAGAAGAAGCAGGTATCCGCCTACCATCTGGGTGCAAACAAGGCGAATGTTCTGCCTGTGTCGCCAAACTGATTAGCGGTGAAGTTGATCAAAGTGAGCAAAAATTTCTGCGCCCAAGTGAAGTACAGGCTGGTTATGTTGTTACTTGTGTAACTTATCCCTTATCTAATTGCACTTTAGAAACCCATCAAGAACAAATCTTGTATAAATCAGCCCTTTACTATCAGCCTGAGTCGGGAAAATCTAAGCGATCGCAATACTAATCGCTTAAGAAGATTTGTAGGTTGGGTTAAAGGTAGTGAAACCCGACAAAACCATGAAAATGTTGGGTTTCGTTCCTCAACCCAACTACCTCGGAGTGCTTTTTTAAGCAAAACCTACGCAGTATTGAAATCGCTATATTTTTCTCAATGATCGGCCTAACGGTAGAAGGAAATTCTATCTTGCAAGAGAGGTTAAAACCTAGTAGATAGTTGAATATGAGATAAGAAGTTACAAAAAATCTTTAGTGATTAGGTAAGAAAAATGTTAACACCATTATTAACCGCCCTAGCTACAGCTTTGAGCCTGTTGATTGTTGATTTAGTTGTTCCAGGCGTTAATATTGCTAATTTTCCGGCAGCTATAATTGCTGCTTTAGTAATTGGTCTAATTAACGGTTCAGTTAAACCAGTTTTGTCTGCTCTTTCTCTACCACTTAACTTTCTATCATTTGGAGCATTTTCGCTCGTCGTCAACGGTTTGTGTTTCTGGTTAGCAGCAGTGCTAGTTCCTGGATTCGCAGTTCGCGGAATTATTGGTTTCCTTCTTGGGCCAGTTATTCTAACTTTTGCTAACACCTTCATTAACAACTACTTTGTTGAAAGAAACCTGTTAACTGGCAGTGGTGATGTAAAAAGCCAAGGTGAATTACCTTCTAGATAAGTATTATAAGGAGTAGAAATACTAATTCTCTCACGTTTCTACTCCAAATAACCGAAAGTGGATTTACTAATTCGGTATCTTCACCAAAATGTAATTAAAGAAACTCACAAAAATACGGCAAAATCATGAAATTAGTTCGTTTTCTTCTAGGTTTGTTAGTGCCTCCTTTAGGCGTTTTCCTGACAGTTGGAATTGGCCCAACCTTATTTATTAACATCTTGCTCACAGTTCTAGGTTGGTTACCCGGTAGTATTCATGCAATTTGGGTTATTGCCAAGCATGATGAACAACTGAATAGAGAAGGAAATATTTACTAATACGCAAGATGAATTTTAGGGAATCTTGAGTGGGGTGCGTTACGGCTAAAGCCGTAACGCACCATTTTAGTTTCTAGCAGAATTAGAAGTTATAAGACCTAACCCCCTAACCCCCTTCCCGAAGCGGGAAGGGGGAAAAATTCAAAGCCTCTCTCCTTTTAGGAGAGAGGAATGGAAGTGAGGTGAAAATTGTACCTTACTGGGTCAAGAACCGCTATAACAATAGTCCTACGATTATCCAATCTAGATATTTTTCAGCTTATCAAGCGGTGGATTATACCAAAGGCTAACGCACCCTACGTTTAATAATTATACAAATACGTTATTAAGGACACGGCATTGCCGTGTCCCTACGAAAATTCTATATGTATCAGAGTTTTGTGAAAAAGCAGTCTAGTCTATTTATGAATTGTATCCCGCTCTTTATTAGCAGGTTCCTTATCTTTGAATAAGTCAGCCGCCGTTAAGAGTAATTCCCTTAACGTTTGTTTGATTTGGCGCTCTTTTCTTGCTAGAGAGGTACCAGCTTCACCCAGTTTATCTTCTAGCTGCGATCGCTTCTGTTCTACCTGCACAGCCATAGATTCTGCTTGAGGACGAGCTTTATCATACCAGTGTTTAGCCTCGTCTAGATAATCCTGAACCTCCATATTACGTCCGCCATAGCGTGCAGCTAAGTTAGCTCGGACAATCGCTAGCTGCGCTTGCAGTTGGGCGTAACGTTTCTTTAACAATCCTGCTTCTTCACTATCTTTAAGGGCATTGATAGCAGAATCAATTGCAGTTTTGGTACTAGCAGGTTTTTCCTTACTCGTCTCTTCAATTTCTGCCAAAATTACATCAACCTCTTGCTGTAGTTGTTCTTCTTCACCATCTAGTTGAGCCTGTAGCCGCTTTATATCTGTCTGAGTTTTAGCAATGCTTTCGTGTCTTTTGCTATTAATCCCTTCCAGCGCTCCTTCAATAGAAGCTGTCACTTCATCTTTGAGTTCGCTACCTTTTTCTTGGAAGTTTTCAATTACAGCAGAAACAGCATCTTTAACAAGGTTACGAACTTCACTTGAACCTTGTTTAAACTCAGAAGCGACTTGAGAAACTGCGGATTTCACAATTTCTCGAATCCGCTCAGTTCTTAATTGTCCAGTTTCTTTAGCTTGTTGCAGGTCTGCTTGAATTTGTTGTTTGATATTGTTAGGCATTTTCAACTCTTAGGGTTTAACTATTTTGGATAATATTTTCTAGACATGTTCCCATACCCACATTATGGCGTAGTCTGATAGAGCTAGGCACTTCCTTTAGATAGAAAATAATAACCCTTAAGAGGTGATGTGTAGCATGTTGCCCATTCGTGAGATGATTAATTGTTGGTAGTAATTGAGATGCAAATATGTGGCGAGTAAATATTACTTGTTCAGCCGATGCCTGGAAGCTCTATGGTACTGAATTTAAAGCGATCGCAGAAAAATATCAAGGTGAATTGATTGGTTCCAAAAAAATGCCAGATGGGACTCGCATCATGTCTTATAAAATTGAAGATGTTAGCGATGCCGAAGCCTTTCAAGAAGATTGTGCAAATTTTGCTGGATTTACAACTGACTTTGAATCCTTGTAGTATTGGTTCTGACACTAATCTCTGCAACCAATATGTCCAAATCAGGAGAAATTAATTGAAAAGACTACTTACATTAGTATTAGTAATGTTTTTGTTATTGATAAGCACTTTTACTTTACCTGCTAGTGCAGCAGACACAGTTAACGGTGAACAAATATTTAGTGTTCATTGTGCTGGTTGTCATATTAACGGCAGCAACATCATCAGGCGAGGTAAAAATCTCAAAAAGCAAGCGCTGAAAAAGTATGGTATGGATTCAATAGAGGCAGTTACATCTATAGTTACCAATGGTAAAAATAATATGTCAGCCTACAAAGAACGCCTCACTGAACAGCAAATTCAAGATGTTGCTGCTTACGTTCTCCAACAAGCTGAAAAAGGCTGGCGTTAGAAGAGACGCGATTAATCACGTCTGTACAGGAGTTAGGAGTAGAGACGCGATTAATCGCGTCTGTACAAGAGTTAAGAGTAGAGACGCGATTAATCGCGTCTGTACAAGAGTTAAGAGTAGAGACGCGATTAATCGCGTCTGTACAGGAGTTAGGAGTAGAGACGCGATTAATCGCGTCTGTACAAGAGTTAAGAGACGCGATTAATCGCGTCTGTACAAGATTTAAGAGTTATTGATTATCGCTGTTATAAATGGTTCTTAAGAAGGTATAAAGCCTAAGAATGTTGTAATAAGATGTTTACTAACTAATTCTTCATTCCTCTAACTCCTCACTCCTCACTTATCACTCCTCCTAAACTGGAAAATGAACTTACCCACAGCTAGCCGTCTCCAATTCACTCCCGATTTAAATATCTGCCGCATATTAAATGGGATGTGGCAAGTCTCCGGCGCACACGGACGCATTAATCCCAATGCCGCTATTGAGACTATGTTCAAATATGTAGATGCAGGCTTTACCACTTGGGATTTAGCAGACCACTATGGCCCCGCAGAAGACTTTATTGGTGAGTTTCGCTGTCAACTAATTGACACTCGTGGGAAAGATGCTTTATCTCAGGTGCAAGCTTTTACAAAATGGGTGCCTCGTCCTGGCAAAATGACGAAAAAACTCGTTGAAGAAAATATTGATATTTCCCTGAGACGGATGAATGTGGAATCGTTAGATTTGATGCAATTCCACTGGTGGGAATATCAGGATAAAAATTACCTGGATGCCCTCAAATATATGGCAGAGCTTCAGACTGAGGGTAAAATTAAGCATCTAGGTTTAACTAATTTTGACACAGAAAACTTGAAGCTGATTACCGAAGCAGGTATCAAAATTGTTTCTAACCAAGTGCAATTTTCCCTTGTTGACCGCCGTCCCGAAGTTAATATGGTGCAGTTTTGTCAACAGCATGACATAAAGCTTTTTACTTACGGTACACTGTGCGGCGGTTTGTTATCAGAAAACTATTTGGGTAAACCGGAACCGCGAGGATTTGATCTATCTACTGCCAGTTTGAAAAAATATAAAAATATGATCGATGCTTGGGGTGGTTGGCGATTATTTCAAGAGTTGCTAGCTATCCTAAAGGAAATTGCTAATAAGCATGGGGTAAGCATTTCTAACGTAGCAGTGCGTTACATTTTAGATCAGCCAACCGTGGGCGGTGTGATAGTTGGTGCAAAACTTGGTGTATCTGAACATATAGAAGATAACGCCAAAGTATTTAATTTTAGTTTAGATGCAGACGATCGCGATCGCATCAATGCAGTATCTCGCCAATCACGCGATTTGTACCAGCTAATCGGCGATTGTGGCGACGAGTATCGGCGATAATTTCGGGAAAAAGGTGATAATACGGTGAAGCAGAGCGCAAATATCTAACGCTCATCAGAGGAAAATTTTCATTTGCTAGAAACCGCATCATCCCGCCTCAGACAAAAGCGGTAGAGTGTACAAAGATTCTTCACGCATACACTCTGCCGTAAAAGCGAACACCGCTCTTAGTGCTTCTGAGGTAAGAGTAGGATAGTTTTCTAGCACTTGTTGTTCTGTCCATCCCGCAGCAAACAAACCCAATAAGAACTCTACAGATAAACGAGTTCCTTTCACAGTCGGCTTACCCAGCAGAATTTTGGGGTCTGAATGAATGTACTGTCGCCAGTCCATAGTTTTTACTCCGACTAAGCTACAGCTATTGTTGCACAGTATGATTTGTTCGGGTTGTTGAAGGGGAAATGCGATCGCGTTACTCTTAAATTAATTGGCGACAATATAACCAGCTTATGCAATCAGTCCTCTAGACTCGTTCACGAGTATCAAAGACTCGTCGGCGAGTATAAAAGACTCATTCACGAGTATAAAAGACTCGTTCACGAGTATAAAAGACTCGTCGGCGAGTATCAAAGACTCATTCACGAGTATAAAAGACTCGTCGGCGAGTATAAAAGACTCATTCACGAGTATCAAAGACTCGTCGGCGAGTATAAAAGACTCATTCACGAGTATCAAAGACTCATTCACGAGTATCAAAGACTCGTCGGCGAGTATAAAAGACTCATTCACGAGTATCAAAGACTCGTCGGCGAGTATCAAAGACTCATCGGCTGTTTGGTAGAGTGTGTTAGCGACAGCATAAGGCAGTAAAAACATCTTGGAAGGTGCTTTAAGTTCTTAACGCACCTTCCAAGGTCACTAACCTACTTCATACATCTGCTTATGCTTGGCTAAAAGCTCTTGATATTTCTCATTTGTCTTTGCTTCTACCCACTTGGCTTTAAATATTGCTGCTGATTCCGCTTTAACTGCATCTACTTCATAAGGAAGAATCTCTTTTTTGGAATCTGAAGTTTCAGAATTTTTTTTATACTTCCTGCCGCTTTTATGATTAGCATAACGGCGAGAGCGAGTATAACCCATTTGGATAAACTTTCTTGCCATATCTGCGCCGACAAAATCATCTTTCTCTAAATAATCAAGAAAAATCTCGTAGATTTTTTCACTCGACTCTTTAGCAATCTCAGGAGTTTTGAACCGCCAGTAGGGAAGGATTTCTGATTTGTATGGTTCAACCAAAAGCACACCCTGCTCACCCTTGCCAACACGATAGAGTTCAGGATGTTGGCGAAAATCAATATTTTTAAAGTCTAAAGAATAATCAAAAGCCATGATAGATTTTTATTAGGAATAGTAAACTTTAAAAAAAAGTTCAACTTCTATCTAAGTATTGAGATTTTGTTTGATTATGCTATCTAGCACCCAATCCGTGAACAGTGTCCTTGCGCCAGGAAATCTGCGTAAAGTGCATCATATTGCCCTCAACGTCCAAGATATGCAAGCTTCCCGCTACTTTTATGGCACAATCCTGGGTTTGCATGAACTCACAGGCGATGAAGTACCCGCAACTCTAACGGAACTTGTCGCATCTGGGAAAGTAGCCAACTTCATCACCCCGGATGGGATGATTCTGGATTTATTTGGGGAACCAGAATTATCACCACCAAATCCAGACCCAGAAAAGACTTTCACCAGGGCGTACCATCTAGCCTTTGACATCGATCCGCAGTTATTTGAGCAAGCGGTGACAGTGATCAGAGAAAATAAAATAGCGATCGCACATGGCCCAGTCACTCGTCCTACTGGTCGAGGAGTGTATTTTTACGATCCAGATGGCTTTATGATTGAAATTCGTTGCGATCCAGAAGCAAGTTAACTTAGGGGTAATCAGAAAAGTATCTACTATGACTGCGAAAATCACGCAAATATTTAAACTAATTGAAGACACAATCAAAAAACCGCCAATTCCACACGAACCATACAAGCAATCATTGAAAGCCTGGGCGATGTATTGTTTGCGAGACAAAGGTTTTATAGTCGTTTATGCTCAAAATGCCGACTTTGCTATTGAAACTAAAGGCGAAGAAAAGCTATATTTCAAAGTTTCAAACAGCCCCGAAGATTTAGATAATTCTATTAGCTGGATTGTTTGGGATAGTGCAACCAAAAGCGCCAGTCTGATAATTCGTAATTCGTAATGACGCTCGTTCCGACGCTCGATGACTCGCTAACGCTGCGCTATCGCTACCGCTACGCTAACGTAATTCGTAATTAATGGTGCAATTAATTACGAATTACGAATTAATTTGACTATCTTTTTTCCCCAGACAATTGCCGCACAAATATTTGATGTTCTGGCGAATTTAATCCCAACTGCAATACAGCCAATACTTGCTGCATATTGCCAGCAAGTAAATCTGACATTGACAACCACAAACCAGGAAATACTTGACTTTTGATAATTCCATCTGCGTCCACTTGTAAAGACACATATTCTCCTTGTTGCAGGCTAAACCAATCTAATTTGTTTTCAAATATTTGCCAAACAATATATTCTTTTACCCCATTACGACCATAGACTTTTTTCTTGTCATGTAAATCAATAGCAACACTGCTAGCTGCTATCTCTATTACCAATTCTGGCGCACCTTCTATGTAATCATCATCACTAAAACGAGATTGTCCGTTAGCTATTGGTGTGATTAATAGCACTCCATCTGGTTGCGGTTCATTGTCTCGATCTAAGCGGACTGTTGGCTTAATTCCCAATCTCACACCAGGAGTTGATGCTTCATAAACTCCCAACCAACCTATTAGATGACCATGTGTTCAGCATGACTTTCAAAGCGTAATGGGGATGCAAAGTATACAACTCCTTCAATTAATTCTGCCTTTTGATGACGGGGCATTGCTTGATAGCGGCGCTCAAATTCGTAGCGAGTGAGGCGATCGCCATTCTCTAAAGGAGGAATTCGCTGCTTGAGTGATAAGTTGACCATGATTTTCTGCTCTGCTAAGGAGTCTTACTTTCTTATGGCTTGGTGCATATAGCAATCCTATTTGAGTTGTGAAAAATATGGTTAGGAAACGAACCGCCTTCGCGCAGCGTCTCGTAAGAGAAGGACGCCAAGGACGCAAAGGAAAGAAAGAAGAAAGAGAGATATAATTTTCACGAATGATTTAGGACTGCTATATTTTTCTACAGATTTATTAAATAACTATATAGCGCTTCTGGGTTGAGTTCAATACAGACCTAACCCCCAGCCCCTTCCCTACAAGGGAATGGGAGTAAGTATCAAAGCTTCTCTCCTTTTAGGAGAGAGGAATCGAAGTAAGTTCAGAGTAAACTAAAATCGCTAGATTCAGGTTTTTCAAATATTATTAAATGCTGTTGAGGTAACAAGTTTTTAGTTTCACGCCAAACCAAACCGGCAGCTTGCATTTCTTTACGGACTTGCTTTTGGGTCATCTTGTGCAGACCTTTAATCATAATAAAGGGATTTTCACCCCGGTACTCAACCAGCACTACCCGACCACCTGGTTTAAGTGCTTTCACAATTCCTTGCATCACTTCTTGGGGATACTCAAGTTCATGATAAGCATCTACCATCAACGCCAAATCGATACTTTCAGATGGTAAGTTTGGGTCGCTAAGGGTTGCTAAAACAGGCTCAACATTGGTGATATTTTTTTCTTTTTTGAATAACTCAATGATTTCCAACATTTCTGGCTGAACATCTACAGCCAACACTTTACCTGCTGTTAATAGCGGCGCGATGCGAAAGCTTAAGTAGCCTGTACCAGCGCCAATATCTGCCACTACATCGTTAGCTTTTAGGTTGAGGAGGCTGACTATTTTACTTGGCTGTTCCTCTCCCTCTCGGCTTGGACGTTCTAGCCACCCAGCACCTGTGTATCCCATGACTTTGGCAATTTCTCGCCCCATGTAATATTTGCCGATACCATTTGGACTATGGATTATCCGTTGTTCGTAAACAGCGTAGGCGTAGCCCGTCGTAGACATCGCACCAGTCGCGGCTTGTGCTGACAGAGTTGGATTCAGCAGCAAGCAACTCAACATCACAACAAGAGTTACTATAAATTGTAGAAAAAAGTGGAAAAAATTTGACATTTGGTTATGACTGATCTGGATAGCTATAAGCAGCAACTAAAAGAATTTTATGGTAGTAGGACGACTTATGACCATGAGGAAGGTACTCGCCATCCTCTAGAAGCCAAGCTTCTACTTGAATTTGTTCCACTAGATTCTGGACAAAAAATCCTTGATGTGGCAACTGGAACAGGTTTAGTTGCGATTCCTGCATCTGAAAAAGTTGGTTCAGAAGGCTACGTGATTGGGATTGACATGACCCCTGAAATGTTGCATCAAGCAAGACTGAAGATTGCAGCAGCAAAATTAAAAAATATCGAGTTGATTGAGGCAGATGCAGAATATTTCAACTTTAGTGATGCTAGTTTTGATGTTGTCTTTTGCTGTGAGGCAATTGTACTTTTTCCTGATATCCTTTCTACTTTGCAAAAGTGGTATCGCTACTTAAAACCAGGAGGGTTTGTGGCATTTACCTGTCCTCCCGAAACTGCTATTATGGCATCTTTTCATCAGAGTATCTGCGCTAGAGTTTTGGGTGTATCGTTACCACATATCCTTGAACCACTTGGGACTCCAGAAAAATGCCGCAATTTACTCAATCAGGCAGGTTTTAGAGATATCGAAATTAAGATTGAGCCATCAGGACGTTATCGCCCTCTAAGGGATAACAGATTACCTTGGACTGCAATTAATATAAATTTTAAAGGTAATCCTTTGTTGTCAAAATTATCACAAGAACAATTAAATCAGTTACAAGTTGAGTACAAAGCAGAAATTGAGAAACTAGCAACTGATCAAGGTATTTGGGAAGACACTACAAAGTTCTTTGTTCGCGCTCGAAAATAAGTTGATCAGCAAAGCTTTGCTGCTGAATTTACAGGGGCGATCGCGCATAATAATCCAATACAGTTCAGTTAAGCCATAAAAATAAATTTGCGTAGGTTGGGTTGAGGAACGAAACCCAACATTTTCGGGCATTTGTTGGGTAACACTAAAGTTCAACCCAACCTACAATTATCCTTAACCCAAGCGTATTGCATAATAATCTTACCGTTACTAATGACAATGACAGTTTAATCTTTTAGACCGATGTCGAAGTAAACGCATACCTTTGCGCTTACCTCTGCGCGACGGCAGTCGCTACAACGGGGAGCCACTGCGGTGGACGGGTTCCCCGGCATAAAGCAAGTGGCGTGGGAACCCCCCTCCGGGTTCGCCAGTCGCCTACGGCGGGAAACCCGCCTACAGCGCTGGACTCACCGCAACGCGCTGCCTCCCCTGTGCGTTTAAATTTCAACCCTCAATTCGCTACGATTTTACGTAAAGCAGTACTAAGTAAACTTTTCTTTAACTAGTTCCGTGGGTTTAAGTCCCCCGGTTCAATAAAAATTTTGTTTTGTGTTGGGGTTAAATCCCCATTACAAAACAAAATTTACGAAAGCGTTGCGGGGCGAAGCCCATTACGAATTACGAATTACGAATTACGAATTATTTGACTTTAGCGCGAAGCCCTGGAAGTTACTGATCTTTGCAAATTAGCTAGAGCGCGATTGTAATCCAAAATAGCTGCAATTCGATTTCCTTCTGCTCTTGTCAGGTCATTTTCAGCAGAGATCACCTCTGTTTGAGTACCCACACCAGCTTGGAACCTCAGCCTTGCTAAATTCAGAGCTTCCCTAGCTTGATTTAAAGCCACAGTAGAACTCTGCACATTATTTAAATTGGATTGTAATTGAGAATAGTACTGTTCTACATCAAAGCGAATTAGGTCGCGCTGGCTACCAAATTGACTCTCTGCGATCGCAATATTAGCTCTCGACTGAGCCGCGCTTGCTCTTGCTGCTCCCCCATCAAACAAAGTGACATTTCCTTCAAGTCCCACTGAATAGCCATCAGTAATGCTGACGCCATCATCATAGCGATCTAGCAGATTGTAGTTGGCTGCCAAACTAATTTGTGGCCCTAGCTGTGAAAGTGCCTGTCGTCGCCGTTGCTCATCAATGTTACGTTGTGCTAATTGCTGTTGCAGTTCTGGACGATTTTGAAATGCTCGGAGAATAGTTTCTTCCAGTGTTGGCTGCCAAAGGCCCGCTAATTGTACCGGATCTGCCGCAGTGATATTAACCGACTGTGCCAAACTTAACCGAGTTGCTAACCGACGACGAGCAATTTGCTGGTTTGAGATAGCATTAGTCAGTAGTTGTTGGGCGTTTGCTAAATTCACCTGAGCTTGCAGCACATCGAACCGCGTACCCACTCCAGCCTGTTCTCTTGCTTGGGTATCCCGCAAACTAGCCTGGGCATTTTCTACAGCAGACCGATTAATTCGTACTTCTTCATCTGCTTGTTGCAAATCGTAATATTCAGTAGTAACATTCAGATCGACTTCCAGAGATGTGCTTTCAACATTTAATTCATCTACCCGTAGCTGTTCCTCTGCGGCTCGGATAGCAGCTTGTCGGTTCCCAGAAGTGTAGAGGCCATAATTCAGTTGTGCTGAACCATTGAAAGAGGTGCTGGCTTGAGATGAATTGCTAGTAAAACCATTACCACTGTTAATTAAACTACTGTTGATTGCAAGAGTAGGAAATAAGGCAGCTTGAGACTCGCGTAGGGACGAGCGACTGCGTTCTAGCTCTAATATGGCTACCTGTAAGTCTCGATTGTTGCGTTTTGCTAGTTCTAAAGCTTGTGCCAAACTGATTGGTACATTTCTCTGAATCCTTACTTCTTCCGGTTTGGTAGGAAATTGGAGAGGATTGGGATTGGGGTTGAGGTAATCGGGAACCTGTACAGCGCTTGAGGAATTCTGCGGTTTTGGGGGAGTTGCTGCACTTGCTGCATTTGGAAAAAAAATAGCGATGCCTGACGGCAAGGCTACCGCCAACGCTACGCTAACCCAGGTAGAATGCACGAACAATAAGCTGAAATTCATAAATAAATCTAGTCATTAATTAGGTTTCTTTGAGGGAACAATCAAAAGTTTTCATCCTGATTGACCTACAGAAATTTAAATCTTAAATTCCCCCTCCAAGGGTTGATATTAACAAATTAGCCTACAATCAAGCCATCCTGAACTCGAATAATCCTTTTGGTTTGAGCAGCGATATCTGGTTCATGAGTGACAATCACAATCGTGATCCCTTGGTCATTAAGTTCTGTCAGCAAACTCATCACCTCATGGGAAGTTTCAGTATCTAAAGCTCCTGTTGGCTCATCTGCCAAAACTAATGCAGGTCGGTTGACCAAAGCACGAGCGATCGCTACCCGTTGTTGTTGCCCCCCAGATAGTTGACTCGGACGGTTAAATATGCGTTCCCCTAGTCCCACCTTTTCCAAGGCATCTAATGCCCTTTGACGGCGTTTTGGCTTAGGCAAGTTAGCGTAAACCATTGGTAACATAACATTTTCCAGCGCTGTTGCCCGCGCCAATAAGTTAAATTGTTGGAAAACAAAACCTATTCTTTGGTTACGAATATAGGCTAATTCATCATCATCAAAAGTCGTCAGGTTTCTGCCTTCAAAAATATAGTCTCCAGTTGTCGGACGATCCAGACATCCCAAAATATTCATGAGCGTGGATTTACCCGAACCTGACGCACCCATAATCGAGACATATTCCCCTTCTTCAATAGAGAGTTCAATTCCCTTGAGGATTGGGACACTAACTTCTCCCAAGTAGTAAGTTTTAGTAATAGATTCCATCCAAATCATTGTTGGCATAAGAATTAGAAGTTAGGAATTACGAATTACGAATTACGAATTACGAATTACGAATTATTTAGTCGCTTCTTAAAGCAGTAATTGGATCTAATTTAGATGCATTCCGTGCTGGAATTACCCCAGCCACTAAGCCAACGCTCAATGAGAGTCCAAAGCCAGCAATGATCGACAATAAAGAAATTACAAAGGGGAATTTGAAAGTGTTTGCAGCTATAAAGGCTAATAAAATACCAGTGACCATCCCAATACATCCGCCAACAATGGAAATCACGATCGCTTCAGTTAAAAATTGATTAAGTATTGCAGAATTTGTGGCTCCTACGGCTTTGCGAATCCCGATTTCTCGCGTCCGCTCAACCACGGAAACCAGCATAATGTTAGCAATACCGATTCCACCAACCACTAACGAAATTCCAGCGATCGCTACCACCATTACTGTAAATAAACCCACAATACTAGTGAAGGTACTAACAATATCAGCTTGATTGGTCAGCCGAAAATCATCAGCTTGCGGCGGATAAATGTTGTGACGTAGCCGTAAAAGATTGGTAACTTGAAACTGAGCGGCTTCTAACTGTTCCTGATTAGCGCCTTTAACTAAAATTCCATTTACAGAAACACCTACCAGGGCATTGTTCCCAACTAGTCTCTTCGACATACTAGTTAGAGGAATGAAAACCTGGTCATCTCGATCCATCGGCCCCTGAGAACCTTTAGGTTCCATCACCCCAATTACTTCATAAGCCTCTCCCTGAATCCGAATTTTCTCACCGATAGGATTTACACCCTGTCCAAAGAGTGTTCTTTGAACTGTAGGGCCAAGAATAGCTACCTGTGCGACAGTATCTAGTTCTTCTTGAGTAAAATATCTCCCTTGTTGGGGGTGGGTATTTCTAATTTCTGGGTAGTTCAAATCTGTGCCATAAATGGTTGTTGAGGTGTTCTGTCCTGCATATACAACTTGGGCGTTGCGTTGAAGATAAGCAGAAACCATCTGTGCTGATGGTGCTTGTGTAGCGATCGCTTTTGCATCTTCCCAAGTCAAGGTGCTGCTAGAACCTACTCCTTGACGGACATTCCCGCTTCTTGCCGCACCCGCTAAAATTTGGATGACATCTGTACCCAATGCTTGTATCTGTTGCTCAACCCCTTTTTGCACTCCCTGACCAACAGAAGTAATGGCAATAACTGAAGAAATCCCAATAATTACGCCCAACATAGTTAGACCTGTGCGTAATTTGTTACTCCACAGAGTCTCTGCCGCCATTGTCAAGATTTCCAGCAACGGCACTGTGCGAGTATTCTTAGTTTTGTAAAAGCCTTTAAATATCTTAAACATAAAGTTTTATTTGAAACTCAATACAATTCAGTTAAGCATTTCTTCCTTCTCTTCCTTTGCGTCCTTGGCGTCCTTGGCGGTTCGTTAAAAAACAGGACTTACGCACAAGGAACGGAAAATCGAACCACAGAGAAGCCAGTGCGTTGGGCGGGTTCCCCGACTTGAAGCAACTGGCGCGACGCAGAGGACACGGAGGAATAAGAGTTTGAGAGGTTTTCTGCGTAAGTCCTAAAAAAGTTGAACCTTTTTACTCGACAGTTGAACCTTTTTACTCGGCAGTTGAGCCTTTTTACTCGGCAGTTGAACCTTTTTACTCGACAGTTGAACCTTTTTACTCGACAGTTGAACCTTTTTACTCGGCAGTTGAGCCTTTTTACTCGGCAGTTGAGCCTTTTTACTCGGCAGTTGAGCCTTTTTGCTCGGCAGTTGAGCCTTTTTGCTCGACAGTTGAGCCTTTTTACTCCCCTTTCTGTTCCATACCCCCTGCTCCCTTGCCTCTTTTTAACTAAACCGTATTGATTTAAAACTAACTTTAAGGGGAACTACCGCCTTGACGACCACCACCAGAACGACCACCTCCGCCTCCGCCTCCTCCTAGACCAGGGAAAACTCCTCCTCTTGGTGTTGATTGCGGACGTGATCCTGGTGGGAAACTGAGCAATACCCTTTCGTTTCCTGTCAATCCAGATTTAACTTCGGTAAAGTTATTCGCGCTGACACCAGCCTCAATGGGAGTAAATACAGGTCTGTTATTCTTTCCTGCCACAAACACACCTGTGGCATTTTCTTGCCGCACCACCGAGGCCGTTGGCACTACTAAAACATTTTGAACTTGGCCGGCTTGAAAATCTACTTCCGCATTCATCCCAGATCGCAGTAGCCTTTGAGGGTCTGAAAGTGATACTCTCACTTCAAAACTGGTGACGTTTTGCTCTACTATTGCTTGGGCAGCAATTTGGCTCACTTTACCTTCAAAGGTTTTTCCTGGGTAGGCATCTGCCTTAATCGAGACTTTTTGACCAAGGCGGATTTTGGAAATATTTGTTTCCGCTAAATTTGCGACAACTTCATTTGTTGAAGCTAGAGACAAGATTGAAGAAGAAGAAGAAGAAGCTACTTCACTACTGGCAGTTGTAGGTGTCACGAAAGCGCCGGGATCAGCAAACTTCTTTGTCACCACACCATCAAAAGGTGCGCGAATAATTGTGTCATTGATTTGGGCTTGGATATTTTGCAGCGAACCGCGAGCAGATGTTACCTGGGCGCGGGCTGCGTCAATATCTTCAATGCGCGTTCCGGCTTTTAGAAGTGCCAAAGCTTGCTGTCTTTGCTTCACCACAGCTTGTGCTTGCTCGATGTCTTCTGGACGTGACCCGGCTTTTTGCAGAGCCAGTGCTTGCTGTGCTTCATTTACATTAGCTTGGGCGCTGTCGCGATCGGCACGGTTTTGGTTAAGAGTCTGAAGGGAAATACCGCCTGCATTGTAAAGTTGTTGATTACGAACAAAATTATCTTCTGCTTGGCGGAGGACGGCTTGAGTGCTTTGCAAGCGTGCCTGTGAAGCAGCAATATCTTGAGAGCGATTGCCTGCTTGTACCTTTTGCAGATTCGCCTGGGCTTCGTCTAATACTCCTTGTGCTTGAGCAATATCTTGAGGGCGATTGCCTGCGATCGCTTTTTGCAGATTCGCCTCGGCTTGTGCCAATTGTCCTTGAGCAGACGTGAGTTGCCCCCGCAGGTTGGAATCATCCATGTAAGCGACAATCTGTCCTTGTTTGACGATATCTCCTTCTTTCGCCAGCAGTGTTTTCAAGATGCCGGAATTTTTCGGGCTGAGGTTGATTGACCGCTCAGGTTTCACCGTTCCGTTCGCTGAAACTGTGATTGTTAAACTCTGCCTTTCTACAGGCTGTGTCAGCACCCGGCGGCTGGCTTGTTGACGGGGAGCAACCGTTACTTGGTAATAAACGGCATAGCCAATTCCACCCAAAAGGCAAAGAGCAATTAGCCAAGAGAGCCAATTATGTCCCCCCTTTTTTTTCTTTACCTCTGGAACCAAAACTGGTGAATCTACGGTTTTATTTGTATCAATTTTCATATCTGATTTGTCTATAAAGAACGGCTAAAACTATAGCCTGCTAGCCTTATACTGACAATGATTTTGAGTTTTTAGTGTTTTAAAGGTTTATTTGCAGTACCAATCCACTAGGAAGTCTGAAGTAATCATCACGCACTCTAACTAATCTCCCAGCAGGAACAATTTCCTGATTAGGAAGAAGAATATCCCCGTTGGGAAGTCTATTGCGATCGCCAACAACGTAGACTTTCGTCTGGGCACTTGCAGGCGCAGTCAAGAGAGTGGGAACAATGATCAGGGCAGCAGCAGCTAAGACTATCGATATCCGGTTTGCTTTTAACATGGAATTGATTCCTTATTTGCATTAAAGTTATATTTTGCTGAGGTTTGAATTCAGCAATCTTTAGACAGTTATTTTTGTTTTGGTATGAAGGTGTTTAATATTTACCTCTTCGTATAAATTCATACATATTAATTATTGCTTAAAACGTCCAAAGCGATGTATGACCAAAGTCATTAGTAATTCCAGACTGATGTATGACCAAAGTCATAAGTTTTTTTAATAGGGAGTGGGGAGTGGGGAGTAGGGAGTGGAGAATGGGGCATTGGGCACTTGTACTGAGCGATTTGTGCCGAGCGAACGCGAATAGCGTCTCCAAGAGTTGCCGAGGTAAGCCGAAGTATTGGGCATGAGAAAGAGGATTTGGGGACAAGGGGAAAGACTTATTGCAAGTTCTCACCTCTTGTCCCCAAGTCTCCCCTGCCTCCCCTGCTCCCCCTGCCCCTCATCCCCACTCCCTCGTGCCTTTCTTTGTAAGATTTTGCTACCGTCAACAGCGCAGATCGTTTAAGCTAGCTGAAAGATTCTTTGATTAGTGGCTTAAAGGCGGTAGTGTGCCTAAACATGTTCGTTTGATTTCTTTTCTAATGGTCTGTAGTTTATGGAGTATGCCAAAAGCCGCTAACGCGCAGGCGTTAATACCCCATACATTGCAGCTAGATGCGACAAAGTTAGAGAAGCAGGGGTTGAGCTTGGCACAGGAAGCGGCTCAACTGGCTCAGTTTCAACAGGTTGAATTAGCTTTGCCACGAGCGCGGCTGGCTAGTCAACTCGCTCCTAAGAATGATAAAGTTTGGTTGCTCTTAGGTGGATTGCAACTGCAAACTAAAGAGTTTGACGGGGCGATCGCTAGCCTGAAAAAAGCGCAATCTATCAACCCCAAAAATGGTGATATTTTGTTTGCTTTGGGTTCAGCTAATTTTCAGCAGAAAAATTACCAAGCAGCTGTTGTCAATTACCAAGACGGTTTGAAGTTAAAACCCAATGATCCAGAGGGGTTGTTTAATTTGGGTAATGCTTACTATTTGCTGGGTCGATTGCCAGATGCGATCACACAGTACAATACAGCAGTTTCTCAAGATAAAAAATTCTGGCCGGCGCTCAACAATATTGGCTTAATCAACTACGAACAGGGTGATATCCCCGAAGCGATTAAGCGATGGCAATCTGCTGTAAGCCTTGATAAGCAAGCCGCAGAACCTTTGTTGGCTTTGGCAGTGGCACTGTATACTAAAGGCGATGCCTCCGGCGAGCTACGCTTACGCCAACAAGGATTAAGCTTGGGAGAAACCGCACTCCGCATCGATTCGCGCTATGCTAATTTGAATTTTCTCAAAGAAAATCTCTGGGGCGATCGCTTACTGTCTGATACGAAAAAATTCTTAGAATTACCTCGTATTCAAGCAGCCCTACAGCAACGAGAAAACTCATCATCAGCCCCTGGACAACAGCCTACTCAATAGGAGTGGGAGTGGGGAGTTAAAAGTTAGGAGTTAGGAGTTGGGAGTTAAATATTTCAACAGTTATCAGTTAATTTGTCCGTTGGGAGTCAGAGTCCCCCACAACTAACAAGTGGTCTGTTTCAGTCGGGTGGTCACGTAGGTCTGCCGAAGTGTCAAATCCCTGACTGAAACCGCGATCACTGTTTACTGTTCCCTGTTCACTGATTTAACTCCTCACTCATAACTCCTAACTCCTAACTCTCTTATTACCACTTGCCTAATTGCACCTTTTCGTAGTACATCTATACTAAACTGATTAGATACAGGAACTAGTACAGGTCGGCGGAAATAAACCTACCATTTCATTACATCCAGAAAGCCCAAATTAAAGCATGTGTGACTTTTGACTTCCGCCTTGCGGAACTAGTCGCCCAAAAATGTTTGCGGGCGAGTATTCCTGAAATAAGTCGTCAATTCTCAGTGGTCGTCTGTGGGTAGAAGTGCGATGATTTGGTCAACAAACTGTTGATGGTCAACAACTGGCTTAGAAATGTAACCATCAGCGCCGCTTTGCTTGAGAAAGTTTTCGCGATCGCCTTCCATAGCATGTGCCGTCACCAAAATAACGGGTAAGTTTGCTGTTTTTGGATCAGCTTTTAACATTTGTGTAATTTTGATTCCATCCACAGATTTACCTTGGTAAACACTTCTAGACAGAGAAACATCCATCAAAATCAGGTCGGCTTCTCCTGATTGGGCAATTTTTATTACTTCTTCCACATTTTCAGTGTGTTTCACACCCAAGCCGCCACGCTTGGACAAAATTTTGGAAAAAACACGAGCATTAATTAGATCGTCTTCGACAATTAAAACAGTTTTCATGAGATTTTTAGTTATAGAGGTAGAGGTAAGGTGATTAGGCAATTGAAAATTTAAAATGAGAAAATGCAGTCATGGCAAGTATCCTGGCTATGGAGTCAATACAAATTAAGTGTGCAGCAGATTATCATTCGATTAAAACAGCTATCTGCTATCTGTTTCCTTTTTAATAGTCAATGTACATCCTGTCATCAAGGATGATACTACTGCTTTTTCTTTTATGACTATCAATATTTTGTTAGGAATCCCATTTCATCCGTTATGCTGTGGTTGCTGCAATATTGAGTTCCGACGGCTTTAGTGTAGTTAAATTTCAGGGAAAAAACTCATGGCAAAACAGTTAAACCTTCTCTCAACGGGACAGGTAATTACAACAGCCCTGCATACCGAGATGCAACGGTCTTACCTAGAATATGCCATGAGCGTGATTGTCGGGCGAGCGCTACCAGACGTGCGTGATGGCTTAAAACCAGTGCATCGCCGTATTTTATATGCCATGCACGAACTCGGTTTAGTACCAGATAGACCCTATCGAAAATGTGCCCGTGTAGTGGGTGATGTGTTGGGTAAATACCATCCCCACGGCGACCAATCAGTTTACGATGCTTTAGTCAGGCTGGTACAGGATTTTTCTAGCCGCTATCCCTTGCTGGCAGGACACGGTAACTTTGGCAGCGTCGATAATGACCCGCCAGCAGCGATGCGTTACACAGAAACGCGCCTCGCACCCATCAGCCATGAGGGAATGCTGACAGAAATTGGCGAAGAAACTGTGGAATTTGTCGGGAACTTCGATAATTCCCAGCAAGAACCAACGGTGTTACCTGCTCAGTTGCCGTTTCTGTTGCTCAATGGCTGTTCTGGTATTGCCGTGGGAATGGCGACGAATGTACCACCCCATAACTTGGGGGAAGTTGTCGATGGGTTAATTGCCTTAATCGACAATCCAGATTTGCCAGATGAAAAATTATTTGAGTTAATTCCAGGGCCAGACTTTCCTACTGGTGGAGAAATAATTGGTGAGGCGGGAATTCGGGAAGCATACACCACAGGTAAAGGTGGGATTCTGCTGCGGGGAGTTGCGACTCTGGAGGAAATTCCAGCCACAAGGGGAAGCAAGCGACGGACGGCAATTATCATTACAGAATTGCCTTATCAAGTGAATAAGGCTGCCTGGATTGAGAAGGTAGCGGACTTAGTAAATCAAGGTCGCTTGCAAGGAATTTCTGATCTTCGGGATGAAAGCGATCGCGAAGGGATGCGGGTGGTAATTGAACTAAAACGCGATACCAATCCCCAAGAAGTTCTCCAGCATTTGTATCATCAAACTGCTTTGCAAATGACTTTTGGGGCAATTCTCCTAGCAATAGTAAATGGACAACCCCGCCAGTTAAGTTTGCGTCAACTATTGCAGGAGTTTTTGAGTTTCCGAGAAGAGACGCTGAACCGTCGCTACAATTACGAGTTGGAAAAAGCCCAAAGTCGTGTGCATTTGGTGGAAGGTTTACTCAAAGCACTATCTAATTTGGATCAGGTAATTGAAATTTTGCGGCAAGCTCCCGATGGAAGTACGGCAAAAATAAACCTTTGTAGCCGACTAGATTTGAGTGAGGTACAAGGAGATGCAATTTTGGCTATGCCGTTGCGTCGCCTCACCAGTTTAGAACAGCAAAATTTGCAGCAGGAATTTGAGCAGATAAGTGAACAAATTAGATTGTTGGAGCTATTACTGAGCGATCGCCGAGAATTACTCAAGGCACTGAAAAAAGATTTGCGATCGCTCAAGCGCAAGTACAACGATCCCCGGCGTACTAAGCTAGCGCCTACCAGCAGTGACACAAGGATACAAGAGGACAAGGGGACAAGAGGACGAGTAGAGGAAGAAGAGGAACTTAAATCTTCTGAACCAGCAGAGGAAGCGGTTTTAGAATTTACCCAACGGGGTTATGTGCGCCGCACCCAGCCATCTGGGAAAAAGTCAAAAGGTGAAAATGGTCTGCATGATAATGACTTCATTATCCAAACTGTTTTAACTGACACAGAAAAAGACTTGCTAATACTAACTGGTGGCGGCAAAGTCTATCCTGTGAAGGTAGGAGAAATTCCCCCAACCACTGGACGTTCTCCACGGGGAAAACCTTTGATTACCATGCTCAGTAATACTGCTCAAGGTGCTCAAGAAGCTGTAGTCAGCCGCTTTTTGCTGCCGGAAAATCTCGAAACTAAGCAGATGATTCTCCTAACAAAACAGGGACGGATTAAGCGGCTGCCTCTGGGAGAATTTACTAACTTGACTCGGCGCGGAATCACGATTTTGAAGCTCAAAGACGATGATGAATTGTCATTTACCCAGTTCACCAAACCAGGGGAGCATCTGATTTTAGCTAGTTCCGGTGGGCGACTGTTGCGCTTTGCAGTTAATGATGAACAATTACCGGTCATGGGCCGCACAGCGATGGGTTTACAAGCATTTCGGTTATTGAAAAATCAGCAAATGGTTGGCTGTGTCACCGTCGGTAAAGATGACCAGCTACTGCTAGTCACTCAAGAAGGATATGCCAAACGAATGCCTGCGAGCCAGTTAAGAGCGGCTAATCGCGGCGATTTAGGCACGCAAGCGCTGAAATTTGCCAGCAAAACTGATAACTTAGCTGGTATGGTTATAGCGATGCCTTCTCTACGAGACGCTACGCGAACGGCGGGCTACGCCAACGCATCTGGCGAGGTAGCTTTAGTGACGAATAAGGAGCGGGTAGTGCGGATACCTGTGGAAACAGTGCCTATTTTAGGTAAAGATGTCAAAGGTGAAAGCATCCTCCAACTCAACCGTGATGAAAAAATCATCACAGTCGCCGAAGTGCGATCGTAAATTAGGGTGATGTTCAACTTACGACAAGCCAACTTGGGGGATTTAGAGGCGCTGATCCAACTGCGTCTCGAACTCCTGTGGGAGGCTGGCGATATAAAAGGTAACTCTGACACCGCAAACCTAGCAGAAGCAACTCGAAAGTATTTTGCTGAAAAAATGCCGCAGAATGAGTTTTTAGCTTGGGTAGCTGAAGTGGATAGTCAAATTGTTGCCACTAGCGGCTTAGTATTTTTTCAACGACCCCCCTACAACGGCAATCTTTCAGGCTTAGAAGCCTACGTTATGAACGTTTATACAATTCCGATGTGGCGAGGACAGGGAATTGCTACAGCACTCTTAAAGGAAATTATCAGCTTTGTCAGAGCAACTGAGGCAAAACGCCTCTGGCTTCACGCCACTGAGGATGGTAAACGTATCTATGAGAAGCTTAGTTTTGTCTCAACTTCAAAAGAAATGGAAATTGTCTGGTATTGAGCTAAGTATTTTTGACTCCAAATATCTCTAGAAATTATCAAATATTTTTTAATTTTAAAATAACAAACTCATATAAAATCAAGCAATACAAGTTATCTACTTGAATAATACTGTCAATAAGCTATATTATTTATGACAGTAAAAATTTATATAACATTTCTTCTACCTCAGGAAATCTCACTGAAGGCAGATGTTTTTATATGTATAAATAGCTATTTCTATTTATGTCAAGGTATGGAAACAAAAGTATAAAAAATGTTGCCTTTATAAAAATATTTGTTATATTAGTTTACATAAGGCAATAAACCTTAAAAATAAAGCTTGGAGTCCGAACCATGACAAATGCAACCACAACAAAAGTAACTACTCCTGTAATTGAAGATCGCAACGCTTGGCGCTGGGGCTTTACCCCACAAGCAGAAATTTGGAACGGTCGCTTGGCAATGATCGGCTTTTTGGCAGCCGTTTTGGTTGAGCTTTTTTCTGGTCAAGGCTTTCTACATTTTTGGGGCATCCTGTAAGTTTTAATATCTAAGATGACCTATAAATAAAAAAACCTGGAGTGCTAATTCACTACCAGGTTTTTTATTGTTTTGTCATTTGTCAGTTGTCATTTGTCCTTTGTTTATTTACTAATGACCAATGACTAATGACTAATTGACTACCGAATATATTCTTTGAGAACGCTGTTACGATTTGGGTGGCGTAACTTGCGGAGTGCTTTCGCTTCAATTTGACGAATGCGTTCGCGGGTGACGTTGAAAATCTGTCCGATTTCTTCAAGAGTCTTCATCCGACCATCATCCAAGCCGTAACGCAGTCTGAGAACATCGCGTTCACGAGGACTTAGACTGTCGAGGACTTTTTCAAGGTCTTCGCGCAGAAGATTTTTGGAAACTTGGTCTTCTGGCGTTTCACCATCGGATTCAATAAAATCGCCCAATCGAGAATCTTCTTCTTTACCAATGGGCGTTTCTAGTGAAATGGGTAACTGGGCGGATTTAGCAATAAACCGCAACTTCTCAATGGTCATTTCCATGCGAGTGGCGATTTCTTCTTCCGTGGGTTTGCGACCCATTTCTTGAGACAGTAACTTGGTAGTTTTCTTAATCCGAGAGATGGTTTCGTAAAGGTGAACTGGAAGGCGAATTGTGCGGGATTGATCTGCGATCGCGCGGGTAATTGCTTGACGAATCCACCATGTAGCGTATGTAGAAAACTTATAACCTTTTTCGTGGTCAAACTTTTCAGCGGCACGAATCAAACCGAGACTGCCTTCCTGAATTAAGTCTTGGAACGACAAACCACGATTCATGTACTTCTTGGCAATTGAAACTACAAGACGGAGGTTAGATTGCACCATCTTGTCTTTCGCCCTGCGACCAACATGGAGGCGATAACGAAAAGCTGGCAAAGGTAGTTGTACTGCTTCTGCCCATTCACTATCTCTAGGATCGCGATCTAACTGTTCACAGAGTCTTTCCCGCACCCTCTCTAATTCCAGCAAATCGGCTATTTTCCGCGCCAATTCAATTTCTTCGTCTGCCCGCAACAGCCGAATTCTACCAATCTCTTGCAAGTAAAGCCGAATTGAATCTTCGGTATAGTGCTTCTTCTTGCTTTGTGTCCGACGACGCGATTTAGCGGCTTTTCCAGACTTTGCGTCGTCCTCATCAGACTGAGGCTCTAAAAATTCCTCGTCACCTTCATCGATGATCAGCAAGTCCTCTTCATCGTCTATTAAGAGTTCTTCTAACTCGAGCTCAGGCTGATTCATTATTTCTAGTTCAGGCTGATATATGCTTTCGAGTACGTTGTTAGCCTGGTTCATGCCGCGTTCCTCATGCTCCTTGCAGAATCAATTACTCAAGATGTGTTTACTGCTCTTTTAAACGAGCTATTCATCAACCGAAAATAAGCTTTTTGGCAGATTTGCCAGAGATATTTTCGGACGTTTTACACCTCCGGTCGGAGGTTTTTTACTTTAGTTTAAGCGATTACTAAAAGTGACTTGCTCATCTTAGTAAATGTTATGTGTGTTGCTATTACACACTGCTTTCAACTAACTGGTCAAAAAAAAGACTCGCCTTTATCAAAAAATTTGCCATTCTATACTAATTAATTCAGACTGTTGGCAGATTTTCCTAGAAAGACTCTTCCGATTGTAGCCTGTTTCACAGAAATTGCACTCTTTTTGTGTATTAATCATGAACTTCTAAAGCAATTATTAGCCACTATTACCAAAAAGACATTAAAAACGGGAGTTATACCCTTAAATTTTTCTCCACTTTTCCCAATTGCAGTGACCCTCTTATTACATTACAAAGTAAGTACGTTTGCTTTTGCCGAATTTCATGTATTTTACACAACATTAATTACTTAGAAAGAGTGAATTTTATGTTAACTCAAACGATTCGTCTTAATCTACCCATTTTTACATTTCCTTCACAAATTACGCATTCCTTAGACTAAAGCGGTTCTTGACCTTGGGTAAATACAACAAGGGTGATGGTGTTTGCCTTAAAGCAGTTAACCTTCTGCGTACTAATTACCTTAACTGAGGAGTTGAGGCTCTGGCAGAATCGACCTGATAGCAGATCAATTTAGGTTTAACTAATTTGGTCTTATTCACACGTTAGCGCACTGTGGCGATTTCAGCCCTATGAAACTTGACAAACTTTTCTTATTGTATACAAGGATATTTTAATCAATACAAAAAGAATTTGTCCTGCGAACTCGCCAGTATAGTCTTATTTAAGGCAAAAGTTCATTAGATACATCCGATACAATAGCGATCGCCACGGCAGTACATGAAGATATTAACAAGTTTGCTGCCAGATGGTGTCCGCTTCCAGTAGGCATTACCTCGAAGAAGGAGAACCTAGAAGATTGCCTGATGATTTGGTTACAAACTTGATTTACGTAAGCACTTTGTAAACTTAAAGACTTTTATTTCGGTAAGCTTCTGTCATCTTATTATGAGAAATCCTCAAAATACTTATTAATTGCTGTTTGATAGATGAGATTGAGTTATTTTCTTAAAGCATAACAAATGTGTTTCTAGCTGGTGGACAAAATAAATCAGCCAGTCAGTGCAAAGAGTATTATCTTAACTAAACTTCCATAAAGTTGGTAGTTTAGCTAACACTATAAGATTGAACTTTTGTAAAATATTGACAATAAGCAAATTATATGGTTATTGACTAAGTGAAAAATTTAGAATTTTTGTAGTTATGTCGCACTGACCTACGACTGGCGTGGTAAAGCAACCTAATTTTTTTATTGATTGTTAGCGTCTAGTTCAAAGTCAGGATGGCTTTCAAATCTAGCCGTAGTACTCGACCAATCCAAAAACGAAGGGTGAAAGCAAGCAGGGGAGGCAGGGGGAGAAAAGAACTTGGTTTTCTTAGCATAAACCCCGCAAAGTTGGCTTTACAGACTACTACTGGTCTGTTTCATTAATTTTGAGGGGTGAACAAGTTCGTAGTAAGGACTTTAGTCCTAGATAGGACTTACGCAAGAGTTACGGAATAACGAACCTTATTAGGCGCAGAGTACACGGAGAAATCAGAGTTTGAGAGATATTTTGCGTAAGTCCTACTAGATTTTTAAGCACTTCAGTGCCTACTACGAACCCAGCAAATTTAATGAGACAAACCACTACTAGTCTGTAAAGCGAAGTTTGAAGGGTAAAAAAACGAACCGCAAAGGACGCAAAGAGCGCGTTCGCGCAGCGTCTCGCAGAGAAGTATAAGAGGTAAAGAAGAGAAATTTAAAACTGATTTACCTATCAGAACTAATGGGACAGACTACTAGTGGTTTATGTCATTAATTTTGAGGGGTGAAAAAGTTCGTAGTAAGGACTTTAGTCCTAGATTTAGATTTTTAAGCACTGAAGTGCTTACTACGAACCCAGCAAATTTGACTTGACAGACTATTAGCGGAAACTGGAAACTATCAGCAATGCTTGAACTACCGTGGTGTTGGGGTGGTTTTTAGACTTGGGGGAAAATTAGGTGGCAGAAGTACCTGGTCAACTATATGAACGATGCCGTTACTAGCTGGGATGTCTGGCTGAGTCACTTTAGCGTTGTTGACTGTGATAGAGTTGCTGGCACGATCAACCGTGATTTTAACGGGGCTACCCTCAATTGTTTTAACTTGTCCAGATGTCAATTGTTGGGAGGTAATTCCTCCAGGTATAACGTGGTAGGCCAGAAGCTTAACTAATTGTTTTTTGTTTGCTGGCTGTAAGAGTTGGTCTAAAGTAGTTTTTGGTAAAGCAGAGAAAGCGGCGTCAGTAGGTGCAAATATTGTGTAAGGGCCTGGTGCAGAAAGTTGTTCAGTTAAGCCTGCGGCTTGCACTGCTCGGATAAGGGTTTGAAACTGTCCCTGACTGGCTGCTGACTTTGCCAGTTCTGCTAAATTTTGGGTGGCAATGGTGGCAGTAGGAGTTGGGGTGATAGGAGGGACAGTTACTGTAGGAGTTTCGACAGGTTGAGCGCACGCAGACAGAGCAATCAAGCTACTTATGCCAATAATATTGAACAATATTTCTACTATGCCTTTGCTCGCTTTCATAGCTTTGTGCAGAATCCAGTGAAATAGGGTATTAACAATACTTATTGAATTTATGGATATAGTCACTCATCTAACGACATAGTTTGTAGTAAGAAAAATATTAATACAAAAGATTTACGCATTTACTAATTTGTCATCAGCCAAAAGAGATAGTTTTTATAGCAATTTTTAGATATAAAAAAGGTAATGGGTGAAAACGTATCACTCATTACCAATGTCACAAATTATTGAAGTCGTGCCAGAGAATTGATATTAAATATCTAAATCGGTGAAGTTGAGTTTAGAACCATAGGTTTCGATGAATTCTCGTCTGGGTGCGACGCGATCGCCCATTAAAATTGTGAAGATGCGATCGGCTTCGGCAGCGTCCTCAATTTCGACTTGCTTCATTTTGCGGGTTTCTGGGTTCATTGTGGTGTCCCAGAGTTGTTGTGGCATCATTTCACCCAAACCTTTGAAGCGTTGGATGGTATAGTTGGCGTTAGCAGGGAATTTGGCGATCGCTTGATTTTTTTCGCGATCGCTATAGCAGTACTCATGATTACGTCCCCGTTCTACTTTAAACAGTGGGGGACAAGCAATATAAATAAAGCCTTGTTCGATGAGCGCTCGTTGATATCGATAGAAGAATGTTAACAACAAAGTCCGAATGTGCGCCCCATCTACGTCAGCATCCGTCATAATGACTATGCGGTGATAACGCAGTTGAGTGGAATCGAATTCATCACCTTTGACACCTAAACCGAGGGCTGTAATTAACGCTTGAACTTCGTTATTTTTATAGATTTTCGCGTCGTCGGTTTTTTCAATGTTGAGAATTTTACCACGTAGAGGCAAGATAGCTTGAGTGCGGCGATCGCGTCCTTGTTTGGCGCTGTTATGGACAAATACACCACTCGCCAAAGCAAAGTTGTGGGTATGAGGAACTTCGATGTCGTAAACGTCTACCTTTTCTTCTAAGCGTTCTATAGAAACAACGCGATGATTATAGTTAGCAACTGCTTCACAAGCAAGAGCTTGATTATCTTCAAAGTAGCGCTTACAAAACGTATCGAACTTTAACAGAGACTTGTCTTGTGTCTGTAGACGGTAAGCTTGATAAGCATCTAATTCAAGCGCACCTTGTTCAATTTCGATTTGCTTGAGAGCAGCAATAGTTTTGCGATAGTAGGTTCGCTGTAAAGCAGCGTGGCGTTTGGTACGGAATTCAGGCGTCCATTGTTCCTGTGTTTTTTCTCGCCGCCATGCCAACAAAGCCTCATCTTGCCATTGTTGCTTGGCTAGAACTGAGTAAGTCTCACGCACCTCAGGATTATTAGCAAAATAATTGCTAACTCTTTGAGCTTGAGCTAAACAATTAGTTTCATCATTCCAATAGTTTTGCTGTGCTTGATTAAGATGTTCGCGGTTTTGCTGACGATAAGTTTCGTTATTGTCATAAAACTCGCGCCATTTGCCAGTCATATAGGCTTTGTAAGCTGTCGAAGCCCATTGCATCTTAGCCTGTTGTGACAAAATCTGTCGCGTTTGGGGCTGCTGCATTCTTTGGCTCATCTTGGCGCGAAATTCCTGACTCTGATGAATTTGGCGGCTCTTTTCAATTACATCTGGTCGATGTAATGTTTTTTTCAGGTGTTGGCGATGCAGATTTAAGTGTACTTCACGATACATCCGCTTGATGTTTGTCGGGTTGTTATTGAGTTTGTTGAAATCAACATGATGGTGATCGCTGCCATCTGACGACTTATAGACACCATGCTCAAGGTTGTAAAAATCTGCCAGCAAATGAGTGTAAATCCACTTATCATTCAATGGATTCCAAACCATTTCGTAGCCAATAAGTGCCGTTCCCCCTTCATTCTTCTGCGATATCTGACGATGTAAAGGCATGAGCGAGTCTTCTGGAGTCAGTAATTCTGCTGCCTTATAACTGCCATCTCGCAACATATGTAGGTGATCCGGTGTACAGATTAGGGTTTCCCCATTATCTAATGTAATTTTGATGACTTCGGCATTGGCCTTTGTCATTCGGGCATTGATGATTCTTTCTATCCCAATATTCCCACTTTCTCTGATTGTGTAGCAAAAATGCTCCTTTCCCATCGCCTGTTCGGTAACAATTTCTTCAAGGCTAAGATTACGTCCATCAGCTAATGCTACTAGCGTACTACCAATGTAACATCCACCGGCTGAGTCCCCTTCCACGATGAATATCTCAGATTCGCTGGGATCACGAGAACTACAATCCGCCAATTTACCAGGTAATGGCGAAGATTCCAGTACGGATTTGCGTCTGACTAATTCCCGCGCATGACGCGCTGCTTCTGCGGCTTTGAAAGCTTGGATAGCTTTATCTAAAATTGAGTCTGCGATCGCCGGGTGAAATTCTAAGTACTCGGTGAGGACTTCTCCTACCAAAGAATCAACAATCCCTCGAACTTCAGTGTTACCGAGTTTGGTTTTGGTTTGTCCTTCAAATTCTGGATCTGGAACTTTAACGGAAATTACCGCAGTCAAACCTTCGCGGACGTGTTCGCCACTGAGGTTAGGTTCATTCTCTTTAATTTTATTGCGCTTGCGAGCGATCGCATTTAATGTCCGAGTCAGAACTGCTTTCAACCCTTCTAAGTGCGTACCACCATCTACTGTACGAATATTGTTGGCAAAACCTAGAACATTATCCGTATAAGCATCAGTACACCACTGCAAAGAAACTTCCACTTGTACATTGTTGCGTTCCCCCTGCACATAGATAATTTCTTCATGCAGTGGCTGCTTCTCGCGGTTCATGTAAGCGATATATTCTTTAATACCACCCTTGTAATTGTAGGATTCTACTTTAGGTGTATCGCTTTTTAGTAATTCAAGACGGTGGTCAGTAAAGGTAATTTTGACACCTGCATTCAGATACGCCAACTCCCGTAAGCGACCTGATAAAGTGATGTAATCAAACTCAATGCTAGTTGTAAAGATTTGGGTATCTGGCTTAAAGGTGACAGAAGTTCCAGTTCTAGCTTCTTTGTAAGGCTTGACTTGCAGTTCACTAACCGGGATACCGCGTTCATAGCGTTGGAGATGAACCTTTTTATCTCGCCAAACTGTAACTTCTACAACCTCAGAGAGGGCATTAACAACAGAAATACCAACCCCGTGCAATCCTCCAGAAACTTTGTAACCACCGCCGCCAAACTTACCACCGGCGTGCAGTACCGTCATTACGGTTTCCAAAGCCGATTTTCCGGTGCGCGAGTGAGTATCGACGGGAATACCGCGACCATCATCTGTTACAGTTACTGAACCATCAGCGTTGATATCCACTTCTATATGAGTGCAATGACCCGCCAAAGCCTCATCAATTGAATTGTCCACCACCTCGTAAACTAAATGGTGGAGTCCTCGCGGCCCAGTGGTACCGATGTACATTCCTGGTCTTTTGCGGACGGCTTCCAGACCTTCCAGAACTTGAATCTGATCGGCACTGTAACTGCTCGTCATGTAAACTCTCCTGATGCGTGGGGTTGAAATCGCCTAAAGGCAAATAAAAGTAAAAACACTCCAAAATTGTAACACAAAAGCCTTGCTGGCGTCTGTAGGGCATTTTCAAGAGAAGTTTATACTGGGGTTGCACTACCGTGGAAGAGGGGCACGGGGAGGCAGAGGGGCAGGGGGAGCAGGGGGCAGGGGGCAGGGGGCAGGGGGAGAATAGCTTAATGACTAATGACTAATGACTAATGACTAATGACTAATGACTAATGACTAATGACTAATGACTAATGACTAATGACTAATGACTAATGACTAAATTAATTGTAATTTGTGGGGCGACGGCAACGGGTAAATCGGGTTTAGCTTTGGCTTTGGCGATACGGTTGGGTTCTGTAATTCTCAGTGCTGATTCTCGTCAAGTTTACCGTGAGTTTGATATTGGGACGGCAAAACCAACTGTAGCTGAACAAAAATTGGTGCCGCACTATTTAATAGATATCTGCGATCCAACAGACACGATGACAGTAGCAGACTATCAGGAGCAAACACAAGCCTTAATTACTTCTGTTGGTGTTATACCACTGTTTCTAGTTGGTGGCACTGGTTTATATATCCGTTCCATTGTCCAAGGGATGAAAATTCCGAGAGTTGCACCACAGATGGAATTGCGATCGCAACTTGAATCTCTCGGTCAACCACAACTCTATGCAATGTTACAACAAGTTGACCCTGTTGCTGCACAAAAGATTCATCGCAATGATTTAGTGCGAACTTTAAGAGCATTAGAAGTATATTATGTTACTGGGAATCCAATTTCAGAACAACAAGGGGAGAATCCACCAAATTATCCAATTTTGCAAATTGGTTTAGATTGCGATGTTGAAAAGTTGCTTGCTCGGATTCAACAGCGTACTGAACAAATGATAGCAAATGGTTTGGTTGCTGAGGTGGAGTATCTTTGTCAAAAATATGGCGCTGATTTGTCTTTGTTGAATACTTTGGGCTATCAAGAAATTAAGCAATATTTGGCTGGGGATATTTCCTTAGAAGAAGCGAAAGAATTAACAATTTTGCATACGCGACAATTTGCCAAGCGACAACGCACTTGGTTTCGAGCATATCCACAAATTGAATGGTTTGATGCCGATGATCCTGATTTATTAGAGAAGGTTTGGCAGCGGATAAATGAGTTTATAATTCGCACAAGTTAGTGAGAATTTTTTTGCTCATGCAAAGACGCAAAAAAAACTTTGCGTCTTTACAGTTGAGTGTCCTAGATAGTGTCGGGATCTACGCCCATAGCCCGTAGCCTATCTGCTAGCAATTGGGTGCGTTGTTCTGCTTGTTCGGCACGTTGTCGTTCCTGTTCGGCACGTTGTCGTTCCTGTTCGGCGTGTTCATCTCCAGTCGATAAAACATTACCATCTTGGTAGCACCAGCGTAACCAAGTATCTTGTCTGTCTTCAAATTTACCTTCCCACAAAGTTACGCCTAAACCAACTTGTTCTAACCAATTTTCTGAAGTTTCAAAGTAGCGCCTTCCTCTGAGTTCATAAACGCGCAGGACTTTTTCTCCTAATTGCTGATTCTGGTCATATACGATGTAGTAACTAGCCCGCATTTGTTCATAAATTTTCAGCTTTTTGCCAAGTTCATCACCTTCTTTATTAGAGACAATTTCAATTACGACTTCTGGAGGTTTGCCAAAACGCCAAACCATATAACAACGATTTTGTTTTTTCCACCAATTTTCAGGAACTTGGACATCTAAGCTGAGAAAAACATCGGGTACAATTGCGGGTTGACCGTCTGTATAGTAAATACCGACATTAGCCTCAGCCAAAAAAGTCTGCTGCTGTATGGAACTGTAAAGAGAGCTAACTAAAAGACGTTGTTGTTTGGCAGATGCAAAATTGTCCACAGGTGTATCATCTTCAGTGATTAGCTGGTTGGCATCTGGCACATAGTAATCATCATCATTGATTAGAACTTGCTGAACCATGATTTTATCCAGTATGTAAGAGCGTTATTTCTAGGTTAATTGATTGCACATAGTAAAACAGTAACTAACATTGTATCCGGTATTCAAAAACTACATAATGGCTGGACTTAGCTGACGGAGATTACCTTTCTTCCAAACTACGGAATAACGCCAGAATAAGTGCTTTCTAACCTTCGCTTTACCCAAGAAGCTTGTATAAATTCGTCGTGCTTGCGATAAGGTCAAGTACTTGTCTGTGCGAAGATGCTCTCTCATTGCTTCTGCTGCTTCTGATGAGGGTTGAATACGCCTATTTTTGATCGTTTGAAGCAACCAGTTTAGAGGAACAGCAACAAAATCGCTCAACATTTCTTGCACATTCTCATGCTCTAATAAATCTAAAATCACTAGACTGCCGCCAGGTTTCAAAGCAGCTTTCAGATTGGGCAGCAAGTTTTCTATTGGTAAATGATGAACTGTAGCTATAGAAACGATTGCATCAAATTGCTCAACTGGAAACTTCCACTGCAATATATCAGCAACTTGAAAATCAATATTTGTATACTGTCTTGAACGTTGCTTGGCAACTTCTATCATATTTGGGGATAAGTCAATTGCAACAACTCTGTCAGCATATTTAGCGAGAAGACGTGAAAATTCACCTGTTCCACAACCTATATCTAAGACGGTTTTACATTGCTTTGGAAACTGTTTGAGTAGAAAATGGTGATAGTGATTATTATGATCCCATCCCTGTTTGTCATATAGAGCAATGCGATCAAAATCATTCTGAATTTTTTGAGTCAGCTTCTCATTCATATAGCTTCGTTATCAAACACATTAATGAATTTAACCCAAACTTCCTCAGCAACCCCTCAAAATGTTTACCTACTAATAAACTCATACAGACGAGAACCAAAAAATGTGTCGCCTGAAAACTAAGATGGTATAACATTACACTGAATGCAGAAGACCAGAGCGATCGCTTTTACTCACTTTTAGCTGTTATTCTTGCAACAATAGTAGTTACAGCTATACTAACCAGCCTGCAACATCTACCTTGAACTTTAAAAAACTATGCTTACCCAAGATAAAAAACAACGCAACTGGAAACCCATTCTCAAAGCATTGGAGGCTGTCCTTGGCAAAAATGGTGTGGTGCAACGCCGCGAAGAACTCATTACCTATGAATGCGATGGTTTAACTGGCTATCGCCAACGTCCGGCTGTGGTGGTGTTACCCAGAACTACAGAACAAGTTGCCCAAATTGTGAAAATATGCAACCAATACTCTATCCCCTTCATAGCACGCGGCTCTGGAACTGGTCTATCTGGCGGCGCTTTGCCAGTAAAAGATTCTGTTTTGATTGTCACTTCGTTAATGCGGCAAATCCTCAGCATTGATTTGGAAAATCAACGGACAGTTGTACAACCAGGGGTGATTAATAGTTGGGTAACACAAGCTGTTAGTGGTGCTGGTTTTTACTACGCTCCTGACCCTTCTAGTCAAATTATCTGCTCTATTGGGGGCAATATTGCGGAAAACTCTGGGGGCGTACATTGTCTCAAATACGGTGTTACTACTAACCACGTTTTAGGATTAAAAATTGTCACGCCAGAAGGGGAAATTATCGATTTAGGTGGACAAATTCCAGAAATGCCTGGTTATGATTTAACAGGTGTTTTTGTTGGTTCCGAAGGTACATTAGGAATTGCCACAGAAATTACTTTGCGAATTCTTAAAAGTGCAGAATCAATTTGTGTGCTGTTAGCAGATTTTACTAGCATTGAAGCTGCGGGAGCAACTGTTTCTGACATCATCAGTGCCGGAATTATTCCTGGTGGTATGGAAATGATGGATAACTTCAGCATCAATGCAGTTGAAGATGTTGTAGCAACTAATTGTTATCCCCGCGATGCTACTGCCATTTTACTAATAGAAATTGACGGTTTAGAAGTAGAAGTTGCAGGAAATAAGCAGCGAGTTACCGAAATTTGTAAAAAAAATGGGGCGCGAAATGTCACTTCTGCTACTGACCCAGAAACCAGATTGAAATTATGGAAAGGACGCAAAGCCGCTTTTGCTGCGGCTGGACATTTAAGCCCAGATTATTATGTGCAAGATGGTGTAATTCCCCGGACTCAGTTGCCTTATGTTTTACATGAAATTGAGGCATTAAGTAAACAATATGGTTATCGTGTTGCTAATGTATTTCATGCTGGCGATGGCAATCTTCATCCGCTAATTCTTTACGATAATTCTGTATCTGGAGCATTGGAACAAGTAGAAGAAATGGGTGGAAAAATTCTCAAACTTTGTGTCCAAGTTGGTGGCAGTATTTCTGGTGAACATGGCATTGGTGAAGAGAAAAAATGCTATATGCCACAGATGTTTAGCCAAGTTGATTTAGAAACTATGCAATGGGTACGGCAAGTTTTTAATCCTAAAGGGTTAGCAAATCCTGAAAAGATATTCCCCACACCACGAACTTGTGGTGAAGCAGCAAATGCATCGGCACTTAAACAATTTGAAGGTGTAGAAAGATTTTAAGAGTTAGGAGTAGAGACGCGATTAATCGCGTACAGGAGTTAGGAGAGACGCGATTAATCGCGTCTGTACAGGAGACGCGATTAATCGCGTCTCCTGTACAGGAGTTAGGAGTCATAATTTATCAGGTTTTGGTATCGTTAAGTATATTTATAACCAAAATTGGCTCTGCATTATTTCAATTATTCTGAATTCTGAATTCTGAGTTATGACTCCTGAATTATTCATGATCATTTCTTTACATCATCCGGAGGATTACAACTTAATTTTGTAGTTATATATATTATGATCGCACTAGGTCACGCTTACAAATGAATCGGGTTGCTCACCGTTGTGTTTCTTACTTACTGTGTTTGGGATTAGTAGCCACCTTAACAGTTTTTTCACTCTCTTCAGTCTCTTCACTGCCAGTTTACTCCGAAAATATAAGTCCATTAACTACAGAAATTCGCGGTGTTTGGCTCACTAATGTTGCTAGTGGTGTACTATTTGTTCCTTGGGGTATTAACCGTGCTATAAACCAATTATCGACTCTCAACTTTAATACAATTTATCCTGTAGTTTGGAACCGAGGACATACTTTTTATAAGAGTGCTGTAGCTAAAATGACTACAGGTTCCGAAACTCAACCTTTGCTCAACTTCATGCACGGTGGACAGGATGTTTTAGCAAAAATAGTAACACTTGCTAAAAATAAAGATTTGAGAGTGATCCCCTGGTTTGAATACGGATTTATGACGCCGCATTATTCACAATTAGCAAGGCGTTATCCTGACTGGTTGACAATTGGGCAAGAAGGGATAAAGTCTACCCAAGATGCCCCACCAGAAGAAATCGATAATGTTTTGGTAAGTAAGGTGGCTTGGTTGAATCCCCTACATCCGCAAGTGCAAGAGTTTATCCAAGAGCTAATTTTAGAAGTAGTCAGAGATTACGATGTGGATGGTATTCAGCTTGACGATCATTTTGGGATGCCGGTACAGTTTGGCTACGATCGCTTCACTATTGAACTCTACCAGCAAGAGCATCAAGGCAAAAGTCCCCCAACTGATCCTTTTAACTCAGAGTGGATGCGTTGGCGGGCAGACAAAATTACTGATTTTATGGCAGAAATCTATCAAGCTGTCAAGGCAGTTAAACCCAAAGTTAGAATATCTCTGTCTCCTAACTATCAAGCTTTTGCCTACAAATACTATTTGCAAGATTGGGAAAATTGGGTAAAAAAAGGTTTAGTTAATGAGTTAATTTTGCAGGTGTATCGAAATGACAAAAACTCTTTTATCGCTCAACTGGAACAATCATCGATAAAATTGGCTCAAAGTCTAATTCCTGTAGGTATTGGTATATCAACGGGAACGGTGCGTAATCCTGTGAAAATGGCACAAATTAGAGAACAAGTTCAGGTTGTGCGCGATCGCAATTTTGATGGTATCTCCTTTTTCTACTGGGAGAGTCTCTGGGGTTACATTGTACCCGAATCACCCCAACAGCGACGCAAAGGTTTTTTTGATCTGTTTAATGCTAAAACTGTCAGACTATTAAATAATTCGTAATTCGTAATTCGTAATTCGTAAATTTTGTTTTGTAATGGGGATTTAACCCCAACACAAAACTTGCGTGATTTTTGAACCGGGGGACTTAAACCCACGGAACTAGTTAAAACCAAAGAAACTTTGATGCCATTTGCACCGAGAAATACTAGATTTAGCTTTATATTGCTGTGGACTTTCGCTACTTTTGGCGGTTTTTTATTAAGTTTACTGTTTATCGAAGTTGGCGAAAAGCCAGATATTGGGGTAGTAGAGGCGGCTATCGGCGGATTTGCGATCGCACTTCCTCAAGGTTGTCTTCTCAAAGAACCTATATTTTGTATCAGGTGGATTTTGTCAAGTCTTTTGGGTTGGAGTATCATCACCGCTATCGGTATTGGTGCGGTGGGTTGGATTGTACCTAGCACTCAGATTTTCCCTGTGAGAATCCTGTCTGGGGCGGTTTATGGGGCACTTGGCGGCTTGGGGATTGGATTGGCACAATGGTTGGCAATTCCCCAGCCTGCGGCGTGGCGATGGATATTTGTCTCTTCGGCAAGTTGGGCTGTTGCTGTCCCCGTGGGTTCTGCTATCGGGATAATCTTACATCGCCTGACGCAGTTATTCTTAGGCGAAGTCATGGGATTAGCTATTACTTGGCTGTTGGTTGGTATCCTCACCGGAATGAATGCTCACAAGTTGCGATGGTGAGTTCCCACTCCCTTTATTAAGAATTGTAAATTTAGTTGATGTATACTGATGCTTGCACTTAGATATATGCAACAATCTTGAAAAACTGTTAAAAACTTATTTTCAGTAAGTTTGCCCTAATCTGCAAATGTGTTTTCGCCTTCAAAAAGCAGGATTTGTTAAGCTGACTCCTATTAGCTTTCCTAGATTTCTGACAAGAAGTAGAGAAAGATCCAAATCTCGATGAGCAACAGCTGACAAGACTTTGCTATAGGCGCTATGCATCTACTACAAGCGTAACAACAAGAGAGCGCCTAGAAGAGTCAGTAATACCAGACAGGGACTCTCGCATGAATATAAATCCAACGGAATCAACTATAGAGTTGACAAAATTATCACCACCTCAAATTCTCTTCGGCACAGAAGTAGATGAGAAAAGTAGTATTGAGCAGTTTATACTGAGCATGTACGATTCTGTGCAAGCATCAATATTTGTAGTTGATGTTCTGGAGGACGGAGATTTTCGATATGTGGCACTTAATCCCACTCATGAGCAGTGGATAGGCATTCGCTCAGATGATCTCCGAGGCAAAAAACCAGAGGATATTCTCTCCCCAATCGATGCTGCTAAGGTGCGTCAACATTATGCTGAATGTGTGCTATTCGGCAAAACTATTTCTTACGAACAATGTTTGCAATTCCAGGGGATTCCGACTTGGTGGAGTACGACTCTCACCCCGCTACGAGATGCTAACTCCAGAATTTATCGACTGATTGGTACAAGTAGCAATATCACTCCTGTGAAGCAAGCAGAACAAGCAGCCGGACTCCAGGTTGAACGGGAACAACTGCTAGAAGCGATCGCAGGACGAATTCACCAATCTGTAGAATTTGAGACAATTCTGCATCAGACAACAATTGAACTGCGGCAATTTTTGAATTGCGATCGCGTCCTAATTTATCGCTTCGAGGCTGATGGCAGTGGGGTAATCATTGCCGAATCAACTGTGACTGATCCCCTGTTGGGAAAAAACATCACCGATCCCTGCTTCAGTGGCAAACATCGAGAACACTACGGGCGAGGTTGCATTCAAGTTGTCGAAGATATTTATGCAGCTGGGTTGCATCCTTGCCATATAGATTTTCTGGCATCTTTGCAAGTGAGAGCCAATCTAGTCGTACCGATTTTCAAAGAGCAAGATATGTGGGGGCTATTGATTGCCCAGCATTGCCACCAATCGCGTCAATGGCAGCAAACAGAAACTGACTTGACTCTTCAGTTGGCAACTCAAATCGGCATTGCTGCTAGACACGCAGAACTTCGTCAGCAGTTTAAGGATCTCAAAGCAAAGTTAGAGTTGCAAAAACAGAAGCACAAAAATCAGTTGCAGCAGGTGCGAAACTTTGAAGCCTTGGTGCGACGCATGACAGAACAAATCCGCGACAGTCTGGATGAAACTCAGGTATTGCAGACACTCACCCAGGAATTAGCAGAGTTACTGAACCTTGATCGTTGCCAAATCGAACTCTATAGCACCTGTCAAACTCTGGTTACTATTACCTACGAGTACAGCATTAACCTACCTCGGTGTCAAGGATTGACTAAACAGATTGCAGACCGGCTTGAAGTTTATCAGCCCCTGTTGCAAAAACAACCTTTGCAATTTTTGGAAATTGTGCCGGGATGGCAACCAAAGCTATTGGTTATGTCCCAGATGGCTTGTCCAATTTTTGATACTCAAGGGATTTTGGGAAACATTTGGTTGACAAGACCGACACAAGAGGCATTTGATGAATTTGAAATCGAGTTAGTACAGCAGGTAGCAAGTGAATGTGCGATCGCCATTCGTCAAGCCCAGCTTTACCAACAAAACCAGGCACAGGTTAAAGAATTAGAAAAATGCGATCGGCTCAAAAACCAATTTCTCAGAACCCTGTCCCAAGAACTGCGGACACCAATAACTAGCATCAGCCTTGCAGTCCAAACCCTCGAAAGTGTCTTGACACCAGCAGAAATATTAGAGATAGAAATAGTTCCACAACTCTTGCAGATTCTGCATAACGAATGTGCGCGAGAAAACAAGTTAATTAACGACCTACTCACACTCACATATCTAGAAGCCGAACCCGATCCCCCAACTTTAATTGCTATTGACTTACAAAGCTGGCTTCACCCCATTGTCGAGTCTTTTCGAGACCTTACCAACTGCCAGCGACAGCAGTTAAACCTGAGTGTTGATCCTGCACTGCCGCTTTTAGAAACAGATATCACAGATATGGAGAGGATTATCACCGAACTACTCAACCATGTCTGCAAATATACCCCAGCAGGTGAGTCTGTCACAGTTTCTGCTCACCTGAGAGGGGAAGCAGTAGAGCTTAATATTAGCAATTCTGGACTAGAGCTTACCAGCAATGAACTGTCACGGATATTTGAGCCTTTCTATCACCTTTCCAAACATGATCCTTGGAAACATAGCGGCACTGGACTGGAATTGGCATTAGTGCAGAAAATGGTCAGACATTTAGGCGGCTCAATTTATGTAGAGAGTGGAGCCGGTCAAACCACCTTCACCATCAAATTCCCGCTTTAATATCATGTCCGCATAATTAGCTATGATTCCCACAGTCATTGCACCCCACCCCGCCAATCGTCGCTTTGTCTCCCCTCCCCGCAAGCGGGGAGGGGATTAAGGGGTGGGGTTCTTCGGGTTTAATAAGTAATCAAGCGGACATGATATAATTCGTTTTTTGGGCATGGCACTGGCTAATTTGTCAGAAGTCTGCTATTATGGTTATTCGTGTGGGTGACTAGCTCAACGGTAGAGCAGTAGACTCTTAATCTATTGGTTGCGGGTTCAAATCCCTCGTCACCCACTTTTAAAGTATTTTCAAAGCTTGTTAATCAATAATTCAGATGGGAATTTAGGTATAGTGCCACTCCTAGAAGTATCTGACTTTTTAGTGTATGTAGAAAAGTCTAAAGGTATGGAGTTGCCATTGGTGTCAACTTAAGTTAGACATAGCTTACAGCGCTTTTCTAGTAATTGAACTATACCACTCCCTACTCCCGTTCGGCTACGCTCACGGCAAGCCCACTCCCTACTCCCCGTCTCATCTGTGGTCTAAATACCTGAAAAATGCTGTAAATTATTGACACGTATGTGGAGTTGCAGTTGCCAACACAACTTGTTTTGTTACGAATGCTTATCCGTTAGTAACGACAACTTATGCGTTCGTTACTAACGCTAAGTGTTTGGTTACAAATGCTTATGCGTTCGTTACTAACGCTAAGTGTTTGGTAACAAATGCTTATGCGTTCGTTACCAACACTAACTGTTTGGTTACGAATGCTTATCTATTTGTGGCAAACGCTTATGTTGTTGTTACCACAGCTTAAGCAAAACTTATCAATGAAGGGCAAAATACAGCCATTCTCGTTTCTAGCAATACAGGCAAGATATGACTCCTTCGGAGTTCGCCAGTCGCTCATGAGGGAAACCCCCAGACGCTGGTACCTCTGTACGAGACGCTGCGCGTAGCAAGATCCCCGTAGGGGTACGCTAATGCCCATTGGTGTCAACTTAAGTTACAAATAGCAAAACTTTCGGCTTGACTCACCCGCCTAGAACTAAAGTTCTTTGGCTTTTAGCTAAAGTCTACTCAAGTAGACTAAAGATTTTTGGATATATATTTAGGGCTTGCTGAATAGAATTGTAATATAGACCAGATAAGGGTTTTAAGCCTTTTTCCAACAAACAAGTGCTTTTGTTATAACATCTAGAGTCTCAAAACCCTTGCACAATCGTTAGCGATCGCTGGGTAAATTTGGAAACTGAGCGATGAAACAACTATTTTGTAAGCTGTGTGGCTTCTATCCCTATTTAGTCATCTTCAGATGACTTTCGCTATTAGCAAGGAACTTCAGTTCCTTGCGGGACATAGCTTTCACGTTAAGTTGACACCAATGGCTAATGCTTTGCTATCGCCTTTGGCGTCTCCCCGAATCCCATTCGTGAGAAGCTAGCACCTGCCGTAGGATGCCCGAACGCGAATTTATCTCCTGTCTTGAGAAGGGCTGTAGGGAGAAGACCGCGCTCAATACGGTTCGGTTAACGTTTGAATATTTTGAAGATCCCCCCAACCCCCCTTAAAAAGGGGGGCTTCTAACCCTCTTTTACCCCCTTTTTAAGGGGGTCGCCGTAGGCGGGGGGATCTTAACCGAACCGTATTGAGACCGCACTGGCTCACAGCTTTCTGCCAATTCTTCAATTATTATATTGTTGTTAAACCCTTGGTTAAACTATTGCTAAAGCACTCTAAAGTTTTTTATGACTCAATCACCAATAAAAACTCTCTATGTAACAGACTTTGCATTATGGATTGAGCAGACTCTCAAGAGCTTAAAATCCCAAGACTATAGCAATGTAGACTGGGAAAACTTAATTGAGGAGATAGAAGGATTGGGGAGGAGAGATAGACGAGAATTAGAAAGTCGTTTGACAACTTTATTTGAACACGCCTTAAAACGGAATTATGTAAATTTACCAGAATGTTATGGCGGTTGGGAAGCAACAATTAGCCGCACACAACAGGAATTAAGTCGTATTCTTCGAGATTCCCCTAGTCTACGTAATTATTTATTAACTACATGTAATGAATGTTATCAAAATGCCCATAAAAACATGAGTAAGGAATATGAAATAAAATTTCCTGACGATTGTCCTTTTCCTAATGATGTAGAAACATTATTGAATGATAGTTTTTAGTGTTATTAAAAACCTGTAGTCATCAGTTTTCGGTCATGGCTGCATATATTTTACCTGAGAGATTGTCTCACCCAGAGGCACAAAAGCGCAGAGAGGATTTTGTGCTTTTATAATCGCTGCACAAGTTTCAGAGGTTTTTTATGAACAAGAGAGTAACAGTTATATTTGACGGGGGTGTTTTGCGTCCAGATGTCCCTTTAGATTTAGCACCTAACACGCGTTATGTAATTACAATTCAAGAGTTAAAGGATACATCATCATCCGGGGATGCTTGGGATGTGCTGGAAGCGATCGCGGGAACTATTGACGCACCGCAGGATTGGTCTAGCGAACACGACCATTATTTGTATGGTACACCGAAAAAAGTGCGATCGCTATGCTTCAGTAAGTGTAAAATCATCAAGTTATAGATTCATGTCTTATGCTCTAAAAATGGATTCACAATCCGTAAGACATTTTCGATAATTAAGCCATCTTGCATATCTTCTGAGTACAAAATACTTGCTTTGCTTTGCGGATTAAATTTGCACAAACCTCATTGATAACTTGCGTACTTAAAAAAGAATGGGAAATAAACAAATTTGCGTGATTGGGGCTGGAATTAGCGGTCTAGTAACAGCTAAAACTTTTGTCGAGGAAGGCTATGACGTTACTGTATTCGAGAAACAAAAAGGACTTGGTGGTGTTTGGGAAAAATCTCGAAGTTATCCAGGATTAACAACCCAAAATACAGGTGACACATATAATTTTTCTGACTATCCCATGCCTACATTCTACCCAGAGTGGCCGACAGCAAAGGATATGCAGAATTATCTAAATTCATACGCCCAGAATTTTGGAGTTCTTGAAAGAATTCGCTTCCAAACGGAAGTTACTAATGTTTCTCGAAAAACTGGAGAACGTCCAGGATGGGTAGTTACCATCAGAGTGAAGGAAGGTAATGGGGGTGAGACAAAAGAGGAAAAGCACGAATTTGACTTTGTGCTAGTGTGCAATGGAATATTTAGTTTCCCTAATTTACCTTCTTTACCCGGTAGGGAGGAGTTCGTAGCATCTGGAGGACGAGTAATCCATTCTACTGAGTTTAATGATGCTTCAATCATTGAGGGTAAGCGCGTAGTTGTAGTGGGTTTTGGCAAATCTGCCTGTGACATTGCGACTTTAGCGGCAAACATAGCCAAAAAATCCACCCTCGTCTTCCGTCAACCCCTGTGGAAGGTTCCTAGATTTTTCCTGGGTTTAGTAAACCTGAAGTATGTTTTATTAACCCGCTTTGCAGAAGCTTGGTTCCCCTACCGTCAGATGGGACGGATTGAAAGATTGCTGCACACTCTGGGTAAGCCACTAGTGTGGGCTTTTTGGCAAACTAACGAGATGGTGCTACGCCTGCAATTTGGTCTTGATAGCTGCGGCATGTTACCCGAACAACCGATTAATCAGGCTAACTGTCAAATTACCATAGCTCCTCCAGATTTTTTCAAGTACGTACACTCTGGTAAAATTCAGGCAATTAAAACCAGCATCGCTAAGTTTATCCCTGATGGTGTGGAATTAGCCAATGGTCAGCAGTTACAGGCAGATATAGTAATTTTTGGTACAGGATTTAACCAGGAACTTCCCTTTCTCGAAGAAGAATATCGCCGACAGATAATCGATGAAGATGGTAATTTTAACCTTTACCGTTATCTGATTCACCCTAATATTCCACAGATGGGTTTTGTTGGCTATAACAGCAGTTTCTATTGTCAGTTGACATCAGAAGTTGGTGCTTGGTGGCTGCTGGAGTATATCAAAGGCAACTTGTTATTGCCTTCGCCCTCAGCAATGTATCAAGAAATGGCAGCAGATATGGATTGGATGAAAACTCAATACAATAATGTTGTAGCGAAGGCGACATGCATCTCCTCGTTTTCCTTGCGTTATATTGACCAACTCATGGAAGATATGGGTGCAAATAATCAGCTTGGTGTCTGGAAGGAAATTTCACAGATTATGATGCCTGTGGATTCATCCCTCTACAACAAACTTCGACAGGAATTAAAGTTGCAAAGACTAAAATAATTCGTAATTCGTAATTCGTAATTCGTAATTTGTAATTACGAGATGCTGCGCGTAGCTTGCTTCTTTGCTATTATTTATTTATGAGGATTGTAATTTTGAATTTTGAATTTTGAATTCCCCGAAGGGGTTGACTCCACTGAGGAAGCACCGAAACGATAGCCTTTACCGTAGACTGTGTGAATCAGCGTAGTTTCTCTACCTACCTCAATCTTACGGCGCAGCAAACGAATTAATGCCGCAATCACATTACTACTGGGTTGTTCTTCCTCTTGCCACAAATTTTGCATAATCTGGGCATGAGTCATTAGTTGTCCAGTGTGTTCCATAAAATATTGCAGTAACTGGCTTTCTTTTTGCGATAGCTCAATTATTCGTCCTTGGCGATAGGCTACTTGATTTTCACAATCAAGTTCTAAATCAGCGACGGTTAAACGTCCAGTCGTGGTTTCATAGGTTTGGGAACCGGAACGACGCAATAAAGCCCGGACTCTCGCTAGTAACTCCCGCAGTTCAAAAGGTTTAACCAAATAGTCGTCTGCACCAGCATCTAAACCCTGTACGCGGTCATCTAGAGTATCTTTAGCTGTGAGAAACAGCACGGGAGTGGTTTTACCTTGGCGTCGCAATTGCTGACAAATTTCTAACCCAGTTTTTCCTGGGAGCATCCAATCTAAAATTAGTAGGTCATAACTGCCTGTTTGTGCATGTTCGTTGCCACTTGTCCCATCATAAGCGGCATCCACAATGTAACCCTCACGAGTTAATAAGCGACTCAAGGGTTCAGTTAGTTCAACTTCATCATCAACTAATAAAATTCTCATGCTGCTTGTGGTAAGCATATAGAGATATTCTCAATATTATTCAACTGACAGAACGCCAAGGATATTAAAAAAAGAATGCTGACTGTTGCATTGCCAAAAGGGGAACTCCTTAAAAATAGCATCCGCCTGCTACAATCTGTGGGATTAGATTTTAGTGCTTTTTTAGATTCAGGAACTCGCCAACTTCAAATTCTTGATACTAAGGGACTTGCGAAAGCTTTGTTGGTGCGGGCGCAGGATGTGCCGGTTTATGTAGAATATGGTCAAGCACAACTGGGTGTTGTTGGTTACGATGTGCTGCGAGAGAAGCAGCCGCAAGTTGCCCACTTGGTGGATTTGCAGTTTGGGCATTGTCGGATGTCGGTGGCGGTAAAAGCATCCAGTTCTTACCGATCGCCTTTAGATTTACTACCGCATGGTAGAGTTGCTTCTAAGTATATGAATTGCGCTCGTGAATATTTCCACAGTCTAGATTTACCTGTGGAAATAGTGCCGTTGTATGGTTCAGTTGAACTAGGCCCGATTACTGGAATGTCAGAAGCGATCGTGGATTTGGTTTCTACAGGGCGGACTTTGCGCGAAAATGGTTTGATTGAAATTGCGACTCTCTATGAAAGCACGGCGCGGTTGATTGCCCATCCTTTGAGTTACCGCCTGAACACGGGTAATTTAAGTGATGTGATTGCCAAGCTGCGAGAAGCCGTTTTGGTAGAAATCTAATAGTAAGTGCTGTCAAGGTGACATGTTTGTTTCTCGAAGACCTTTATAACCCTGATATCATGTCCGCATAAATAGTTATGCTAACCACAGCCATTACACCCCACCCCCAGCCCCTCCCCGCAAGCAGGAGAGGAGACAAAGCTACGCTTTGTCGGGGTGGGGTTCTTCGGGTTTAATAAGCAATCAAGCGGACATGATATGATATCATGTTCGCATAATTAGTTATGATTTCCACAGTCATTGCACCCCACACGCCAGTCGCTCATGGGGGAAACCCCCAAGACCGCGCTGGCTCCCCTTAATCCCCTCCCCGCAAGCAGGAGGGGAGACGAAGCGACGATTGTCGGGGTGGGGTTCTTCGGGTTTAATAAGCAATCAAGCGGACATGATATGATTCGTTCGTTGTTCATTCTCAATCAAAACGCAGTTTTAGTGAGAAGATTATAGGACTTACGCACGGGTAACGGAAAACGAACCACAGAGAAGCCAGTGCGCCCTTGCGGTTAAGAGACTTGAAGCAACTGGCGCGGCGCAGAGAAGCCAGTGCGCCCTTGCGGTTAAGAGACTTGTCCCTTGCGCGTCTCCCCTTGGGAGAAGCAACTGGCGCGTCACGGAGGAATGAGAGTTTGAGAGGGTTTTTGCGTAAGTCCTAATTTACAAACGTGGGTTTTATAAAAGCGATGTGGTTTGTAATTGTTATGCAATAAACCAGCACACAGAAATTCTATATATTTCTATATATGTAGAGATATTGCATACCAAGCCCATCCTTTGAGTTACTTGCCTAAACCCTTCTAGAATAAAAACTATATGTAGGAAAATTTTATTACTAAACTTTTTTTTATTCTGAGAGGTATGATGAGCCGTCCAATAATTCTTGGTATTGTAGGCGACAGCGCTGCTGGGAAAACAACACTAACGCGAGGAATCGCTCAGGTACTCGGCCCAGAAAATGTTACGCTCATTTGCACAGATGATTATCACCGTTACGATCGCAAAGAACGTGCAGATATTGGGATCACCGCTCTCCACCCGGACTGCAACCACTTAGATATAATGCAGCAACACCTGTCGTTGCTACGCACAGGACAACCGATTCTTAAACCTGTTTACAGCCATAAAACCGGTACATTCGAGCCACCGCAGTATATCAAGCCCAATAAATTCGTGATTATTGAGGGATTACTCGGTTATTCTACCCGTGCTGCCCGTGACTCTTACGATGTTAAAGTTTACCTTGCACCCCCGGAAACACTACGCGCTAAGTGGAAAGTTAAGCGGGATACCCAAAAGCGGGGCTACACAGATGAACAGGTATTAGCAGAATTAGAAAAGCGTGAACCAGATTCAGCACAATTTATTCGTCCGCAGCGACAATGGTCTGATATAGTCATTAGTTTCTATCCACCCACTGGGGAAGATGATGAAACCAATGGACATTTAAATGTGCGTTTGGTACTACGTCCGACAATTCCCCACCCAGATTTTACCCAAATTGTCAACTCTGGCTATGGTAATTCTGACTCAGCAATCCGCTTGGGGCTAGACAGGGATATGAGTAAGCCTGTGGATGTCTTAGAAGTTGATGGTCATGCAACCTTAGACCAAGTGAATAAGCTAGAGCATATTATTTGTTCTGATATGCCCCATTTACGAAGTATTTGCGATCGCGAAAGTAACCCAGAACTGGGTAAAATTGCTGGTACAACTGGGGAAACACTGCAAAGTTATCCACTCGCTTTGACTCAGTTAATAATTACCTACCACATGCTCAAAGCAACGCAAATCTATCAATAACTGGGATAGGGAGTAGTCTAGTTCCATCAATGTAAAAGACGAGTTACGAAAAGAACCGCTCATAATCCAACGCCTTAGCTTGTCCCTCAGCGACATTCTTGTTTAGCACGCTGTGCAGCAGCTACAAGCTTTTGTTGCGTTCTTTGGAAAAATTCGTTTCAATGTATTCTCGAAGATGCTCTGCAACTCTATCCTGTACCTCAACAGATAAAAACTCCATCATCTTCACTACAGTAGCGATCGCTGCGGATGACATGGGGTGCTGCTCTCATATAAAATTCTTTTATTAAAGCTAGCACCAATTGCAGCTTAGTTGAACTTTGGCGTCAGAATTATGCTATGCCTACGGCCGTAAACTACGTACTTTGCTTACTCAAACAGGACTTATGCACAAACAATGGAAAATAGAATCACAGAGAAGCCAGTGCGCCCTTGCGGTTAAGAGACTTGAAGCAACTGGCGCGACGCAGAGAAGCCAGTGCGCCCTTGCGGTTAAGAGACTTGTTCGCTCAAGCGCGTTCCCGCTATGACAGCAACTGGCGCGACACGGAGGAATAAGAGTTTGAGAGGTTTTTTGCGTAAGTCCTATCAAACTTTCATATTCAAATTCAGCAACGCCAACTTTTCAGATTGTTGAATAAATCATCGAACATAGCGTAGTTTACCGCCGTAGGCATCGCTCCAAATCATATTATTTTTAGTCTTCCCTTTGAAAGTTGCAAATAAGATTACCCATACAAACTTAGCAAAATTATAGGACTTACGCACTGTACAAATGCATCGTGATGTGCATTACCTAAAATAGGTTATTTCAGGCTTTCTTAATTATCCTGCGATCGTAAATAGACCATGCTGTAGGGGCACAGCATTGCTCATTGGTGTCAACTTAAGCTAAAAGTAGCTTAACTGAAAGCTTCCTCACCCGCCTCGAACTAAAGTTCAAGGCTGATAGCTAAAGTCTACTGAAGTAGACTAAAGATTTTTGGCTATATTTAGTCATCAACAGAAGACTTCCGCTAAAAGCCAAGGAAGTTCAGTTCCTTGCGGGACATAGCTTTTACGTTAAGTTGACACCTATGAGCATTGCTGTGCCCTTACGAAAGATATGGTTTTTAACTTGCTTTATATTTGGTATTTCTTGTCAATGCGTAAGTCCTAAATTAAAGATTTTCTCAAATAAAGATGATTTTGAGAGCAAACAAGGGATAACTAAGGATAGTTCTATCTTTGATGCTATTCTCTGAGTTTTTTATGACCTATTGCCTCAGAATTGCCGACCTACCTACAAATGAGCGTCCGCGTGAGCGATTAATGACGCATGGTGCCAAAATTTTAGCTACAGCCGAATTAATCGCAATTCTTCTAGGCACCGGTCAAGGGCCAGGAAAACTGTCTGCTGTGGGTTTGGGACAATATATCTTGAGCGAATTAGGCAAACACCAACGCGATCCTTTGGCAGTTATGCGAGAAGTTAGCCCTGCTGAGTTGATGCAAATTTCTGGTGTTGGCCCGGCAAAGGCGACAAGTATCTTAGCAGCAATTGAACTGGGTAAACGCGCCTTTCAATCTCGGCCTAATGACGGCACATTAATTGATAGTCCACTTGCTGCGGCTGCTACCCTCAGTCAAGATTTGATGTGGCAGATACAAGAACGTTTTGCAGTAGTGCTATTAGATGTTAAGAATCGCTTATTAGGTACGCAAGTAATTACCATTGGCACAGCAACCGAAACCCTAGCCTCTCCCCGTGATATTTTTCGGGAAGTTATTCGTCAAGGTGCAACGCGGGTAATAGTTGCCCACAACCATCCTTCTGGCAACCTTGAACCTAGCCAGGAAGATATAGAATTGACGCGTCAGTTGCTAACAGGGGCGCAGCTTTTGGGCATTCCGGTACTAGATCATCTGATTTTGGGTAATGGCAATCATCAGAGTTTACGGGAACTGACAACCTTGTGGGATGAGCATCCGCAGGGGGATTAAGATAATTCGTAATTCGTAATTCGTAATTCGTAATTAAAGACTTGTGAGAATTGCAACCCGCAGATCCCCGACTTCGTAAAAGTTGTTGGGGATCTTGTTTCTGCACGTTTGATTTAGGATTGCTATGTTACAACTTATTTGCTTTCCTGCATGTTTCTAACTAGTTTAGTCACTAGCTTTCTGGGAGTAAATCTTACAGATTCAGCGAGTAGCTTATTTTTAATTCCAGGAACAACAACAGTTTTGTTTTCCAATAGACCACGATAGCCGATTTGGGCTACTGTTTCCGCAGTCATAATTTTTTGACCGCTTACCAGCTTTGAGTCTTCCATCGCGGCTCTTTGTTGAAAACCAGATTCTGTTGGGCCTGGACAAAGCGCCGTCACAGAGACACCTGTACCTTCTAATTCATTAGCGATCGCTTCTGAGAACGACAATACATAAGCTTTACTAGCGTAGTATACTGCCATCAGCGGCCCTGGTTGAAAAGCAGCAGTGGAGGCCACGTTTAATATTTTTCCAGACCCCCGCTTAACCATACCCTTGAGGAATAACTTGGTTAAATGTGTGAGACATAAAATATTAACCTGTAGCAATTGCAGTTCAGCATTCAGGTCAATTTCGTTAAATAATCCGTAGGTAGCAAACCCAGCATTGTTTACTAGCACATCAACTTTGATAGATGCTTGTTCTAGCTCAGTAAAAATCTCTTCTGGGGCTGATGGGTTAGATAAATCCTTGGAAATAACTTTAACATCAATGCCAAATTTATTTTTAAATTCATCGGCGATTTTATTCAGCTTTTCTACGCTTCTAGCTACCAACACAAGATTGTAACCATCCTGAGCAAATAACTTAGCGAATTCATAACCGATGCCGCCAGATGCACCAGTAATAAGAGCCGTTTGTCTGCGATTACTCTGCATAAATTTTCCTCTCTTAACTGCTTGAAATAAAAATGAATCATTAGTTATTAGTCATTAGTAACTTAACGTTCTTTAATCACCCTCGCTAGAGTAAAATCGAAAATCCTTTCACAGTAAGGTTTTGCTCATCAGATTTATTGCCATCGAGAAATTTCCAAGCAACTGCCGCTTTTGTTCCTAAGACTTTTTGTCCACGTTTGGGTAGAGATACGTATGCAACATATACACCTGAACTAGATTCTGAAGTCGGATTTGACTGCGTTACTGGCTCTTTTTCATCGGAATTCCAACTGTATTGAGCGTCATATGTGCTATCTGTTGCGGCAACATCAGTAATTAGATAGTCAGACCACAGGGGTACTTGGTCGAGATGACTCTCACGCAACCAATTCGTCTCTTGTTTTGTGAAGGAATGCAGTGCTAAACGCAGGGCATATCTACAGACATTATCATCACTGACTGAGTTTTTTGGGATTAAAAAGGCTGTAAACAGAGGAACGGGTTTATCCGTTCTTGTTAACTCTTGTGTGATTGGGCAATAATGAGCGATCGCTTGCTCGTATATAGGAATAGGAAGACCACGCAAAGCAACCCTAGTTTCCAGTTGATAAAATTTCTTGTCCAGGTCTTTTAACTCGACATTGCTCTCTAGCTGGGCAGCAGTAGGCATTCTGAACATTTCCTCACCTATTGGTTATCTTAGCAAGTCTTTGCACTTAATTTGTCAGTGATACTTCGCCCATCAATAACTTCGCCGCCACTCTACTGAGTTTCCTTTTACTCTGATTCAAATTTATGCCAGAAGTCTATTGACTTCAGACAATTCTATTGAGAAGCTAATAGTTAGCTTAACTAAATAATGCAGGTGCATCAAACTTGTGACAATACTGACGGGAAAAATAAATCGATCGCAACCTCAAGAAGAACCAAAACTGTTGATTTTGGAAACTCAGGGACTCACACGCCGTTTTGGGAAGTTAACCGCAGTTAATAACCTGAGCATATCTGTGGAACAGGGCGAAGTATTTGGACTGCTTGGCCCTAATGGAGCAGGGAAAAGTACAGTTATTAAAATGTTGACAACCTTACTGCCTATCAGTGCAGGGAAAGCAACCTTAGCTGGCTATGATGTGGCTCGTCAATCTAATCCTGTAAGACGAGCTATCGGCTATGTACCCCAGGCGCTGTCTGCTGATGGTAGTCTCACGGGTTACGAAAATCTCTTAATCTTCGCCAAGCTGTATGGAATACCTGCCAAAGGACGCGATCGCCGCATCTATGAAATTCTAGAATACATGGGTTTGCAAGATGCGGCGAAACGCTTGGTACGAAACTACTCTGGTGGGATGATCCGCAAACTGGAAATTGGCATATCAGTTCTACATCAACCCCAAATTTTGTTTCTTGATGAGCCGACTGTCGGACTAGATCCCATCGCTCGAACTCAAGTATGGCAGCTTGTACTACAATTCTGTGCTGATTACGGCACAACTATATTTTTAACAACCCACTTTTTAGAAGAAGCGGATAGCTTATGTAACCGAGTGGCGATTATGCAGCAAGGTGAAGTCGTTACTACAGGTACACCAAGCGATTTAAAAGCTTCTTTAGATAACCCAAATGCAACTTTGGATGATGTCTTTATTCACTATACAGGCGACCAGTTAACATCAGGAGTGAACTACCGTGACACAGCAAGAACCAGACGTACTGCTCAACGGTTGGGTTAAATCACCACCCACTGTCCGAGTAAATTTGATCTCTGCAATTAAAGAGCTAGTTACGAAAACCCTGGCGATCGCTGAATTGGAAGTGCGTAAACTCCGCCACGATCCCACTGATTTAATAGTTCGAGCTGTGCAACCAGCATTATGGCTGCTGATATTTGGGCAAGTTTTCTCCCGGACTCGCGCGATTCCAACAGGCAACTTACCCTATTTAGACTTCATTTCTGCTGGCATCTTGGCTCAGAGTATTTTGTTTGTGGCAATTTTTAGTGGTGGGATGACGCTAATCTGGGAGCGAGATTTAGGGATTGTACATAAATTTTTAGCTAGTCCTACACCCCGTGTAGCGATGGTGTTGGGCAAAGGTTTAGCATGTGGGGTACGGTGCTTATCTCAGGTAATATTCATTTACGGATTGTCATTTTTATTAGGTGTCAAACTAAATCTTCATCCCCTAGCTATTCTCCAAGTATTAGTGATAGTCATGCTGGGGGCGGGTTCCTTTTGCATTTTTTCATTAATTATTGGCTGTTTGGTGAAAAGCCGAGAAAGGATGACGGGTATTGGACAATTGTTAACCATGCCGTTATTTTTTGCTAGCAATGCCATATATCCGATCTCGTTGATGCCCAATTGGTTAAAGTTCATTTCCCATTTAAATCCCTTGACTTATGAGGTTGATGGCTTACGCAGCACCATGCTGTTAAACGGCACTAGCGTCTATGGCTTTGGTCTGGATTGTACAATTCTCTTATTAACATTAATAATTTTGGCCATCCTTGGTGGAAAACTTTATCCACGGGTGGCCATGTAACTAGGAGAACAACAAGCCCATGACCTTGGATAAACCTAATCAAGGTGCAACTTCCGAAGAATGTGCCGCTAGAGTAATGGAAACAGTTCCATTAGTGATGCGGTTTATCCGAGCGGATATGCGTGCCCATAGTGCCGCTTTTTTATCTATACCTCAATTGCGATCGCTAGCATTTATCAACCGCAATCCTGGTGCTTCATTATCTGACTTAGCAGAGCATTTAGGTGTCACCTCTGCCACGGCATCAGCAACCATAGAACGTTTGGTACAACGCGACTTTGTGAAACGGATTGCTCATCCTCAAGAGCGGCGGCGGGTGCTGCTCAATTTAACTGAAGATGGAAAACATCATCTCAAACAATCCCAAGATCAAACTCGCGCTCATATTACTGATCTGCTGAAAGGTCTTACAGAAGACCAAATTTCCAACATTGAAGAAGGCTTAACTCTACTAAAAAATGTCTTCGAGAAAACAGAACTCAAAGCCCCATAACTTTGAGGTTGCACAACACGATCCCTTTGCAGCCTTTAAGTTTCGAGACTATCGGCTATTTACCATTGGACGGCTGGTGCTCTTCGTGGGGTCGCAAATGCAAACTGTAGCGATTGGCTGGGAACTCTATGAGCGGACTAACTCAGCGATCGCTTTAGGTGGTGTGGGACTGGCGCAAGTCCTACCGATGATTATTCTCACCTTAATTGCTGGAGATGTTGCCGATCGCCGCGATGCCTACGGCGGGCTGCGCCTACGCAAAGTGACCATGTTACTCTCGGTAATGTTGCTAGCCCTCTGCTCCCTAGCTTTAGGGGTACTTTCTTATACTCAAGGGGCAATTTTTCTAATTTACGCCTGCTTGGTATTAACAGGTGTCGCTAGGGCATTCCTCAAACCTGCCAGTGATGCTTTGATGTGGCAATTAATACCTGTCAGTGCGTTTACGAATGCAGCCACCTGGAATAGTAGTAGCTTTCAGTTAGCCGCAGTTATCGGCCCAGCCTTCGGAGGATTTGGGATTGCGCTATTAGGAAGTGCTACAGGAGTTTATGTATTAGCAGCGATCGCAGCTTTACTGTGTTTTATTTTAACGCTGGCGATCAAAGAGCAAAAAAGTATTCGCTCAACCGAGCCAATCTCACTCAAAGCACTTGCAGCTGGTGCTAAATTTGTTTGGCAGAATCAGTTGATTTTAGCAGCGATTACATTGGATCTGACTTTTCACGGTATGTGGAAAAGCCCATTTTGAGGGTTTTCCAAGCCCTGATTTTTTCGTTAGCTATTTTCATTAACTTAAAGCTATTGAGAATTAGCCTGTGGAAAAAGTCACGTTTTTTTGGGGCTTGAGGACTTACCGTGAAAAGTCAGTTACATTGGATATGTTTGCTGTATTGTTGGGTGGTGCGATCGCGCTCCTCCCAATTTTTGCCAAAGATATTTTACATGTGGGGCCAGTTGAGTTGGGATATCTACAAGCAGCGCACTCCGTCGGTGCTTTGACTATGGCGATTACCCTGGCGTATTTACCACCGTTACGCAAAGCTGGGCCGTCCTTATTATGGTCAGTGGTTGGCTTTGGAGTTGTAACAATTATCTTTGGACTTTCTCGTTCCTTTTGGCTGTCTATGTTGATGCTGACTCTTGGTGGCGCCCTAGATAGTATTAGCGTTGTGATTCGTCATACATTAGTTCAAATCAGAACACCGGATCATTTGCGTGGTCGGGTTGCTGCTATTAATAGCGTGTTTATTAGTGCATCGAATGAACTAGGAGGCTTTGAGTCAGGCTTAACTGCGGCTTTATTTGGCCCAGTGATTTCCGTTGTGGGTGGTGGAATTGGCACAATTGTAGTGGTGATAGCTACCGCAATGATTTGGCCAGGAATTCGTAAGTTAGGGGCTTTGCAGGAGTATAAATAGAATTTAGGACTTACGCATTGACAAGAAATACCAAATATGGATTAAGGTTAAAAACCATATCTTTCGTAAGGGCACAGCATTGCTGTGGCCCTATAGCATCGTCTATTTACAATCGCAGGATAATTAAGAAAAGCCTGAAAACTTCCCATTTTAGGTAATGCACATCACGATGCATTTGTACAGTGCGTAAGTCCTAGAATTATGTCTGATTTTAATTCCTGCATTTTGTACCCAGGACTATTTCATTCTAGACATAAACCGCCCGGAACTAAAGTTCACAGGCTTTTAACTAAAGTCCGTTTTAACGGACTATAACCTTTTCTCAGTCGTCTTTAGACGAATGAGTGCTATTAGACTCAGAATTCATTCTGAGGCGGGCTAGATGAGAATGAAATAGCCCTGATTTTGTACCTCAGTTACTTGCAAACTGCTGTAAAAAGGAAAATGGTAGTATCAGATGATAAAGTCATAGCTACTACCATTTATTCCATAAATAATATCTGTCCCACCCCAGCAAGATATAACAATCAGAACATGTTAGCTTTTGCATCAGGTGGGATTTTGGTTTAGCGATCGCACATCGCGTAATTAGAAGGTAGACAAACCCAGAATTTTGGGATAATTTCTAACTTAAATTCGCCTTTAAAGTTATGCAATTGGTACTAAGCAATTGGGAAACCGCCGTCACCAGTACCAAATGGTATATTGCCTCCTTGTGGAATTCCATACTTAGCAAAGTCGAAGCTGCCTTCTTGTGGAATTCCATACTTAGCAAAGTCGAAGTTGCCAGCCGTTGGGATGCCAGAGCTACCCAAACTAAAGCTGCCTTCTTGTGGAATTCCATACTTAGCAAAGTCGAAGCTGCCTTCTTGTGGAATTCCATACTTAGCGGAATCGAAGCTGCCTTCTTTTGGAATTCCATACTTATCAAAATCGAAGCTCTCAGCCGTTGGGATGCCAAAAGCTCCTCCAGGTGCGAAAGGATCGCTGGGGTTGCTAGCCTGACCACCACTATTAACGGGGTTACCAGGAACAGAATTTGTATTAGATGCCATTAGAGTTAATCCTCCTATTGGGACATAAATTTTGCTTCATTTATAAATGTCAAAAAAGCACAATTAAGCTTCATTTGTAGCTTTATTATTGTTTTTTTAATTACTAATATTGATATTTTCTGACTAAATTACAGAGTGTTTTTATGAAAATTACTGATTAAAAGAAACCTGCAATTAACGCTGGTTATGCCAATAAATATAAAAAAATTAACTTATTTTTACAATGAAAAATCTTTAGATGCTTGTGCCAAATCTTTAGATACTTTTACTAATGCAATTTGAAGGGTAAGATCATCTAAATTGGTATAAATCGGACTTGACAAATGGGCATCATGAGTAAAAAATAGCAATGAGCAGATTACTCCTAGAGCAATCTTGATTTGATTACGTGAAAAAATCTAGGTATATGTAGTGGCGTGACAAGGCTAAAATGTTGCAAAAAAAATGTAGGTTGGGTGGAGGCTTTGCGTAACCCAACATCCTGATATATGTTGGGTTGCGCTCCGCTCCACCCAACCTACGTCTGATTTGATAATGTGAAAAAAATCTAGGTATATGTAGGGTGCGTTAGGGCAGAGTCTGTAAAGCACCAAAGTGTAAATTTATCTTTAATTTTTAATTTTTTGACGATGGTTAGCAGCTTGTAATAACAGAGATTCGGCAAAAGCGATCGCGTCACTTGCAGATTTACCACCAGCTAACTGTGCTAGTTCTTCCCGGCGAGTATTTAAATTCTCCAAGGTAGTAACTCTGACAACGGTACGCTGATCGGCGTTGTCATTGTTGGCTTTTTTACCTTTGCCTTGATTGATAGTTTGTTTATCTACGCGGAAATGGCGATCGGCCATTGCCGCAACTAAAGGCTGGTGAGTAACACATAATACTTGGTTGCGTTGACTTAGCTGGTGTAATTTTTCAGCGATCGCTTGGGCGACTCTTCCGGAAACCCCAACATCAATTTCATCAAAAACCATTGTCCCAGCCGCATCAACCTGAGAAAAACAAGCTTTCAGCGCCAGTAAAAAGCGGCTCATTTCCCCGCCAGAGGCAACTTCCGTTAAAGGTTGCAGTGGTTCTCCAGGGTTGGAACTAAACATAAAGGTAATTTTATCTGCTCCCATAGCAGTTGGGGGAGCAGGCACTATCTCAACCAGAAACTTTACCTTTTCCATCGCTAGGGGCTTGAGTTCAGCGATCAAACGTGATTCTAAATTAGCAGCCGCCTTACTCCGCAATTGAGTTAACTGATTACTTGTTTGGGTGAGTTTCTCAAAACACGCCTTTTCTTGCTGTTCTAGACTTTCGATAGATTGTTCGCTGTCGTTAAGTTGGGCTAATTCCCCTTGGATACGTTGGTAATAGGCGATCGCTTCTGTAAGTGTCGGCCCATACTTGCGGCAAATTTGCTTCAATTCCTGAATTCGTTCTTCCACCTCTTCCAATCGGTGCGGATCGGCTTCCAAACCATCCCCATAAGCATTAATCTGCCTTCCCACTTCCATTACCGCAGCTTGCGCGTCCCTCACCAATTCTAATAAGGGTTGTAGTTGGGTATCATAATCCACCATGTCATTTAATGTTGCCTCACTGTCTCCCAATAAATCTGCGGCGGCGGGAGTTTCATTATCGTTTTGATACAAAGCCTGATAAACCTTGTAACTCATCTGTTGCAAATCGACGACATGATTTAGGCGTTCCCGTTCTTGTCCCAACTGTTCCAATTCATTAGCTTCGCTGAGATTGGCTGCTCCCAGTTCTTGCACTTGATAAGTGAGCAAGTCGAGTTGTTGCAACCGTTCCCGTTCTGATGTCCGGCGTTTTTCAAGTGCTAAATGCGCCTGTTGGTAAGCACTGAAGCTAGTGGCGACTTTATGACGCTGTTGCATCAGAGAGTCACCGCCATATAAATCCAACCAATCGCGGACTTGGGCAGATTGTCCCACTTGTACAGTTTGACCTTGGGCTGTGATTTCCACCAAGCGATCGCGCATTCCTCCCATAATCTGCCGATTAACCAACACGCCATTCACCCGCGATCGACTGCGGATATTACTAGCAGTAGCTGTGATTTCTCGGCTAATGACTACGGAATTTTCATCAAGCAAATCTATTTCTTGTTCAGTTAACCAAGCGGCTAGGGGGGCGTTTGAGGTGAAAGTAGCTTCTACCATCGCCCGACTTGTCCCCGTGCGAATGACTCGACTAGAGACTTTACCGCCCAAAGCGGCATCAATGGCATCCAAGATAATCGATTTTCCAGCGCCGGTTTCACCTGTTAAAACATTTAATCCCGCGCCAAATTCCAATTCCAGTTGGTCAATTAGGGCAAAGTTTTCAATTCGCAGGCAAAGCAACATCAAGCCAAATTCTCCATGAGGGCAGATGCCAAATACTTCCAACTTACAAGATAATAAGTCTCATCTTTTAGCAACTAGCAATACCTACTACTGAACTAGTATGCCCATCCAAGTGTAGCAGACCACTGGGGACTGGGGACTGGGGATTGGGGACTGGGGACTGGGGAGAAAAGATTATTATTTCGACCTCTGAACTCGGAACTTCGACCTCTGAACTCGGAACTTCGACTTTTGAACTCGGAACTTCGACCTCTGAACTCGGAACTTCGACCTTTGAACTCGGAACTTCGACCTTAGAACTCGGAACTTCGACCTTAGAACTCGGAACTTCGACCTTAGAACTCGGAACTTCGACCTTAGAACTCGGAACTTCGACCTTAGAACTCGGAACTTCGACCTTAGAACTTCCTATTCCCCAATCCCCAATCCCCAATCCCTCAACATATTGTTACAATACTTAATGTGATCGTTCTGACTGGTGGCCATTCTTCATGATTGTTAAGACACTTCCCCCTAGTTCCCGACCGATTCAGGAGGACAGTCGCAACGGCACAAATCGCCGAGGCGAACTGGACTTTATTGATGTAGTGCCAGAAGATGGTACATCAAGCTTAGTTGTGCGTAGGCATAGCCCGTCGCAGACATCGCCAAGGCTCTTAGCAGCCCAAAAGGTGAGGACAATAGCCCAACCTGAGACGCTTTACGATCCCGTGGGCATAGCAGCGCATTACCAAAACAGAAAAGTGCAAGTTCTACGGCGGATTTTCGCCGTGTTGGGGCCAGTTCTATCCTTTGTTTTTGGGTTGTGGTCGGATAGTAAACGGGGAATTGTCGTCAAAAATGACCGCCGCCGAGCTACCCAGCTACGAGTATTGCTGACTAAACTGGGGCCTGCTTACATCAAAATTGGACAAGCTTTATCCACCAGACCGGATCTGGTTCCTCCCGTATACCTAGAAGAATTAACTAAACTACAAGACCAATTACCGCCTTTTCCTAACGAAATTGCTTACCAGTTTATTAAAGAAGAACTAGGCGCACGTCCAGAAGAGGTTTACGCCGAACTCTCGGCCCATCCAATTGCTGCGGCTTCATTGGGGCAAGTGTATAAAGGTAAACTAAAAACTGGTGAAGAAGTCGCTGTTAAAGTTCAACGCCCTGACTTAAGAGAGGGGATTACCATTGACTTGTATATCTTGCGTAACCTCGCCGCTTGGGTGCAGAAAAAGGTCAAACGGGTAAGAAGTGACTTAGTTGGGATTCTCGATGAATTAGGTGATCGCATTTTTGAAGAGATGGATTACATCCACGAAGGTGAAAATGCGGAGCGATTTTTCGAGTTATACGGTCACATGAAAGACGTATATGTACCGAAAATTTACTGGGAATACACCAATCGCCGCGTCTTGACGATGGAGTGGATTAACGGCACTAAATTAACGCAGACAGAAGAAATTAGCGCCCAAGGTATAAATGCTCGTTACTTAATTGAAGTGGGTGTGCAGTGTTCCTTGCGCCAGCTGCTAGAACATGGATTTTTCCATGCAGATCCCCACCCTGGTAATTTGTTAGCGACAACCGATGGCAAATTAGCTTATCTTGACTTTGGGATGATGAGCGAGATTAAGCCAGCACAACGTTATGGTTTAATTGAAGCGATCGTCCACGTCGTCAACCGCGACTTTGAAGGATTAGCAAAAGACTATGTTAAGTTAGATTTCTTATCACCAGAAACCGATTTAACACCAATTATCCCAGCTTTTGCCAGAGTCTTTGCTGATGCCCAAGGAGCCAGCGTTGCCGAACTTAACATTAAAAGCATCACCGATGAACTATCGGCTTTGATGTATGAGTATCCTTTCCGCGTACCGCCCTACTACGCCTTAATTATTCGCTCCCTTGTGACGCTGGAAGGTATTGCAATATATATAGATCCCAACTTTAAAGTTCTCAGTGAAGCTTATCCCTACGTTTCTAAACGCCTGTTAACCGATCCAGCACCGCAATTAAGAGCATCATTGCAAGATTTGCTCTTTAAAGATGGCAGATTTCGCTGGAATCGCTTAGAAAACTTGTTAAAAAATGCGCGTAATAGTCAAGACTACGACTTTAATTTAGTGCTGAATCAGGGGATAGAATTTCTGTCATCTGAACGTGGTGCTTTCATTCGTGACAAGCTAGTAGATGAATCTGTTAATGGACTCGATGCTTTAGGTAAAAATGTTTTGCATAACTTCACCTATTTGCTGCGGGAACGCGTTGGGTTGACAGCAGTTAATGAAACTCCGGCGGCGACAGTTGAGCAACAACAAACCTTGGAGCATATCAAACGGATATTAGGTATTCTTCGAGAAACACGAGGCTTTGATCCAATGGAACTTGCGCCCAAAATTGCCCAGTTATTGGTAAATTCAGATGTACAGCGTTTGGGTCAACAAATTGCCAACCGCTTCACGCAAAAAGCTGTAGCCAGATTAATTCGGCAATTATTGGCATCTTAGTCAGAGTTAGGAGTTTTTTAAGTATGCACTCAGCACTAGTGAAGCTACCTACGGGAAACTTCTCTGACCACGTTGAGGAAGTTAGACAAGATTTTCGATTGATTATCTCGTCGCCAAGCGATAGAACTGATTTACTATATGTATTTACATATAGTACGATGTCTAATTTGATCATTGAGTTATAGTCTGTGATCTCCTAAGATTCGTTATATCATATGATGTCCGGGTAATTAACCATAATAACCGGAACCCCACCCCGCAAAAGCTGCGCTTTAGCTCCCCTAAGAGCAAGCTCTTAGCAGGGTGGTTTCATACAAGCAGAGAAAAACTAAAACTGGGTTTCAAAGCCTCTCTCCGCTTCGGGGAGAGGAATGGAAGTGGGGTAAAAAGCTATGTCACAAAACGAGAAATCAAGACTTATGTATTTTTCTTTTTTCGTATGAAACCACCCTGCCTAAGAGCAAGCTCTTAGGGGTTGGGGGTGGGGTTCTTTTATTATGGGTGATTTGGCGGACATGATATCAATCATTAGGAACTAGAGACTTGATTACAAATTCAATACCTCCAATTCAACGAGTTTTGCTTGTTGGAGGAACTCATGGGAATGAGTTCACTGGTGCTTATATCATCAAAAAACTTGATCAGCATCCTAATCTGGTGCGTCGCGCAAACTTTGAAACTGTAACTTTGTTGGCAAATCCGAAAGCATTTGCAGCAGTGCGGCGATACATTGATCAAGACCTCAACCGTTCTTTTCGACAAATGGATCTGCAAGATTTGACGCGCTCTAGTTACGAAGATATTCGAGCTAGAGAAATCAATAATTTATTTGGTGCAAATGGTAAAACTCCAGTTAATGTGATTGTAGATATCCATAGTACGACTGCAAATATGGGCTTAACTGTAATTACCAATGAGCATCCTTTCAACTTGCAATTAGTTACTTATCTTCAGAGTGTAAATTCCTTAGTAAAAGTTTATATTATCCCAATATCGAAAGAATCTTCTAGTTTGCCATCAATTTGTGAATTAGGCTGCACGATTGAGGTGGGAGCAGTACCTCAAGGGGTTTTGCAAGCCGATCTCTTTCAGCAAACTGAAGCATTGATTGACACTGCTTTGAATTATTTCGAGCTATATAATCGGGGAGAAATTCTATTATTTGATAACAAACTAACATTTTATCGGCATAGTGGAACAATTGATTATCCCAGAAATGAGTCTGGTGAGATTCAAGCAATGATTCATCCCCAACTTCAGTTTAAAGATTATCAACCACTTACCCCCGGCGAGCCGATATTTTTAACATTTGAAGGGAAAGCGATCGCCTATGAAGGAACCTCAACAATCTATCCGGTTTTTATTAACGAAGCGGCTTACTACGAGAAGGGAATTGCCATGTGCATAACTCAGCAGCACCAAGTAATAGTTTAAAACAGTGATTATAAGGAGAAATTATGTCTAATAATGGATCTGGTTGTCTTGGTTGTTTAGGTGCTTTGGTCTTCTGGACTTTCATTGGCTCAATGTTCTTTGGCGGAGGAGTTTTAATGAGGGTTGGTAGCTTTGGTTTTGTGCTAGGTAAAAATCTAATTGATCAAAAACAAATTATCAATAACTACTTAACTGATTTGGAGTCCAGTAAGAAACTCGCTGAGGAAGCTGTGCAAAAATTTCATACCCAACTAGGACAAGGCAAATGTCAAGATATTTATGACCAAGCAAATGAGATGTTTAAGAAGAGTTTAAGTCAGTCAGAAATGCTCAGTGTTTGTGCAAGACTAAAACAGCAAATTGGAACTGTAAACTCGGCTCAAATAACTGATTGGTGGGGACAACCTACTGACAAGGACTCTGATAAGTACATTCTCCTTCGCTACATTACAGTATTCTCTAAATCATCTGTTCGGGAAACTTTTTTTTGGTTGGTGAAGGATAGTAAACCAGAACTTGTACAATTTGAAATCAACTCTCAACTAAATAATCCTGAATTTGAAATCAACCCTCAACTAACTAATCCCGTTTCGTTTTAAGATTCCTGTTAATGGGCGCACAGGAGTAGGGGCAATACGGTTCGGATAAGATCCCCCCGCCTGTGGCGACCCCCTTAAAAAGGGGGTAAACGAGGAAATTAGCCCCCCTTTTTAAGGGGGGTTGGGGGGATCGAGTCTTATCCGAAGCGTATTGGGAGTAGGGGAGAATAATTTCTAGCCTCTCATCCCTCATTTTGAGAATAACCATTTTTCTCACGTTTGAGGCTTTCCTCTAAGGCTTGAATTTGTTTATGACGAGCTGACAAGTTCCTTGGAACGTCGCGCTAAGTCTTGGTGGGAGCAACTTCAGCGATTGTCGCCAATGTTCTGCTGGCTCGGCTTGCTGCTGCAAAAATTGCGGGGTAATGCCGGCCAGATTAATTCGGTAATTATTGGCATCCTAGTAAAAGTTATGAGTTAAAAACTTTCTTTAACTCATAAGTGATTCATTTTAGCAACTATATAACCCAACTCTTCCAGCTTTTCTAAGACCTTAGTTGCACTTTGGGTAACACTTTCTTGGTTAGTTTTGCATTCGACTTCCGGACGGAGTGGTATTTCATAAGGATCATCAATACCAGTGAAGTGCTTAATCTGCCCGGATCTTGCTTTTTTATATAACCCTTTTACGTCTCGCTGTTCACAAACTTCTAATGATGCATTGACGTAAACTTCAATGAAAGATGGAATACTTTGGCGCACTTGTTCCCGAATTTCACGGTATGGTGAAATGACCGAAACCAATACAATTACATTATTTCTCGTAAGAAGATGAGCCACAAAGCCAATGCGCCGAATATTCTCTTCTCGATCCTCTTTACTGAAACCCAATCCTTTGCATAGGTTTTGACGTACCGCATCGCCATCTAGAACTTCAACTTTGTATCCCTGTATCCGCAGTTCCTTCTCCACGAATTTACAGATAGTAGTTTTACCTGCACCACTTAGACCAGTGAACCATACTGTCACGCCATACTCTTGTTGTCTCATCTTACCTCCGCCGTACCCTTCAAATGGCACACCAAAAAAATGCTTTTTTGGGTAATTTTAGGTCAATAAATACACACTTGAGCATGTTGTGGCTTTATGGGCAATACAATTGCAAACTTTTAACAAATTCTGGGGGTTTAAGTCCCCCGCTTCTAACAAGCGGTAAGTTTTGTGGCGGAGTATAAATCCCCGTTGCAAAACTTAATTACGAATTACGTTAGCGAACGCGAGTGCGTCTCCAAGAGTTGCGGTAGCGATAGCGCAGCGTAAAGCCTTCTCTTCTCCCAAGGGGAGACGCTAACGCGAACGAGACGCACTCGCGTTCGGCATGGCTTTGCTTAGAGCGAGTCATCGAGCCTCGGAACGAGCGTCATTACGAATTACGAATTATTTTAACTTTCCTCTTGGGGATAACCATTTTTCTCGCGTTTGAGGCTTTCTTCTAAGGCTTGAATTTGTTCACGACGAGCTTCCAATTCTAAGGAACGCCGCGCTAAGTCTTGGTTTTGCAACGTCAGGGATTGTCGCCAATGTTCTGCTCGTTCGGCTTCGTGCTGCAAAAATTCCGGGGTGATGCCGATGGTGAGGTAGCTTTGTACCAAATGGAGTACCCAGTTGGTGGCATCTTCTATTCTTTCAATTTCGCCTGTAGGGGAAAGTTCTACTAAAACAAGCAAGTTTTCACTCATAATCTTTCCCTTTCCTAGCAGAATAGGAGTCTCTTCTGGAATTATCGCCCACAAGTTATCAGCTTCTTGACGCGCCAACAAGCGTAACTGGTGCTGGTCTAAAAAATCGTTTTTACGCACCTGGGCTAGATATAGCATGAGAGTCGCTTTGCTCCAATTCAAAATTCAAAATCAACGTTAGCGCAGCATCTCCGAGAGGAGAAGTTCTGTACCCGTTGGGGATGGCCAAGCCATCTAAGGAAACCTTAGCTTCAACTTCTCTGGAGTAACGGAAACGTCTCCGGCTCCGCTCAAAATTCAAAAAATGATTTTTAATAAAAAACAAGGACAAAATTGGTGTTTGGAATAAATTTAATTGGTAATGGGTAATGGGGAATTAATAATCCCATTACCCATTACAGTTATCCTAAGCCACGCAGGCGATCGCTACGACAATCCCTTGAGGCGATGGCGCAAAATTTCAGCTTGCTTCTGTGCTTCTGCTAAGGCATCCCGCGCTCCTTGTACCACGTCAGCCCTAGCTCTATCTACGAAACTAGGATTGTTTAATCTGCTACTCAGGGACTCAATTTCTGCTTCAGCTTTACTCAAGCTTTTTTCTAGCTTGCCACGTACAGCTTCAATATCTACCACACCGCTTAGAGGAATTAGCACTTGTATTGTACCAATTACACCTGCAATCGCATTTTCTGGTTCTTGTGATTGTTCTAATTCTTTCTGCGGAAAAAACTGTCTCCATAACTTAAGTCTTGCTTGAGCAGTGAGTAAATTTTGGCTAACAAACCACGCTGTGTAACCAAAACCAACTAGTTCAAAGAAAGTTCCGACAATGGGAATGTCATCAACGGCATTTCCCGCAGCTAAACCCAATCTACCAAAGACAATGGCCACGATAATTAAGCCAATTATCTTCAAACCCTTGTAAGGTTTTTTAACAGCAACAGTTTGGTTTTCTTGCTTGTCAGTAATGGTTAAAGTCTCAACCTTCGCCAAATCTTTAATGTAATCTTGCCCAGCAGTGAGAATTTCCCGCTCTTTCTCACTTTCAGTTTGCAAATTCGCTGTAACTTTTACCCCTGGTTTAATATCCGCCTCAGCCCGCAAATTCCGAATTGTGCGGATAGTGGCAATCAGTAATTCAAACTGTTCTTCTAAAGCTTGATCAATCAAGTTTGCATCTACCTGGGGATAGATTTGTAACGGTAAAGTTTGCGGTGAATCTGCTGATTGTTGGGTGAGAGTTTGCCAAATTTCTTCGGTAATATGAGGCATGAAGGGATGAAGCAGTTTCATAATCCCTTCTAGTATGTAGCCGAGGGTTTGCTGTGCTACCCGCCGCGATACTGGGTCGGCATCTGCTTGCAATCTGGATTTCACCAGTTCAATATACTGATCGCAGAAATCACCCCAGATGAATTCGTAGAGTCCTTTTGCTGCTTCCCCTAAACCGTAATTATCGATGTAATTGGTGGTTTGTTTGACAACTTGATGATACCGCGAGAGAATCCAGCGATCGCTCAATTCGGTAGCAACTGGATTCCCCAATTGTTGTGGCGTCTGTCCATCCAAATTCATCATCACAAATCGGGCAGCATTCCACAACTTATTTGCAAAGTTGCGGGATGCCTCCACCGATGCCGATTCATCCTTTTTGCGATCGTATTCTAACCGGATATTTTGTCCAGCCCCCGCAACTTCTCTAATTAGGGTATAGCGCAGGGCATCCGTACCATATTTGTCAATTAATAACAACGGGTCAATACCATTACCTTTGCTCTTTCCCATCTTTTGACCTTTTTCATCCAGCACCAAGCCGTGGATGTAAACTGTTTGGAAAGGCATTTGTCCGGTAAAATGCCCAGCCATCATGGTCATTCTGGCTACCCAGAAAAAGATGATGTCAAAACCTGTCACCAAGGTAGTAGTCGGGTAATAAGTTGCTAAATCCTGAGTTTGTTCCGGCCAGCCCAAAGTCGAAAACGGCCAGAGTCCAGAAGAAAACCAAGTATCTAGCACATCTGGGTCTTGTTCTAGTTTGACATTTTCGCCAAATTGTGACTTCCCTTTCTCCCAAGCTTCAGTTTCCGATTTTGCCACCACAAAGGGCGTGTTATCGGTAATTTGCCCATCCGTTTCACTAACAGCGTACCAAGCAGGAATTCGGTGTCCCCACCATAGTTGGCGAGAGATGCACCAATCAGTGAGTTTTACTAGCCAATCACGATAGACCTTTGTCCAGCGTTGGGGGACAAACTCTGGAGAAGTTTGCTGGTCGAGGAATTCGAGAGTTTTGTCAGCGAGGGGGCGAATTTTGACAAACCACTGAGTTGAAAGCAGGGGTTCAATGGGTACTTTACCGCGATCGCTGTAGGGAACGGTATGCTTATAATCTTCGATCTTCACCAAAAAGCCATCTGCTTCTAGGCGAGAAACGACATTTTTTCTAGCAACAAAGCGGTCTTGTCCTTGAAACTCCCCGGCATTGGCGTTGAGAGTGCCGTCTTTGTTCATAATGTTGATTAACGGCAGATTGTGACGCTTACCCATGTCAAAATCGTTTGGGTCATGGGCGGGAGTTACCTTCACGCAACCCGTGCCGAAAGTGGGGTCAACAAATTCATCGCCAATGATAGGAATTTCTCGTTGTAGAATTGGCAGAGTGAGAGTTTTGCCGATGAGATGTTTGTAGCGATCGTCATTGGGATTAACTGCTACTGCCGTATCACCCAGCATCGTTTCTGGTCGAGTTGTCGCCACCTCTACAAAACCGGAACCATCGGTGAGGGGATAGCGGAAGTGCCAGAGATTTCCATTCACTTCTTGATTTTCCACTTCCACGTCAGACACAGCCGACCCAGAAGCGGGACACCAGTTAACTAAATATTCACCACGATAAATTAAGCCTTCCTCGTAAAGGCGAGTAAACGCCTCGACAACAGCTTTAGATAAACCCTCATCCAGGGTAAACCTTTCCCGTGACCAGTCCACCGAGACACCCAAGCGTCGTAGCTGATTCAGAATCGTTCCCTCAGACTCCGCCTTCCATTGCCAAGCGCGTTCTAGGAACTTTTCGCGCCCCAACTCGTAGCGAGTCTTACCCTCTGTTTTGAGTTGCTTTTCCAGCATACTATGCACAGCAATGCTGGCGTGGTCAGTTCCGGGTAGCCATAGGGTATTACGTCCCTGCATCCGGTGGTAGCGCACGAGGGTATCAATTAAGGCACTTTCAAAGGCGTGACCCATGTGTAAGCTGCCGGTGACATTCGGTGGGGGAATGACGATGCAGTAGGGTTCGCCGCCATTGTTGGGGTCAGCTTTGTAAACTTGGTTGTCTTCCCAGAATTTTTGCCATTTGGCTTCGGTAGAAAAGGGGTCGTAGAGGCTGGGGAGATTGGGAATGGTTGCGGTCATGCGGGAAAACTAAGGAAGGACTCTAATAAATTTTGCCACAGGGTTGGAGAGAGGGTTTATATGGAAACGAACCGCAGAGGCGCAGAGAACGCGGAGGGAAGAGAGGTAGGAGAGGAAATGAATCGGCTTACGGGCGAGGTGATTGGGGCGGCGATTGAGGTGCATAGGGTGTTGGAGCCAGGGTTTTTGGAGGAAGTGTCAAAATCACTTCATCCAGCCCAAAACTGGTCTATTTTGATGTTCCTGACCTGTTTGTAGAGCCTCTCCCCAACTTTATTCAACCGTGGTTCCCTGCCCCTGTTAGCTCCTAGCCGTTGCAGCCAATAAAAATTAGTTATATTCTTACGACCGAATCAGGGTTACAGCCACGGTCACTGATAAGCATGATTAAATACTCAGTGCATTGTCCACGCAAGATGGAGGTTTGGGGCGGTTAGGCTATCTTCTTGACATAAGGAAATCTAGGAAGTGCTGTTGTAGCATTTTAGTAATGAAATAAAACTTAACTATATGTCCGTTCTTGCCGATATCTCCGCAGGCATCTTGATTGTGCAGAAAAACTGCTCATTTAGTAAATCTGCCTTTTCGCGTTTGATAAATTAAAGAACAATCTGGCGTGTGTATTCGAGCGAGAATAGCTATGGATGGCTTGTCAAATGATAGGTTAACAAAGAAAGCCTATGGACGCATATTAAAAAATGTGCGAAACCTCAAAAATTGCTCACAAGAGAAATTAGCTCAAGTGTGTTTTTCGTCTCGGAGAACAATAGTAGACATTGAAACCGGAAAAATCGCCCCTAATCCCTCTCTTAGAGTCGAGTTCGCCAAAGCTTTATCTAACCCTATACTTGAATACTTTCCACAATATTCTATTGGACAATTTTCGCAGCGATTGAAAATCAGATTTCAGCATGAAAAATCAGCAAGTAAATATTTTTTAGATATTGTTAACCAGAAAGATTTAGATAGTTTTCAAGAGGTTTTTTATCTTTATAAAATGGCATCGCATCAAAAGGATAGTGTATTAATGCTCCTTTTGGATGAGTATCTTCACACACGCATCATGAATGCCCATCCTGACGAAACTACAAGAATTTTAGTCGAGCGATATAGACAAGATTATATAGAATTCTTCAAAATTTGGATTCCCCAACTAAATTTCAATATATCACTAGGACAACACCCAATTCACTTGAATATGTTTCAAGCTATCCTTGAGCAAAACCAATCTCAACTAACTGAAGCTATTCACTGGCACTTAATTAATTCTCTCAGTGATGTTGAACGAATTATCAATGCGTTAGAAACTGATTAAGAAGTTTTTAACTGAGCCGCCACTAGAACTATCATGTTTGTGCAGATTCTCTTCTCATCTAATTCCTTTTGAGCTATGGCTTTATAGAATTAAAAAAAGCGAATCTTATCAAGAGTTATGATGAAAAATCCAAATTTATCCAAAGCTTGGGATCAAAAAATCCAGTATTTTTTAGTGTTCATACAAATTGTTTTTTACTTAGTGGCAACATCGAACTACTGTTTGCAGATTAAAAGCACTCTTAAAAATGATGGTTCTACGCGAATACAGCCTCAGAAGGTGTTTGAACTCTAAAAATGGATGTACCGTATTTGGGATACCGTTGACGCTATTATCCCAGCGTTAACACTGCTCTTGGGCGAGAAGTAACTGAAGTTTTAAGAGAATACCCCTTTCCAGTGCTAAAAGCACAGTTCTCAATTGCTCTTATTATGGTTTGGCGATCGCTCTCTGGTATATGAGGGTCAAGAGTACCGAACACCATTAGCATCTCGCCTTTGATTTCACTTACCCTCTGGATTGTATCGGCTACCTCTTTACCCAGTTTACCACTGGGAATACCAGTAGGGTAACAGCAAACCGCAGCCCGAATTTCGTTTTGAAATGCTGCGCCGAAAGCTAAATGTCCACCAATACAAAAGCCGAGAGTGCCTATTTGATTTGGAGAAACCGCACTTTCTCCTTTCAGAAATTCAATTACAGCAAGGCAATCGGCATCATAATCAGCTACGGAGGTTCGACAAGCATCGTCATTACCCCGCATCCGTCCAAGATCGTCTGGCTCAATTACTAAACCAACTGGCTCTATTCGGTGAAAAATTTCTGGGGCTGCTACTACATAGCCGTATCCTGCTAAGTAGTTAGCTAGACGAATCATTGCATCACCTAACTGATAAATATCACTGTAGAAGACAATACCAGGGTATTTTCCTGCTGCTTTGGGAGCCGCAACATAAACACGCATTAAGCTGCCATCTACTCTTAATTCAACATTGCGCTTAGTGATTTGCACTTTTTTGTCTCCATGTTCCGCTTGCTGTTATTAAAGCAGCCTACTGCCGTCAGGCATTCATCTGCATTTATAAAATACCCGAAGGTTTTTCCAGAATCAGGATAGGCTACTAACTGTCAATGAAAGAAAGCAATGGCGTTGCATATTTGCGGGATGATTTTGTTAGTTTTGTGAGACGGGCAACATGAGCGTCCCTTGTATATCGGGGCGCTCATGTTGCCCACACTATAAGAATCATGCCTTGATTCAGTAACGCCAAAGCAATAATAGGAGTTTTCAGTTTGCAAATCACCCCACCCTAACCCTCCCCTTATAAAGGGGAGGGAACTAGATTTCCTGTTTCCCCCCAATATATCGGGGGGACTAAGGGGGGTAATTCGACTTGTGTGTACACTGTAGCCTTTCAGGAGAGAAGCTTTGAATCTTACTCCCCTTCCCTTGCACTACGGTGTACACACAAGTATGACAGCATAGGTTTCAACTCTTCTAGTTGTTTCGTAGAGTGCGTTATGGAAACGCCAAAATAACAAATGAGTTCGCCAAAATAACAAATGAGTTCACAGAAATAACAAATGCGTTCGCCGAAATAACAAATGCGTTCGCCGAAATAACAAATGAGTTCGCCGAAATAACAAATGCGTTCGCCGAAATAACAAATGCGTTCGCCGAAATAACAAATGAGTTCGCCGAAATAACAAATGCGTTCGCCGAAATAACAAATGAGTTCGCTCAAATAACAAATGCGTTGGCGTAGCCCACCGCAGGCATCGCCATGATTGCAACAATTTAGCTTTGTCACGCCAGCGTAACGCACTGCAAATCTTTGGTGAATGAAGTTTTTCCGACTTGTGTGTATACCGTAGCTTCCCTTGCTCTTAAGGGGCTGGGGGTTAGGTCTGTATTGGACTCAATCTAGAAGCGCTATATATCATTAGACCTCTTGCAAAAGTCCCTAACACCCTACCCCCAACCCCTCCCCGCTTGCGGGGAGGGGAGACAAAGCGTAGCTTTGGCGGGGTGGGGTTCTTATTTTTGATTTATGCAAGAGGTCTATTGTCAAGATGTAAAAGAACGTAGAATTGACGCAACGGTATCGTTATTTTCAAGATGTGAAAGAACGTAGCCGATAATTAGCAATCCGCCTGTTAAGTTTGACAACTTGGTATAACTTAAATGACCCGCCAGAAAAGAAATTTGTCAGCAGGATTTTCTTACCACATTACTACGCGCTGCAACAACCGCGAATTTAACTTGGCGCGGCGGGAATGCCGCGAAGTCTTCTTATATGCGATCAAAAAAGGTTTGGACAAATATGGCTTCAAACTTTATGCGTTGTGCATCATGTCGAACCACGTCCACTATCTCATAGAACCAGCTACCCCAGAAGATTTGCCTAAAATCATGCATTTTCTCAATTGGTACACAGCCATGTGCTTTAATCGGATGCTCAATCGCACAGGGCACTTTTGGGAGGCGAGATATTATAGCTGTGGGTTTCCACCCACGGATACTAAGCGAGCATTAAATACTCTACGCTACATTCATGGCAATCCCAAAGCTGCTCAAATGCGACGCAGTTTTTTCTACGATTTCAGTAATTACGGCAGTTATGACCAATTGACTGTTGATGGATTGACTCAATGGCATCCGGCTTTTCTAGAACTGGGTAAAACATTAGATGAATGTGCCAAAAAATATCGGGGGTTTTGTCAAAGGTATAAACCGAAAGCAAAACCAGCCAAACTTTCTTGCTGGGGAAGTAAGTTGCTGGCTGGCCATAAAATTAGCCGAAATAAGGGTAAGCACAAATGCTCACCTGGTCAACTCACACTTTTGGAACAGTGCCAGGTATCGGAATGCAGGCTAGTTAAAACTCACACCAGTAATTAATAAAGGGGACAGATGACATTCGCTTGCTGCGAAGCACCCATCCCCGAATAGCTGCCCAGATCATAAACCTGGAATCTATAGTCCGGTATCTAATCATCCTAGTATCGGCCGAGATATGTTGATTGTCACTGGGATAGATACTGATTTACGAAATACCTACGAAAAGATTGTTACACAATTACTCTTGTTCACCCCTTCTTCCGCCTCCCATCGCCAGCAGCGCCGTTCCGTAAGCTGCTTCTGTGTACACTGACGCTACTACAGGAACCTGCAAATGACGCGCCCTAATCGCAGCCCAAGTTTCATTCGCCGCGCCACCGCCAGCAGTATAAACACGGCTCAATTTATCCGCGCCCATTTGCTGTAATAATTCATACCCTCGCGCTTCTATGCGGGCAATACTTTCTAACAACCCATGCAAAAATTCCACTGGGTTATCTGGGCGTGGTTCCAAACGTGGAGGTAAATTTGGATCATTAATCGGAAAGCGATCGCCTACCTTCAACAACGGATAATAATCTAACTCGCTGGCTTTTGATGCATCTATCTCACGGCTAAGGCTTTCTAACTCAGCGTTTGTGAAAAATTGCTTTAGTACTGCACCTCCAGTATTAGAAGCACCACCAGTCAGCCACAAATCCCCCAAGCGATGGCTGTAAATCCCATATCTGGCATCTTCTACACGGGTACGACTTAACAACTTTAGTACCAACGTTGAACCAAGGGAAGTCACGGCTTCACCAGGTAATTTTGCCCCACTAGCGAGAAAAGCAGCAATACTATCAGTTGTACCTGCACACACCAGACAATCACGCCGGAAACCGAACTTGTCCGCAATTTCAGGAAGCAATTCGGCAATGGGAGTCCCAGGAGTTAAAACTTTGGGTAGCTGAATCGGTATTTGCAACAATTCTTGCCATTCTGGGTATTTCAACTCTTCCACGTCATAACCCAGCTTTAAAGCATTATGGTAATCGCTAATACCCAACTGTCCATGTAGGAGAAACGCTAGCCAATCTGCTTGATGCAGGAAATATCTAGCTTCACTAAAAGAGGGTAATTGCCTCATCCACAAAAGCTTGGCCAGGCTGGAGGTGGCACTCAACACGGTATGATTAGGGGGTGCGATACTCCTCAAATGCTCTAGCACCAATGATCCCCGCGCATCGTTGTACAGCAATGGTGCATCTGTTGGATTGCCAGCAGCATCGACCAGCAAGACGGTGGAAGAAGTACCATTAATTGCGATCGCTTTAATTTCTCGCCGCAATTGGTTAGGTATTTGTTCCACCAGCATAAACAAAGCCTCCTGCCAAATTTTGGGCGTAACGGCGGCTGGTGAGTCCTGGAAGGGATATCGCACCTGTGCCTGGATGCTAGCTTCCTCGTCAATCACCATACCGCGTGCGCCAGAGGTGCCAAAGTCGATACCCAAATACAAATCCATAGTTTTATGAATTTTTTTAATAAAGAATCACTAAGGACTACTGATTAATAACTGCTTTTGTTGCATCTTGTAACAAGATATTCCCCAATCTTGGCAAAACAAGGAAAAGTAGTAAACGAACTGTTCAAAATCTATTCAGGTTAGGAGGTTTTCAGCCATGCCTATCTTAGATACTCTGTACATCGCTCAGATATCTTCCATCTCAGATACTCAAGTCTACATCGCTCTAGTTGTAGCATTGATCCCCGGAGTTCTCGCTTGGCGATTAGCCACAGAACTTTACAAATAAGGCTCTGATGTGACACAGTTAAAAAGCTAATAATCCTGGCAGTACGGGGTGCAATTTCCAGATACTTGTGGCTTTATGCCACAAGTATCTAGGAAACTGGCACTTGCGTAAGCCAGGTTATTTTTTAACTGGTGCAACACTTGTAGTTATTTTAAAAAAATGAAGTAATATGACAGCTAAATCAGCAGTAATTAGCGCCAGAGAGCTTTTACAGTGCTTCCCTTCACTCAGCGAGGTTATTTTTTAGCATCATGAACGCGATTCAACCCTCCAGACCACCGTTACAACCTATACAAAAACGCCGGGTCATTCCTCGACCAAAGCGGCATCTTCGCCAACGTTCTTACCAGGTGATGGCTCTGGAAAGCACAGCCAAAATAGCGGTTAATGTTGTGATTACAGCCGTTGCAGCATCTGCCTTATCACAACTTTTGCCTTATCATTGGTCACAGCAAGAAAAGTTGCGCGAAATTAGTACTGAAGTCAAGCTGATGGAAGGACATGTCAATGGTTTGCAGGTGGAATTTAGCCGTAACTTCGATCCTCAGCAAACTAAAAGTATTATGCAACAACAAGGATACCGATTTGATCCTAATCAACGTCGGGTCGTGTTGATGAATCCTGATCGCCGAGAAGATGAACAAACAGAGTCATCACCCTAAGACAAATAGCGAATTTGGGATTATTTAAGTTTCTTGTGATTCAGGCTACGTATAAACCGGGTGTTAATTTATATTATTGCTAATAAATAATGGTTAATAGCTAATTTTTGAATAGCTATGTAGCTATCATCTATTAGTCATTAGCGATACAGCGTCACTAAACTCCTATTCAAAATTTAATAATTTATTTTGAATTTTGAATCCCCCAGAAGAACTAATCTACCAACTAGGACGCTGATTCAGATAGCAACTCGTTTAGCCAATTTTCGAGTTGTAAACGCAAGCGATAACCAGTAATATCCTTACTGTTGTCGAGAGAAGGCAGTTGAGTGAGGGCACGACGATAATCAGCGATGCCTTCTCTACGAGACGCTACGCGAACGGCAAGCTTCGTTAACGCACAATTCGAGTTGCCCCAAAGATGGTAAGTCCTGCCGCGTTCAGCCCAGATATGACCTTCTAGTTGACCGAAAAGCAGTGCTACCTCAAAATTCTCAATTGCCTCCTCATATTGCCCCAAATCACGCCAGGTAATGCCTCGATTAATCCACGCCCGAACATGGCGAGGATTCAAATCAATCGCTTGATCGTAATCGGCAAGTGCTGCTGCGAATTCTCCACAAGCCGCGTAGTAATTTGCCCGGTTATTATAAGCACTAGCCAGATAGGGATTAAGTTTGAGGGCGGTATTATAGTCGTCAAGCGCTTTTTGCGTTTCACCACTTTGGAAATAAATTAGCCCCCGGTTGTTGTAATCAATGGCATTGTGGGGATGGCAGGAAATTAGTTGGCTTAAAAGTGCGATCGCCTCAGTATAATCTCCTTGTTGAGCCGACCTCAAAGCACAAGAGCGTAAGTAGCGATCGCCTAAAACAGATTCGCCACTGTCATTTTTCCTCTGTGCTTGGGCTTTATGTGTAATATTTGAAACGATTTTACATTTGCTACTTTGCTGGTCACCATCAGCTAAAAATGAGTGAATATTCATATTTACCTATACTAAATCCGTGTTTTGTGGAATCCAATTCTAGTTTTTGTCTGCTAGTGGTTTTACTACTATGTCTATTTTTAAAGTAATTAGGGTTACAGTAAAGCCACTCAAGAGAGAACTTAACCTAGCCGCACAAGAGAAATCTACCCCCTAGATAAACAATTGATCCTCAAACCTAATCATGAATACTTCATCCCCAGGGTGAATTCCAGAAATAGCAGATGTCAATCTCAAAGGCTAGTCAAGTAGTGAGAGCGACAAATTGGTAGAATGCCAACAAGCTGTTCCTTAAAGAGGGGATTGGGGATTGGAGACTGGGGACTGGGAACTGGGAACTGGGGAGAATTCACTTCCCACTTTCACTCAATCCTAATCTCCAATCCCTAATCCCCAATACAACTCTTGGAGAGGCTGCACCAACGGCTTCTCTACCAGACGCACTCGCGTTCGCTCAGTACAAGTCCCCAATCCCCAATCCCTAAATTCAATTTCTAAGTTTTGAGAAATTTTCCGATGACAACCGCAATTTCCTATCCCAATGCCCCTGATTTAGCAACCGATGATTACATTGTTATCGGCTTGGCAACCTGCTTCGTCAAAGAAGATGGAGAAGTTTATCAAATCGAAGTTATAGAACCGATTCCCTCTGCGGCTTTGGAAGCGCTCTTAAAGGGCATCCCTACCTCTTATAAGCTGGCTCATGCAACAACTTTGGGATCTGTGCTGGATGGCGATTCACAACTGTTTCCAGATGGCTTCCCAGAGTCGGCTCAGTTTGGAGAGGAATTTGTCCCACGGGCATTTGCAGCAGCTCGTACCTACAAGCGTCGTGAATCTGCAAAATCTTTAATTCCCTTAGGTACAAACTATACCGAATTTAAGTATTCCATTGAGCGCAAGCGGGTGTTAAACGCCGCTAGAGTTGTCACCAAAGAAGACAACGTTAAACAACATTCTCACACTCACAAAGTTCTTTAAGTAATTATGCTCAAACTTTACGGTGGCGCTCGTAGTCGAGCGTCAATTGTTCACTGGTATTTAGAGGAACTAAAAGTTCCCTACGAATTTGTCAAGCTTGATATGCAGGCAGGTGAACACCTCAAACCTGAATATTTGGCAATTAACCCAGTTGGTAAAGTTCCAGCAATTGTTGATGGGGATTTTAAACTTTGGGAATCTGGGGCAATTTTGCTGTATCTTGCCGATAAATACAGTAAAACTCCACTTTCACTCCAAGAACGTGGTGTATTTTCCCAATGGGTGTTGTTTGCCAATGCTACCCTTGGCCCAGGAATTTTTGTAGAAGCAAGTCGGGAGCGGGAAATGCCCCGCTTGTTGACTCCGTTAAATGAAATTTTCAGTAAGCAACCTTTTTTGCTTGGCGATGAGTTCACTGTTGCTGATGTGGCAGTGGGGTCTATTCTGAATTATATTCCCATCATGCTGAAGCTAGACCTCAGTTCCTACCCAGAGGTGTTGAACTATATGAAGCAGTTATCTGAGCGTCCGGCATTTCAAAAAAGTATTAGCGTCCGGGCTTAAAATAATTCGTAATTCGTAATTCGTAATTCGTAATTCGTAATTGAATTCTTAACTACGAATTACGAATCTGTTAACGATAGTTTGTAAATTGCAAAGCCACCGGGTAGTCTTCTTGTTTCAGGCGCTGCATGACTACTTGTAAGTCATCTTTAGATTTGGCAGAAACCCGCACAGCATCCCCTTGAATTGAAGCTTGTACCTTTTTGAATTCGTCCCGAATCAATTTGGAAATTTGTTTGGCGATTTCCTGACTAATGCCTTTTTTGAGTTTGATTTCTTGACGCACGCGATTACCACTGGCTGATTCAACTTTGCCAAAATCAAAGATTTTCTGGGATAGGTTACGCTTGGCGGCTTTTTCTCGCAGAATGGTGTGTACAGAATCTAAGGTGAACTCGCTGTCAGTACTAACGTTAATGCTTTCTTCAACTAACTCGACAGTAGTTTCAGTGTCTTTGAGGTCGTAACGACCTTTGATGTCTCGTATAACTTGATCGACAGCGTTAACTAACTCTTGTCGGTCAAAGTCGCTCACAATGTCAAAGGAAAAAGTAGAAGCCATAAAACATTTTGGATTTTAGATTTTGGACTTCGACTTCGCTCAGTCGAACGATTTTGGATTTTGGATTGGGAAAAGTTTTCCCCACTCCCCACTCCCCACTCCCCACTCCCCAATTAACTACTAGTTTGGATAATACTCAATAAGATGAGAGTGCCAGAGCTAAGGATGCCAATGGCAAACATCAGCGAGCCTCTTTCAGAGGAGCTACGCTAACGCAAAAGGGTATATTCAAAATATAAAAAATTGAGTATAACAAACGAGCCACCACAAAGGCGATCGCAGCCACTTGGGCTTTAGTTGAATTTACACCAGTTACATAAGCCATCAATGCTGCTGCCGCAAACACCATAAACGCTTCAAAGGTGTTCTGATGTGCCCAAGTAGCTTGTTGGGCATAAGGTGGCAATTTATCAAACATAGCGCCAGGAGTAGAAAACATTTCATACCCAATACGCACACGGGCATAAGCTACTAGCAAAAATGGCACGTAAATTAGAACGGCAGCAGCAGCGATCGAGTACAAAAAAATTATCATTACTTATTAGTCGTTGGTTATTAGTCATCAGTGAGCCAGCACGGTCTTCTCCCAAGGGGAGACGCCAAGGGCGATAGCGCAGCGTTAGCGAGTCCGCGAGCGTCTGGGGGTTTCCCCCATGAGTGACTGGCGTTAGCGCAGCGTAAAGCCTTCTCTTCGAGACGCTGCGCGAACGGCATGGCTTCGCTTAGAGCGATAGCGCAGCGTTAGCGAGGAACGAGCGTCACCCGTAAGGGTCATCAGTCATCAGTCATTAGTCAAACACAAATGACAAAAGACAAATGACAAATGACTAATCAAAGTAGAAAAGCGTCACTACTTTTCTTTGTTCTTCTGCATCCTGACAAGTTTGTAACAGGGTGCGACTGTCGTGAAACGCAAAGCAGATTAGTTGCTGGCAACGGGAGACAATCTCCTTGTTGCACAGGTAACTAGCTTCAGCAAGGGAGAGAGTATCATTACTGGGATTTTCGACTAAATGCATTACCTGTTCCAGTTGCTGGCGCGATTCCAAAGGCTGGCGTTCCAGGCTTTGGGGTAGAATCACCGTCAACAAATTTGCATCAGCCCGGGTTGCTCCCTTGATGGCCGCTGAATTTGTACCTGTAGCACCAGAAGTAATGATTCGATTACCCGATAAAACTAGGGCGTATGTCATCATTTCAATAAGATTCTGATGCGTAATCGGGACATGACGAGAACCCAGCAAGGCAATTCTTTTAGAACCCGTTTGCTGGATTGTCGCTAGTTCTTGCGCTAATGTATCTAGGTTAATAAGGTCTGTTGATTGGCTCAAAGATGGAGATAATCAGATTAAACGACCCAGATATTCTACCAAACAGCGTGTAGATGCGAGGAAAACTTGAGTTAAACATTGCTACTAATTTTCGATTGTTTGGTTCAGTAACTCTATTACTTGGTTACACCAGGCTAGCCAATGTGTTTCGTAACTAATGCCATTTGGAAGAGTCAAGTACTGAAATTTGCCTGATTCTGGCAGTTCTTGCGGATTCTGAAAGTAATCCTGTTCTATGTCTTTGTACGTAGACGATATGACTAACAAAAATTTTAACCAGTAAAAAGGCTATTTACGGCAATATGCCTGTCTTTGGATTAGCTGCTGCAACTAATATCATGTCCGCTTGATTACTTATTAAACCCGAAGAACCCCACCCCGCCAAAGCGTAGCTTTGTCTCCCCTCCTGCTTGCGGGGAGGGGAGATTTTGGGGAGCCAGTGCGGTCTTGGGGTCTCCCCAAGTGGAGCCGGATAGCGTGTGGGGTGCAATGACTGTGGAAATCATAACTAATTATACGGACATGATATAAACACATCCCAGCTATGGGCAAAAGGAAACAGCTCGCCGTCCCTTGGGAGGTGACGGTGAGCCAGCTGTACCCTTACCAGTAATACAGCCTCCTAACTGATAACTGAGCAATGAATCTAAGACAATGCCGATGCAGGAGTTAAACCTAGTTTGGATAACAAGCGGTCAATGTCAAAATGCTCCGACATCAACTTGCGAATATACTGAACCTTAATCGGCTCGTGGACACGGACTTGACCAAAAGTGCGGTCAACAATTTCTACAGTAGTTAGGGTATCTAAGTCAACAGACAAAATGGGGATTTCTAGTTCTTCAGCGCGACTGAGAATAAACGGCGGCGGCGGTAGTTGCCCGGTGAGAATTAAACATTGGGTAGAAGTTTCCAAAGCCGCTTGCTGAATTTCCACGCGATCGCCTCCTGTTACCACTGCCATATTTCGGCGTTTGCGAAAATACTTGACAGCAGAGTTGACATTCATCGCTCCAATTGCTAAACTTTCCACCAACAAATCCATGCGATCGTTGCGACAGAGAACATCAGCCTTTAACTGTTTGACCAGTTCGCCAACACTGACACTGCGGAGCAAATCGCTATTAGGCAGCATTGCTAGCACCGGAATCCCCTGCTGTTCCAAAAATGGGCGCAAGAGAGTGTCAACTGCTTCTAGTTGGGTGACAGGGATATCATTGATTACAACTCCAATCAAGCGATCGCCCACACGCCCTTTAGCAGCCAATAGCGACTCAACCGAAAGCAACGATTTATAGCGGGCTACTAACAGCACGCCAGCATCCAATAGTTCAGCCATTTGTAGCAAAGACAAGTCAAACAAATTGCCTTCGGACAAATCACCAGGCCCCTCCAATAACACTAAATCTCCTTGAGATTTATGCAAATATTGCTGTATTAAGGACTGCTGATAATCGGTTTGGTCTTCCCCTCGCAAGCGTTTTTGCACATTTAGTTCATCCAAAGCCAGCATTGTAGGTGCAACACGGTTTTCCGGCAAATTGAGGCTAAGAGCGATGAATTGGACATCTTCCTCAATTACGGTTCCACTGGACGAATTCAAACACGTACCAAGCGGTTTACCGTAGGTAATATCCAGTCCTTTTTGCTGTAGCTGATGAGACAAACCCAGAACAGTTGCAGATTTACCGCTGTAAGTCTCGGTTGATCCAATCAGCAAATATTTAGGGGATTTTGGCACACATGCACTCCTAATTTCAAAAGTCAGAAGAACCCACTAGGTGTTTCCTAATTCTAGTTCCTTCTAGCAAAAGCCTCTCGCTCTCACAAATTAAGGTTTCCCAGAATTACCTTCTGATTGAACAAGCAGGGGCATAACTCAATACAGTTCAGTTAGCGCCAAAAACCATAAACTGCGTAGGTTGGGGAGCCACTGCGCCCTTGCGGTTTCCCGACTTGAAGCAAGTGGCGTTGGAGGAACGAAACCCAACCTACGACGCGGGTTTGTTGGGTAACACTTAAGTTCCACCCAACCTACGATTATCCTTAACTTGGGGTTGGGAAAGCGAAAATGCTAACTAGTCCACTTTCCCTGTCCATAATTCAGAGCATTCCAAGTCCAAGAAAGCTGTTATGGATTTTTGCAATTGCGAAAACCATAGCCATTTCATCCGTTGGCGGTCTTGTGCTAAAACGCACCACTCTGTAGCAACGTAAAGACTTTGAACTGTGCGGTAAGTTTATAATCGTTGACCAGTTGCTCCCAATCATAGCCAAAAACACCATTGCTGATGAGATTTGCATGATATTCACGCAAAATATGCATTTGTGTTTATCTATGGTTTTATTTACATCAAGCATAAATTCAGGAGCTTCTAATTTCCTGAGATTAGTGTAGAATGTGGATTGTAATTTTCAGATTTAACTATTTAATCATATAAATAACGTATAGCAATCTTAAATAATTCGTGAAAATCTCTCTTGATTCTCTCGGCGTCTGGAGCGATCGCCTACGGCAAGCCACTCGGTGTTTACGTTATAAAAAATTATTTCTCATAAGTTAGATAGGATTACTATACCAAAAGCAGATGCGATCGCAGCTACTTTTAACAATTTTCAAAAGTATTTAATTCCATCTAAAATAACCTGGTGATTGAAAATAAAAATAGCGTAGTTGCAGAAGCAAGCTACGCCCATTATGTATGATGAATTAGCAAGATAAAGTGCTGCTTTCGCTTCCAGTCCACTGTAGGCGAAAGCAGGTGGAAAACATTCATAATTTTCTTCAAAAACCCAGCACCTGCATTGATTTTTCAAGTACTTCTTTGGGGCGAAATGGTTTAGTTAGATATAAATCTGCACCAACCTCAATTCCTTTTTGTTTATCAAATTCCTGTCCCTTCGCTGTCAAGATTATAATGTAGATATCAGTCATTTGCAGTTCGTGTTTAACAATATGACAAACTTGCAGACCATTCATTTTAGGCATCATCACATCGAGAAAAACTAGATTTGGTTTTTCAGTTTTAATAGTTTCGAGAGCTTCTTCTCCATTTTTAGCAGTTAGAAGTTCAACACCTTCGTCTTCTAATGCTTCTAGGGCTTGTTCCATCAAAATCAAGATATTGGGTTCATCGTCAACAATTAGAATTTTCTGAGTCATAAAATTAGAGAGTGGGGAGTGGGGAGTGGGTTAAAATAATTTTTTACCAGTACAGAGTCGCAGCGATTACTGTTCAGACAGCATAATAAAAAATACATTTTCCAACTCCTTTTCAAACCGTAGGGTTTTCACCAAATCGGCTTCTTGAGAGAAGATAGAATCGATGATGATCATGTCAGGTTTGGCTGACAGGGCTTTATGAATGCATTCTTGCGGATCAGAGGCTTCAATCACGCTGTATCCCTGAGTTTGCAGTACATCTGATAGGGTTTTTAAGGCTGATGCATTTTTATCTACAACCAATACCTTTTTACTAGAAGTACCCTGGTAAAGCAGTGAGCCAATTTCGTTCAGGAGTTTCTCTGTGTCAATGGGCTTGGTGAGATAGCGATCAATGCCAATATGATAGCCCCGTTCTTTGTTTTCAATAATTGACAGAATGATGATCGGAATGTCTGCGGTTTGAGGATCATTTTTGAGGACGGCTGCCACATCAAAGCCGTTGATTTGGGGCATCATCACGTCTAAGAGAATCAGATCGGGACGGGCTGTTTTGATTTGATGAATTGCATCCATGCCGTCCTTTCCTTCCCGAACATTGTAGCCTTCGTTTTCCAATTGTTGACGGAGCAGTTCTCGAATGTTAGCGTCATCATCTACAACCAAAATGGTTTTACGGTTTTGGTTCAGCACAGGGTTTTTGGTGATGACGTGTTCTTTGAGTTGTTTGACTAGCGTATCCAGATTCAGATTAGCAGTGGTTTTTTGATCGCTGGTGTATGTGGGAATGATAAATGAGAATACGCTGCCGTTACCTGGTTCACTTTCAACCCAGATTCTACCGCCGTGATGATCGACGATTTGTTTACAAATGGGCAGCCCTAATCCTGTACCTTTGGGTTTGTCGGTGAGGGTGTCGCCAACTTGGCGGAATTTCTCGAACACTTTTGGCTGGTCTTCAGGTGCAATCCCAATGCCTGTGTCGATGACGCTGATGCAAACACCGTCGTTTCCTTGTTTGACGCGGCAGGTGACACAACCAGATTCGGTAAACTTAACGGCATTGGAAATTAGGTTGATTAAAACTTGCAGCAGACGATTGCGATCGCCTACTATCTGAGGCAGTCCAGGTTCAATCTCGCACACCAACTGCAAGCCATTGGTTTCAAATAACCCGGCGGTAGAATTGGTTGCCCAATCGAGTAATTCGCTGGGATCGAGGGGCTGCATCTGCCATTCCACCTTACCTGCTTCCATCTTGGCGATGTCTAAGACATCGTTAATCAAAGATGTAAGCCGTTCTGCTTCCGACACAATAATGTTGAGATTGTCAGCCACTCGCTTAATCGTTTTCTGAAGCTTGCGGTCTTCGGTACAAATCATTGGGAACACATCGGTTTGCAGCTTTTCTTGAATGATGGAGGCAAAACCGAGAACAGAAGTCAGTGGCGTTCGTAGTTCATGGGAAACTGTTGAGATGAAGTCGGTTTTCATCTGGTCGATTTCCTTTTCTGCCGTCACATCCCGAATCAGCAGCGCCGAACCAAAGCAGGCATCTGGTTCTGAATCTGCCGTCTTTTTGAAAATGGCGGTTGCCACTGCCTGACCAATGCGTTCCTTTGTCAGTGCAACTTCGGCAGAGAACACCTCTTTAGGATGGGACTGAGTTCGTGCTACCAGGTCTGCTAAACCAGATATCGGCAATTCTCGGTAGTGACCGTTGAGGGCGGTAGCTGTCAATCCATACATGGTTAAAAAGGCAGGATTGAAGTGGGTGATTTGTCCTGCGGTGTCTGCCACTAACAAACCATCTGCTAAGTTATCTAAAATAGCATTTAACCCCTGCGCTTCTGCTAGGGTATTTTGCAGGGCAGCCGTCCGCTCTGCAACTCTGGCTTCCAGTTCTTGATTCAGTTGCCGCAGAGCGATTTCTGCTTGTTTGCGAGCAGTGATATCGGTATTGATTTCTAGCACAGCGCAGGGCTGACCAGAGATGTCTCGTTGCAAAGTCCATCGACTCTGGACGGTAATCAGTCTGCCATCATGGGTGAGGTGTTCCACTTCTCCTTCCCAATTTCCTTGCTCTAATAACTCTGCGACAATTTCTTCCTTTGGCTTTAGAAAAGTTTTTTTGATAAAAGCTTGAATGCATTGGTCTTTTACTTCCTCACGCGTCCAACCGTAGAGCCTTTCAGCACCCTGATTCCAGTGAGAGATTTTGTCGCTCATGTCGCGCACAATGATCGCATCGCTGGAATGATTTAACATATCCAATAAACGTTGATTTTCAGCTTCTGCCTGCTTGCGATCGTGAATATCGGTGCAAGCGCCAATCCATTCCCGAATACTGCCGTCTTCTTCTAGGACGGGGGCACCACAGACAGAGAAGTAGCGGTATGTGCCATCCTTGCCACGCAGCCGATATTCGGTTTGGTAGATACCTCGGTTTGCCACAGCAGCATTCCAAGCCTCTGTGGAGCTGGCACGGTCATGGGGGTGAATCGGATCGAGCCAGCCCCAACCCTCAACTTCAGCTTCGCTCTGCCCCGTATAGGCCATCCAGGTGAGCATTTCCCTACTTATTCCCAGCCCTTCCGGGGTAGCTCCCCAGATAATCTGTGAAGTAGCAGTTACTAAGGAGCGATATCGTTCTTTAAGACGCTGATTTTCGGCTTCTGCCAGCTTGCGATCGTGAATATTGGTGCAGGTGCCAATCCATTCTCGAACGCTACCGTCTGCTTCTAGGATGGGGGTGCCACAGACAAAAAAGTAGCGGTATGTGCCATCCTTGCCACGCAGCCGATATTCGGTTTGAAAGAGACTCTGATTCGCCACAGCAGTACTCCAGGCTTGGGCTGTGCGAGTACGGTCATCAGGGTAAATCGGCTCGAGCCAGCCTAAATCCTCGATTTCATCTGCACTCTGACCTGTATACGCTAACCAGGTAAGCATTTCACTGCTTACCCCCAGTCCTTCAGGTGTAGTCACCCAGACAATTTGTGAAGTGGCAGTTACTAAAGAGCGATACCGTTGTTCTAGATACTGCTTTTCGGCTTCTGCCAGCTTGCGATCGTGAATATCGGTGCAGGTGCCAATCCATTCCCGAACGCTACCATCATCTTCAATGACGGGGGCACCCCAGACCCAAAAGTAGCGATAGTTGCCATCCTTGCCCCGAATTCGGTATTCAATTTGATACATGCTCAGGTTTGCTACGGCAACACCCCAGGCTTCTCCGGTATACCCACGATCATCGGGATGTACAGCATCAATCCAGCCCCCATTTTCCGCTTCAGCTAAACTTTGACCTGTGTAGGCGATCCAGTCTGTCAATTCAAAGCAAATTCCTTCTGGTGTGCTGACCCAGATAATTTGTGTGTTAGTTTTGACCAGAGAGCGGTATCGTGCTTCGCTCTGTTTCAAGATTTTTTCGGAGTGTTGACGTTCCTGCTGGACACGCTTGAGGTCGCTAATATCTTCCACACTTGACCAGATCAGGCGCTCTCCATCCTTGTCAATCATGAGTCCGGAGACCCTGACTGGAACGAGATGCCCGTTTTTGTGGATGAACTCCTTCTCATAGGGACCGTAGCGACCAGTCCGTTCTAAATTCTCTAGCACGGCTTGCTCGGCGACATAGTTTTCCGGAGTAATTTGCCAGTAGTTGAGATTCAAGGTTTCTGAAACAGTGCGCCCCAAAATGGCAGCATAGGCGGGGTTGATGTTAATTAGCGTCCCATCTGTTCGGCATAGTACTAGCCCAACAGGACATTGTTCAAATAGGTGACTGTTGTATTCATCAAGTTGGTTAAACATGGTTGAGGTTTCTTTTAATGGCGTATTTGGGTAGGGTTAGAACAACAGAACCAAGACAACAAAGTGGCGTAAAGCCTTAACGAAATTGGGTGGCGTTGGAACATCTGGTAAATTTGATCGGGTGATGCACCTTCCACATTTGGATTGTGCTGTGAAAGTCGCTGGATCAATTGAGTATGGCGAATCAACAAATCCGTCGGTTTGAGCATTGGAGTTGTTGATGGAATGAAGCCATCGGTATCGGGAGTATGGGATGATTCGGTTGTGGGAGTTGGCAAGGCAGAAGTGCAATTCTCCTCAACAGCCGCGTCCACCACTGCACAATTTACCGGAATCTGAATCCAGAATTCTGTCCCTTCACCTGGTTGAGAACGACACTTGAGCATTCCCCTATGTTTGTCTACAACAATTTGGTAGCTGATTGCCATGCCTAACCCGGTTCCCTTACCAACATCTTTCGTGGTGAAGAAGGGATCGTAAATGCGGCGGATTACCTCCTCTTTCATGCCTGGGCCGTTGTCGGCAATGCGAATCACAACCCACTGGTTGTCGAGGACTTCAGTACGAATGGTGATTTGGGCAGTAGGGGGGGATATTTCTTCATTGCTCATTCCCTCCTCTAAAGCATCAATGGCATTTGCCAGGATGTTCATAAACACCTGATTTAACTGTCCGGGGTAGCATTCAATCAGGGGAACTTTGGCATAGTCTTTAACAATTTCAATTTTCGGTCGGCGAATAGCCGCTTTCAGGCGATGGTGAAGAATCATCAGCGTCCCGTCGATGCCATCGTGGATGTTGACGGCTTTCATTTCAGCTTCGTCATGGCGGGAGAAATTTTTCAGGGATTGGACAATTTCAACGATGCGACTTGTGCCCAGTTTCATCGAATCTAGCAGTTTGGGGAGATCCTGCATGATAAATTCCAGGTCTATATTGTCTAACTCTGATTCCAGTTCTGGAGGAGCAACAGGTAGGAATTTCTGATAGTTTTCCAACAGGTGCAACAAGTCTTGGGAGTATTCGGCAACATACTTTAAATTGCCGCAAATAAAGTTAACCGGGTTGTTGATTTCGTGGGCAACTCCGGCAATGAGTTGTCCGAGACTGGACATTTTTTCGCTTTGGATTAACTGAGTTTGGGCTAATTGCAACTCATGGAGAGCTTGCTGAAGCTTCTGTGTTTGGGCTTTTGCCTGGACGGCTGCTTGAGTGCTTTGCTCGTAAAGCACAGCTTTGTCAATGGCGATCGCACTTTGAGAGGCAAAGATACTCACAAGTTTCAGGTGTTCAGCCTTGTATGAGTCAGGTTTGGGCGTCCCAATAGCGATCGCTCCCAAGACCCGCTCCTTGGCTCGCAACGGTACACAAATCAATGCGCTAACGTTTTTTTGCCCCTCTAATCGAGGATCGGCTTGCACATCATTGACCAGTTCTGCCCGGTTGGATTCCACAATGTTGCCAATAATTCCCTTACCTGGTTCCGGCTGACTGTGGTCAAAAAAGACTCCAAATTCAGCAATGATTTCAAACGCAGTTGCATCTGGACTCAAAAGCAGAATCATCCCCGCAGATGATTCAATTAATTGTCTCAATTCCTGAAGCACGAGTTGGGCAATCTGTCGAGTATCCAAACTTGTTGTCAGTTGAGTCGAGATATCCTCAAACAAATCAATTTCCTGGTATCGCTCCAGCAATTCTTTGGCGAGTACTTTCTTCTCAGCTTCCTGCTTTGCCAGAAAGGAGAGCAAAGTCGCAAGTAGAGTTGCCTGTTCTTCCCCAACAACCCAACCGATGATTTCTCCTGATACCTCGATTGGAAATCGATTTTTTGCAGTTTGCTCCCCAATGCTAATCAGTTTCGTGCCGTCAACCAGTTCAACATCAATTGCAATGTTCAACTGGTTGACCAAGTTATGAAGGAGAGATGGCAACTCTTTTTTGTTAAGAATCTTTCTGAGGCTAACTGCGGACATGAAACACCTCATAAGCAGCAGGTTGTAAATTGACCGCATTCAACGAAGAGGCAGGGGGACTCGGGGCCCCCACGGAGTGGGGATTGGGGGAGAGGGGGCTAAAAGCTTGGGGAAATGACTCCATCAAGAACTGCCGTGGAATGAAAGGAGGAACATGGGTTTGACTCCCCCAAAAAAGCAAGCGTGGTTCTCGTAAAGAGCGGGAAGCTAATGCAACAGGTGGGGTGGTCACTGAGCAACGTCGAAGTGCTACATCCCAATTCTTTTCTATCCCCCTTGCTCCCTGCTCCCTGCTCCCTTGCCTCAAGTTCAAGCCAACCGGGTTATTAATTTTATCTGCCTCCTGCCTCCTGCTTACTTCACCATAGCTATCCATACGCCTTCGGATAAGTAAGCTACGCCCAGCATCTCCGGAAAAGAGAGAAATTGTCATAAAAATCTAGGGATATAAGAATTTACTAATTAAGACTAGTTTTCCCAAAAAGATGGGCGATATAACACCGAAGTTGAGCATTAGCAAATATATTTAAACTCCTTACCAGAGGCGTCTTTGGGTCTGCGTAACTCGCTTATTTTTTGATGAGTTATAGAAAAACATAAGTAAAGCTTTCATAATTATAGAAAGGCATAGATTTAACTTTATGGTCAATTGATGTCTTTTGTTACGACTAGTCGAAAATTGGGAATCAGCTTTTTTGAGTATGTAGGTAAGCGCAATCCGCTCTTTGGCAAAAAATAAATAGTGTACAAAAAAAGCTGCGATCGCAGCTTTTTTTGTTAATTTTAAAAAGTATTTAGGTAAGCGGTAGCTTCACCTAGATCCGAGAGTAGCGAAAACGAAGTCTGAGTAGCCGAAGCCAGCGTAACCACATTTGTGCAGGTTGTTCAAAGAACGTGAAAATATCACCGAAACCCAAATTAGTTTTGTGATGGTGCAACCAGTGTCTCTCAGGAGTAGTAATAAATAGAATTTGGCATAAAATATTGCCAGCCTTTGAAGTTTGCCAACCTAGCACACTTATGTGTCTCCACCATACATGAAACTGACCAAGCAGTAATCCAGAGATAACGCCGATGGGAGAGAAAGGCCACAAGACAACTGCTACAAGTACATAAGGCAAAGCTCCCAAGATACCATCTAAAAGAACCTGGGGATTAAAAGTCAAAATAGCGTAGTGGCGGAAGTCCTTCTTCCACGAGTGGTGCGTTTTTAAATGTAGGCTACCAAAAACGTGCTCGGGTACGTGATAAAAGAATGTAGATAAAAAATCGCCAAAAAACAGTAATAACCAAGCAACAGCGATAGCCTCAAGCATTTGTACTCCTCAAGTAAGTTAAGAAAACTCCACAGAAAATATGCAAATTTTACGCTGTAGGCGTAGACACCTCATTTTCTACTATGCAAGCATCATCTGTGCATTTCATGGGTCTACACTCCAGTTAATTTGGCTCAGAGTATATGTAATTGGGTGAGTTGCAGTTTCATGAATCTACAATCCTTAATGCAGTAAACAGCAACTCGTAAGAACCTCCAATTTGGCTTTTAACTCTGGATTAATGGTCGCAATACATCTAAATTCCGATAGGAATACTGTATTTAACCATAGTTACTACATAATCTTCTTACTAAGGCATACAGCTTAAGCAAAGGTTAAGTTAAAATTAGTACAAATTTAGGTTAAGGCGTTATTCAGTATTATTAATACTAAGCTGATTGCAATTAAGCTTTAATTAAAAATCTAATCAGAACGATAGAAATAGGCATTCTGCCAAGATAACGTGGGTTATCAAGGTGAGGAAAGCTGCTTGACAATTAAATTAAGAAGCGGCAAAATTTGGATCATCTAGAATTAACTAGATGCCATAATAGTAGGCTATAAATCAGCATCATCCTCTCTTTAAATTCCCGGATGATTTGCTCCTCCTGGCTCCTTCAATTACAACTTGTCCTCTTGAAAAGGTATCTCGGCATATCCCAAATTTAGTTTACTTTCCAGTTTGGAAGGTAAAATCAGGGTTTGAAGCTATGATTACACGATTTATCTGTTTCAGCATGAACAAAAAATGGGCCGTCAAACGAATCACTATAAACCTGGCATCAAATGAAGCCAAGAACCTTGAAAAGTATTGTGAACAGACAGGCAGACCAGCAACGGATGTGATTCGAGAACTGATTCGAGCTTTGCCACTGATAAAATAAAAGTAGATATGCGAACCATTTCGCCTTGGTTCATTCTCAAGATATAAGCATTAGAATCTGGTTGAATTGGAGGTGTTAAATTAACGAGTGGTAATTTTTTGTGAGGATTGAGAGGGACGTAAAAATTGAGTGAAGGTGTGCTACGCCCGCCGTAAACGAGTGCAGCACGCCGAAAACAAGATACGGTTGTTTTTGGCGACATTCGCGATATTTTACATCAGCAGTTTGAGCGCTTGTCAGATTTAGAAAAAGACATAATGTACTGGCTAGCGATTAATCGGGAGTCGATTACACTCTCACAATTGCGAGATAATAATATTATATTACCAGTACCATCAGCAAAATTACTAGAGGCTGTGGAATCTTTATTGAGCGATCGCTAGCAAAATATGCCTCAATGGCTGCAAAAGCTGCTCCAGCTTCTTGGCGAAAGTGCAGCACCTGGATGGGACTTTGATGTAACGCAGCCCACACTGGGGCGCTGAACTTTGTCGAAGTGCGGGCTGCGCCAACACAGATGGGTTCACCCCTCTTTTGGTTTGTGAAAACTGAACACTATTAATCAAGCTCTGGAGTATAAAAAGTGATTGACTTCAATCAGTACAAGGCTTTAACTTTCGATTGTTATGGAACCCTGATTGATTGGGAAAACGGTATCTTAGGGGTGCTAAAGCCACTTCTGCTGGCACATAACACTAATTTGGATGACGATCAAATTCTGGAACTGTTTGCTCAATTTGAAGCAGAACTCGAAATTGGAGAATATATCAAATATCGAGAAGTTTTGACAAGAGTAGTCCAGAAATTTGGTGAACGATTTGGCTTTGAGCCAACTGCTGAGGAAATAAATTCACTTGCTGATTCGATTCAGCATTGGCTGCCTTTCCCTGATACAGTTGAGGCACTTAAAATCCTCAAGCAAAAGTTTAAGCTGGTAATTATCTCAAATGTAGATGACGATCTCTTTGCTTTCTCGGCAAAGCACTTGGAGGTGGAATTTGACCAGATAATCACAGCAGAACAGGCAAAAAGCTACAAACCCTCCTTAAACAACTTCAAACTGGCTATTGAAAGAATTGATTTGCCGCTAGAGCAGATATTACACGTTGCTGCTAGTGTATATCACGATATCGTTACAGCCAAATCTCTGGGAATATCAACAGTCTGGGTAAACCGTCGAGCAGTCCAAAAAAGACCCCCCACCACAGGTTCAGCAATAAGTCAACCTGACTTAGAAGTGCCGGATTTAAAAACTCTCGCTGCTTTGAGTTCATAGTAATTGGCTAATCTTGATTTAACCACGGGAGGAACAAAAAGTAGCATCCAAAAAGTATTCATAAGTATGGCTTACGCGCTCGTATATTACCTAAATATCAACACAAAGCGGATCAATAAATTTAGGCAGAAATATGATCCGCAAGTTGATTTAATTGAACCGCACATCACCCTGGTGTTTCCCCTACTGCAATCTATTGATGAAGATAGTCTTACTCTTCATATTAAGAGCATCCTGAGTACGTGGAAACCATTTCCTATTCATCTAAAGGGATTACAAAAATCATGGGATGAATATCTGTTCTTGATGGTTCAGGAAGGAAAGGAAGATATTATCAAATTACATAATGAATTATATACGGGTATATTGGCTGAATATTGCAGAGAAAATCCACCCTTTGTTCCACATCTAACGCTAGGAGTGTTTAGTGAAAATAGAGTTCAATACGCACAAGCCTTGGAAGAAGCACAGGAGTTAGATTTAGATTATCGTTGTATGGTGGACAAACTAAGTTTGTTGAAGATTATTGATGTGAATAGACAAATAGTTTGGAGTGAAGAATATATAATATCAATACGCTTGGGTTAGGACTTGATCCTCCCTAACCCTCCTTAAAAAGGAGGGAATTAGAGTAAGCATTTTCTAAGGGCAGTCAGCGCAGCATTGGTGTCAAGTTAAGAAAATTAGAGTCTTGTCAAGAGGGTAAAACTCAATGGTTAAACTCAATGGTTAAACTCAACACAAGGGTGTTGATTTGAGCCATGAGTAAACCACGGAAAAAACAAGGAAATCCAGATTTTCGGCATTGAATGAGAAGTCCTGCTGAATTCTGAATTCAGAATTGGTGAATACCCCATGTCTGAAGTCAGAGGTTTCGCAAAAAAAAAGAATTTAATATCACGCGCGTTTAAAATCGCTTGCTCTAAACCTCTCTTATACATCCAGTCGCTACAAATCCCCAAGCTGGATTCTGGCTCAAGAATTGCTGAATTCTTCTTCGGTAACTTCTGATTGAAAGATTTGCAGGAGCGTTGCCCATGCGTATTGTTGAACCGTCCTCATGAAAAACAACATCTTTCACCCAGTGAAGGCGATTTTCGATACCCCAATGTCCGCGAATACCACCAGCAAATTCCTTTGCCGTGCAAAGCGGGCTACTGAGATAACAAACAATCTCGTGATATTTCTTTCCCTTTCTCCTTCCAACTCTTTCTGACCACTAACACCAAAGCTCAAACCAAGCCGTAACTGAGAAATTGGGATTTCCTTTTAGGGCAGAGTACATCGCAGAACTTTTCGGTCTACTGAAAGTCGTCAGTCACCATCTTCCTAGAATTAATGAAATTTAATTGCAATAAGCAAAAATTTGGTGTAAGCTTTTTTTTAAGTTATTGCATAAGATTCTCAACAAATCTAGATAGGTGTAAAATGACAATTTCTACAAGTCCGTTGTCGGTGGAGCAAGACCTCGCCGACTCGCCTTGGTGGGCTGGTAACGCAAGGCTGACTAACTTATCGGGGAAATTACTAGGCGCTCATGTTGCTCATGCTGGTCTGATAGTTTTCTGGGCAGGAGCCATGACTTTATTTGAGCTAGCCCATTTAAATCCAGCAAACCCGATGTACGAACAAGGCTTAATTTTGCTACCTCACCTAGCTGCTCAAGGTTGGGGTGTAGGTGCAGAGGGTGCAGTTTTGGATACTTATCCCTATTTCGTAATCGGAGCTTTACATCTGATTTCCTCAGCCTTTCTAGGCTTTGGAGGAATCTTTCATTCCCTACGTGGCCCCGAAAAATTAGAGGGCAGAGTTCCTTTCTTCGGCTACGATTGGGCAGATACGGGCAAAATGACTACAATTCTTGGTATTCACCTGGTTTTACTAGGTTTTGGAGCATTCTTGTTAGTTGTCAAAGCAATGTACTTTGGTGGTTTGTACGACCCCAATATTGAAGATGTGCGGGTAATTACAAATCCGACATTAAACCCAGGTGTCATTTTTGGCTATCTGTTTGGCGGAATTAGTAAATTCTGGATTGCTGGTGTTGACAACCTTGAAGATGTGATTGGCGGTCACATTTGGGTTGGTGCGATATTGATTTTCGGTGGATTTTTCCACATTGTCACTAAGCCCTTTACCTGGACGCATCCACTATTTGTTTGGTCTGGAGAAGCTTACCTCTCATACAGTCTGGGCGCTTTAGCACTGATGGGTTTTATTGCAACTCTCTTCGTATCGGTAAACACTACTGTTTATCCCGAAGTTTTTTATGGTCCCGCACTCGTGGTTAGACAGAATATCGTGCCGTACTTTTCATCACCCGATCCTGACCTTGTAACTGCCCGGACTTGGTTAGCTAATGCCCATTTTTGGTTAGCTTTCTTCTTTCTCCAAGGTCATATCTGGCACGCCTTGCGGGCGCGTGGGTTCGATTTTCGCAAAGGTAGGGTGAGTCAGGAGGCGGTAATTCCACAACCAATTAGCTAAATTCAATTTAATGCAATAAATTTGCAATTATCTTGAAATAAAAGCTCAATAATATTGCTAAAAATTCTCAAGGAGTTCTGAAAATGACAGCAGTAATTGAAGATAGCCCATATAAGCAACAGATACCTGATGTTGGTTGGTGGGCTGGTAACTTTCGTCTCACTAATTTATCGGGAAAATTACTAGGCGCTCATATTGCCCATTCTGCATTGATTTTGTTATGGGCTGGAGGGATGACGCTGTTTGAATTGTCGCGCTTCAACCCTAATGAGCCAATGTATGAGCAAGGGTTAATCATACTACCTCATCTAGCAACTCTGGGTTTTGGTGTTGGTGCTGGCGGGCAAGTTATTAGCACGTATCCATACTTCGTAATCAGCGTCTTGCATCTGATACCTTCAGTAATTCTGGCAGCTGGTGGTATTTACCACTCTCTGCTGGGGCCAGAGGTGTTAGAAGACAATCCTACTTGGGCTGGCTTTTTTGGCTATGACTGGAAGGATAAGGACAAGATGACTACAATCTTGGGCATTCACCTAACGCTTTTAGGTTTAGGTGCTTTAGCTTTGGTTGCCAAAGCAATGTTTTGGGGTGGACTATTTGACCCCTGGGCTGCTGGCGGTGGAGACGTAAGGATAATCAATCATCCGACGCTCAACCCATTCCGCATCTTTGGCTATCTGTTTGGGGTTTGGGGATCAGACGGAATGGCAGCTGTCGATAACTTGGAAGATGTTGTCGGCGGTCACATCTGGGTTGGTTTGATGCTAATTGGCGGTGGTATTTTCCATATCTTGACTAAGCCATTTGCCTGGGCGCGACAAGTTTTAATTTAACGTGAGTTCGATGGAACTAAAAAATCGCAGGAGGTAGAGCAGGTAAATCTTTCGGGGAAATGTCAATACCAGGTTTTTTGGGTAAATAGGTGTAGGCGGTTAAACCAGCTATCAAGTTAACCAAA
>NZ_JAIVFS010000079.1 GCF_020829645.1 Nostoc mirabile CHAB5784 | reverse complement strand
GCATCGCAGTACTGATCTACCACGGTGATCGTGGAGGTAGCCGTTCTTGAACCCAATTAAATACCCTTGCTAAGTTAAACTGTTAGTAATTAATTATACTCTCATGAGAGTAATAAAAGAGCGCTAATACCAAGCTTGGGTGTAAATCAAACCATCCATTCAGTCCACTGTGGGGCATCTGTCACCAGTTGAGCAAACTTGTCCGGGCTGACCTGATCAAACTTCAGCATCACGCCCCAATGCTCATCACTTGTTAGCGTACTGAGCAATTCTTTAACAGTATCAACCCCGTATACAAAGCGTTCCACCGCTAACTGAGCATTTCTGGGCTTGAGCGATGGCAAGGAGAACACCGCAGGCATCACAGAACTTTTTGGTGTACTGAGTGTATCTTAAGTTGCCAAGGATGTGATAGCATACCTTCAACAATTTTAGATAACATACCCAATCCATGAATCAAGTTCGACTCCCCAAAGTTAGCGTCGCCGTGATTGGTTTGGTAGTTGCAAGCGTATTTCATGCTACTCCCGTGCTGGGAGCTATTCTAACTAGACAAGAATTTTCAGGTGATTTTACCTTAGTCGATGCTACTACCCCATTCCTTACGAACTTTTTGCCAGAAGAGAGCGAATATTCGGGATTTGTGGTTTATTCAGAGTCCGGGACTTTGAGCGATTGGGAGGTTAACGTCAACAATCTAGACCTGAATTTGAAGAGAGGCTCTACTAATGGCGGTGACTTAACCCCAGATGTCGATTTTGAGCTTGATTCTGGGTCGAATTGGAATTTAGTCGACGTGTTGACTTCTCAGCAATCCCCCTATGGATGTAGAGCCATTGCCCACAACCGACATCCCCCATTCTCTCACCCAAATGTGACGGTCAACAGTTTCCCGGAGGCGTGCCAACATCTGACGGACGGAGTTAACCGGCTGCACACCCTGAAAAATTCCCCATACACCATCAAAATGTCCTCGAATGTCGATGCTGACTCCAGTTTCCAAACTTGGAGAAGCGATAACCAAATCATACTGGGTAAGAATTTCGTTCAAGTGAGCGATACAACCGAACGCTGGATGTGAGGGGTCTGCAACAGATTCGCTGTCTATTCTCAGGATTCGCAGGTGAGGGAATTTACGGCGAAAACGTTCTTCCAAGGCTTGCGTCCCCCATTTAGACTTAGCTTTTTGAGCAGAGCAGCAGAGTAAATGATGTCCCCCTTTGGTTATCGCTTTATCTAGTGCGGCGATGAGATTTTTCGGGTTACTGCCAGAGTAGTTGTAACAGTTGCCAGCTACGTGACGATAATTGTTGACGATTACAAACGGGTTAACTCGATATTCTCCAGCGAGTGATAAAACATACTTTACATCTGTGTCAGAAACATCGGCACTAGACAGGTAAATCTTTCCCTGACTGCTGCCCAAAACGTTTTGTACCAGTTGTTTGAGGTTTTTGAGAACAGATACCCGACGTTTCTGCACTTCAGTACCAGAGTTGAGAAGATGCCAGAATACTTGGTCACATTCATCAATAATAATTACATCATTAGACCAGTCATTGGGATTGAATCGCGCTTGACTTTCCTGATGCAGCGAATCAACACATACGCCGTATCCTAATAATGTGCCTGTTTCATTCGTGCGGACTTCAGTAACATAGTTAACACCAAACCGATTACAGAGTGCCTCCCCTAATTGAATGCGATGGGTGATGATTAATACCCTCTGCCCTTGGTCATGTGCTTTGGCCACCTCAGTTGCCAGCCATTCGGTTTTACCCGTGCCTTTGGGAGCTTTGAGGATAATCAGTTTTTCACCTTCGGGGACGAGAAGCTGACCGAGGAATCTTTGGTTGAGTGCGATTGACGGCGGGTAAGTCAGCAGAGTAAACAGCTTAATCTCCCATAACTCCAGTGCAACGGCAGTATTGTAGAGTGCGTCAAATGCTGGCTGCCCTTTAGCAACGATAAAATCATCAACCCCTTTCTCTTGGCCAAAAGGTAAATCAATCACTCGCAGCGAACAGCCCTCATTTACCAGCAGCCGTCCCATGCGACTGATGGCGGTTCTCACCCGTTGGACTGTCTCAGGTTTGTTGTCCTGGTCAAAGCAGATGTTAACAAGTCTCCCCTGTGTTGCAAAATGTTTCAAGTCGGGAATCAGCGAGGGTTTACCAATGGCAGTACCGTACTCATCAGTAGGTGTGCGGTATCCAGCATTCACACCGGGGATAGCGATCGCTGCATAACCAGCTGTTAATAATGCCCCCGCTTTCTTGACACCTTCTACAATTGTCACTGGTACATTGTGTTGGCAAACCCAATGCCAGAAGCCCCCAGGATGCTGTAGGTCAAATTCTGTGATCGGAATGCCGCAACGTAGGGAGACTTTCACCCAGATGTGATTCGGTACTAAGAGGAAGAAAGTGCGTGTCTCTTCTCTGTAAGGATGCTCGTATTTTATGAACTTGTGGATTTTTTGGCGATCGCGTCTGGGGTGGTCGGGTTTGAAGCAGCCCCACATCATTAGGGCGTATTCGTTGAGCGGGTCAATCCCACTGCACCACCAGCCACCTAATTCAATGTGCTGGTATTTTTTCAAGTCCCTGTCTCTGAGCCGCCCATCATTGCGACGGGAGATTTTGGGACTGTAGAGCAGATATTCGTAGGGTAAAGTCCCATAGAGCGATTTGACATTCGCCTTGAAGATTTCTTCGTCAACTCCACTGTTGAGCCATTCAGTTAAATGCTGGTTTTGTGAACTAATTGTAGTCATATCCCCTCCATAAATAGGCGCAGAAAAATGGAGCGGCATTGCACCCATGCCGCCGGTTCAACTTTTTGTGAGAGCTTTTGCTGGCTATGAAATCCTGACTAAGCCAGCCAGGGGGTTATTTGTTCCCCCCGGTGTGCGGTCGAAACGTGAGATTAATTCGCGTGCTAACAACTTTGTTGGTCTTCGGAACTTGATGCAGATGTGTAGACTGGCAGCCGGGGTGCATCACAAGCAAGCTCCCGTGTTCCAGCCAGAAATCTGTTGGTTTACCGCCGATGGCTTTGATTTGGAATTTGCGACATGACCCCAAGCTGACTGATGCGATTGCAGGGTTAAATCCCATCAATGGTTCGATGTCTGTGTGCCAGCCGATGCTGTCTTGTCCACTGCGGTACTGATTACCAATGACGATACGGAATTTGTAACCAGTCAACGCAGTTATGCGATCGCGCAAGCTAGACAGAGCTTCTGTCCACCATAGTGGTTTCAAAAATACGCTGTTGGAGTATAGGTAATCACATCCGGCATTACCATAAATGCACTCAAGGCGCGGGACGGGCAGAGTTTTACCCAACATCCTGATTTGATTCTGCTGCCACTCTAGTTTCAAGCAGTGTTGGTAGAGTTCGTTTGCTTGTTCTAGAGTTAAGAAATCAGGGTAGTAAGTGATAGGTAAAACTGGAGTTAATTCAGTGAATAAATTGAGTTGTTGCATGGTATTTTTGTCCAACTGAAGAAAGTATTCTGAAGACAATTGCTGTTAGTTTTGACCAGTAGAGAAAACCTCAATCAACACACTTTCTGGATACAAACCGACTTTTCCAAAACGTGGATCATGAATGCGTTCTATTTCTATCCCTTGTTTCCGACACAATGCGCTTGCCTTTCTACCTTTAGCACCTGCTTCTTTAACCGAAATTTCTAAACCTTGAAGATTGGCAAATCCAACAACACTGTATTTATGTCCACATGGGGTATTTACTCTGTCTTGCTCAACTTCAACAGCTTTTAGCCGATGCAAAATTTCAGTCTGTTGCTGCTGCTGTTGGAGTAAATGCTGTTCTTGCTCTGCCAATTGTTGTGCTAAAGCGGCGAGTAACTGTATTTGAGTCATTCCTGTTTCGGAAGGATTGGCGGGTTTAGTCCAGCCCAATTTGTCTTGAATCCATGCCCGAATACCGATGGTGTTGAATGAACGGCATACCAATCTGGCTTGTTTGGTACAGTATCTACCAGCTTCGTAAGCGTAGTACTCTAAGATAATTGCGATCGCAACATCTGGGATACCATTAGTTCTCCATTCGTTCAGGTCGGTAGCTTTAAACCCTTGCAGCATAAGCTCTTTAGCTAATTTTGATGGTACTAGGTCGGCGCTTGATTTTAAAGCTTTTCTGATAGATTCGTCATCAACTCCAGCTAGTCGTGCAGTGGCTTTGATACTGGCTTTACCATGACCATTGGAGTCTACTTCAATCTCTTGAGATATTTGCTTTATGATTTCGGCGATTTCAATTTGTGACATAACTCTAGTTGGGTGATAATTTTTCGTTGTGTGATTAAAGAGAATCAAGCATTTACTCGCACTAAACTTTTTTCACCAACTAATGAGAAACGATTTGATATAGTTGGTGTCTTAATTAACGTTGGTGACATCAATTCAACAAGGTAAAACCAAGAATTATGCACCAGTGCAATTCCTAGAATCAGCCGTTGTTTTGTTCCCTTATCGTGAGAACAGAGGATCACTCTTTCACCCAAAACAAAAGCAGGTTTTTGCACAGTGATGGCTTCTAATTCTCCAGTCCCGATGATTTGGTTTTGTGTGGCGTGGAGTATTTCATTACGGCAATCAATTGAATAAAGCCAACATTCATGCTTCCACTGAATACCGCAGCAGTAACCAAATGTTCTGGTGGTTCGGAGGTAGACTCTCTCTAGCAAATTGACTTCAACAGGTGGAATTGTTTGTCCCCAAGGTGGAGAAAGATACCAACTTGTTAAGAATACGTTAATGTTATCAATCATGAGTTTTTCTGTTGTTGCTTAAAAATTCTTTTCAGACGTTCAAAAATTAGTGCAGCGCATTGGGGGACAATGGCATTGCCCAGAGCTATCAGCTGTTGTTTGTGTTGTCTTCTGAGCGCAAGGTATTGTGTATAGAGTTGGTGATATTCTGCAAGCTCTTGTTGCGTAAGCGCTGCAATTTCTCTACGACTGAGCCGACTGAAGCTGGGGACTGTGGCGGCACACAACCAAGGAGTAAGTTCGGTGTGGGTAAGGAGACATCCGTCCAGCCTTGTGGAAAGCCCATCATCGCCTCTACTAGATGCGGGTTGAGAGAACGCCCCGTATTCAACTGAGTTGGTAAGTCTGTGTTTCTGGGAGTTACCAGCATTAGCGCTGCCGACAGATGCAGGGTTTGTCCGCTCTTGTGTGTACTGACTCCAGGATGTATGCCGTCTTGGGCTTTGGGAGTAGGCAATAATCCAAACTCGTTCTCGTTTGTGGATGGCCCCCACATGGTTTGCCGAAAGCACTCCCCATTCAACATCAAACCCCAACGAGGCAAACTGCCACAGTACGGTACGGAGAAATTGACCCGATTCAGCAACGAGCAATCCGGGTACGTTTTCCACAATTGCCCATTTTGGTCGAATCTCGCAAAGGATTCTCTTGAATTCACCGAACAGGTTGCGCTCGTCTTGGAATGCAAGGCGTTTTCCGGCGAGGCTGAAGGGAGGGCAGGGGAGTCCGGCGATGATGCCATCAACTTCTCCAACTCCCACTCGGTAAAGAGACTCAGTTGTGATGTCATGAATGTCTGGAATAATTGGAATATGCGGGAAGCGTAGACTTAACACCTGCTGGCAGTACTCGTTGATTTCACAAAAAGCCACAGTCTTGAAACCGCCGCTAATCATGTGGCCAAGGGTGAAGCCGCCGATGCCGGAGCAGAGGTCAAGGACTTCTTGAGTGTTTTGGGGAGCGATTTGCTGTGTCATGCTTTTCTCCCTAACAAGTAATTAATTGCTTCTGGATCAAGAGAGGTGATACGTTTTTTAATTGATTGGGGTGGATGGTCAAAAAACTGCTTAAGATGCCATTTCCGAATCTGATAATGTCTAGCAGAGCGTTTTGTAGCTTTGAGCCATCCTCGTTTTACCCATCTACAAACAGTTGATAGGTTCAATTGAAGAACTTGAGCAATTTCTTTACAAGAATAGTTATCAAGAGTGGGACGGGCTGAATAACCTAAACTATTTAACTTCAGATAAATTGCAACTGGTGTGCGATAGAATCCTCGTCTTTTTAAGCTTGAGGCTATTTGTTTGACTGTATAGACTTCGGCTTTCTCTTCAATAATTGCGAGTTCTTCATCAGTCCATTTGATATTCATAATGTCACCTCTGATATTGATGCAGAAATAGAATATGTGCCAGCTTGTTATTGTACGATTTGAGCGCTGATAGATTCAAAGTCAAAACAATTCAAAATTCAAAATTCAAAATTCAAAATTATTTAGGATTGTTTTGCTTGGTTTTGACTATTATTGATGCGATTATTTTGATGAGTTCTTCGCTTTCATAGTTGTATCCTTGTGTTTGATATTGAGATTCAAGGGAGAAAGCGATTACGGAGAGCGCCACTGTTGGATGAATTTCAGTAGGGCTATGATTTTGGAAGAGATAAACTCTGTTGTTTCGTCAATACCTTCGTCAATGTGTTCAGCCAGAAACAGAATTGAGGATAGTGGTACATCAAAGGCTTCGGAATAGCGCAGTAATAGGGCGAGACTTGGCTTTTTAGTTTCTGATTCAATTTCAGATAAATGTGATTTGCCTATTTGAAGCTTTTGCGCTAGTTCTGTTTGTGTGAGTTCGTGAGAGACGCGAATTGCTTTTAAAGCCTTAGCGATTGATTCAGTCATCAATATTTGAGTTAATAAATGACATTTGTAAATAGGAGGTAGAAGAGAATTAATTTGTCTTCTCCTCCAGCAATTCATTAGTCAGCAATCTCCAACAAAAAGCCGCGTCCCGTGTTCTGTACTTGCACCAGTTCTTTATCCAACAGAGTTTGAATTACTGAATTGGAGAATTGGAATTGCAGACGATGCAATGGAACACAACCGCCGCAAAGCTGAAGTGAACGCAGCAAATGATTTGCTCTACGGTCAAAGCTGTTGTTTACTTCCTTAGCCATTGTTTGCACCTCTAGTTAATACGGTTAACTGTCGGTTGAGAATACTTATTTGCTGTTGGTAAAAGTCAATTTCAGCAGTGATTTGGTTGAATAATTCTTCTGGGGAGAGTGGTTGAATTTGATTTTCCTGAAAGTGGAACAATTCGTCAGAGTTTTTATTAGGCATTAGCGCATAGCGCCAACCATCACCAAATTGTTCAGCTAGTTCTGTACCATCAGGGTAGTACTCAAGTCCTAGAATGATGCCGCCCTTTGTACGCTGTTCCAAGGCAAAGTGAGGGTAGCCCCAGTGTTGGGGGATTGATATTGTGGGTTGCATTGATTTAATGGGGATTGTTGAGAATGTGGTGATGAGAGGCGATCGCAGTTGTCAAGCGATCGCCTGGAATGAGAATAATTACGCCGTGACTAACTCCGCTCTCTCCAGCAGCCGTTGCAATTTATCGCCAGTTAGCTGTTCTAACGGTTGCTCTAAAAAATATTCATCAAAAATGGATTTACCATTAGTAGACACGTCCACTATCGACAGCGATTGAACTGCTTCCATTGCAGAGTCACAAGGTATGGGCTGTTGGGTTTCGTCAGTTGCGCGTATGAACCACCAGCCAGTGTCAGTATGCCCCACTTCGCCCAGTTTGATGTCGTTTTGATAAATCCCATCGTCCAGGATTTCAAACCCGTACTTTTCACATTCAGCGAAAATCTGTGCCACGACTTCGTTACTAATGGTGCAAACTTCTTCTGGTAATTGCTCTTGTACTGGTAGCGTACCTTGCTGATACTGTTGTTTGATGTAGCTATGGCATCTGGCAGCCGAGAGGTCGCGAAAAATCTCAACGTTGTTTACCAGTACTCGCCAGTATAGGTTTTGGTAGTTGCCGTGGTCGTAGCTAATGCTGGCTACAAGGTAGTCCCCTACAAACGCTTCCTGGTCATAAAACGAGATTTCCAGAATTGTTGGAGCTTCTGCCACTTCTAATGGTGCTGGGAAAGTTTCTCTAAGTGTGCCGTCTTTGTAATGCCATTCTATGAAGCGTTGACATCTGTTAGGGGTGGTAGCTCGGAATTCTTCTTTGCCGTTGACCATAACGAGCCAAGGTTGGGTGACGAATTCATCGTGGTCGTATGCGATGTAGGCTATCAGTTCTTTGCCACAGTAGACCTCGTGGTGGTAGAAGTTGATTTCTACGGTTGTCAGTGGTTCGGGAGCGATCGCTTGGGCTTGGGCGGCGATGTAGTTGTTGAGTTCGGCTTGAGCTGCGGCTTGTTCGTCGGGGGCAATTTTCTGAATCTTGCTAGCTTGGTAATTAGCGATCGCACTAATCCAAGAATCCTTGCAACGTTTGTCGCTAACCTCAACTGTGCAGCCGATTTCAGAGTAGATTTGCTTGAGTCGGGCTATGGATTTCAGTTGCAGCTGTTGATGGCTATAGATGATGTGAGTCATAATTGAAAGGCTCTTTAAATTTAGGGCAAGAGAAGCGCTTCGGATTGGTAGTCAGGGGCGCTTTCTCTATAATTTAATACTACCAAAAATTTTATACTATTGCAATAATTGCACCATATATTTTTGCAGTATAATAGTCGTAGTAGTATAGAGGTTATGCCTATGCGAAACAAAATCAAGCAATTTTTAGAGAGTCGAGGGCTGTCAGCTTATCGAATGATTCAAGATGCCAAAATTTCTGATACGACAGGGTACAAATTAGCAGCAGATCCTACTTACATCCCCTCGTCCAAAATTTTGGAAGCTCTTTGCGAAACTTACAGGATTCAACCAGGAGAGATACTAGAGTGGTTTCCAGCAGAGGAGAAAAGCGAAGATGATTAATCCTTCGGTCATAAACCTCCTAGAACTCCCTTCAGTAACCTTGGAACAGCGATCGCATTTGCCTAGCATTCCATGCATTTATTTCGCTATTGACTCTCTAGGAGTAGTTCACTACATAGGAAGATCAGTTAATCTCCAACAGCGATAGGTACAACATCATCGCCAGCGACATCTCGAAACTATGAGTTCAGTCCGAATTGCTTGGTTAACTGTAGACACACAAGAGCTACTACCAGGGATTGAAGCTGCGTTAATTAATTGGTTTGCTCCAGCCTTGAATGGTAGTGATTTGTTGCCTTCAGGTGGAATAAAGGTAGGCTGGGAAATAGATGTTCCTGAGTTGGGGCAATGCATCCGAGATGCAATACATGAGTCAGGTCGTACTATTACTCAATTGGCTGCGGAGGCTGACATCTCATGTTGCTAATTGGTATGCAATTGAGCAAGAGCGGATAAAAGTACTGCCACTGCCTACGCTAAGACGAATTGAGCAGGTTTTAGGCATTGATTTTGGAGTGCAACCGTGATTGGAGCAAAGATGATTGACCCTCAGACCATCAATCTTCTTGCTCTCCCCTCTGTTTTATTAGAGAAGAAACCGCATTTTCCAACCACGCCCAAAATATACGTTGCAATTGACCCTGAAAAAATATTGTTGAACTAGAGAACGTGGAAACATGAATAATCCACCTTCTAGAAGCAACAAAGCCACCTCTGCCGCATCTACCGATTCAACTTCAGCAGCAAACTCTGCAAATGAGGATATCTCCCAGCAAGTAGATCCCGCTACAGCAACAATTACGGTTAGCGCTGTCGAAGTTCCAAAGTTGACCGAGGAAGAACAGCGCGATAAGCCTGACGGCATGGCTACGCTTACCGCCTACATTTAGAGCGCCGTGTGGAAAAAGCGTTTTTTGAGGCAGCTAAGGCATTCGCAGAATTGCGCGATGGGCTACGCCCCGCCGTAGGCGATCGCAATTATATCTTAATCGCGCCCGCAAATTAACTTAGTTGGTGTTAACTAGCAGTATATTTGTGAACTCTTTCTTCATAAAGTATTAGTTTTCATGTGTTGTTGTTAAATATTAGATAGCAACTAACTTGATTATGATTGAATATACTTAAGTGCTGGTAGTAGAGAGATACAATGTCCTGTTGGAGTTTGAATGGATGGAGCGCTTTGTTGGGTATTGCCATAGTTAGCGTTAGCACTTTTTCTTGGAATTGTACGAACGCTGAAATTACTTCAGATGAGACTCTACCTACTAACTCCAGCATCCAAAAAGAAAGTAACACCTTCAATATCACCGGAGAAATTAAATCTGGAGGTAACTTATTTTACAGCATTGAAGAGTTTTCTGTCCCTACTTCTAATGGGTTGTTTGCCAGTACTGAAGGTACAGGGACATCTAGAGACTTAACGATTAACACTCGTAATTTGCGTCATTAAAGATGGAGTACAAGTTAGTGGAAGCACTTTTGATGCAGGAAAGGGGGGATGTGTCTCTCACCGCCGATTTTATACAGATAATTGGTATCTTTGGCTTTGGTAAGGCTTCTAGCAGGTTGTTTCATCACTCCCTTCTTTACACAATTAATCTTAGACCGAGTAGTAGCGCAGCGATCAATCAAGCGCGATCACTTGGACTTACTCCATTGCTCATGCTTCATATCTAGCAAACTTTTCATCTTTTTATAACCGTAAAATTCACGTTTCATTATAAATGATTAGTATTGAAACTTATGATTTTCACAAACAATTTTTCGGAATTACATAACTCTCAAGCCGATACATTGCAATTAGAAGAAAAGTTGCATTTTAGTAAATTTTTAATGGAACGTTTAACAGATGCAATTTTATGGATAAATTCAGATGCACGGATTATATATGTCAATCAGGCAGCTTGTAATTTAGTAGGTGCTGACTACGAAGAATTACTTTCTCTGACTATACATGACGTAATATTAGACTTTCCGCTAGAAGTTTGGTCGAACTACTGGAAAACTATCAAAAAACAGGGTTCCTTATACTTGAAATCTGGATATAAAACTTCAAAAGAGCAGTGTTTGAGAGTGGAAATCACTGTTAGTTATATGGAATATGAAGCCAAAGAGTATGGTTGTATCTTGCTTCGAGACATCAGCAAACGCAAACAAGCTTCATTCGCCTTAGATAAAGCTAATCAAGTACTAGAGTATAGAGTAGAAGAGGTTCTAACTGAATCAAAGTACGTCAAGCAGGAATTATCTCATGAAGGGGCAGAGTGCAAGTGGGTAAAAGCAAAATTGGAGAATTCTCTTTGCTTACTTCAAGCAACTCTAGAATCTATCGCTGACGGTATTATTGCCATCGGATGCGATGGAGATATTGTTAGTCTTAATCAGAAATTTGTGCAGATGTGGCAGATTCCAGATTCCATTATTACTTTACGCCATCATAATCAATATTTGAGTTTTTATAAGAATCAAGTTAAAAACCCAGAAATATTTTGCACAGATGTCTACCAACTCGATAGCCAAAATAATTTTGAAAGCTATGACACTTTAGAATTGAAAGATGGGAGGGTTTTCGAGCGATACAGTAAACCTCTGCGACTTGGTAAAGAAGTTATCGGAGTGGTATGGAGCTTTCGAGACATTACTGAATGCCAACAAGCAAAAGAAAAAATTCACCAAATTCTTGAACAAGAAAAACAACTTGCTGAAGATAGAGCGCAGTTTGTCTCTATGGTTTCTCATGAATTCCGCAGCCCGCTGAATGTCATTTCATATTCCACTAGTTTATTGAAACGTCATAGTCACCACTGGAGCGATGAGAAAAAACTCCAGTATTTGCAGCGCCTTCAAACAGCAACTGAACAGATTAGTCAATTAATGGATGAAGTTCTTCTAATTGGGAGTGCAGAAGCTGGAAAGCTACACTGTGAGCTAAAACCGCTTGATTTAAACTTATTTTGCCGTGAAATATTGGCAGAAATAAACTTGCAAACCAATAGCCTAAATGTAGTTAACTTCGTTAGCAAAGGTAATTGTAGACCAGTGTGGGTAGATAAAAAATTGCTCCAACCAGTTTTAATTAATTTACTTTCAAATGCTCTTAAATATTCTCCCAGAAGTACTCAAGTTGATTTCATATTATCTTACCAAAATGAAAAAGTTATTTTTCAAATTCAGGATAAGGGAATTGGTATTTCCTTAAGAGATCAAGAACAGTTGTTTAAGCCATTTTTTCGAGGTAAAAATGTAGGTGACATACCAGGTAATGGACTTGGGCTAGCAATTGTCAAAAAGCTTTTAGACTTGCATAATAGTCAAATTAACGTGGTGAGTGAGGTTGGAAAAGGTACTATTTTTACAGTTACATTATTCTTAAAACAACCACTATGAATAAAAACTTTTGTAGTTTTGTTCTTGTCTACAGTAGATTTGACTATGCAATAATTGGTTAAGTGAGAACTCCACTCACTGATTATGAGTAACAACTATAGTACGAGACTTCTGCTAGGAAAGCTAAAAAAGTGCTAGTCTCGTTTAAAGAAAAGGGATTGTCATTGAGTTTGGCATCCGCTAATCTAAAAAGGTTGATAGCCAGGTAGATAATGAAAAAAGTTTTAGTAATTGAAGATGAGGCGCAAACACGAGACATATTAGTAGAAAGCCTGGAAGCGGAAGGTTTTGATACCATTTGTGCAGAAAACGGTCGTGTTGGTGTCAAGAAAGCACAAGAATACTTACCTGACTTAGTAATTTGCGACATCATAATGCCAGAACTAGATGGTTACGGTGTTCTGACTACGCTGCGCCAAAACTTGTTGACACAGAAGATTCCATTGATTTTTTTGACGGGTAGGACTACCGATGTAGAACAGTTTTATGGCATGGATCTCGGAGCAAATGCCTATGTTACTAAACCTTGTACAGTCGAGGCTTTACTAGCAGCGATCGCTAAAGTTTGTGAACTTTACACGGCGGTCAAATCGGTATGATCTATGAAATAAATTTTTTGCATAATTTTGATCTTTTGGATTGATTAATAATTCATCAGTTAACATCAGAGCCAATTATGACAAAAGTTTTGGTGATTGAAGATGAGACACAAACCCGAGATATATTTCTAGATAGCCTAGAGGCCGAAGGTTTTGAAGCCATCGGTGCAAAAAATGGTCTTGTTGGTGTGCAAAAGATATTAGAAAATTTCCCAGATTTGGTACTTTGCGACATTATGATGCCAGAACTTGATGGTTACGGCGTTCTCTCAACTCTGCGTCAAAATCCTGCCACAGCGATGATTCCTTTCATTTTTCTGACTGCTAAGGCTACTAAGGCTGAACTTCGCCAAGGCATGAATTTGGGAGCTGATGACTATCTTACAAAACCCTCCACGGTAGAGGAATTATTGGCAGCGATCGCAACTCGACTGCAAAAACAAGCAGCCATAAAGGAGTATTACGCCAACCTATCCCAACAAGTTCCAGTTCTACCTTCATCTGAAACCACAAAATTTGTAAATTCTCAGTCAATATTCCCTTCTGACTCTAATCTTAACCAAGTATTTGAGTACATTGAAGCAAACTACTATCAACCGATTAGCTTACAAGATGTGGCTCTTGCAGTTGGTTACTGTCCTGCTTATTTAACTGACTTAGTGCGCCGTCATACAGGACAAACGGTGAATCATTGGATTATCGAACGCCGAATGGCAGCCGCACGTACCTTGCTGATGGAAGGTAATATGTGCGTGAATCAGATTGCTGAAACAGTCGGTTATCAGCATGAGGGTCATTTTTTCCGCCAGTTTCGCCAGTATCACCAAACGACTCCTCAAGCCTGGAGAAAGGCACAACGCACTGATAATGCTACACTCAAAAAAATCGGCGGGAATCCTATCCCTTAAGAAGTGTCCAAGATAGCCACCCGCCGATTTAGTCATTAGTCCTTAGTTATTAGTCATTAGTTAGTGCTAATGACTAATAACTAAGGACTTCAATTTCCCCACGGCTACGAAAACGAGCAGAGCGATGTTTTCGTAGCCGTGGCATGAGTTAATAAACAGTAAACCTAAAAAAGTGAGAGTCATATATAAAAATTGTGCATTCAATTACTCGGTTGCCTCTATTAAGCTGCTAAGTATTCATCGGTACATTGATAATTTTCTGTTATTCCTATAGTAAAGTTAGAAATTCTTATACCTTAGCCCGTCTTGGCATTTACAAAATGAAGCACCTGCATCGGTTTCTTTACGCGCCTACCTGGTCAATCGCTGCCAAAATTTCGGTAGCATTGGTTTGTGCTGTGCTGATACCGATGATCTTCACTGTCTGCTACAACCTGCAACAGAGCTTAAACAGTGTAGAGGCTGGCGAATACCGCAAACTGGAACTGTTGGCCAGCAGTAGTGCTAGTCGCTTTGACCAGTTAATTATTGATCGCCATCGTGTGGTTTCTCAAGTCAGCAACGATCGCCATCTGGTGGATTTTCTGGCTGCTGACACATTACAAAAGCGAGAAAGTTACCGCCCCAACCTGCAACAAACTTTAGAAAAGGTTTTCCGCTCTTATCCAGATATTGATGCTGTCTTGCTGATGGATAAGAAAGGTCAATGCCTCGCTGCAACAGATCCAAAATTCATTGGTCAAAACTATTCCACTATCCAGGATAACTTTTACGGATTTAGCAGCTTGGTGAACGAAACAACCGAAAGTCCAGGAATGTTCTTCTCTGGGCCCGTGCGATCGCCCAATGGGGAGATTGTCGGAACTACTCTACTCAATATTAGGGCAGAAGATATCTGGACAACTATTAATGCCTTACATATAGGCTTTCAGAGCAATATCTTCCTGATTGACCAACAAGGAGTAATCATTAGTCATCCCGATCCATCTCTTCTATACCATAGCCTCGTGCCAGTGTCAACTAAGACGCTAAAGCAGGTTATTCACGATAAACACTACGGTGTGGATGAGATTGAGAGTTTGGATATTGCTGACTTAAAGGTGATGGTGAGAGCCACACAGCCGGGACACGCTACCTATCAATTGCCGCGATCGCAGATGCCGGAGATAGTCGGTTTTGCACCCTTAGCAACCCAGCCTTGGGTATTGGGAGTCAGTCAACCCAAAGCAGAGTTTACCGCTCCTTTGAATCGCCTGATTTGGCTCAATAGCAGCAGTGTGGTGATTGTTGGGGGAATTACGGCAATCATCGCGCTGCTGTTAGGATTGAATATTTCTCGACCAATTCACGCTCTGACAGTTGCAGCCCAAGCATTAGAGGATGACGATTTTGATTCTCATGTGTTGGAACTACGCGAGAGTTTGGCTCAATTAGGTCATACACAAGATGATGTTGGTCAATTAGTGCGTATTTTCTTAGAGATGGCTGAAGAAGTGAGGATGCGAGATCAGAAGTTGAAAATGCAAGTTCAGGAACTTCGCATTGAGATTGACGAAACCAAAAGAGCTACCCACGTTGCAGAAATAACCGAAAATGAACATTTTCAAGAGTTACAAAAAAAGATCCAAAAACTCAAACAACACGAAGTAATTACTAGCGAAACTGAGACAGAGTACTACCAGAGATTGCAAAATCAAGTGGAATCTTTGAAAGAGCGATCGCCCACCTGTGAGCCATTAAAATAATTCGTAATTATGGCAAGATCGAGAGTTTGTAAATTGGAAATAATAACTATTCACTAATAAGGGTAAGGTAAGTTATGGCACAGATTATCGCAGTTCATTCATTCCGTGGTGGCACTGGCAAATCAAACTTAATTGCCAATATAGGGGCTAATATAGCGCTTCAGGGACAACGTGTAGGCATTGTTGATACTGACATTCAATCACCAGGAATTCATGTTATTTTCGGGATGAATGATCACAAAATTAAACGTACCCTCAATGATTACTTGTGGGGGTACTGTGATATCAAAGATACTGCCTATGATGTTACTGATGTTTTAATTACAGAGCAAGAAAATACAGGTAATATTAAGGGTAGCCTTTACTTGGTTCCTTCTAGTATTAAGACTGGTGAAATCGCCAGGATTCTTCGGGAGGGGTATGATGTAGTCCGGCTCAATGATGGCTTTCAGGAACTCATTAGCAGTTTAAAATTAGACTACCTTTTAATAGATACACATCCAGGTTTAAATGAAGAAACCTTACTTTCCATTGGTATTTCTAATATTTTAGTAATCCTTTTACGTCCAGATCATCAAGACTTTCAGGGAACTGCTGTGACTGTGGATGTAGCTCGAAAGTTGAAGGTGTCAAAAATGCTGTTGGTAATCAATAAAGTGCTACCAAACTTAAATTTTACTGACTTGCAACAACAGGTAGAGAAAATCTACAACGCTCCTGTGGCTGGGATTTTGCCATTATCGTCAGAGATGGTGCAGCTAGCCAGTCATGGTATTTTCTGTCTACGCTATCCTCAGCATCCAATTAGCCAGACTATCAAAGCAATTACAAATCAGATTGCTGGTTTAGTCATTAGTCGTTAGTCTTTTGCTTTTGTCCCTTTCTGAATGCAATGTCTACGACGGGCTATTCGGTGTCGCTTATGATCGATCAACAATCATTTCGTACTAATGTCCTCATCTACTTTGGAGCTACTGCTGCTCAGGTAGAGGAATTATTGGTATATAACCAAACCGTTTTTAATCACAATATATTAACCTATCTAGTCAAATTTCCTTTGACCCCTGAACCCCATCTGGCTGCTTGGGAAGGATATGCCGTTGCAGCAAAAGATATAGGAGCATTTGAGGTACTCAAACAGCGATTGGTACAGTTCCGATTTCCCGTAATTGAGGGTATCAGCCAGATTGAGGCGTATCAGTTTGCTACTCGTCGGGGCGTTGCAGTCAATGGGATGAGAGAGGCGACAGGTTTAGTGTTACAGGAACCTGAAAAACTGCAATTAATACTACATCAAAGCTTGGCTGGAACTATTCCTGTATTATTAACTGGGAGCCGAAATGACTTTGTTTCTTTAGTTCAAGCTCTGACAAAGCAAAATGAACCGCAGCCAATTCCTGCGTCTATGGGAGCCTGTATAGTCAGCGGGTTTAATAACTGGGATCGCATTCGTCAGTATCGCCAACAATGGAAGGCTGAAAATTCTGCTAATTCCTCCCAAAGTAGCTGGTTAGCAGAATTTCAACGATTAATACCACAAAAACAGCTTTATCAGGATAAATTCATTATTTTGAGTAATGGTTGTTATAGTAACGTTTCAGCCAGCGACATGGGACTTGAGGAAGGAGAATGGCAGCGTCTATCCTTGACAATTCGGCTGGAACATGAATGTACCCACTACTTCACACGCCGCTTATTTAACTCCATGCAAAACAATATACTCGATGAGTTAATTGCCGACTACAGGGGCATTGTAGCCGCTACGGGGGATTATCGAGTTGATTGGTTCTTGCGTTTTTTGGGGTTAGAGTCGTTTCCCAATTACCGAGAGGGAGGTAGACTGCAAAACTACCGGGGTAAACCTTCACTTTCTGATGGAGCTTTTAGAATTCTACAAGCATTAGTAAAGGCCGCAGCCGAAAATTTGCAGGACTTTCACACTCAGAATGCAAGGAAGTTAATGGACATTAATATTCAACCCTTGATGTTAATAGCATTGACCTATTTGACATTAGAAGAATTGGCATCTCTTGAGGCGCACTTTCGTATTCAACAAATTTTATCCAGATTGCAGAGAAATTGGGGTGTAGAGACGTGCAATTTTGCATCTCTACAATAGTCCAAAATATTAAATTAAAAAATCGGGAGGTATTAGTTATGACAGAAGTTTTGCTTAAAGAATTAACTACCAGTGACATTGATTGGATGATTGCGACAGGTCATCGCCGAGAAATAGCTGCTGGTACTCTACTCATCCAAGAAGGAAAAGCTACTGATTATCTACACATTTTACTAGATGGAATCTTAACAGTTAGCGTCTCTCAACCAGACAATAATCCTCTAACTCGTGCTTTTGCAGCCATCGAAGGAAATGAAATTTTTGGTCGTGAGATTGCGAGATTATTCAGTGGTGAGGTAGTGGGGGAAATTCCCTTTGTTACTCGTCCAACAGCCACGACTGTAAAGGCTATCGAAACATCGCTAGTGATGTCAATTTCCCAGCAAGAACTAGCAGCAAAATTGCAGCAAGATGTTGGTTTTGCGTCGCGTTTTTATCGGGCGATCGCAATTATGCTTTCAGATAGAATTCAAAGCACCATTAATCAACTTGGTCGTAGTAACTTAGCACAAGGTCAACCTTTGAAAGATGTGCTGTTTGTGTTGGGAGAATTACATGATAGTGACATCGATTGGATGATGGCTTGTGGAACTAAGCAAAAAATTCCTGTTAATGCCACACTCATCCATGAACGAGGAACTGTAGATGCACTGTATATTCTTTTAGATGGAGCAATGTCTCTTTCTATTGCTGAAAATGAGCGTAATCCTTTAGCTCGTGCTTTTGCTGCAATCGAGGGGGGTGAAGTTTCTGGTAGAGAAATAGCCAGATTATCCAAAGGCGAAATTATCGGAGAAACACCCTTGATTGATGGCCGCCTACCTTCTGCAACTGTTAAGGCGATTGAGGAGTCAATTGTTTTATCGATTTCCCGACAGCAAATGGCAGCAAAGTTACAGCAAGATATCGGATTTGGATCTCGTTTTTATCGGGCGATCGCTATTTTACTTTCCCAGAGATTACAGGGAATGCTGAGTCGGCTTGGTTATGGTAGGCGGGTTTATAGCCAAGGTTTGTCATTGGCTGAGAGTGCGGAATATGACGATGAGTTGAATGATAGCGTTTTAGATGGTGTGGCGATCGCGGGGAAAAGGTTTGATTGGATGTTGGGGCGGTTAAAAGTAACTTGAATTTCTTTTTGTTCCCCTTAAAAAGGGGGGCTAGTTCTGATCTTGGCGTCATGTGACTCAAATTTTAGATCCCCCAACCCCCTTAAAAAGGGGGCTAAGAAAAAGATCCCCGACTTATTCAATGCGTCTTACCTAAAAATTGTGCATTGTGTTCAATCGCCCTTTTACCGTGCGATCGCTATTTTGCTTTCCCAGAGATTACAGGGAATGCTGAGTCAGCTTGGTTATGGTAGACGGGTTTATAGCCAAGGTTTGTCATTGGCTGAGAGTGCGGAATATGACGATGAATTGAATGATAGCGTTTTAGATGGTGTGGCGATCGCAGGTAAAAGATTTGATTGGATGTTGGGGCGGTTAAAAGTAAGTTAAATTACTGGCTATAGAGCCTACTACTCGCATATCCCCTTCTCTGAGGCGATGAATGAGAACATTTACATCTGGGTGTACGCCAGTTCTAGCCTTGATTTTGGCACGTCTGGCTACAATGCTCTGATGAGTAGCAATAGCCAGTCGTCGTTTAACCTCTCGTTCCACTGCTTCAACTACTAGCTCATTGAATGACTCTGAGCCATCTTTAAGATGTTTTGCTTTGTTTAACAGAGCAATAGGAAACCGGATTGTGACTGCTTCACGTTCCATGTTCATTTATAGCATTCATATTGTGATATCTAATTATATAACCATTTTTTGCTGAACATAGAAGGTCGATGAATTTTAACTAAAAAAATCATAGTCTTATCTAAAAATTGTGCATTGTTTTCAAAATTGGCTTTGCGGCAAAATGACGGTAGGAATTTAGTTTTGCATTGCGCTTTCATGGTGCGATCGCAATCATACTTTCTAATAGACTACAAAGCATCATCAATCAATTTGATCCTAGCAACCTAGCACAAGGTCAGCCTTTGAGGGATGTTCTATTTATGTTGGGAGAATTGCACGACAGTGACATTGATTGGATGGTGACTTGTGGGATTACGCAAAAAAATCCTGCTAATACCGTACTCATCCATGAAGGAGTTCCTCAATTCCTCAATCTTAGACCTGAATCTTTACCTAAATTATTAGACATATACTCAAGCAGAAGTATCGACAAGAAGTAAATATTATGTCGTCTGGAAGCAATGTTGAACAAAAACAAGCGGAGTATTCCAATTATAAAAAATTAGAATTCACTCAAACTAATAATATTAGTTATTTAGATAATCAGCGTGATCCAGTTTATTTTAAAACAAAAATTAGGCATGAAAAAATAACAAAAGCTACTAATGATATTTTAAAAATTTGTATTACTGATAGAAGGGGTTTACACCCAAGAGAATTCTGTCGTCGTTGGTTTGGGCTAGAACAAGTAAATGAATATGGAAAGCCACATTATACAGAAGATTATATTTTAGCGATGGAATCAGAGCATGGTTATCGAGAGAAGTGTATTAACTTAATTGCCAAAATATTAAAAATTAAACCTAATACTATTCATCGGTGGGGAAAAGGAGTTGAGTTTGATAAAATTCCCGCAGACAAACGTTTGCAGTACGAAATATATTTGGGTTATGTTGATTCGCTAAGAGTATTTTCCATGACTTTAGCTGAACTAGATAAAAATTCAGTTTCAAAGCTTTTATATCAGTTGGGAATAGGATCGCAAAATTAAGTTTTTGAATTTGACCTAAGTAAGTCGGCAAGAAAAAATCAATGTGTGTAAACAAATATCAAGTAAACATGGGGTCATTTCCCCCTGCTAGAAAGCCCCTTCCCCTACCTCTTCGGTGAATTACTAGGTGATTTTTCAGATGTCGATAAACGTGAAATTTAGTAAAAAAATACTGTATAGGATACAGTCAATTATTGAATAAGTTTAGTGATGCTTGTATTCTAACATTATGCAATCAGGAAGCAGTAAATATACCGCCCAGCTTCCTCACCAACCTTTTTATGTTGGTGTTATTAGCGGTTAATTAAATCCATGTCTCAAGAAACAGTAAGAGAGTTTTTCAAATTTGCCGAAAATGATGAAGTGCTACAAGAGCAGATTAAGGCTGCCAAAGCTTCAACTAGCGTAATTCAAATTGCAGCTGAGAAAGGTTATGAGTTTACCGCTCAAGAACTCGAAGAATATATGAAAGAAGCCGTTGCCAACGAAGAATTAAACTTAGAAGAACTTGAGGCAGTGGCAGGAGGCGTGAGCAAGAACAATATTAACAATAACATTAAGGGGCGGTCATTAAGTGGCGCTGAAAGCCTTGGTGACGCTGAAAGCCTTGGTGGCGCTGAAATCCTTCCTAACACAGGGGTATAAAAATCAGCAGGTTTAAAAGGTCACTTTTTGAGTTTTGTCGGCAGTAAGAAAAATCAACAGTTGAAAGGACAATAGGCAGTATGAATGAAAAAACAGTTAATTATCTCCTAATCAACACACCTCTTACTGATCCGACAACTCCTTATCATTCAATACCTTATTTAGTAGGTGCAGCATCACAAGCTGGTTTCACTAATTATTCTTGTCTTGATGCAAATATTGAAGCGCTCAACTATCTAGCGCAAGAGGAGCAAGTCGCAGACCTACTTAAATATTGCGAGAATGTCCGAATTAATTTAGAGTCCAAAGTAAGATTGACTCGTAGTGAGCAACTGCTTTACCGCACTGCTCTGAAAGCATTTGGCATGAAACCGGATTCCGTGCTTCGTGCAGTGCAGATTATGAAAAACCCGGAAGATTTCTATAACTATGAAGTCTATCGTCAAGCAGTTTGGGTACTCGAACGATGGATAGATATATTATCCGTTCAAGGGTTTCCTGGCCAGTTCGACGGCTTTTATCTCGATAACCAGTATCCAGCAAATTTGTCTAGTGTCAGCGATCTCACTAACGATGCAGTTATTGATAGGTTAATCAATCCTTTTTTCCCCTATTTCAGTGGCCCATTTACCCAATCTATCAAGGAACGTGATTGGAATTTTGTTGGCTTGTCTGTCAACTATATTTTCCAGTTGCCTTTTGCTATCTGGATGTGCAAGTATATCCGTTCACTATTGCCAGATACTATTATCTCCGTTGGAGGCACAGAGATTAGTGATCTTGTTAAATATTTACGCGATCCCAACTTAATATGGGATTTGTTGCCATACTGCGACGTGGTGATGGTGGGCGAGGGTGAGACAGCGTTAATTGAGATTCTGCAATCAATCAGCCAGCAGCAAGGTTTACCCAAGCAACGTCCAGGCATACTATTACGAGATGAAGTTGTGACGCGCAGCCGACTAGCGTTAAGGTATGAGGACGTATCTAGTTTACCTGAACCAAAGTATGATGTCTGGAATTGGCAGCAGTACTGGTCACCCGAACCAGTAGTTCTATATTCGCCCACACGGGGCTGTTACTGGAATAGATGCACATTTTGTGATTATGGTTTAAACACTGATTCACCAACCTCTCCTTCCAGAGAGAGACCTGTTGAAACGGTTGTCAGGGAGATTGCTAACATTAGCCGATTTGCCCGAACATTTTACTTTGCAGTTGACGCTATGTCGCCTCTCTACTTGCGAAAACTCGCTGAAGCTTTAGTAGAGAATGGTATAGCTATTCGGTGGAGCGCAGAGCTTCGATTGGAGCGTTCACTCAAAAAAGAACTGGCTCATCTTTTGAAAAAAGCTGGTTGTGTATGTATCTCGTTCGGTTATGAGTCTGGTTCTCAAAGGATTTTGGATCTGATTAACAAGGGCGTTAAAGTACAAGAGATTCCCCAGATTCTTCGCCAGCTATCAGAGGTAGATATAGGCGCACAAATGATGGGTTTTACTGGCTTTCCTGGAGAAAGCTTAGAAGAAGCAGTTGAAACCTTTCAATTTCTTAAGGAAAACAGGGCATATTGGACGCTGGCCGGTATCGGAAACTTTGTGCTGACACCAGGTGCTATTGTTGCAAAGCGCCCTCAAGAGTTTGGCATCAAGGAAGTTACTTCGTATTTCCAAGATGACATTATTCGGTCACTCTGTTGGGTTGATGAGGAGGGTGAACAAACTATAGACAGAGATATAATGCTTGCTGAACAGACTCTACAAGTCTCGGATTCGTTAAATTTCATTAATGGTCATCGCCCCTTTGTAGGTGGGATAGATAGCAGTCATAGTATTCTCTACTTTGCAAAGTTTGGTAAAGGATTAGTGCCATCCACTACCGTTAAACCTGAGCAATCAAAAGTTTTGGTGGAAACAGTCTGTTACGAAAATCCCCATCAGAAGATAGATAAATTTGTGCGCCGAAGCGATTTTGATAAGTACTTTCAGCAAAAATACTCTCATAAACAATCCCCCTGCTTTGACGATATTAGTAAATGGCTGGAAGAATATCCAGAAGAGCAAGAAATGGCTCACAAGAGCAATGTTAAAATTTTGGCAATCCATCCTACTGGAGAATTTATACAGAGAAGCCCAGTGTATCACGCAGTTAGGGAACTGTGTCAAAGGGAAGGCATTTTAACGTGAGTTCGGTTAAAGATAAATGTTAGACCAGAAACGCAGTGTATTTCGTAAAGAATCCTTAGAGCGTCTATCTTCTCCTGAAAGACTAGACCAACTCATGCAGGTAGTCAGCCCCAGAAGCTGGCTACCTCTTGTCGCCTTGGGTTCCATAGTAGGAGTAGCTGTTATCTGGAGCATTTACGGTCGTATTCCCATTACCGTCGAGGGTCAAGGGGTATTGATTTACCCCAGCAATGTTGTGCAACTGCAATCAAAAAGCGCTGGGCAGTTGATGACTTTCAATGTGAAAGTTGGGGATGTTGTCAAAAAAGGGCAGGTGTTAGCGACGATTGACCAAGCTGAACTCCGTAAGCAATTGCAACAGCAGCAAGCGAAACTAACGGAATTAAAATCACAAGACCAGGCTGTTGGTTCGCTACAAGGGCAAAGATTAGAACAAGAAAAGCGATCGCAATCCCAACAAAGTCACTACCTCCAGCAACGTATACTGGAACTGCGAGCCATCAGCCCTCTGCTCAAAACCAAAGGTAACACCTCAATTGACCAGCAACGTCAAGGTTTACAAGAACGTCTCCACCAAGCCCAAGCCTTGAACCCCATTTTCCTCCAAAGAATGGAAATTCGCAGACAGCTATTCAAAAAAGAAGGCGCGATTTCTGGTGATGAAGCACTCAAGGCACAACAGGAATATTTAGAAAACCTGGAAAAAATTGCTGACATCCAAAATCAGTTGAAAGAACTGGATGTAAAATTGACTCAAACAGAAAAAGATTACCATGAAAACTTGAGTATCATTTCTGACCTGCAAGCTCAACTGAAAGAATTAGATAGCAAACAGGCTTCTACGGCTCAACAAGACTTAGAAAGTGTCACTACCCGAAGAAAAGAGATTCAAGAAGTTAAACGGGAAATTGCCCAATTAGAAGTGCAATTAGGCGATAACAGCCAAATTATCAGTCAATATAGCGGACGCATTTTAGAAATCACCCTGACACCAGGACAAGTTGTCAGCGCTGGCACACGCTTGGCAACTATAGAAGCAGAAAACCCCAAAAGCAAGCTAGTTGGTGTTACCTATTTCCCTGTAGCAGAAGGTAAGAAAGTTAAACCAGGGATGACAATACAAATTACCCCCCAAACTGTCAAGCGGGAACGCTTTGGCGGTATCGTTGCAAATGTTACTAATATCTCGCGATTTCCCATTACAAAGGAAGCAGCCGCGTCAGAGGTGGGTAATGCAGAGGTGGTGGAAGGTCTAGTATCTCAACAAAAAGAAGGTTTGATACAAGTATTCTCTGACTTAGAAATAGATTTCCGCACCCCAAGCGGCTATAAATGGTCTTCTTCCACAGGGCCAAGGCTGACTGTTTCTTCTGGAACTACAACTGTTGCACGAGTCAAGGTAGAAGAACGCGCTCCCATCACCTTTGTTTTGCCTATCTTGAGGTCTGTCAGTGGTATCTACTAAATCTACTTTAGTAACACCGTTTAATCCTTGGCAGTACTTACAAAAATTACTGCCACGCAGAAGCACACGGGTAAAAACACCCACTCTTCTGCAAATGGAAGCTGTGGAATGTGGGGCTGCTGCTTTGGGGATTGTTCTAGGTTACTACGGTCGGATTGTACCTTTAGCACAACTGCGTCAAGAATGTGGAGTTTCCCGTGATGGCAGCAAAGCATCTAACATGGTGAAAGTTGCGAGAAACTATGGACTCGAAGCTAAAGGCTTTAAAAAAGAACTCAAGCAACTGTGGGAACTGCGACCACCTTACATTATCTTTTGGAACTTCAACCACTTCGTTGTCGTAGAAGGATGGAATAAACAGCGAGTTTATCTCAATGACCCCGCTACAGGCCCCCGTCATGTATCTTTACAGGAATTTGATGAGGGGTATACGGGAGTTGTGCTGGTAATTGAACCAGGTGCGGAATTTGTCAAAGGTGGTCGTAAACCCAGCATGATTTTATCGCTGTCCAAAAGGTTACAAGGCGCTGGGGATGCCTTAGTTTACTGCATAGTCGCAGGATTTTTCTTAACTGTAGTTGGGCTGGTAATACCAGTTTTTAGCCAAGTGTTTGTAGATGACATCTTGGTGGAGGGACGGCAGTTATGGCTGCGTCCTTTACTTGGGGGAATGGCGATCGCTGCTATACTCCAAGGATCGCTAACTTTACTACGGTTACGCTACCTGCGCCGCTTGAAAATCAAACTAGCTGTGGGTATGTCCAGCCGCTTCTTGTGGCATATCCTCCGCTTACCTGTTAGCTTTTACGCCCAACGATTTGCGGGAGAAATCAGTAATCGTACTACTCTCAATGACCAAGTAGCTGATGTTCTAGCGGGACGATTAGCAACTACAATTATTGATACATTTATGGTATTTTTTTACGCCCTGGTCATGGTGCAATATGACTGGGTGCTGACATTAATTGTAGTTAGCTTTGCGACTGTAAATGTCTTAACTTTGCAACTAATTTCTCGTCAACGGGTAGACGCTAATCAACGATTGATCCAAGAATATGGCAAAGCTGCTGGTGTATCTATTGCCGCGCTCCAAAGTATCGAAACACTGAAAGCATCAGGGTTAGAGTCAGATTTCTTTTCCCGGTGGTCAGGTTATTACACTAAAGCTCTCAATTCCCAGCAAGAATTGGGGGTGACAAATCAGACATTCTCAGTATTACCCACGCTCTTATCTGCCCTTTCTTCAATGTTGTTGTTGGTTGTGGGTGGTTTACGAGTTATGGATGGACATCTCAGCATTGGGATGCTTATAGCGTTTCAAGGTTTGATGCTTAACTTTCAGCAACCTGTTAACAATTTGGTCAACTTCGGTACAACTCTTCAAGAACTGGAAGGTAATTTGATTCGCCTTGATGATGTGCTGGATAATCCGATTGGGGAGGGAAAAGGAGCAGGGGAGCATACTTCTCTACGAGAGGCTGCGCCAACGACTGCGCTCAGTAACGGGGAGAGCAGGGGAGCAGGGGAGGGAAAATCATCCTCCAGTTCTTATCTTATTCCCAAGTTGCAGGGTTATGTCGAGTTGCAGAATATTACGTTTGGCTATAGCCGCCTGGAACTTCCTTTAATTGAAAACTTTAACCTCTCAATTAAGCCGGGACAGCGAGTAGCTTTGGTAGGTGGAAGCGGTTCTGGGAAATCTACGATTGCTAAATTAGTTAGCGGACTTTATCAACCTTGGGCGGGAGAAGTTTGCTTTGATGGAAAACCCAGAGAGCAGATTCCCCAGCAATTGCTTACGAACTCTGTTGCAATGGTGGAGCAGGAAATTTTGTTGTTTGGCGGCACGGTTAGAGATAATTTGACTCTGTGGGATACTACTGTACCAGATAAAAGCCTCATGCGGGCATGTATTGATGCGGCGATCGCAGATGTAATTCTCTCTATGTCCGGCGGATTGGATGCCGAACTCATAGAAGGTGCTGCTAATTTAAGTGGGGGCCAGCGACAATGCTTAGAAATCGCTCGTGCTTTAGTAAATAATCCCTCAATACTGATCATGGATGAAGCCACCAGCGCTCTAGATGCAGAAACAGAGAAAATCATTGACCAGAATCTCCGTCGCCGGGGATGCACCTGTATAATTGTCGCCCACCGATTAAGCACCATCCGTGACTGCGATCAAATCATTGTCTTAGAACGCGGAAAGGTTGTACAACTTGGTACTCACAAAGAATTATGGCAAGTGGATGGTGTATATTCGCGCTTGCTTGGCACTCAAGGGTAGAGAGGGAAAGCAGTAAATTACTATAAAACATTTAAAAATCTAAAATCTAAAATCCAAAATGCTAATACAGGGGCAAATTTACATAATTAATGGCAATGAACCGATTCTACTAAACGACCCTTCTAGGGTGTGGGTAATTCAGTCTGGTTCTATGGCTTTGTTTGTTGTTACAGTTAAAGATGGTGTTATGGAAGGCACACGCCGTTATCTGTGCAGTATTAGTCAAGGTGAGGCACTTTTTGGAACTGCTGTTAACTCTACTAATCAGCATCGTCAGATTTTAGCAGTACCTACTGGAGAGACCCAATTACTACAAATACATAAGGAATGTTACCGCGAGTTAATAGACAGTGGAGATATTAGGGCGATCGCCTGGATAGAAAATTGGCTGTTACAAATCGGTAGTGTATTCTCCCAGATTACCATCCCAGCAATTCACGTAAAAGCTGAGGGACAATCCCGATTTTCCTTAAACAATGGTCAGACCTTTCAGCCAGAAGCAGGTGTCACCTGTTGGGTTCAACTGACTCAAGGGACTGTTCGTTTTCTAGGGTTTGAGGAACTAACTTTCACAGATGCCAGTGCAGTTTTTCCCCTCACTGACAAGATGTGGTTAGAAGCGTTGGAAGGGGTGCAACTTACTACTAAGACTACTAGCGAATTCCAAAATCCAGATATCCTTCTAGCTGGGTTATCTCAACTGCACACTCAACTGCTACAATGCCTTAACCTCTTAGATGAGCGAGAAGTACAAGCAGAGATTACACGGTTGCGCGATCGCCAACGCCTGAATCGTCAAGTCACAGCACAGGCTATAGGGGAGCTAGCATCAACATTAAGTTCCCAAGACGGAGACTTTTTCTTAGAAGGTACTCCTTTATTAGTTGCTGCTGGAGCCGTTGGAAGGGCAATGGGTATAAAAATTCGCCCCCCGTCTCGTGCTGAAAACCTCAAGCGAGTTAAGGAGCCATTGGAAGCAATTGTCCGAGCTTCACGCATCCGAATGCGGCGGGTACTGTTACGAGATAATTGGTGGGAGAAGGATTCTGGGCCAATAGTTGCCTATACTCAGCAAGATAACCGACCAGTAGCGCTGCTACCGATTGGTGCAACTCATTATGAAATTTTTGATCCAGTTGAGCATACCCGCGTCAAAGTGGATGAGCGCATAGCTGCAACACTAGTTCCTGTTGCCTATATGTTTTATCGCTCTTTGCCTGATAAGGTAGTGCAGGCTGTTGATATATTACGGTTTACACTTAAAGGACGTAAGCAGGATCTACTAGTAATTTTGTTCACGGGCATTGCCGTCACACTACTAGGGATGCTTACACCTTATGTCACGTCAATTATCATAGACAACGCAATTCCTGATAGCGACAGGGGATTATTGCTACAAATAGGATTGGGACTATTAGTTGCAGCTTTGGGAACAGGTCTATTTCAGCTAACCCAGGGATTTACTCTGCTGCGGATTGAAACCGCTGGGGATGCTTCTACTCAAGCTGGTGTCTGGGATCGGCTACTTTCTTTGCCAGTATCCTTTTTCCGACAGTACACAACCGGAGATATTTTTTCCCGTGCATCATCGGTGAGTACGATCAGTCGGCGACTGAGTGGGAGAACACTGATTAACCTCCTTACCAGTCTGTTCGCGCTGTTTTACTTAGGGCAGTTATTTTATTACAACTATAAATTAGCTTTGATTGCAGTTGCATTTGCCATAATTGCGATCGCTGTGACTACAGTCTCTGGTTTACTCTTGCTATCTAAGGTGCGTCCGCTCTTAGAACTGCAGGGCAGTATTTTTGGGCAGACAGTGCAGCTAATTAATGGCATTTCTAAGCTACATATTGCCGGAGCAGAAGAACGTGCATTTGCAGCTTGGAGTAAAAATTATACTCAACAAATTAAGCTAGAACTTAGTACACAACGTGTTGAAGATGCTGTTGTGCTTTTCAATACAGTAATGCCTATACTAACTTCGGGAGTTCTTTTCTGGTTTACTATTAGGCTAATCGAAAATCCTCCAACTTCAGGAGCTATTGAACTATCACTTGGAACTTTCCTGGCTTTCAACGCCGCTTTTAGTAACTTTACTAGGGGAACTACAAACCTCAGCAATACAGTTACAGAAATCTTGCAAGTCATTCCCCAATGGCAACGCACCCAGCCTATTCTCTCAACTATACCAGAAGTAGATTTGTTCAAAGCCGATCCTGGCAAACTGATTGGTAATATTACTTTAGAACATATTACTTTTCGCTACCGCAGTGATGGGCCTCTGACGCTAGATGATGTAAGTATCTCTGCCGCTCCTGGGGAGTTTGTTGCCTTAATAGGTGCTTCTGGCAGTGGGAAATCGACTATTCTGCGATTGCTACTGGGATTTGAGACTCCAATTGCAGGTAGTATCTATTATGATGGTCAAGACTTATCCGGGTTAGATGTAGATGCAGTCCGCCGACAGTTGGGCGTTGTTTTACAAAATGGTCAGCTCAGTTCAGCTTCCATTTTCGAGAATATTGCAGGTGGCGCTCAGATTACCTTGGATGAAGCCTGGGAAGCCGCGCGGATGTCGGGGTTTGCTGAGGATATTACCGCTATGCCAATGCAGATGCATACTGTGGTGAGTGAAGGAGGTAGTAATCTTTCTGGAGGACAACGGCAACGGTTACTAATTGCTCGTGCTCTGGCATTAAAACCCCACATTTTGTTATTCGACGAGGCTACAAGTGCGCTTGACAATAGAACCCAGGCGATTGTTAGTGAAAGTTTAGATCACTTACAAGTTACCAGAATTGCGATCGCTCACCGACTTAGCACAATTCGCAATGCTCACCGCATTTATGTACTTCAGGGAGGTCGGGTTATACAACAAGGAACTTTTGAGGAATTAGCTGCAGTTGAAGGTCTATTTGCCCAATTAATGGCTCGACAAATGATGTAGTTGCGCCTTATTGAAGGATATAAAAGTTGAGGCTAGGTTGCAATCGTCTGAATATTGACTACATTCAGGCAATCGCTTTTCTACTAATCAGAAGGTTCTCGATTGCAGTCTAACTCCCATTGTAGAAGGTTGTGGCAGTTTGAGCATCAGCAATGTTTAAATCAGATTGATTTCCCAACTCCATCAGTTGTTTATAGTCTGGGTATGTAGCAATTTCGGATACCAGACTCTGGGCTTGTTCAACTAATTGGTAGAGGTTGGGATTAGACATTTCAATACCAAGCCGTGAACATAAATCCTCCGCTTTCACTCCTATTGTTCCTGGCTCAATCTCCGTTTCTAACTCTTCAAGCAGGGATTGAAAATTTGGGTGTTCATCGTTAATTTCAATCTGAATCAAATCTGCGCTCTATGCGACAACGGTTGCCCAATCTGGGAGAGTCGCTGAAATGGTTTTAGCGTAAAGTTTCATAATTGGTTCCTCTTTGATTAAGAGTTAAAAATCCTCAGCAATCTCCAACAAAAACCCCTGTCCCGTATTCTGCACTTGCACCAGTTCTCTATCCAGCAGTGTTTGAATGACTGAATCTGAGAATTGGAATTGCAGACGATGTAATGGAACACAACCACCACTAAACAATTTGCAATTCGCAATTCGCAATGACGGACAAAACTTGTACTGAGCAAAGCCGAATATTGAAAATTCATTCAGAAATTTAAGTTCCTAATTTAAATTCTGAAAAAACAATTAGTATTAATAGACCTCTTGCAAAAGTCAGTTAAGCAGATTCAGCTTTGGGGAGACGAAGTTCATAGTTGTACAAACCAGCTATGAGATTAAATCTCAAAGCAAATCTTTTTCGACGATTGCGATAACGGTCGGACAAAATTTTAAATATTTTCAGTTTTCGATTGATATGCTCACCCACAACTCGGACTTTGGCTAACTCTTGATTACTCTTTTTCTCTTCACGGTTTAGCTCACCCCTAAGCGGTTTATTTTTTGGTATTCGACTTTTGGCATGAAGTTTATGAATTCCTTGATATCCTTTATCGCCCAAGAATTCAATATCTTTTCTGAACCGAACTTTACTGTTTTTGAATATACGAAAATCATGCTCTTTCCCCTTACCATGTGAGGTACAGAGGATTTCTCGTGTACTTTGGTCTACGACAACTTGAGATTTGAATGTATGTCTTTTCTTTTTACCACTGTAGAACTGTTTTTGTTTTTTTTAGGACGTTCTATTGGGCTTTCCGTAACATCCACCACCACTACCTCTGTTTGATAATTTGGGTAGGAAAGCTTTTTCTTGCCAGGAAGCGAAAATTCTCTGGAACTGATGAGAATATCTTCAATTTTTCTGATAATACGATATACTGTTGACTCATTGACTCCCCAAGATTGACCAATATGAAAATATGTGCGGTACTCCCTCCAATACTTCAATGTCATCAATAATTGGTCTTCCAAGCTCAGTTTACCCGGTCGCCCTGTTTTCAGCTTTGTTTTTGAACGCGATCGCACTACCTCTATCATTGGAGTAAAAGTCTCCAGATGCACACCACACAAGCGTTTGAATTCTTCCGGCTTGAGGTTCTTTACCTTTTCGTAAGTCATAGATGTCAAGAAAGCTCTTACTTACTTGTCCCACGCTCATGAGACTTTTGCAAGAGGTCTAGTGTATAACCACCCGCACAGCGGCTGTAATCTACAGCAATTAATCCCACTCCCCGTCGCCGCAGCGTCACTGGGTCAACATCAGCCGCCGTACCAGTTGCAATATCAGTCACGTTCCATCTCTTCAAAGGTGAATTTAGAGGTTGCTTCCACTGCCGCCAATGACGGTCACCGGAATAAATTAAACTACTATATTCCGATCAATTTATCGTATTTCTTGTATGCATTGTACGGCATTGTGGGAGGCAGTACAATTGTTATCGAGTATCAAATTAAAAATTAAATGTCGTCAATAGGTTTAAGTGAAAGATAATTTTATTTTACTTTTACTCTTCTATCTCAATGGAGCAAGAGGATAGTCGCTATGATTAAACAATTGGGTCAAATTTGACACTTACCCAAAACAGACACGCGGTTGGTAGACCTTTAGTTTACTACCATCAGCCAATTGCACACCACAGAAGTACACCCGTCTGCAAACTTAACCCAAACTTGCCACTGCCCCAGATAGCCATTCCAGTAAGGCTCACCATCAGCAATTCCAACAGCTTCGCCAAAGGAGGAGACTAACTGATTGTAGAAGGAGCCAGCGCTGTCCAAGCCTTGCTGCATTTTCAGTTTCAGCCCTTTCCAGGCTTGTCCTTGGGGACTGGACACCACCTCTTCTAATATTTGGGAGGTTGTGTCAATCACTGGTGTGGTTAACACTATATTATTCATGACTGACACCGACTCACGATTTAATGCTTCATCCCGATTTAACCAAAGCGAGAAAATCGAATCACGCTTATCATCAACAGGCACAAACTGGTAAACACACTCTCGATTTTCACGCTTACCCAACCGACCCACATAGTCCAGTTTCAAATCAATTTTGGCAAGTAGTTTCTGTGCGATCGCAAGGGGCGTTAACTTCTCGCTAACAGTCACATTCAAACAAGTCTTGATGAAATAGCGATTTTCTACAGCAGCCTGTTTCAACTCCTGCATTTTTGCATCAGTTGAACGCCACTTCACCCCAGGCTTTAGCAGTTGCAAGAGATTGAGTTTTGCCAATAACAAAACAGCAGGTAATAGTTGCCCCTTGTTAAAGTCAGGTTTCCAAATCGAATTCTCCCCAGCTGACAATTGCGCCTTAGCCCGTTTTGCATCACGGTTGGTCAGAAATTCCCGCCCCAGCGTCAAATAATAGTGCATCCGCAGTTGAGGATACCACCCGTCATCATCTTTCTCGACCAAATCAGGGGTAACTTCAATTTCATAGCGACGGGATAATTCGGCTTTGCGCTGCTGATGTCGTTCGGTTTTCGTTTTCGCCCGTTTGTCTTGCAGCTTCTTCAATTCGGTTGGGGAGAGTTCAATAGCTCTTGCGATCGCCTGACACTCAGCAGTATACAATTCTTCGCTTGCCGCCTTAACCGACTCGATTACAGCCCCACTCTCATCATCCGATGCATCGTCGGCATCAATAACGGTGTACCCATCCTCGACCAAACCCGCAAGCACAGATTCTCGATAGCGCCGCATTTCGACGTTGATGACAGAGCCACGTTTTCCCCACGTCTGTAAGGATTCGGGCTGAAAATTCTGGTCAACATAGCTGTAATCGTCATTGTCCGCCGCCGACAACAACGCAATGTTAGCTTGTGTTGCAACGTGTTGACTTCTTAACAATGCTCCTATGGATGTGGAACCATTGCCCACAACCGACATCCCCCACTCTCTGACCCAAATGTGACGGTCAACAGTCTCACGTAATCTAGCCAACATCTGACGCACGGAGTTAACCGGCTGCACACCTTGAAAAATCCCCCAAACACCATCAAAATGTCCTCGAATGTCGATGGATACCCCAGTTTCAAGACTTGGAGACGCGATAACCAAATCATACTGGGTGAGAATCTCGTTCAGGTGAGCGATACAACCGAACGCTGGATGTGAGGGGTCTGCAACAGATTCACTGTCAATTCTGAGGATTCGCAGGTGTGGGAATTTGCGGCGAAATCGTTCTTCAACTGCCTGGGTTCCCCATTTGGACTTGGCTTTTTGACCAGAGCAGCAGAGTAGATGATGTCCCCCTGCGGCGATCGCCTTATCCAATGCGACAATCAGATTCTTCGGGCTGTTGCCAGGATAATTGTAACAGTTTCCCGCTACGTGGCGATAATTGTTGACGATTACGAACGGATTGACTCGATATTCTCCCGCCAAAGAAAGAACGTATTTTACATCTGTGTCGGACACATCAGCACTTGATAGGTAAATCTTTCCCTGACTGCTGCCTAGAACATTCTGCACTAACTGCTTGAGGTTCTTGAGAACGGATACCCTACGCTTCTGTACTTCCGTACCAGAGTTGAGCAAATGCCAGAATACTTGGTCACATTCATCAATAATAATGACATCATTCGCCCAGTCGTTGGGGTTGAATCGCGCCTGACTTTCCTGATGCAGTGAATCCACGCACACCCCGTATCCCAACAATGTGCCTGTTTCATTCGTGCGGACTTCGGTAACATAGTTAACACCAAACCGATTACACAGCGCCTCACCCAGTTGAATACGATGGGTGATGATTAATACCCGTCTCTCTTGGTCGTGTGCTTTCGCCACCTCAGTTGCCAGCCATTCGGTTTTACCCGTTCCCTTTGGCGCTTTGAGAACAATCAGCTTTTCACCTTCGGGGACGAGAAGCTGTCCCAAGAATCTTTGATTGAGTGCGATCGCTGGAGGATAAGTCAGCAGAGTGAACAGCTTAATCTCCCATAACTCCAAAGCAACAGCAGTATTGTAGAGTGCGTCAAATGCCGATTGACCGTGAGCAACGATAAAATCATCAACCCCTTTAGAAGCACCTAACGGTAAATCAATCACTCGCAGCGAACAACCCTCATTTACCAGCAGCCGTCCCATGCGACTGATGGCGGTTCTGACTCGCTGGACTGTCTCTGGCTTGTTATCCTGGTCAAAGCAAATATTGATCTGTCTGCCCTGTGTTGCAAAATGTTTCAAGTCGGGGATGAGGGATGGTTTACCATTAGCTGTACCGTACTCATCAGTAGGTGTGCGGTATCCAGCGTTTACTCCCGGAATTGCGATCGCAGCATAACCAGCAGTCAACAATGCCCCCGCTTTTTTGACTCCTTCGACAATTGTCACTGGTACATTATGCTGCCAAACCCAATGCCAGAAGCCGCCAGGATGCTGCAAGTCTTCTTCGGTGATGGGGATACCGCTACGGTTGGAGACTTTCACCCAAATGCGATTCGGTACTAAAAGGAAGAAGGCGCGTGTCTCTTCTCTGTATGGGTGTTCATATTTGATCAATTTGTGAACTTTCTGGCGATCTCTTCGGGGATGGTCAGGTTTGAAACAGCCCCACATCATTAGCGCGTATTGATTGAGGGGGTCAACGCCACTGCACCACCAGCCACCTAGTTCAATGTGCTGATATTTTTTCAAGTCTCTGTCTCGGAGCCGTCCATCGTTGCGACGGGAGATTTTGGGACTGTAGAGCAAGTATTCGTAGGGTAAAGTAAAGAAGAGCGATCGCACATTCAAGTGAAAGATTTCTTCGTCAACTCCACTATTGAGCCATTCTTGTAAATGTTTTGCTTGAGAATCGGTTTCATTTATACGAAGCATGATGTATTCCCTCTATTTTTTGACGCATGAAGATGGAAGCGGCACAGACTCAAGTGCCGCCGTTAAAGCTTTTAGGCAGATGAAAGATTAAAGAGTCAGTCAGAGTAAAAGTTTTTATTAGCCTTTACTCTTCAACTTTTCAAAGACAAAATAAGTAATATGGGTCGGACTCACTGGCCGGCATTGCAACAACCGGAATTAAAAGATTGTCAGGTTGAAAACAAAAGTATTGCAGGGCATTTCTCATCAAAACACCAACTATCTTCCCGAATGTTCGAGTGAAAACTTGCGTCTCCAAACAATTGAGATTATCTGTAGTTTCTGGAGCGTAGACAATACTGATATCGCAGGTTCTTGGATTGTTAATTTGACTAATCCAACCACGTTGTTGTATCCGTGGAGTGATTGAAGCCATGATCTGGAGTTGATATTCCAAAAATATTGCCCTTGCAAAGTTTTGAGAAGGTGATATGGGAATACTGACGTATTGATGTTTCATCAATGTTGTGCCTTTTGGCTTAAGATAGGCAAATCTTTCTGACCAAGGCTGAGTTAAATCTTGTTTGGAGATGATTGCAATGTCAGTTTGTTTGTTGACAAAATCATCAATTTTCTGAGCGAATTCATCAGGAAGTTGAGTTGTCCCGTAGTTTGGATCTAATAAGCGCCGACGTTTTGCTTCTCCCATGATTTGACTCCTTTTGAATGACTTTTAATTACTGAAAATGAATCGAATTTATTTTTGGCGAACAAGGGGAAGGCGTTATCTGCCTCCTCCGGTGTGCGGTCGAAATGTGAGATTGATACGGGTGCTAACAACTTTGTTGGTTTTAGGAACTTGGTGCAGATGTGTAGACTGACAGCCAGTGTGCATCACGAGTAAACTGCCATGTTCCAGCCAGAAATCTGTTGGTCTGCCATTTCTCGGTTTGATTTGGAATTTGCGACATGAACCCAGGCTTATGGAAGCGATGGCTGGGTTAAATCCCATCGATGGTTCGTTGTCTGCGTGCCACCCGATTGAATCCATACCTGTCCGGTACTGATTTCCGATGACGATACGGAATTTGTAACTAGTTAACGCAGTTATGCGATCGCGCAAGCTAGACAGAGCTTCTGTCCACCATAGTGGTTTCAAAAATACGCTATTCGAGTAAAGGTAATCACATCCGTAGTCCCCGTAAATACATTCGAGGCGGGGGACGGGCATTGTTTTACCCGCGATTCTGATTTGATTTTGTTGCCACTCCAGTTTCAAGCAGTGTTGGTAGAGTTCGTTTGCTTGTTCAAGGCTTAAGAAATCGGGGTAATAAGTGACTGGTAAAACTGGGACTGATTCAGCAAACAAATTGAGTTGTTGCATGGTAGTTATCTCAAATTTTGAAACTGCTATTAGTTCTGTTCGGCTTTAAAAACTTCAACCAAAATACTTTCTGGATACAAACCGACCTTTCCAAAACGTGGGTCATGAATGCGTTCTATTTCTATTCCTTGTTTTCTACACAATGCGCTTGCCTTTCGACCTTTAGTACCGGCTTCTTTAACCGATATTTCTAAACCTTGAAGATTAGCAAAACCAACAACACTATATTTATGGCCGCATGGGGTATTTACTCTGTCTTGCTCAACTTCAACTGCTTTAAGCCGGTGCAAAATTTCGGTCTGTTGCTGTTGTTGTTGGAGTAAATGCTGTTCTTGCTCTGCCAAGTGTTTAGCTAGAGCAGCGAGTAACTGTATTTGAGTCATCGCTGTTTCGCTATTTGAGGCGGGTTTAGTCCAGCCCAATTTATCTTGAATCCATGCCCGAATGCCGATGGTGTTGAATGAACGGCATACCAGTCTGGCTTGCTTGGTACAGTATCGACCAGCTTCGTAAGCGTAGTACTCTAGGATGATTGCGATCGCAGCGTCGGGGATACCTTTGGTTTTCCATTCGGTGAGGTCGGCGGTTTCAAACCCTTGCAGCATAAGTTCTTTGGCTAATTTGGATGGTACTAGGTCGGCGCTTGATTTCAAAGCTTTTCTGATCGATTCATCATCAACCCCAGCCAGTCTTGCAGTTGCTCTAACACTGGCTTTCGCTTGACCATTAGCGTCAACTTCAATCTCTTGAGATATTTGTTCGATAATTTCGGCGATTTGAATTTGCGACATAACTTTAGTTGGGTGATAATTTTTGTTGTGTGATTAGAGAGAATTAAACATTTACTCGCACCAAGCTTTTTTCACCAACTAGTGAGAAACGATTAGATATAGTCCGTGATTGAGTTAACGTTGGTGACATCAATTCAACGAGATAAAACCAAGAATTATTCACCAGCGCGATTCCTAAAATCAGCCGTTGTTTCGTTCCTTTGTCGTGAGAACAGAGGATCACTCTTTGTCCCAGAAGGAAAGCAGGTTTTTGCACACTGATGGTTTCTAATTCTCCAGTCCCGATGATTTGATGTTGTGTGGCGTGGAGGATTTCTTTTCCGCAATCAATTGAATAAAGCCAAGTTTCATGCTTCCACTGAATACCGCAGCAGTAACCAAATGTTCTCGTGGTTCTGAGGTATACTCTCTCCAGTAAATTCACCTCAACGGGTGGAATTGTTTGTCCCCAAGATGGGGAGAGATACCAGCTTGTTTCAAGGGTAGTAATTAACTCAATCATGTATTTTCTGTTGTTGGGATAGGATTGAGAAGTCAGAAGTCAGGAGTCAGAATAAAGAGCGTGCAAAGTTTGATGAGCGTGTACTGTTAAACAATTGTTAATCAGCGACTTAAAAAACAATTCATACTGAATTCTGGCGACTGACTCCTGAATTCTGGGTTGATAAAATTCTTTTGAGTCGCTCAAAAATGAGCGCAGCGCATTGGGGGACAATCGCATTACCCAGAGCCATCAACTGCTGCTTGTGTTGTCTTCTGATAGCTTGGTATTCTGCCCAGAGTCGAATGGCACTAAGAAAAGCTCTAAGCTATACGGAATAAGGGCTACAGCTTTGAAAGTTATTGAACAGTCGAGGAGGGGTCAGGCGGTCGTCCTTGATGCAGTGTCATGGAAGCGATCGCCACAA
>NZ_JAIVFS010000078.1 GCF_020829645.1 Nostoc mirabile CHAB5784 | reverse complement strand
CGATAAATCCCAAAATTAAACCTAGTTAACCTGTCTTTGTATTCCACAACCACTCTAGTAATTTCATGGTTGATTACTAATTGAAACAGCCGCAATAATTTAGGTCGGCTGTCTGACATTCCAGAGCCGACCTCTGCAAAAATATGTTCGACGTTATATTTTTTTAATAAACAATGCTCTAACACTCTAGCTTTTTGTCTATCCAAATCACCAATAGTTTTTGTTCGTGGCTAGAAACACGAGTATATGCTGCAACTGCTTCAAGTCTATCCGGCACAGCTTCAATTTCAATGCCTAAAATCTTATTAACATCTTCTGGACGATAGCGCCGATGACCACCTTTAGTTCTAATTGCTGGTAACTTACCTGAAGTGTCCCATCAACGAAATTGTCCACGCTGTTACATTTAGTTTTTGAGCGACTTCAGCCGTAGTTAGCAGTCTCGGTTCCATGATCAGGCTCGATTAACTCACGCCAATGGTCATAAATCTCCTGAAATTCCTCTGGTGTTAGCACGTCGTCTAACTCAACGACATGCTGAAATACTCGCCCATCGTCCAACTCGAACTCTGTGCGAGTCACCCGAATGACTCTGGGCAATCGAAAAGCTCATTGCTCCATAGCATGCAAGGAAATCTATGACTCACTGAAAATTAGCATAACGCACGTTTTCTATAATTTCAACACCTTTATCCTATAATTTTCTGTAGTTTTACCTAGACTCTCCGCCAACTGCTCTTACCCTAGCACAGCGTGCTGCAAGCAACGCCGAGAAAGACGATTTTTTCAACATTCAAGACGCTAAGGGTGAACCCATCACGTTCAATGGTTTGATTGTTGGAGTTGCCCATAATGGTGTAATCACTTTTTAAATCAGGCAGAATCAGCTTATCCCATCCCCAACCGCCATCAATCGTGGCATTCCCGTAACCAACATCAAATATGTCACATCCATGTCCACCCTTAATTAAGACATCGGCAATAGCGCCTCCTTGGTACGAAACGGGATTACTGTCAGCATCAATTCGACGGGCTTTGAAGTAATCGTTACCCTTCCCGCCATCAATTGTTCCACCTTGGATACCAACGCTGGTGCCATAGCCAGTCAGGGCATCAGATCCTCGCCCTCCGTAGATAATGCCATCAGTATTAAGAATACCTATGCCAATAGCTTCTACACCACCGCTAATACCAGTACCTATGATGGTATCTTTGCCATCGCCTAAATTGATGATGCCACTGTTAACAATGCCTGTACCGTCAGCGCTCGTGCCTGTGCCGTCGGCAATACCGCCCTTGCCTGTACCGGAGATGAAATCGTCTCCTATTCCTTGAGAAATGTTGCCTCTGTTACTGATGCCTATACCCATATTCGCACTAAAGTCCCCAAAAGGGGTACTATCCCCTCCACCGCCTATGCCCGTCCCAGAGAGAGAGTCGTTTCCCTCGCCACCAAAAATATAGCTGCCTTGAGTGTTAGAGATACCTGTACCCACACCCGCTCTGTATGTTCTTCCTACGGGATCTCCAGACCCCCTACTGCCCCTACCAATACCAGTAATCGAATCGTCTCCTTTCCCTCCACAGATGACGCTACCGCCATCGTTGGAGATGCCTGTACCATCTCCTTGGGAGCTAGTTCCAGTTCCGAAAATGGAATCGTTTCCTTCTCCTCCATTAATGTAGCTGCCCAAAGTGTTAAAGATTCCTATACCAGTCCCTTCGTAGCTACCTCCAGTTCCGGAGATGGTATCGTCCCCTTTTCCTCCATCAATGTGGCTATCCTGAGTGTTGTAGATACCTCTACCGACTTGGCCTCCCCCCGCGTTTCCGGAGATGAAATCTTTCCCATTTCCTCCATTCACGTAACCACCTTCAGTGTTAAAGATGCCTGTACCAGGTGCATTGTCTCGATACTGGGAACCGCCCGTGCCTGTACCGGAGATGGTATCGTCTCCTTTTCCTCCATCAATGATGCCACTGTTAGCAATACCTGTGCCTGTGCCGGCTTGGCTGAAATCGTCGCCGCCGATGCCACTACCTTCGATAGTGTCGTTACCTCTTCGAGTATTAATGACTCCGTTTTTTTTAACCTCAATTCCAATTGCTGGGAAGGCATTATCCTCTTGACCTGTCACTATATCGGAGCCAGATGTGCCTATGATTGGGGGGAAAGAAACAATCAGTCTGGACATAATATTATTAGGTTCCTCAATTTAGTTTCATACTGCTTTAGCTGCTAAAAGTCTTGCTTTCTAGGCAATCTCAGAGGATGTTTGAAAAGTATAGTTTTTATCATGTTGAACGTAGCGCAGCAAAGTAAAGCATCTCAGCCTCAACGAAAAATTGGGATTATTCCCTACATTATTGCTGGTAAGCGCCTAAGTAAGAACTTTTATAGTGAGATGTAGTTATACCAGTTCTATATGAAGATGCATAGAAAGAACCCCACCGCCTGCAGCACCTCCCCAAAGCATCGGGGAGGTTGGGAGGGGTCAAAATAATGTGTAGCTTCACAGAGAATTGGTATTACTGTAATCCATATTGATGGTTAATAATCTTTAAATTTTATCTCGATTGATACAAATTGATACAAAAGGAACGTAAATAAAAAGACCATACAATAATAATGTGTCTATTTACGCCGCTTTGTACCAGTAGGCACTAAAGTAGCAGGGTTACTAACAGTTTTTATATATTAATTACCATCGCTGGAGTAATTGTGTTTTTATTTAAAATTGATGAAATGAAATCTGAAGTTTAGTCATTAGCCATTCAATTTTAGATTTTGAGTTTTCAGTTGAAGAGAAAATCTAAAACATCCAATCCTAAATCTAAAATTGGCAGAGTTAGGAGTTAAGAAGTAGTAATTAATGTAAAATAGACTATTAGCTAATACAAATTGAGGAATGATGTCGGATTTAAGAGCGGAATTAACAGAAATTTTGGATGAGGCAGAGTGGGAGTGGCTAATTCCTCATGTACAAAGAGATGCAGTAATTTTAGTGGCACTTGAGCTAAACTTGATCGATGTCGGAGTAGCGATCGCCAGTGATAATATACCATCAGTGGAACTGTGGATTGATGAGCAATTGATTACCAAACCCACGATAGTACAGGTGGGAGAATGGAATGGCGATCGCACTAAACGATTTAATACTCTCATCGTTCAGCCTTACGTTCTAGCGCAAGAAATAGTTGCTGCTTAATCAGTTTTTGTGGCGTTTTCGATCAGAATTGAAGTCAATAAAAATGTTGATGTAGTATAAAATACATCAATGTATAAGAAGGTGGAAGGAAGCAGAGGGCAAATATACCTCTCGACTATTCACTAAAGCAAAATTTTCTCCTTTAAAATTTAGCCATCTAGGGGCTAGAATTGTTACGATAATTTCAGATTAGATGTTGAAACCTTGATCCAATCTGAAACCTTAGAACTATTAGAATGGCATCGCCTCTGCCAGCACCTTGCCACCTTTGCGGCAACTAAGCTGGGGGCGACAGCTGCGCGTCATCTGAAAATACCCGATTCTCAGATCCAAAGCGAACAGTTGTTAGAGCAAACCAAAGAAGTCTACCAGCTGGAAACTCGCCTGACCACGGGACTGTCATTTGAGGGAATTCAAGATATTGGCAATTCCTTAGAACGAGCAGAACGCAGTGGAGTTTTGGCAGGAGATGAACTGTTAGCGATCGCTACTACCCTCGCTGGTGCCAGAAATTTGCGCCGTGTCATTGACAATCAGGAAGATTTGCCGATATTGACTGATTTGGTTGCCGATTTGCGGACTTATCCAGAACTAGAACAGGAAATTCACCGATGTATTGATGAACGGGCCCAGGTAACTGACCGCGCGAGTCAAAAACTGGGAGAAATTCGCACAGACTTGCGGCGAGTACGCAGCCAAATTACTCAAAAGCTGCAAAATATATTACAGGCAAAATCTGGAGCAGTTCAAGAACAACTAATTACGCAACGGGGCGATCGCTTTGTCATCCCTGTAAAAGCACCCCAAAAAGATGCCATCCCCGGTATTGTTCACGATACCTCTACTAGCGGTGCGACGCTATATGTGGAACCCAATTCAGTAGTGCCTTTGGGCAACCAACTGCGGCAGATAATTAGAAGAGAGCAAGCAGAAGAAGAAGCGGTTCGCCGTGCTTTGACAGAACTTGTAGCCGCAGTCAAACCAGATTTAGAGAGATTGTTAGCGATCGCTACCACTTTGGATCTGGCAACCGCTAGATCACGATATAGCTACTGGCTAGGAGCAAATCCCCCGCGATTTATCCAGCGTGAAGATAGTGAAATCATTACCTTGCGGAATTTGCGACATCCACTGTTAGTGTGGCAGCAACAGCACGAACAAGGGCAACCAGTAGTTCCTGTAGATTTGCTGATAAACCCATTAATCCGGGTAGTGACAATTACCGGGCCAAATACTGGCGGTAAAACTGTAACCTTAAAAACCTTGGGGTTAGCAGCATTGATGGCGAAAGTGGGTTTATTTGTCCCCGCCCGTGAACCAGTAGAAATACCTTGGTTTGATAAGGTGTTGGCAGATATTGGCGATGAACAATCTTTACAGCAAAGTTTATCTACATTCTCTGGGCACATCCGCCGAATTAGTCGGATTTTAGAAGCATTGGGAAATCGGGAATCGGGAATCGGGAATCGGGAAGAAGAGAATCTAGACCACTCCCCACTCCCCACTCCCCAATCACTCGTTTTACTCGATGAAGTCGGCGCAGGAACCGATCCAGTAGAGGGTAGTGCCTTAGCGATCGCCTTGTTGCAATATTTAGCCAACCATGCCCAGCTAACGATCGCCACCACTCACTTCGGGGAATTAAAAGCCCTGAAATACGAAGATGATCGGTTTGAAAATGCCTCTGTAGAATTTGACGAAAGTACTCTCTCACCCACTTACCGTCTGCTGTGGGGCATCCCCGGACGTTCTAATGCCTTAACTATTGCCCTACGCTTGGGATTAAAACCAGAAGTAGTAGAACAGGCGAAAACCCAAGTGGGAGAGGCCACAGATGAAGTTAACCAGGTGATTGCTGGCTTAGAAGCGCAACGCCGCCGTCAGGAAACCAAAGCTGCGGAAGCCCAAAGTTTGTTGCAGCAAGCGGAACGTTTATACAAACAAGTATCCGCAAAAGCCGCAAGTTTAGAGGAGAGGGAAAGCAGTTTGCGGGCTTCACAGGAAATAGCAATCCAACAAGCGATCGCCCAGGCAAAAGGTGAAATTGCCCAAGTGATTCGCCGCTTGCAGAAAGGTACGCCTACAGCCCAAGAGGCCCAGCAAGCAACCAATGCTTTGAATCAAATTGGCCAACTTTATCAGCCAGCAGTGCCAGCAAAACCAAAAGCTGGATTTATGCCCAAAGTAGGCGATCGCGTCCGCATTCCCAAATTGGGACAGATCGCAGATGTGATCACCGCTCCCGATGAAGATGGCGATTTAAGCGTTCGGTTTGGGCTAATGAAGATGACTGTGAAGTTGCAAGATGTAGAATCTCTAGATGGTCAAAAAGCCGAACCAATCGTCAAAGCCAAACCAGCCCCAGCAGTAACCCCGCCACCGCAAAGTGTCCCAGAAATTCGGACTTCCCAAAACACCATCGATTTGCGTGGTAAACGGGTAGCTGATGCCGAATACATTTTAGATAAAGCCATCTCGGAAGCTACAGGCCCAGTTTGGATTATTCACGGTTACGGTACTGGTAAGCTGCGACAAGGTGTTCACGCCTTTTTGCAACAGCATCCCAGAGTCAATAACTACGAACCAGCAGAACAAGCAGATGGCGGCACCGGTGTTACCGTTGCTCACATAAAATAAAGTAGCAATAAATGTGAAGGCTGCTAGTTTGTTCCATCCGTCTTTATAAAGCAATACGCTTGGGTTAAGGCTTGATCCTCCCTAACCCACTTTAAAAAAGGCTTATCGTTACCCACATTTTTGTAACAATCAAAGTGCCGCACTGACCGACATCCCGCCCAGAACTTCAGTTCTGCGGCTCAGAGCTACTGTCCACTAAGCGTGGACTGAAATTTTCGCTTTTACAGAAAATAGCTAAAAATTTGTATAGTAATTATGTATACATGAAGACCAAGTAATAAACATCAAAAATTTCAAAATTTAAAAGCGCAAATAAATTAGGAGGTATTCTAGATAATTACTTAGCGATAATTAGCGGTTAGCATTCAAAACAATAGTTTATTTATACTCTTGTACGGAACTAGCAGCGAAGGTTGGGTAAACCTTAACTAGAATTGATACTTTTCTACTTTGTCGAAAATAAATTTTCATCTAGAGTAGGACAAAGATACCTGCTGTTTACCACATAGAAAAAAGCTAGATGAAGCCTCTGGCTCAGAGCTATGGGAAACCAAGCTTGATTCTTAAGAGTCTGGTTTCAAAATGGGTAACAGCAACATCCCCTATCAGCTTGATCACCTATGCTAAAAGTTATGCACTCGGCCGCCAACTCAGCCACTCCAAATTCCCAGTGGGAGGATTTAATCAAGCTTCCAGCCCCAAACACAGTTCAATGGGACAATATCAAAACCCAATTAGACTTGGTGCTGTTGGCGCTAGAAACCTTAACTGGCATTGGTTCAGAGGCTATGCTTTCGGCGGCAACTGATCTGAATTTAGAGTCAAGAGTGCCAGACCGCGTAGCTTTATGGCGACTGCGCCAATCAAATCCCCTACGCAAAGGTCAAGGAGGGCGAAAAAAGCTAGATGTCGAAGAAGCGCGATCGCTTGTTCTGATCATCTGCTACCTAGCCAAACAGCACCAGGAATTGATTCGCCGCGCTGTCGGACTGTTGGAACAAATGGCAGGAAATAACCGGGAACCTCACCAGGCTGCTTTACTTGGAGATTATATTGATGCTTTTTGCAACACCTACCAAGAGCGGATGGAAGAGGACGAGAAAATCTCAACGGATTTACTAACCAACCTGGCCCTAAAACTGCTTGTAGATTTACTTTTTTACAGTGCTCCTGGTGGGCATCGCCGTCTCTGGCTAGCACTTATAGACCGTTCAACAAAATTTTAAATTTTAGATTTGAAATTCCTCAACCAAAATTCGCTCATGAAAGTTTGCTAGATAAGGATTCCCTTTTGATGGTCGTTAGCTCTTGGGCAATGCACTATCAGCACTGCTTCCTTCCTTGCACACCAGTTTGCATAACGAAGGAACCTGACAAAGTTCTGGGTGGAAGAATCCGCCATTTCAACTTTTATTTGCAAGCGACTGGCTCAACTTTTTGCAAAATCCCAAATAGTCTTCTTCGCAGTTCCTGCCATGCCTCTATCAAATTCTGTCATTCGTTGCTACACACCCCCTACTTGCACACTAGAAGTATTCGCGCAAAGCTCCCCCCTGTCGCGTTGGATGGGGAAAACTGTCCTCAAGCACCTGAGCTTTGAGCTTCGTTTTGATGATCCCCGGCTACCAGAAGAACACAGAGTTCCAATTCGGGGCGATTGCGATCAACTTGAAGCTTTATGTGATGCAGTCACAAGCTATGTACAGCAATTCCTCCAACAGTCTCCAGAAAGCTTTTGCGTCAGTTTCTCCGATACCCAGGAGTCAAGCACAGCATTAGGTGAGCCGGAATTAAAGTCCTCTACAAAAACATTAAATTCCTTTAGTACCCAGATTCCTGGGGCAAATATCCGCTTAGAACCAAGCAGCCATTTAACTCACAACTTATTTCTCGGTTCTCTTGCTAACCAATCATCCGGCCCCGTAATTCAACTCAGTCTGCTGCAACTATTCGATTTGGCCAGTGCTTTAGATGAGTACTCAACTGATGTTATGGCACTCCCAACTCTCAACAGCACTTCGACTCTGAGGTTCCCTGCTTGGGCACCTGTTGCCGCAGTATTAGTATTAGGTCTAGGTTTTTTACCAGTTACTTGGCAATATGCTAACAACCTTAGGGAAAAGCAACAGCAGACAGCCAAAACCGCAGATCCAGCTGCGGTAAAGACTGCTTTAGAACCTTCAACCTCACTAAACTTTCCCACGCCTCAACCTGGACTCACCACTCCATCAGAGAATTTGCTAGGTTCCACTCCTCCATTTTCTACATCCACTTTACCCCAAGCGCCTCTAACAGCCCCTATTTCTAGTTTCTCTACACCGCCACCTCTAAATGTACTGACAATACCTCAGGGCAAGACTTCAACCCTTTCCACTAATCGAGCGATTGCACCATCTAGCAAAATCCCAGGTCAGGAAATTGCTATATTACCAAATCTTGGACAGAACCCTACAGGGTCAAGTCCCCAAGGTACTACTCTTCCTCAACTGCGGGATTTGCCACCCAGACTATCTTCTAACACAAGCAGCTTACCAACTAATATCTCACCAGTTGTTCCCCCATCTCTTGACACCATACCCAATAGTGGCAATACTCTTACCCAACCCTCCCCACTAACCTCACAACAGCTACAGGAAAGAATTAATTCCCTACAGCAACCTTCTCCTGGAGAGAAACCTGCTTCACAACTTTCCTCCTCTAGAACTGCGGATAATAATCCCTTTATCGATCAATTAGGGGACGGACGCAAAGCTCCCACATCTACAGAAGTAGCTACAGGCACATTATTTGACACACCTCAAGTAGCAGAAGCTAGAGAATACCTAAAAAAACGTTGGCAACCACCAACTGGGCTAGGACAAACATTAGAGTACAGTTTGACAGTCAGTGTTGACGGCACAGTGGAACGAATTTTTCCCCTCAATAAGGCAGCAAGAGAATTTATTGATAGCGCTGGGATGCCTGAAGTTGGTAAACCTTTTGTTTCCGCCAATAAACGCGGAGAAAATGTCAGAATTCGAGTTGTTCTCAGTCCTGATGGCAAGGTACAGACTTTTTCAGATGAATAAGGGACTTCCAAGAAATAAATTATCCAAATAAACGAACCACTCCAGACACAGAGAACACAGAGAGGAGAAATAGAGAGAGTTTTTGCGTAAGTCCTGGGAACATTTTTTTATTTGGAAGTCCCTAAGTAAATTAATCCGTTTAAGCTGAGATATTGCATTAGTCACAACAACCGCCTAGTAATTCATTACTAGGCTAATAGCTAAAGTCGTCTAAAGACGACTAGTAAAAGCTTTTATTCTACTTAAGTGGACTTGGGTTATTAGTCTTACATTTCGAGTCTTGGGGGGCTAGTTGGTTTATCGAGAATCCTGCAAGATTTCAGTTTAATGCCACTTATAAAACTGGTACAAACCTTGTGCCAGTTTCTATTTACTTCAGTTGCTCTTGAGCTTGCTTTTTAGAGTCCAGTTACCAAACTGGTCTTACTATTGATACCAGTAAACCTACCACTCAATACAATTACTGTTAACACCAATTCTCCAAAATGAAACTATAGATAGATACAAGTCTGGAAACCCAGATTAAATCTGACTTTTCTTAATTACGAATTACGAATTACGAATTACGAATTGGTATAAATCACTCATATCAAAAGTAGGAAATATGCAAACAATTGGTACTCAAAAAGACAGTCCAGCTTGGGTTATTCAAACTTGGGCAGCTTTTGTAATTTCTATTTCTATGACCACCTGCGGCATTGTAAACTTACCTGTAAATGGCTGGGTGAAAGGCTTTATGGGTATGGGTATAGCTTTCTCTGTTGGCTCAACCTTTACTTTGGCGAAAACTACTAGAGACTTGCATGAAACTAGAAGATTAACCGCTAGGTTAGACGAGGCAAAAGTAGAAAAATTGCTTTCACAACACGATCCTCTAAATTTTAAATGAAGGCAGCCATAAAAATTTGGGATTTTGGATTGCCAATTTTGGATTAATGGGATTTAAACAGAAATCCCTTTCAGCAATATCAAATAATACTAACTTTTACAATTTGATGTGATTTACACATCAAAAATTAACTAGTATGACGAAAAGCAAAAGGACTGGTATCCAGTCCTTTATTATTTTGATTTAAGGTTTTTATGTTAATAACGGGATTTTTTGGTTTTTAACTTTTGCTTTTTACGCCGACGTTCGCTAGCAGCAACTGCATGTTCCACCGGATAACCGACTACAGGAATTACCTGATATTTGCGTTCTTGTTCTAATTTTTTCAGTTCAGTGTAATCAACCCAATGAATGCAATCAACCGGACAAGTGTCAATTGCTTCTTGGATAATTTCCTCAGCGTCTCCATCTTGCCGAACCACGCGCGATCGCCCGTAATCTGGTTCAATGTAAAAGGTGTTACGTGCAACATGAGCGCAATGCTTGCAACCAATACAAGTGATTTCGTCAACATAAACACCATTTTGGCGCAGCAAACCGCCCAATTCCGGTTCTAAACCAGAACGTTCTGGGGCATCCCGTAAAAAACCCCCTAATTCTGGTTCCAAACCGGAACGATTTTCTTCTTGTTCTTCAAGCGACGGCAGAAAATCAGCCATTACGCACTCCAGCGCTGTACTACCAGGCGAATTGAACCATCTTCATTTTTTTGTTGTTCAGAGACTTGAAAACCAACACGAGCGGTTTCTTTGACAACTGTTTGATAAGCATAGCGCTGTGTTACCTGGCGTAAAAATCCGTCTACAGACAGGTTTTGCTGCCAATATTGCAAGTCAGCTACCAATTCATATTCCAAGCCATTCCATCTAAAACCTATGTCATAGCCATTTTCCTGCTCAATAGTCACTTCCGCAGGATGGGTTTGACCGCGATAGCCACGGACTTCGCGTGGGCCAGGTTTCCAGTCTACGCCCAATTCAGTCAAAGCATCTTTCAAAGAATCAAGGTTACGGATTTGAGTTTTAATTTGGCTAAAGTGTGACATGGTGGTTGTGAATTATATTACACTAAACTACTGTGAAAACTTACCAATCGCTGTAAGTGGTGTGTGTATTCGCCACATTAGATTGCTGCACCTTCGCGGCGAAATATTCTGAGGTTGGCTCATGATTAAGTACTTGCCCCAGCTGTGCCTCTATTGCTGCTGTAACCTCAGCGCAAGAAGCCCCTACAATGCCAGTGACTTTTTCTTGTACCCGACCGTCTGGATAGATTATGAACTCTAATGTCTCCATGCTCTTGGCCAACCACGATAAGTACGCTTAAATTCTACTGCCTAAGCAGAAGGCTACAAATATAGCCGTAGGAACATTTTTACTTAGATACAAACTTACCATTTGTTAAATAATGTTCCATCTCTCAACATATATATCTCAGAATCTTTACAAAAATTATTAATTTTGTAAGCAGTCACATCAGTATTTAGTTAGTTTCTCTTAACCTCATCGATTAGTCAAGGTAAAAACTGAGTTTGCCAAGTAAGCGGCAAAAGTCCTAAAAATAAGCATTACAGTAATATAGCCAGCAAGGCAATTTACAAAAATATAAATTTTATTGAAAAAATTTATCATTACCATTAGATTTACCTTATTCTCTTAAGGTTTTCCAGGTAGGTTGGATTTAGCGCGGTGTCAGCCTACAGAAAGATGGCGGGGTATACGCAGAAGTAAATTGACCTGGGATAGGGTGTAAACGGATTTTTAGACTGCGATCGCCAGAATATAAAAATAGTAGAAGTTTTAACTATAAGCAAATTTTGGGTTTTCTTGGATCATGGCAACATCAGGGCAGGCGATCGCTTGATGGTAGATGTGTTGTTACTCCACCATGTTTGACACTGAATTATATAGCAATCCTAAATCATTTGTGAAAATTTCTGTTGATTCTTCTCTCTGTGTCGCGCCAGTTGCTTCAAGTCGGGTAACCGCAAGGGCGCACTGGCTTCTCTGCGCCTCTGTGGTTCGATTAAAAAGTAATTTCCACAACTCAGATAGGATTACTATATTGTCAGCATGACTTTTTATTTAATTTTACTTCAGTGATACTGATGAATACTTATGATATAGGAACCAAAAATTTAACTATGGAACAACAACCGATACAAGTAATTGGAGGTGGACTAGCTGGGACAGAAGCAGCGTGGCAAATAGCCCAAGCTGGAGTACCGGTAATTTTGCATGAAATGCGTCCAAAACGCTTCAGCCCTGCTCATCATACAGAACATTTGGCAGAATTAGTGTGTAGTAATTCCTTTGGGGCAATGGCAAGCGATCACGCAGCTGGATTATTGCACGAAGAGTTACGCCAACTAGGTTCTATCGTCATTTCTAAAGCTGATGAACACGCCGTACCTGCTGGTGGGGCGCTGGCAGTAGACAGGGGACAATTTGGCCAAGACTTGACTCAAACTTTAGCGAGTCATCCTTTAATTGAATTTCGCCGGGATGAAGTATCTGCAATTCCTGAAGGAATTGTGGTTTTGGCAACTGGGCCTTTAACCAGTCCCGACTTAGCCCAAGATTTGCGCCGCTTTACCGGGATGGAATACCTGAGCTTTTTTGATGCAGCTAGTCCGATTATTGTAGGAGAATCGATTAACCGTGACGTTGCTTTTATGGCATCACGTTATGACAAAGGTGAAGCTGCTTATCTCAACTGCCCAATGAATAAAGAGCAGTACTTACGGTTTCGAGAAGAACTTTGTAAAGCGGAACAAACAGAACTCAAAGGTTTTGAACGGGAAACGGCGAAATTTTTTGAAGCTTGTTTACCCATTGAAGAACTAGCACAGCGTGGGGAAGATACCATGCGCTACGGGCCTTTAAAGCCAGTGGGATTGTCAGATACTCGCACCGGGGAACGTCCTTATGCTGTGGTGCAGTTACGACAAGAAGATAAAGCTGGTCAACTGTGGAATATGGTAGGATTTCAAACGAACCTGCGTTGGGGTGAGCAAAAGCGAATATTTCAGCTAATTCCAAGTTTGGAAAAGGCGGAGTTTGTGCGATTGGGAGTGATGCACCGCAACACTTTTATTAATGCTCCTCAGCTAATGCATCCTACTTTGCAATTTAAAGAGCGTCCGACATTGTTAGCTGCTGGACAGTTGATTGGTACTGAAGGCTACACTGCTGCGGCTGCGGGTGGCTGCTTGGCGGGAATTAATGCCACAAGGCTAGCTTTGGGTAAAGAAGCTTTGGTTTTACCACCAACAACAATGATGGGTGCGTTATTGGAATTTATTAGTTCGGCTTCGCCGAAGCATTTCCAACCAATGCCGCCCAACTTTGGGATTTTTCCCGAATTGGGTGCGAAAATCAAAAGTAAGCAGGAGCGTTATGGACGTTACCGCGATCGCTCTTTAACTGATTTAGCAAACTGGAAAGTTAATCATAATTAATGGGCATTGGGCATTGGTTACGAATTATTCTCCTCTGCCTCTGTGCCCCTAATTTACCCCCAATACTGCTCGGTTAAGAGTCGATCCCCCCAACCCCCCTTAAAAAGGCTTGCTCAAAATGCCTTATTTTCCCCCTTTTTAAGGGGGACTAAGGGGGATCTCCAATGACTATGCACCTTAACCGAGCAGTATTGAATTTACCCCTATTTCCCAACTTGCTATCTATAAAGGCTTCACGAGTTTTAAGGCTAACATCGGATATTTGTTCTACCAGGAATTTCCCTAGAAACGTCATAAGGTGATGTCTTACGTGTAGTTTATTCAAAGCCTGATTTTAAATTTATTTTATTTAATAAAACTTCAAATAGGTTTATTATCCTTTAAAATCTTTTGCAGAGATTCTAGGTAAGATATATGGCTGATATTGTTGATATTGCAGTTACGGCTGAGTCTTTTAAAACACTGGTGGCAGCTGTGCAAGCTGCTGGTTTAGTAGAAACATTAAAAAGTCCTGGCCCGTTCACTGTCTTTGCACCAAATGACGATGCTTTTGCCAAGTTACCACCGGGAACTATCCAAACTCTGTTACAAAATATTCCCCAGCTAACGCGGATTTTAAAGTATCATGTCGTTCCAGGAAAGCTGCTAAAGGCTGATTTGGCACAACTCGGTACGGTTAATTCTGTGGAAGGTTCACCCATTAAAATTAGTTCTTCTGATGGTTTTGAAGTTAAAAATGCCACAGTTTTAGCAGCAGATATCGAAGCTGATAATGGTGTGGTACACGTTATCGATACGGTGATTTTACCGGGTTAATTCAGCCAGGGTGGGTATTTTCCACCCTACTTATCCAAAATCTTTATAATTAACTAACTATTGGGAATATCAAAACGCAACTCAATAGTTTAATTTATGTTATATTTGCAAAGTGATTACTTACTAATATATTAATGTTGATTTCGTTATTTTAAAATACAATAAATTAAATTCTTAAAAAGCTAACACCTATCCCAACAAATTAATGCTCGATTTAAACATCTTAACTGAGTTCTCTCGTGGCAATTGCGTTAGTATTTGTACATTTCTCGTACCAGCGAACTTACTTGTCACAATTTTAACGATGAGCCTGGTAGCGTTACGTCGCCCATCGTATCAAGTGTGGCAATCTGCTGGAATTGCTAGCTTTTTCGCTTCTGTAATGATACTGCACGTATATACTTGGTTCATGATTGGCGTGGTGATGGCTCCTACTTATATCTTGATGTGGCTAGCAATTACCTGTTTAGTAACTAATTTGGCAGCAATTCTTTTTCAAAGACGCTACAGTAATAACCCTAGTCTTTCCAACAACGCTTGAAATCTACACCTACTCTCCATCGTACTATTTCTCAAACTCGCTATTGCAACTGGTGCATAGACGCGTCTTAGCGGCTTGTCGTTAGACATCGCTCTCCAAATTTTAGATTTAAGACGAGTTGACGCTATTGGTTACAGCCGCAATCACCCGATTAATGCTGCGTCGCGTAAACTAAATCTCAACTTCGTCTTAAACTTACTTTACAAACAGCTTTTAATATCATTAATATATTTCTAACTAAATCTGTATTTTTGCGGTTGTGGGTACAAATCGCGTTATCCAGAACCCTTGTAGAGACGTAGCACTGCAACGTCTCTACATTCTTTTTTGGAGATGTCTAATATTTAGCGAGTGGGTTTGAAGGATGTTTTTTACGTTTAAGGTTTACCTTTTGCGTAATTATTCTCATAGTGTAAGAGCTAACTTTCATACTAATTGGCTGAAGAACCCAATGATGTGATCTACAACATTGACTAATAAAAATTTTTGAGTATATTATCTTTTCAATTGCTGATATAGCAGTTCTCGTTTACGTGAGGTACACCCGTAGGGGCACGGCATGCCCATTGGTGTCAACTTAACGTGAAACCCTTGTCAAGACGTGATATTCAGTTCTCTGGCTTCCCATCACGACCCGCGTTACCCCACCCTAACCCTCCCCTTGTCAAGGGGAGGGAACTGCATTTCTTTTTCCCCCCTTTCTAAGGGGGGATTAAGGGGGGTAAAACGCCTGTGCATCATGCATTTGAGCTTAAGTTGACACCAATGGGCATGCCGTGCCCCTACACCTTGCGATTAATTTTGTACCGCACCTGAGTGGGAACCGCTATACAACAGAAATACGTTTGATAACCTGCCATGAGTTTCGACTATCCACACTTTAATACTGTAGTATGGTAATACAGATAATTAATAGAGGAACAGAAGTGTATGACATCAACCACAAATTATACTTACGATGCCAATGGCAAACTTATAGCCCAGAGCATAGATAGCAACAGTGATGGGATAATAGACTCAGTTATTACCTACAATTATAACCTGACATTCTCTAGTAATTACTCCAACCGAGACGGTAGCTATAATTATTCTGTAACAACTTATACTTACTATGCCAACGGCTATTTAAACAAGAAATCCGATAGCTCTGATTACAACGGCGACGGTATCGGTGATAGGTTTGAAACCTCTACTTATGATGCCAAAGGCAAGTTGATATCCTCTAGGGTTGACACTAACGGCGACGGCATCGCTGATTATCTCTCAACCTCTGCTTATACTTATGATGCCAACGGCAACCAGACATCCTCTAGCTATGACAGCGACGGCGACGGCATCGTTGATAAACGCTACTCAACCTCTACTTATGATGCCAACGGCAAGTTGACATCCTATAGCGAAGACACCAACAGTGACGGCATTGCTGATAGGTTTGAAACCTCTACTTATGATGCCAATGGCAAGCGAACATTCTATAGTCTTGACAGCAACGGCGACGGCATCGCTAATTATGTCGAAACTTCTACTTACGATGCCAATGGCAACAAGACCGCCGAAAGTCGTGACAGCAACGGCGACGGCATCACTGATTATGTTGAAACCTCTACTTATGATACCAATGGCAAGCGAACATTCTATATTCGTGACACCAACGGCAACGGCATCGTTGATAGGGTAACAACTTATACTTATGATACCAACGGGAACAAGACATCCGAAATTCGTGACTACAACGGTGACGGCATCACTGATTATGTCGAAACCTCTACTTATGATACCAATGGCAAGCGAACATTCTATAGCCAAGATGACAACGGCGACGGCATCGCTAATGATGTTATAAGCTCTACTTATAATGCTAATGGCAACAAGACGGGCGAAAGGCGTGACTACACTGGTGACGGCATCGTTGATTATGTCGCAACCTTTACTTATAATGCCAATGGCAACCAGACATCTGAAAGCTATGACTACACTGGCGACGGTATTGTTGATAGGATAACAAGCTATACTTATGATACCAACGGCAACCAGACATCCTATAGCTATGACTACAACGGCGACGGCATCGTTGATTATGTCAAAAGTTTTACTTTAAATGCCAATGGCAACTTCACATCCGAAAGCTATGACCAGAACGGCGACGGCATTGCTGAGACAGTCACTACCTATACTTATGATGCCAATGGCAAGTTGACATCCGAAAGCCAAGACAACAACGGCGACGGCATCGTTGATAGGGCAACAACCTATACTTATGATGCCAATGGCAAGTTGACATCCGAAAGCCAAGACAACAACGGCGACGGCATTGCTGAGACAGTCACTATCTCTACTTATGATACCAATGGCAACAAGACATTCTATAGCCAAGACAACAACGGCGATGGCATCGCTGATTATGTCCAAATTTATATTTATGATGCCAACGGCACCAAGACATACGAAAGTCCTAACAACAAAGACAATCTCACAGTTCTAACCGAAATATATGGACGCACATCCGCCAGTTATGACTTCAACAATGATGGTGTCATTGATGCGGTTGGCATTTACAGCTACGATTTTAGCGGCAAGCTGAAATCGCAGGAGATTGACAATAATAATGATGGCATCATTGATGAGCTAACTGCTTACAGTTACGATGCTAATGGCAAACTAACTGCACAGGTAGTTGACAAAAATAATGATGGTATCGCTAATGAGATTACCACTTACAACTATAATGCCAATGGCAAACTGACTTCCGCAGATATTGATAATAATCATAATGGCATAATTGATGCAATTGCTACTTATCTGTATAATGCTAATGGTCAACTGATCAGCACAACCACCAACGATGCAAATGTAGCAAACAAAACCTTAAAGGGTGGCAATTGTGCAGATAAACTCATTGGTGGGGTTGGCAATGACAAAATTTCTGGTAAAAACGGCAACGATCAACTATTTGGATTAGCCGGAAATGACAAATTAGTTGGTGGTAACGGTAATGACATCCTCAACGGCGGCGCTGGTAATGATATTCTTACAGGCGGTAATGGCGCTGATAAGTTTGTATTTAACAGCCTGAGTGATTCACTGCTGTCTGCCTTTGATAGAATTACTGATCTCAAGATCGGTGAAGATAAAATTGATGGTTTGAATGCAGTTTCAGCCGCTAATTTGGTTCAACTTGGCACTGTTGCAAGTCTGAATCTTTCGGATTTACAACAGATATTGACTGCAACTGCTTTTGTGGCTAAAGGTGCGGCAACTTTTACCTTTGGTACAGGCAATAATGGACGGACTTTTTTAGCACTTAATGATAGTACAAATGGATTCTCTGCTCTCACGGATGCTGTGATTGAGATTAGTGGTTACAAAGGCAACTTAACTAACTTAGCCATTGTCTAAGTTTAGTTACTTCAAAAAATTTGCTGGTATTGGAGGGTTACACTTACTAATAAATTAGGAGAGATGAGAAAAAGCGATCGCTTGCAGGTAAAAAATCGGTTAGGCTATCCCTACCTAATTGACGCTTCTTCATTCATGCTCAAGGATGGCATATAGCCAAGAGTCTCGCCATTCTCCCTTAATCCAATGGTGTTCTCGCAAATACCCTTCCTGCTGCATTCCAATTTTTTGCATAACTCGTGCTGAGGCAATGTTTTCTGGGTGACAAGTCGCAAAAATGCGATGTAAGCCTAACTCCTGAAAACCAAATGATACAACTGCTTTTACAGCTTCAGTCGCATATCCTTGTCCCCAAAATTCTTTACTAAAACAGTATCCAATAGAGCCTATTTTGTTATCAGTATCTAGAGTAGAAATTCGACAAATACCAATTAATTGCTTTTGGGCTTTTAAAGTCACTGCCAAGGCAAAATGCTGACGGGGTTCTTCCCCTTGCAATAAAATCTCTTTTTGCAAAAAATTTTTGGTATCTTCTTCGCTATTAGGGCCAAAAGTCAAATAACGCACAACTTTAGGATCGCTAGCGTATTGATGAACCGCTTGCCAATCTGATTCTACAAAGTCTCGCAGTATGAGACGTTGGGTTTCTAACGGTATCATCTGGAAAATTCTGCACGTAACTGATTGACTACCCGATCTAGTCCCACGGAATGGGCAGCTTTGAATAATAAACGATCGCCTGCTTGCACAAATATCTTCAACCTAGCCACCAAATCAGCATGAGTTGCAAAGCACTCCGATGGAATACCTTCGGCACTAAGAGCGATCGCTTCGGCATCTTGTCCATCTACCAAAACCAACAAGCCGTCTAAATTCAACTTTTTCACTGTTTCTCCCACTCGCTGGTGCAACTGCTGCGATCGCTCTCCCAATTCTTTCATTGCACCCAATACGGCAATCTTCCGCTTTCCGGGTGTCTCTGCCAATAATTGCAACGCTGCAATCATCGCTTCTGGTGCAGCATTATAAGTTTCATCTAAGATTACCACATCATTGGGTAAGGTAAATCGCTGCGATCGCCCTGCGGGCATATCCACCATCACACCTGCTTTGAAGCTTGCCCAATCGATCCCCAACACCTTTGCAACCGCTAAAGCTGCCAAGAAATTAGTCGCATTGTGACGACCAGGTAAAGGTAGAGGTAGTTGGATTCCTCCAACTTCCACCTGGTCGTTATCAATTAACTGCCCTTGGATATCCCCACCAGAAAAGCCGTAAGTTAAAACTTCTCCGTGCCAAACTTTCGCTGCTGTGGCCATTAATAAAGGATTGTCGTGGTTGAGAATTGCCACACTATCAGCAGCCATTTCGGCTAACAACTCACATTTGGCTTGTGCGATAGCTTCTTCCGAACCCAGTAACTCAATATGTGCCGTCCCCACATTGGTAATCACTCCAATTGTTGGACGTGCTATTTGCGTCAGTTCGGCAATTTGTCCCTTACCCCGCATCGCCATTTCAATCACGGCGTAGTCATCTTCTTTGCCAAGTTCTAGAAGAGTTTTCGGGACACCGATTTCGTTGTTGTAATTTCCATAAGTTTTGTGAACTCGTCCCTTTGTTCCTAAAACTGCCGCAATTAATTCTTTAGTTGTAGTTTTACCTACGGAACCTGTGACACCAATTACAGGAATGTTAAAGCGATCGCGCCACCATCTGCCAATTTTCTGATATGCTTTTAGGGTGTCTTTTACTTGTAATACAGGAAGTCCCGGATTTTCGTATTCAAAATCCACAATTGCCACTATTGCACCCTTTGCGATCGCAGTTTGCACAAATTCATGTCCATCAAACTTATCGCCTCGTAAAGCTAGAAATACTTCACCCGGCTTCAGGGTACGGCTATCTGTTTGTATACCGCAACTTACTTGTGTTAAAGCAGTTTTAGATAAGTTTACAGAACTGGCCAAAAGAACTTCAACCAGTTGGGTTAGGGTAGCAGAGCAACGCATAAGTAATTTACAATTTAAAGTTTAAAATTATAAAATCGAATTATGACATAATACTGCATTGAACAACAAGATTTGCGATTCTTGAAAAAGGCGCGAATCTAAGCCTAAGTTTTATCGCCTTATGCCCGGTTTTTAATTAAGATTACTTGCACAATTTGTATTGCTATCTCGCTAGAAACACCTAAAGCTTGATATAAATCATTTAAGAAGTTTTTTTCTTCTTCAGTTACGATACCTTCAGCTAGAACTAGATCGGTAGCTACTGCAAAGGCTGCTTCCCGCAAGTCTTGAGATAGAGAATCTTTGGCTGCATTAAATAAAGTATTGAAGCCATCCCCTTCGAGAATGCCCAAGATTTTCTCAAACAGCTTGTTCATCATCTCATGGGGATAACTTTTAAAAAGTTTCATCCGAGACAGCACAAAAGTGATAGAATTTGCCTGCTCAACAGAAAGATAACCGTCTGACGCTGTTGCAGCCAAAACAATGACAGCAAAAGCTTCCGCTGGATTGAGTGCTGTTTGGGTTTGGCTTTCTGTGCCCAACACAGCGTCTAATAGACCCATTGTAGTAACTCCTTGGTTAGAGCCTCAATAGCGCTACAGTTACCTGTGTGTTTGGTAGATTTACAGGCAAGACTGCAACACTATGAGACTTTCATGCTTTAGTATTCCCAAGATTTGTTCATGGCGAACACTTGCACCCAATGGCTTTTGGCAAGAAGTACACTGCCATTTGTAAACTTAGCGTTCTCCTGCCTTTTCTATTGTTTCAATTACCGCCAAACCTATACCAGAAGCTGCTATTAACAGTACTACTGATATCAAATAGGCGTTGGTTAGCATCCGTAAGGCTTCATCGAAAAAAATGTAGGTGGTCATTGCTTCACCTTTTTAAATTTGTGCTGCTAGTACTTTTTATTTCTCCACACACCGATAGGTGAATTTCGCCGAGAAACTGCTAGCAATTGCATCTTAACAAAACTTTAGCTGTTTCAGAACAACATTCAAACTTTTTATTTCTGAAGATTTGATGAATTTTAGAAAGCCTTGGTAAAAGAAATTACTTAGGTTGATTTTAGAGCAAAAGTTGTGTCACCCTAATTTTACGTAAAGATAGTTGTTAAATTAGTCAACTAACTCACAAATAATCGTGACAATAAGTATGCACAAATTGCCTATTTTTGCAGACTATGTTGTGAAATCCAAAAGAAAGATACAAGAAAATTCCCGGTTTATTAGAGAAGTCGGGAATCTGAGCCACAAATCAAACCACAACGCGGAGTCATTAGTTATTAGTCATTAGTCATTAGTCCAAGAGATACCACGCCCACTCTTTAACGTGGTTTGAAGTAATCCGATGAAAGACAAAGTTTTTCTGCCCACCCAACGACTTGCTCAGGGCATGGCAACCGACGGGGTATGCACCAATGGCCAATGACTACTTAATCAATATCAATAGGATTATTATGATCTTAGTGGATATACGAAATTTACTCAATCAGGAATTGGGAGGTTTTACCTAAAAAAAAGAAAGTCTCAAAGTAAACAATGTTCAATTGTCGCTATAACTGATTGAGAAAGAGAGTCAAAGTCGTAACCACCTTCTAAGCCAAACAGAATTTTACGAGTTATCCCTAGACAATAATCAGTAAATAAAGCGTAGTCTTCTGGCTGCAAATTGATACTTGCCAAAGGATCTGCGGCATTGCCATCATAACCAGCACTTACAATCAGCAAATCCGCCTGAAAGTTAGCTAAAAAGGGTACGACCTGTTTTTCAAATAGTGGCTGATATACTGCAATATCACTACCAGGGGGTACAGGTAAATTTAATACATTATTATGAAAGCCGCGTTCTGTCGCTCTTCCAGTACCGGGATAGCAGGGATACTGATGTAGTGAACAATAGGCGATGCGTGCTTGAGTTTCGACGATCGCTTGAGTACCATTACCGTGATGTACATCCCAATCGAGGATGGCGACGCGGTTAATTCCGGGTTGTTCGAGGGCAAATAAAGCTGCGATCGCTGCATTAGAAAATAGGCAAAAGCCCATCCCCGCATCACTTTCTGCATGATGTCCTGGGGGACGCGCCAGTATAAAAGCTGGATTAGCCGACTTTAATACAGCCTCAACACCATCCAACCATGCACTGACTGCCAATAATGCCACATCATAACTGCGAGGGGAAACTGGCGTATCTCCATCCAAAGGGCCGCCGCCACTAGAAGCGATTTGCCAAAGTTTTTTGATGTAGGCTGGGCTATGTGCTCTAACTAACACAGACATCAGCGATGGCTGTTCTGATGTTGGTGTGGGCGATCGCCAGTCAATTTTATCTGCGAATGTTGCTGCTTTTAGGGCAGTGGCGATCGCACTTAAACGTTCTGGTCTTTCAGGATGGTATTTTCCAGTCTTGTGATCTAAAAATTCGTCGGAATAGATGACTGGCAGCATAAGACGAAAAAGGTTGACAGCAAGACAATCAATGCTATTGTATCGTCACTTGTACAAACAGTTTTTCTTTAGTACTAGTACAGAACGAAGTAAATAGAGCAACCATTTAAAATTCTTCAATAGCTTATTCCATAATACTTTTGAATGCGTGAATGCGTGACTTCCGCCTTGCGGTGCTAGAGCGTTGGTCGTTTACTTTCGAGGATTTCAGTTGCTTTCTGGACAGAAAGTGGCCGGTAGAATAAAAAGCCCTGTACATCTTCACAATTAATAGATTTCAAAAACTCCAGTTCCTCTACTTTTTCTACCCCTTCGGCTATCAACTTCAATCCCAAGCTGTGTCCCAAGGTAACTATCGCCTTGATAATATGAGCTACTTTGGCATCCTGCGTCAAATATTGAATAAAAGATTTATCTATTTTCAGATTGTGGAGTGGCAAAAGCTGTAGACGCGAGAGCGAGGAATGACCCGTACCAAAGTCATCAATGGAGATGTAAACACCCATCTCCTGTAGATCCTCTAACACCGTTCTGGTAAAATCCAAATCTTCAATAGCTGTAGTTTCCATAATTTCTAATTCTAAAAACTGCGGCTCCAGACCCGTTTGTTCTAAAACTGTAGCTATAGTCTCCACCAATTTGGGTTGGCAAAACTGCTTAAGAGAAAGATTGACAGCCATCATTATGGGTGGAAATCCTGCATCTTGCCAGATTTTATTTTGAATACAGGCTGTCCGCAGCACCCATTCACCGATAGGGACAATTAATCCACTTTCTTCGACCAGGGGAATGAAAACACTGGGTGCGACCAATCCCATCTCTGGGTGCTGCCAACGCAATAGAGCTTCCATACCAGTAATTTCTTCTGTGGCAATGTTTACACGAGGCTGATAGTACAGCGTAAATTCATTGCGTTCTAGGGCATAGCGCAAGCTCTTTTCTAAAGTCAGGAGTTCAGGATTTTTCGCACTCAGGGAAACACTGTAGAATTGGTAGTTATTCCGCCCTTTGTCTTTGGCGTAATACAAAGCGGCATCTGCGTGCTGGATTAGTGTTTCGGCGTCAGGACTGTTGTTATCAAGCAACGCAATACCGAGGCTGGCAGTCACATAAAGTTCATGCCCTTGGAGATGGAAAGCATCCTCCAATGCTTGTAATATTCTATACGCCACCAGTGTTACCTCTTGAATATCATTGACTCGCGGGAGTAAGATAGTGAACTCATCACCTCCCCAACGGGCTATAGTGTCTCCGCCTCGGAGTGAGTCTTGTAATCTTTGAGCAAGGCTTTGTAACAATTGGTCTCCCAGAGTGTGCCCCAGAGTGTCATTAATCACTTTGAAGCGATCCAGGTCAAGGAAGATCACAGCTAAACTTTCACCATTCCGAGTGGCGTTGGGGAGAGTTTTATTAAGCAGCTCATTAAATAGTAGGCGATTGGGCAACCCTGTCAGCATGTCATGTAGGGCTTGATAGCGAATTTTTTCTTCTACTTGCTGACGCTGCCGTGCACCAATGATACTGGCAGCCATCGTCAAAAGGGTAGATTCTTCGTGCTTTGACCAATGACGCTCAAAGGTGCAGTCTGCCAAGCCAAGGTAACCCCAGAACTCTTTTTCCAAGCAAAGAGGTACCAGGAGAAGGGATTGAATGCCATCTCGAATCAGGAATTCTTGTTCGGCGGCAGGAAATTGTTGCGTGAGTCCGCTAATCGACTGGCCGCTAGAGAGAACAGCGTACCAACGAGCTAATCCAGAACCTTGATAAGGCTGATTCTGCCAATATTGGTAAGTAGATTCAATAGAAGGATGTGTCCATTCAAACCGCAGGCTGACTGCTATTTCCCCTGTAGCAGGATGAGGATGGTTCTGAAAGAGATAGGCACGATCTGCTTTGGCAGCTTCACCCAATACAGCTAGAGCTAGATCAATACCAGTTTCGTAATTCATTTCTCTTAGCAAATAATTTGCGGCTTCTGCAACTGCCTGTAGCAAGCGATCGCGCTGACGTAGTTCGGCTGTAGCTTGTTTTTGCTCTGTAATATCCCTAATAATAAAAGTTCTAATTAAATCACTTTCAGGTAAGTAGAGAACGGATTGTTCAAAAACTTCTGTACCTACTTCTACTTCCCGCACAAAAGAATTTTTTTCTAGATTCTTAACTGTACTCAGGAGTCCTGTTAAAATCGGGTGTTTTATTCCAATTTCCCTAAGTTTGGGAAACTTGAGAGTTGCGGCTGGATTAAGATAAGTGACTCTTCCCTCCAAATCCATCTCAATGATTGGATTGGGGATAAGTTCAGGGAAGGATGCTAGGCGAGCTAGAGCAGACTCACTAGCTACTTCAAAGCTGGGATCGATAGCTAAAGTTTGAAAAGGATTGGCAGGACTGCCTTGCTCTGATAGGAAACCAGATAAGTCTTCAACATCAAAAGATTCAGAAAATGCTTCTTCTGAAATGTTGGAAATAGCATAATATTTAGCTTGAGCTTGATTACTGCCAAAGGCAATGACATCTCCATTTCTGAGATTATGGGAGAAGCATTTAGTGCCATTGACAAATAAGCCATTAGTACTCCCTTTCCCTTTATAGTTGCCATCAATAATCTGGAAGCCATATTGATCAGTCTCTGGAACAGTTACTCGCAATAAAATTGCATGTTGCATTGATACTGACCGGGAAGACAAGATAATAGTGTTTGCGGGATGCCGCCCCAGAGAATAAGTAGTCTCTCGCAAGGGGACAGTTTGCCGGCCTTGCAGGTCTTGGATGACCAGCAGATGGCGTATTTTTTCCCGCTCGTTTCCTAGCATGGCTGTTCCTCAAATTCTCATATTTTTATGTCTTAGTCTGAAAAATCCTACTCCCACAAGTTCCAATACCTAATGAGATGACTAATTGTTCAATCAGTTTTACGGTAGAAGTTCTAGCTGTTTTCTCTACTCATACATAAGTTCTAAACTTCCCCTCTTCGTCCATATCATCTAACCTTGTCTTTCTTAGGATACCCAGAATAAAATCAAACACTGAATAGAACACATGGTATATTTGCGGATTTTAATTCTGAGTGGTGAGGAAACTCTGAATTAAATAACGGGCTGATTTTTATTTTTTAATCAGTCAAATAGTTCTGTTTTACGGAATTTTGCGAAATATAGCAATCCGATTTGATTTCTGAACTTCTTTGCGTGGTGCGCGTTCGCGTTGGCGAACGCGAGTGCGTGTCGCAGACAAGCCTCTCCGTCAGGAGAAGCGTCTCGCAGAGAAGCGCAACGCAAGCGCGATAGGCAGGGAGTAGGGAATCAGCCTTTTCGAGTTGAGGGCGAGTTTTTTCACGCAATCAAATAGCAGTCCTATAGATTAGAGCAAGGCAGGAATTAAATTAATTGGGCGCATCCCACTGGGGAAAAAATATCTGAGCATTTGAAATCGCACGCCAGTTGCTTTAATGGAGCAAGAACCCTGGTTGGCGCAGCCTATCGTAGAGAAGGAGATTGACATCCTCTCATCGCTAACCCTGATGGATGTAGCCAGAGATTCCTAAATTTTAAAAAGGATTATAAAATAAGCTAAAATACAGCCCGTTTTCTTGTAATGTTCTATCATTCGAGTTAACAGATACTAAAGGAATGCCCCAGTCAAGACGAACGGTAAAGCGATCGCCTTGTGACCAACGCAACCCCAGACCAACAGCAGCTAGAGTATTAGGGTCGGGATTCTCGCTACCAGAACTGTTCCAGCCAACACCAAAATCCACAAACGGGATAACCTGTAATATGCTATCTATCTGGGGTAAGCGCAGAATCGGTACTTGAACTTCCGCAGAAACAAAAGTGCCATTATCTGTTAGCAGGTAATCTTGACGGTAACCCCTAACGCTATCCTGTCCACCTAAGCCAATTTGCTCTATAGGTAATAGTGTTGTGGATGCTAGTTGCGTATTTAAACGAAATAAAAGTAAGGTTTCAGGAGCTAAAAGGCGTACCCACTGCGCTTGCCCTTGCCAAGCAAAAAAACGGCTATCGGGAAGATCCTGATTAATCGTGGCATTCAACACATCTATGCCCAAACTGAATTGAGAGCGTAGAGCAATGACTTCACGGCTGTTACGATTCGTCCATTCTTGAAAAAATCGCAAGGCAGATACCCTGGTACGTCCCTGTTCATCAGATCCAGGCGAAAGGCCAGAGGGGGGGGACTCAAATTCTGGGCTCCACGAGATATCACTTTCGCGTCGGGAAGCTGTTAACCCCAAAGCGAATTCTTGTCTAGGAGTTTGGATTATTGGCTGGCGGAATGTCAGTTCGTAGTAGCGAGAAGCCGATTCGATATCTAGGAAGTCGAAAGGAGGCTCAATAACATTGCTTGACGTAGTGCCATAGTTAAAGGTAAGCGTTCCGTTGCGGGGATTGAGAGGCAATGTGTAACTAGCGTCAAAGGAGTTGCTACCATCAGTGTTGGTGTATCCTAAACTCAGACTATCTCCAAATCCGAGTAAGTTGGCTTCATTCAATCGTAATCCACGGCGGAAACTGCCAACACTAGGCGATCGCCCATTATCAAGAATTATTGGGCTACTAAAGGTTTTTGCCTCGCTGATCTTGACTTCTAAGAGACTCTCACCAGTCCGCGATCCTGCCGAGAGTTCAGCAGAGACGTTTTGAATCAAAGGATTAAGTTGTAAAAGTTGTAGTGCCTCTAGTAGACGTTGCCGATTCAGAGGTGCTGATGTAGCTATTGCTAGTCTGCTGCGGACATAATTCGGATTCAACCGCCGAGTTCCAGTTACCAGGATATCTTCTAATTTACCTTCGACCACCTGAATTTTTATAACACCGGATTGGATTGTTTGGGGTGGGATATAAGCACCAGAAGTAATGTAACCATTTTGGACGTATAAATCAGTAATTTTAGAACGTGCTTGATACACTTGGGTCAGTGAGATCGGTCGTTTGGTAAATTCAGCAGTGGCGAGGGCTAACTCTTCGGGACTGAAGACTGTGCTACCAACAACTTCAAACCGTTCAACAACAATATTTTGAGGAAAGTTGCCAGGGAGTGGTTCCTCAGGTGTGATTGGGGCAGAGGGTGGAAATAGTTCTGCTGGTGGGGGAAGTGGCTGTGGTAGTTCAGGTGAGGGAATTGGCGAAGGTAAGGGTGGTTGGACATCCTGTGGTTGGACATCCTGTGGTGCTGGGAGTTGTTGTTGTGACAGGATGAAATTACTAGTTGGTAATTGTGTAGTATCAACAGCTTGAGCTTTCAGTGGACTAGAAGTTATGCTGCCAAGTAATAGAAGCATACTCAGTGGTAAGCAGGACACTATAAGATTCAGAGGATATTTATCAATCATCGCACCGGGCTATTTTTTGTCAGAAACTATGGGATTATACGGCGACTGTTTCAGATGTGAATCTTACTTCATCTTTTGTCACTAAAGTTGATATTTTGGGCAAATTTCAATTTAAAAGCTAAATCAACTGGTTATTGCAGACTTAAAAGCATTAATGGTGTTCGATCTGCATTAGGACTTACGCAGTGAAAACCTGAATCCTTTAGTTGGGTTAGATGTTGGCTTAACTCACTTCTACACAGATTCAGATGGCAACAAAATAGATAATCCTCGTTTCTTGCGTCAGTCTAAGAAAGCACTAAAGAGATTACAAAGACAAGTATCCAAAAAGTTCCGCAAGGGGAGCCAGCGCGTTGTGGGGGTTTCCCCCGTTGTAGCGACTGGCGTTCAACCACAATCTAATAACTACAAAAAAGCTAAAGAGAAATTAGCAAGAATTCACTTGAAAGTCAGTAGGCAGCGTAAAGATTTTGCTGTGAAGTTAGCAAAATGCGTTATTCAGTCGGCAGACTTGATTGCTTATGAAGATTTGCAAGTGCATAATCTGGTCAAAAATCACAAATTAGCTAAAAGTATTGGGGATGCTGCCTGGTATCAGTTCCGATGTTGGCTTGAATATTTTGGAAATATTTATGGCAAGGTAACTGTTGCTGTCCCTCCTCAATATACCACCGTCGATTGCTCATCTTGCGGCAGGCAAGTCAAGAAAACTCTTAGCACTCGTACTCATAAATGTGTTTGTGGTGCCCAGTTATGCCGAGATGAGAATGCAGCACTGAATATTTTAGCTAAATCATTAAGAACGGTGGGGCACACCGGGATCTACGCTTGGGGACAGAACGACCTCTGTCTAGACTTGGAAACAAGTTGAGATAAGTCGGCTGGATGAACCAAGAATCCCACGGCTTCAAGCCGGGGGAATGTCAATTCATATCCTTTTGCTGAAACATTCCCATCAATTTACGTTTACGAGCGTGGGTTTGCATCAAGTTTTGACGATAGCTTAACCAGTCAGCTTTATTTCCAGATTTCAAGTAGGCATTACGTGCCTTTTTCAACCATTCAACTGCGTAGTAGTAGTATTCGGCTTTACCTGCATCTATAATCTTTTCGGCACGGCGACGAGCATTAGCAATCACCCAATTAGGATTGTGAGGGATAGCAGCATCCATGACTCGGTGAATCAATTCTGAATTATAAGAACTTAGTTCACTAGCGATCGCAATTGCATCATCAATTAGCCCCTCATGCAAGAATATATCCACCTTGGCTGATTCTGTTCCCCCACCACTATCAGTACGAATAATTCTCAACAGGTCTGTTTTGACACTTTCCCAGTTTCCCCCAGCCAATTCTGCCATCTTTTGGTAGTCAAAAAAGGAGGGTTTCACTTGAAAAGCCGCCTTGATTGCTAATAAAGCAGCTTTATGATTACCTAACTCAACAGCCAAATCACTTGTCCAAATCCCCAATTCGTACTGACAATTACCCGGTAAATTTAATCCACTCTGGGCTATATCTAGTGCTTGCTGTAATGCTCCTTGAACGCTTAGTGTTTTCGCTAGGGCAAAAGCCTCTTCCATTGAGTTCATCTGGGTTTGAGCAGCATCAATTGCTTCTTCTACCCTGCCTAAACGCCCTAGCATTGTCAGATACTGCTGGGTTTGTCCTTCCGCTTCTGCTAAATATAAGTATTCTGGGTAACGTTCTTGACGTTCGAGGATTTTTAGCCGAATTAGTGCCAAATCATCCGCGTAGTCTGGCACGTCTTCTTCCCAAGCTCCCCTTTCGGTAATATTACCTTGGAGAACTTGCACCAGTGGTGGATAATCCCAACCTTGGCGTAAAGCTTCCATAATCATGCCAAAATCAGCATTCCACTCATCTTGCCAAGCTTCTAAATTTATTTGAATATCAACTTTTTCTTCTGGGGTGAGTTCAGCACTGAGAATTGCTTCACACCAGGCATTATTTAATTCCCCGATAAGTTCATCATTTTCGGCACCGTATTCTGCAACATCATCCCAATTTTCCACACAGGTAGAGGTAATCGCTTCTAAAATAGCGATCGCATTTTCACCCTCTCCCCGTTCGCTAAAATCTACCGCAGTTTGCACTACACTCAGCAATTCTTCACCAATTGGATCTTCTTCGTACCCCTCCTCAAAGTAGCGCACGGTATTCTTGAGAATCTGCCGTACTTGCCGCCGAAAGGGAGCTGGATCAATAGTGATGTGGAGCACAGGTTTTGTGTTTTTTTGCTGGGTAGCAGGATTAGTCATCCAAGCTACATGGCGATCAATCGCCTCAATTAGTGGTGGGTATTCTTTTACCAACTCTTGCAGCAGTCTTTGAGTTTGGATATCATCCAGGTGATTAAGTAGTTCTTCTAGAGTGGGGCGTTGTTCAATGTTTTCTGGGTTACGCGCACAAACAAGCATCGTCGCTACAATGTGTTTGCACCACCCGTCAAAGTTGTAGGCACAGGTGCAGTTGACTGAGGTTAACCCACTGCTATCGAAACTCAGGTTGACATGATAAGGTTTAGCTTCACTGCCTACAACATCTGCCTGAAGCAGATCACCACGTTGGGTAACTGTATTGACAGCACCAGCCTCATAGTATGCCTCGCCCCGTTGGAAAGATTTGGCGTTGGCATGACGGCGGATAGTAAATTCACTAATTTGGGGAATAGACATCGAGCGATCGCCTGCGTAAATCTTCTGGATGAATCCTAAATCCAGCTTAGGTGTTAGGCTAACGTACTGTAAAGAAATTCAAAGTTATGGGCATGGGGCATTGGGCAGGGGAGAATTAAATAATTCGTAATTCGTAATTCGTAATTCGTAATTAAGTTTTGTAATGGAGATTTAACCCCAACACAAAACAAAATTTTTATAGAACCGGGGACTTAAACCCACGGACAGGAGTTAAAACTCGGAATTTTCCGAATTCTATCCGAATTCAAAAAGAATCAGTGAAGTTTAGGTTGAATTGAAATTTTACACCATTGCCAACAACCGTCTCAGAATGCTAAAAGCAAAGCTTTGAGTCCACTTAAGTGGTAGCTCAGAAAGAAATCTTTGGGCGGGCAATGGTGCTAATGGAGAATGGTGCAAGATATCAGTTGAATTAATAATATGAAATTAAAGCTACATATCAGCTTGACAGGGCTACCCTCAGTCCTTTTGTAGTATCCAAAAAATAAGTATATATAGATTTGACTATAATTACTGGAAACATCCATATTTTCGTCAAAAGCGAGTGAATCATAATTTGAAGCAACACCCGAACCTGAAATTAGTAAACAGTCAGCAGTGAACAGTTCTGATGGTCTATGGTGAGGGATTTAGAGTCAAGTGATAAAACTGATAACTGATAACTGTTAAAGGGGTTGCGCTGATTGTCGGTCAAGTTGAGAATAAATAGGCGAAGCACACGGGGAAACTAACGTGAGTCAAGAATTTGATTACGATTTAGTAATTATCGGCGCTGGTGTAGGCGGGCATGGCGCAGCCTTACACGCCGTAAGTTGCGGTCTGAAAACAGCGATTATTGAAGCTGCTGATATGGGAGGAACCTGTGTTAATCGGGGCTGTATTCCTTCTAAGGCGCTACTGGCAGCATCTGGACGTGTGCGGGAGTTACGTAATGCCCACCACCTCAAGTCACTGGGAATTCAAATTGGTAGCGTGGAATTTGATCGCCAAGCGATCGCTAATCATGCTAATGATCTCGTCTCAAAAATTCAAGGCGACTTAACCAACAGCCTCAAACGTCTAAAAGTCGATATTATCAACGGTTGGGGAAAAATCGCTGGGGCGCAAAAAGTCTCTGTTACCGGAGACGGCGGTGAAAAAACCGTCACAGCTAAAGACATCATCCTTTCCCCTGGTTCAATTCCTTTTGTGCCTCCAGGGATTGAAGTAGACGGAAAAACTGTCTTTACCAGCGATCAAGGCGTTAAGTTGGAGTCGCTACCAGACTGGGTGGCAATTATTGGCAGTGGTTACATCGGCTTAGAATTTTCTGATATTTACTCAGCTTTGGGTTGCGAAATCACCTTGATTGAAGCCCTAGATCAGTTAATGCCAGGATTTGACCGAGACATTGCCAAACTTGCCGAACGGGTACTGATTACTCCCCGCGATATTGAAACGAAAGTCGGGATATACGCTAAAAAAGTCATCCCTGGTTCACCAGTGGTGATTGAATTAGCAGACTTCAAAACTAAAGAAGATGTAGATGTCATCGAAGTAGATGCTTGCTTGGTGGCTACAGGACGCATCCCAGCGACCAAAAATCTTGGTTTGGAATCTGTGGGTGTGGAAGTTGATCGGCGGAATTTTATCCCGGTTGACGATCGCATGGCAGTACTATCAGTCGGTGAAGTAGTGCCGCATTTGTGGGCAATTGGCGACGCTAATGGGAAGATGATGTTGGCACATGCGGCTTCTGCTCAAGGCATCATCGCCGTAGAAAATATAGTTGGGAGGGAAAGAACAGTAGATTATCGCAGCATCCCGGCGGCGGCGTTTACCCACCCAGAAGTTAGCTATGTGGGCTTAACAGAAACCGCAGCTAAGGAGTTAGGACAAACCGAAGGGTTTGAAATCGCCACAAGTCGGAGTTACTACAAAGGGAATTCCAAAGCGTTGGCAGAAAATGAAGCCGATGGTATTGCCAAGGTGATATATCGCAAAGACACCGGAGAAGTCTTGGGCGTTCACATTTTCGGACTGCACGCCTCAGACTTAATTCATGAAGCCTCAGCTGCGATCGCAAACCGTCAATCTGTCCAAAGTCTCGCACATCTAGTTCACGCACACCCGACACTTTCGGAAGTGCTAGACGAAGCTTATAAACGAGCCATTTAGTCATTTGTCCTTTGTCATTTGTCCTTTGCTAATAAACAAGGACAAATGACCTCTGACCAATGACCAATGACCAATGACTAATGACAAATGACAAATTATGCAAATCCGTCGCCGTTCACCTAACCCAGCTATTGATGTATCGATATTGCGTTATCAGGCTGTCGTACCTGATGCAGCGCCAAACCACATTTTGGAGGAAATTGTCTGGCAGAAAGAAGTAGAATATGACCAAATGCGGGAAAAAGTTCCTTTGCAAGAATTACGGAAGCAGGTACTGACTGCGCCGCCAACCCGTGATTTTGTCGCCGCTTTGCGTCAAGGTAAGACAAAGCCAGCATTGATTGCCGAAGTTAAAAAAGCTTCACCTAGCAAAGGCGTTTTCCGAGAAGATTTTGACCCAGTAGCGATCGCCCTGTCTTATCAGCAAGGTGGCGCTAGTTGTCTTTCTGTGCTGACAGATGTCAAGTTCTTTCAAGGTAGTTTTGAAAACTTAGCCAAGGTTCGGGCTGCTGTAGATTTGCCCTTACTGTGCAAAGAGTTTATCGTTTATGCTTACCAGATATACTTGGCGCGAGTTCAGGGTGCAGATGCTATTTTGTTGATTGCCGCTATTTTGAGCGATCAAGATTTGAAATACTTCCTTAAAATTGCTAACAACCTGAAAATGGCAACCTTGGTTGAAGTGCATAGTTTGGCAGAACTTGACCGTGTGTTAGCTTTAGATGGAGTCTCCTTAGTCGGAATCAATAATCGCAATTTGGAAGATTTCTCTGTTGACTTGCAAACTACTTGCCAACTTCTAGCTGCAAGGGGTAGCCAATTGCAGGAGAAAAACATCCTTGTTGTCAGCGAGTCAGGACTACACAACGCAGATGATCTGAGTATGGTACTGACAGCAGGTGCATCGGCTGTACTCATTGGAGAATCTTTGGTAAAACAACCAGATCCCGGCGCTGCGATCGCCCAAATATTGCCGAGGAATTTTTGAAATAAACACCTCCCCTACACCCCTGAAACGCAGGGCAACTAACTGCATACAATAGTTGGTAAATTGGGTACACTATGCGTGGACAGACAGCACATTGCTATCAACTATCATCATACCTTTGCCAAATTTTCATTGCTAATCAAATCAAAGCCATAAGCAAGTAGTTATTTGTTATGTAACAATTTATTAACAAAAAACCAACTCTGACTAATACAAAATCTCAAATATGAAATCAAAGTTTAACTTCATGGAGCAAATTCCTCTACCTTCTCCTATTCACTACGAACTTATACTTCAACTTTTAGAAAGACAAACCATGTTAGCTGTAAATGATAATCCAGATTTACGGCATCAGGTAAATCAACTAATTATTACTCTGCGTAAAGCTGCCGTGCAGCAAAAACGCCTAGAAGAAATTTGCGAGTTTTCCTCTATGACTGTTGACCACCGTTGGTCAATCAACCATCATCAGGATAACAAAGTTGTTGCCCCCGATTGAAGCTGATAACTTAATATCTCAGCCTCAGATTTGGCATCTTTGTTAATTTAACTTACCACCATTAGAAAATGTTTCTGTGTATTGAACGAATCAGTATTCAAAACTTCCGCCGCACTTGCTTGACTAAAATGCACAGTTTGGGATGGGATTAAAATGATTCTGCTTACACAATCTCTGCTTTGCAAAAGTATCTATAAATGCTAGATGAGGATTTTAAATCGGTAGTCAGTCTGAACGCTTAAATTATATTTGATAAAAATTTTACTTTATTTAGCTACTTTTCTAAAGTTATACATATAGCAGTTCTCACGAATGGTGCAATACAGTCTGAACCTCACCCCGTATTTGATGGGTGCAAACACTCCCCTCTCCAAAGCATCGGAGAGGGGTTGGGGGTGAGGTTTAAAAATGTACTTTATGCAAATCAGAACTGCTGTAGTTATTTTTTATCTAAATACTAACTCAATTGCTTACAATTTATACAATAATTTTATTAATGCTATAGAAAAAATCTCATCTTTATAAAAATTTTAGATGGGGAAAAGTTCATATTGATTTATAGAAAACTGTAGATCAGCTAAAATATTTATGATATTCTCTCTCGAATTTGACGAAAGATGAAATATAACAGTATTGATGAACTCTTCAGAAATAATCAGGCTTGGGTTGCCGAGAAACTAGCAATAGACCCAACTTACTTTCAAGACTTATCAAGCGGACAAACACCACCTTTTCTATACATTGGGTGTTCTGATAGTCGTTTGGCATTAACAAGTTTTACTCGTACAGAACCAGGAGAGTTATTTGTACATCGTAATATTGCCAATCAGATTTCTCTAACAGATATAAATTTTTTAGCGGTTTTAGAATACGCAATTTTACATCTTCAAGTGGAACACATTATCGTTTGTGGTCACTACGATTGCGGAGGGATTAAAGCGGCTTTAGAGGGGAGAACTATCGGAATTCTTGATAACTGGGTAAATCCAATTAGGGAACTGTATTTACAGAAACAAGAAGAAATTGATGCCTTGCCAACAAGAGAAGAACGTTTGAATCGTTTGGCAGAAATAAACGTTGTAGCACAAGTAAAAAATCTTTACCAAACTTCCATCATGCGTCAGGTACTCTATGAGCGAAAAGCGCCTATGGTTCATGGCTGGGTGCTAGATATAAGCACTGGGTTGATCAAAGATTTGAAGGTATCAACTGTGGAATGGCAATTGCACATTTGCCCCTTGCTTCTAGAGTTTAGACTCTATGCTATGTTAAAAAATGAGAGCTAATCCAGTATTTCTTGACACATAAAAGCCCACATCTTTAGATTCCAGAGCTTTACCCAAGGTAGTAACCTTGCAGATAATTTATTTTCCTCGTTTTCATACTCTGCATGGAAATGTATTCATTGAGGCTCTGACTCAATTTATCACTGTAGGCAGAGCCTTAAACTTACCCCGACGAAGAATTATTTCTTAGCAATTATCCAGACTGCGTGAATAATCCCAGGAATGTAACCAAAAAGTGTCAAAACTATATTAATCCAAAAGTCTATACCAAAGCCTACTTGCAAAAAAACTCCCAGAGGCGGCACGAAAATGGCACACAAAATCCGAAGTAAATCCATTTAAACCTCCTATTAATCTCACAAAAAACAGCTTGTTGGCAAAGTGATTTACCACTGCTCAAGCATATTTGTACCTTTCAAAGATAACATTCCCTCTCTTAATCTAGATCACGGTTGAGATGCGGTAAACCGCACTCAAGATTAGCCACCGCTAATTTTAGCTTTGTAACCTAGTTTGCTCAAAATCTCGACAATTTTTTGCTTGTGTTCGCCCTGAATTTCAATTTCGTTATCTTTAACTGTCCCACCTGTGCCGCACTGGGTTTTCAACTGCTTCACCAAATCAGCCAAGGTTTCTGGTTTGGCTTGAAAACCGCTAATCACTGTAACGGTTTTGCCTTTGCGTCCTTTGCGGGAAGCTTGTACTTTGAGATTTTGCTGTTGTGCAGGAAGTTCTGGAATTGGCCTTTCTGTGGCGGCAAAGTTGTCGTTGCCAAATTCGCGGTAGACAAAGCTTTTGTCAGAAGATTTAGGATTTGAAGAAGACATAAAATGAATATTTAAGAAAAATTTCAAAGGCAGTGGAAACTTCTACGCAACCATTCTGCTGGGATATCAATTTCTAGGCTAACATCACAAATCCATTGCGAGGCATTCAAACTAGTTGGGCATGGGGCACTGGGCACTTGTACTGAGCGAAGTCGAAGTATTGGGCCTTGAGTATCAATGAAGAATTTAGTTTCCAGTCCCCAGGTATAAGCTAGAGATGCCCCAGACTTTCTATAATAATTAAGTCATTCCCGTCATTTAAAACAGCCCGTGACTACCACTCCCTTATCTCCAAATTCAACTGCTCAGGTTCCAGATACGCTAGGTCGCTTTGGACACTTCGGCGGTAAGTATGTACCTGAAACGCTGATGCCTGCTCTTACTGAACTAGAAACAGCTTATCAGCAATACCGTAATGACCCTGGTTTTCAAGCAGAACTACAGCAGTTGTTACGGGACTATGTAGGACGTGCCACACCATTATATTTCGCTGAACGCCTGACTGCTCATTATGCCCGTCCCGATCGCACGGGGCCGCAAATTTATTTAAAGCGCGAGGATTTAAATCATACTGGCGCTCATAAAATTAACAATGCCCTTGGTCAGGTATTGCTGGCAAAGCGGATGGGTAAGCAACGGATTATTGCCGAAACGGGTGCTGGACAACACGGTGTTGCCACAGCTACAGTTTGCGCTCGTTTTGGGCTGGAATGCGTAATTTACATGGGCGTTCATGATATGGAACGCCAAGCTTTAAATGTGTTCAGAATGCGGTTGATGGGGGCAGAAGTGCGTCCGGTGGAAGCGGGAACTGGAACCCTGAAGGATGCCACTTCTGAAGCAATCCGTGATTGGGTGACAAATGTAGAAACAACTCACTACATTCTCGGTTCGGTAGCAGGGCCCCATCCTTACCCGATGATGGTACGTGATTTCCATGCAGTAATCGGGCAAGAAACTCGCGCCCAAGCAATCCAAAAGTGGGGTGTATTGCCTGATATTCTTTTGGCTTGCGTGGGTGGTGGTTCCAATGCGATGGGACTATTCTATGAGTTTATCAATGAGCCTTCTATACGGTTCATTGGGATTGAGGCAGCAGGAGAAGGTGTCAATACTGAAAAACACGCAGCAACCTTGACAAAAGGACGAGTTGGTGTATTGCACGGAGCAATGAGCTATCTTCTGCAAGATGAGGATGGGCAAATCATTGAGGCACACTCAATTAGTGCAGGTTTAGATTATCCTGGTGTGGGGCCAGAACATAGCTATTTGAAGGATACTGGTCGTGCTGAATACTATAGTGTGACTGATGCAGAAGCTTTAGCGGCATTTCAGCGATTGTCGAAATTGGAGGGGATTATCCCAGCATTAGAAACAGCCCATGCGATCGCCTACCTCGAAACCCTGTGTCCCCAACTAACCGACAGTCCCCGGATTGTAATTAACTGCTCTGGACGTGGCGATAAGGATGTACAAACAGTAGCCAAGTTCTTAAATGATGCGTAAATATACTTAAAAAGTTTGGCAAAAAGCAATAATAGATCAACAATTCCAACACTCTATGCTACCGCAACCCACTCACAACGAGTTGGCACGCCAAAATTTTGTGAAAAGTTTGAGAATGCACATTTTCCGGACTATCTCTCCTGGTAATAAAGTACTTTATGAAAAACTAGCCAAGCCGAAGTTTGAACAAGAACATCAGCGTCCTCCCCAGAATCGTTATGAAATTCGGCTGGTGCAACTTACGATCGCGGCGCTTACGTTTATAGTCTGGGTTGGTTGGGGCTGCTTAACGATGATATGGGGCTATCTATACTTCAAAACTATCTCCTACCAGAGTTTCCCGGTTGCTGCAACTAAGTAAGCATTCTTGACACTCCCCGCTCTAAAGAGACGGGGATTCTTTAATCAAAGACATGACTTGCTCATCCAGGATTACTCCAACATGAGTAGAGGACTCATCTCCTAAAGCGGGGAAGAGCATCAAGTGCAAAAGT